>CAZWOX010000001.1:0-142247 GCA_964635345.1 uncultured Nitrospira sp.
GGTCGACAACCTGCCCAACGAACATGGCGGAAGTTCTATCTCTGGATTTGGGTGTCGTTTGCTAGTGGCAGGTTGCCGCTGGTTGCGGTATTGTTACGGCTTTCCTGGGAATTGATACATTCATGATCGCCATCATCGACTACGGTATGGGCAATTTACGCAGTGTCCACAAGGCGTTCGAGGCCGTCGGCCATCAAGCGGTGGTGACGCGTGACGCGGGAGTGATCAAGAGTGCCAGCCATGTCGTGTTGCCCGGCGTCGGGGCCTTCGGCGATTGTATGGCGAACCTTGAACAGTACGGGCTGGTCGATTCCGTTCGGATGGCGGTTCAATCGGGTAAACCATTTCTGGGAATTTGTCTGGGGCTGCAACTGTTGTTTACGGAAAGTGAAGAGTTCGGCATGCATAAGGGGCTAAACCTCATTCCCGGCAAGGTGCGGAGGTTCGCCGCTGATCCCGCGCTGAAAGTTCCGCATATGGGATGGAATCAAGTGGATGTACTGCGTGCCTGCCCGGTATTTGCAGGCATCCCGAACGGCGCGAACTGGTATTTCGTTCATTCTTATTTCGTCGATCCTGTTGAGAAACAGATCGCGGCGACAACGACGACCTACGGAATTCCCTTTGTCTCGAGCGTGTGGAAGGACAACGTCGTGGCTTGCCAATTTCACCCTGAGAAGAGCCAGCAGGTCGGCCTGCAACTGATTAGGAACTTCGGGGCCTGGTCGTGAACAGGAAGATGAATGATGTGCGAAGGATAGGATTGGTCTGCCTCGCGGGCGTCATGCTGGCCGGGACCGGGTGCAGCGGGTCGAAGGTGACGACGAAAGCGTCAAACGAACTCCCGCGCTATCAGGTGAAGACGATGGCGCTGGTCCCGTTCACGACCATCGCGACGCCGCAGGTCCGCGACCAGGGGGATCCGTTCATGTCGACCCCGCAAAGCGTTCGCCGGTCGGATATTTCGGTCGGGGTGCCGTCGAACGTGGAGCCTCCTGTCCGGCAAACGGTCATTGTGCCGGCTGCTGCGGCAGAGAAAATCACGCAGCTTTTTTGGGCTCGGTTACGGAATCGTTCTGGTGTCGTCGTTTCGTCACCCGGTGATACGGGAAAAGCCGCGGCCTCGCTTGGCGGGGATCCGCTGAAGACCACGCCTGAAGTGACGGCGGCGGCCGTGGCGAAGAAACTGCAAAAGGACGCCGCCCTGATCGGGCAGGTGTTGGTCTACCAGGAGCGAGTGGGGAGCCGGCTCGGGGCAAACCCTCCGGCCTCTGTCGGGTTTGAGATCAAAGTCGTGGCGGCGGACGGACAGGTACTGTGGTCGGGCAACTATTATGAACGCCAACGGCCGATGACCGAGGACTTCATGGGCTTCATCCATCGCTGGGCGTTCGTCACAGCAGACGAGCTGGCGCAGTACGGGGTGGATAACGTGTTGAAAGAATTTCCATTTGGCACAGGGGGCGAGGAGTAACGTGCTTGTGATTCCAGCCATCGATTTGAAAGACGGGCGTTGTGTGCGGTTACGCCAGGGCGATATGGCCGCGGAGACGGTGTATTCGGAGGATGTCCCTGCGGTGGCGCGGAAGTGGCAGCAGGGCGGAGCCGGCCTCATTCATGTCGTCGATCTGAACGGCGCCGTCGACGGCGAGCCTCGCAATCTTCCGCAGATCGAAGCGCTGATGAAGACGGTGAGTGTGAAAGTGCAGGTCGGCGGTGGCATTCGCACGATCGAGACGGTCCGGCGCTATCTGAATGCCGGGGTCTCGCGGGTGGTGCTTGGGACCGCGGCGATCACCGATCGCGCGTTTCTTGAGCAGGCCTGTCGGGAATTTCCCCGGCGCATTCTGCTCGGGCTCGATGCCCGGGACGGCAAGGTGGCGGTGAAGGGGTGGACGGCCGTATCGGAAACCCAGGCGATCGATCTGCTCAAAGACCTTGCCGGGTTGGCGATCAGCGCGGTGATCTATACCGACATTGCGCGCGACGGCATGCTGAGTGGGCCCAATATACCCGCGTTGCGCGAGGTCGTCGAACAGTCCGCTTTTCCCGTCATTGCCTCGGGCGGCATTACGCGCGTGGAGGATCTGCAAGCCGTGCATGCGCTCGGTCCCCGCATCGAAGGGGCGATCGTCGGGAAGGCGCTGTATGACGGAAAATTAGACTATGCTGCGGCGGTTGCGGCGCTGGGCGCACGATGCTGACGAAACGCATCATCCCTTGTCTCGATGTGAAAGATGGCCGGGTGGTGAAGGGCGTCAGCTTCGTGAATCTTCGAGATGCGGGCGATCCGGTAGAAGTGGCGGCGGTCTATGATCGCGAAGGGGCGGACGAGCTGTGCTTCCTTGATATCACTGCGTCGCATGAAAATCGAAAGACGATTATCGATGTGGTCGAACAAACTGCCGCGCGCGTGTTCATGCCCGTGACGGTTGGAGGCGGGGTTCGGACGCTCGATGATATCCGAGCGTTACTCAATGCCGGCGCCGACAAGGTGAGCATCAATACGGCAGCAGTCCAGCGGCCGGAGTTTGTACGGGAAGCGGCGCAGAAATTCGGGACCCAGTGTATCGTCGTCGCAATCGATGCGAAGCGAACCACCACACCCGGCCGTTGGGAAGTCTTTACGCATGGCGGACGCAAGACCACCGGACTGGATGCCGTGGAGTGGGCGAAGCGGATGGAAACCTACGGGGCAGGCGAGATCTTGCTGACGAGCATGGATCAGGACGGCCAGCAAAGCGGCTATGATCTTGGCCTGACGGCGACGGTTTCAGAAACCGTCTCAATCCCCGTGATCGCCTCAGGCGGAGTGGGGACGCTCGAACATCTCTACGACGGGTTCACGAAAGGGAAGGCCGACGCGGTTCTTGCCGCCTCAATTTTTCATTTCCGGACGTATACGATTCCGCAGGCTAAAGAGTATTTACGTGAGAAAGGCGTGCCGGTGCGGCTTGATCAAGCCGCACCGGTTGCGTGACATCATGGGACAAGGCGACGCAGCGCAGGCATTCAAGTTTGATGAGCAAGGATTGATTCCCGTCGTTGTGCAGGACTGGCTGGACGGAACGGTCCTGATGGTCGGGTATATGAACCAGGACGCGTTGAATCAAACCGTGGCCACCAAAACGGTTCACTTCTGGAGCCGGTCGCGACAAAAACTTTGGGAGAAGGGTGAAACATCCGGGAACAAGCTCCATGTGAAAACCCTCTTTGTGGATTGCGATCGCGATACCATTCTCGTGAAAGCGCAACCGGTCGGGCCGACTTGCCATACTGGATCACGCACCTGTTTCTTCACGCCGCTGGACGAGTCGGGTGCCGTAAGCGCAGGGAAACCCGACGAGGCTGCAGGCGGGATTCTTGAAGCGGTGCTTCGGACGATCGAGGCACGCTGTGCCAATCCCCAGCCAGGGTCGTATACGACAAAGTTATTTGAGGGGGGGCACGATAAGATCCTCAAAAAAGTGGCAGAAGAAGCCGGTGAGGTGTTGCTGGCCTCGAAGGGCGGGAAGAAAGAGGAAATCGTTTACGAGATTGCCGATCTGTTTTTTCATACACTCATGGTTTTGGGGTATCACGACATCCCATTGTCCGTGATCTACCAGGAATTGGCGACGCGATTCGGGAAGTCCGGTCTCAGGACGGAACAAGAGCCAGGGAGGGCGCGGTGAGCACCTGCATTTTTTGCCGAATCGTCGACGGCAGCATTCCGGCGAAGGTAGTATATCAGGACGAGCATACATTAGCGTTCGATGACATGAGCCCTCAGGCGCCCGTTCACACCTTGGTGATCCCCAAACGACATGTCGCAGCGGTTCAGGATCTTGGCGAGGCGGATCAAGTTTTGCTCGGTCGCTTGCTTCTCACCTGTCGAAAGATCGCCATAGACAAAGGTCTTGCCGAACCGGGCTATCGTATTGTGGCCAACACGGGGCGTGACGGGGGGCAAACTGTTTTTCACCTGCATTTCCATGTGCTTGGCGGTCGCCACCTCGGCTGGCCTCCGGGCTAGCCGGTCTCTCGCATAACCTGTCAAGCCATCTGAAAACCTTACCGAAGCCGGAGTCGTTGCGTCATCTGAGAATCTTACCGGAGACTCCGGCGCCGCGGGCTGCTGTTTTCCCCCTGGCCTCTCCCTTGGCCGGCCTGGTGATCGTCGCTCCTGAGCCAACGGTGTGCGCTGGTTGTTTGACCGTGCGCCCCGTCGAGGCTGATGAGGGGCGCGAGGCTCTCGGGCTGAAGGTCCACCCGCGCCACGGGGTGCTCGCTCGCGGCTGCGGTGACCGAGGGGCCACCTCGCGCGGCGTACGGGAGGCCCGCGTGGCAAGCGCCCACAGCTGTTCCAGCTGCTGGTCAATCCGCTGGGAGAGTACGAACGGGTCCGTCGTCGCCAGGAGGCGCGCCAGGACCGCCACTTTCTGGGAGTCCGCGTCCTGGCAAGCCTGCACCCGCTCGAAGGGAATCCGTGGCGTGTCGTAGCGACGAATCAGTCGTGAGCCCCGACGCTCTTTGCCCTGGAGTTTCATCGAGGGCTGAAAGAGATTCTGGAACAGCCGGAGATCCGCGTAGAGGAGGGTCAGGGCCGCCCTGGCCTCTGGCGTGTCATAGCGCTCCCACCCCACCAGCTTGACACATGGGTCCAATTCTTTTGCTCAATATGCGCATTGTCGTCCTTTTTGTATGGCCGGGAGCGCGTGAACTGGATGGCGTGGCCGCCGGGGCGCTGACAAAATGCCAGCAGATGGGCATTGATGAACTCACTCCCATTGTCGGAGTCGAGTCCTCGCAACGCAAACGGCAGGCGCCCTTCGATCAGGGTCAAGGCCTGGAGAATGCCGGGCTGGCCTTTGCCCCGCACGGCCTGGCGCTCCACCCACGTGGTGTGAATATCCACACAGTCCAAGGTGTACAGAAACTCGCCGCTGGCGGAGGCCCCGGAATGGGAGACCAGGTCGATCTCCAGATAGCCGGGTGTCGTGACATCCCAGTGATCCGTCTTGATTGGGATCTGATGCTTCAACAAGGAACCCGGGCGCGTGGTGCCATAGAGGCGTCGCTTGATCCGGTGCTTCCGCGCCTGCAGCCGGCGATCGATCTGTCGGGGACTGATCTGCCCTAGCTGGGCTTCCAGCGTCGGGGTGAGGCGTGCGTGCCGCCGCAGCCACGGCAGCCACGTGGGGAGGGCCGCCGTGAGGCGCTGCGCACACAAATAGCCGGACGCTTCCCAGACCTGCGCGAGGAGCCGAATCACGTCCTCGGAATAGGTGGGCCGCCGCCAAGCCACCCGGCGGATCGCGGGCCGGGGCGTCGTTGGCTGGCCCAGCAGCCTGATCGCACACTTGCGATGATACCCACACACCCGCGTCACCTCATCCAGCAAGGCCGAGCGCTGCCTTCGTCCGGCCCGCTGATACCGTTGCCACATCACGCGCAGATACTCGTACTTCGACCGTCGCGCCATACCGTCTGTCTCCATGCTCCCTCCTTGGGTCCGCGCCATGCGGACGTGGAGGGTAAGATTGGCAAATGGCGCAACGACTTGTCCCTGGGTAAGATTTTAGATGGCGCAATACGCATAATTGACAGGGTTTCAAGCGGTCTGATACCCTAACCACTCAAATTTTCCGATCATTTACAGGCTAGCTCGTCGGTCGACCATGACGGGTGCAAAGGAGCCAGGACTCTCGTGGGCCGAGGCCTGATTTCTGACGACATCATCAACCAGATTCGTGACCGGATCGATATCGCGGATATCGTCGGCCATCATGTCTCGCTCACTAGGGCAGGACAGAATCTGAAGGGGTTGTGTCCATTCCATCAGGAAAAAAGTCCGTCGTTTACGGTGAGCCCCTCACGGCAGATTTTTCATTGTTTCGGCTGTGGGGCCGGCGGCAATGTGTTTTCATTTTTGACGCGAATTACGGGAGCCAGTTTCCCTGAAGTCGTGCGTGATCTGGGCCGAAAGGTCGGGATCGAAGTTCAGGAGTCGGCCGGATTCAATCCGCAGGCCGCGCAGTTCGGGCGTATTGAGCAGGTCAATCAGGCTGCGTCTTCGTGGTTCCACAAGAACCTTCAGGATGCAAAAGCCGGGGAGCCCGCACGGAACTATCTCGCGGAACGGGGAATTGAGCCGGCCACGATCACGCGTTTTGCCATCGGTGTGGCGTCGGGGGAATGGGAAGGGTTGATCAAAGCATTGACGCATCAAGGGTTTACGGCCGGTGATTTGGCGGCGGCCGGGTTGACCGTTGCGCGGGAGCAAGCGGGGAAGGGGGGCACGGGTTTCTACGATCGATTCCGGGCTCGTGTCATGTTTCCGATCGTCGACTTGCGCAAACGTGTGGTGGGATTCGGCGGACGGACGCTCGGTGACGGCACGCCCAAGTATTTGAATTCCCCTGATACCCCGTTATTCAAAAAGGGGCAGACGCTCTTTGCTTTCGATCAGGCTCGCGAGGCGATCACCCGAACGAAGACCGTGATCGTGGTGGAAGGCTATTTCGACGCGATTGCCTTGCACCAAGCCGGGATTGCACACACTGTCGCGACGTTGGGTACGGCGCTGACGGCGGAACATATTCAAGCCATCCGGCGGTTCGCGACGAATGTCGTCTTGTTGTTTGACCCGGATGCGGCCGGTGTGCGAGCGGCGTTGCGCGGGTTGGATTTGTTTGTAAACAGTGGGCTCGGGGTCAAGGTGGTGACGCTGCCGGACGGCGACGATCCCGACACGTATGTTCGGAAAGCCGGCGCGGAGGCGTTTGCCCGGCTCGAGGCGGCGGCTCCGAGCCTGTTGGATTATGCGTTGGAGCATAGTGTGAAAGCGGCCGAAGCCGGGTCGCTTGAAGGCCGGATTCGCAGTGTGGACGAGATCTTGCGCATTCTTCAAAAGAGCGAGCATCCGATCGAGCGGGAAGAGCGATTGCGGGTGGTCGCGGAACGGTTGGACATCAACCAGCAACGATTGATCGAACGGTATCCGGCGCTGGTGGCTGAGCAGCGGAAGACGGCGGCCCCATCAAGCTCAGCGGCGCCTCCGAAACCGGCGCCGGTCTTCAAGGGAGTTCCTGAAGAACGGGATCTCGTGTTTTTACTGTTGCAGGGGAAGCTGTCACCGGCCGATATCCGTCGACTGAATCCTGATCTCTTTTCAATCCCCGCTTGTCAGAGGTTAGCGGAATGCGCCTTGGCGCATCTGGGGCCGGACGGGCGAGTCGAGGTGCGAGCGTTTCTCGATGCGGCGATGGAGGATCCTGAGTGCGGGCCGTTGGCCTCCGAGTTCTCGCTACGGGACGACCATTTCGATGATCTCTCGGGACATATCAAGGGTTGCCTCGATCAGCTGGATCGGAAGCGTTCAGAAGCAACCATGCGCGAGCTGATTTCACGCCTCAAGGGGGCTGAACGTGAAGGCCGGTGGGAAGAGGTCCAGTCCATCAATCTGCAAGTGAATGAATTGCAAATGCGGAAAGCCGGCACGCCAGTCGCCGGCACAGTCTCATTGGTGAAGGAGTAGTTATGGCGAAGCAAGAGTTGCTCGGCGAGGTGAAGAAACTCATTACGATGGGGAAGGAAAAAGGCTTCCTGACCTACGATGAGTTGAATAACACCCTGCCGGCGGAGGTGGTGTCTTCCGACCAGTTCGGCAGCATCATGACGATGTTCGGCGAATTGGACATTGAGATTGTGGATGCGCCGGACGGCGAGCGGACGCAGAAACGCTCCGAGCGGGGCGAGACCGGCGACGATGCGGATGACGCAGAGGCCGAGACCGAGGCGGAGGCAGAGGAAGAAAACGAAAAGCCGATCGACCTGACGCCCGGGGCCTTGAGCCGCACGGATGACCCTGTTCGCCTGTATCTGAAGGAAATGGGCAGCGTGGCGTTGCTGAGCCGTGAAGGAGAAATCGAGATCGCCAAGCGGATCGAAGAAGGCAAGAAAGAAGTGGCGTCGGTCATCTATGGCTTGCCGATGACCATCGAATTTGTGCTGGCCCTGCGCGATCAGCTGAAGGACGGCAAGATCGATGTGCGCGAGATCGTGCCGGTGAAGGAAACCGAAGAAGAAATCGAGGAAGAGGCGCAGCCGATTGAGCGGGATTATGAAGAATTGCGTGTAAAAACGCTTGAGGCTTTGAATACGGTCCGGAAAGTCTCGTTGTCGCTGAAGGCCCTCGTTGAGAAAGAAAAGTCAGTCGGCAATGATCCGGCAAAGCAGAAGCAATTCAAGAAGCAGTTCGACGTGGCTCGTCAGCAGGTCGTCGATAAGATTGAATCGGTGAATTTGCACGGTGTGCTGAAGGATCGCATGGTACAGCGGGTGCGCGATCTGGCCGTGCAGTTTCGAATGGCCGAGCGGGAAGTGGCCAGCTGCCAACGGCGCATCGGCATCGGCGGTGAAGCCGGTGCCGAGCAGCTGAGGAAAATGTGCCGGACCAGGCCGGATTTCCTGGCAGTCAGACGAAAAGCCGGAGTGTCCGAGGAGACCCTGTCGGACATTAAGAAAATCTATCAGGCTGCGAAGGCGCGGATTAAGCAGTTGGAAACGGATGAGGCCTTGGTACCGGCGGAGGAAATCAAAGATGCCGTGAAGCATCTGGATGTCGCCGAGGATAAGGTGAAACGCGGGAAAGCGGAGCTGGTAGAAGCCAATCTGCGTCTCGTGGTGAGTATCGCCAAGAAATATACGAACCGCGGATTGCAGTTCCTGGATCTGATCCAGGAAGGCAATATCGGGTTAATGAAGGCGGTGGATAAGTTTGAGTATCAGCGCGGGTACAAGTTCAGCACCTACGCCACGTGGTGGATTCGGCAGGCGATCACTCGGGCCATTGCGGACCAGGCGCGTACGATCCGCATTCCTGTGCATATGATTGAAACAATCAATAAGCTGATCCGGACCTCGCGCCATCTGGTTCAGAAGTTGGGCCGTGAGCCGTTACCGGAGGAAATTGCCGAACGGATGGACTTGCCGCTCGATAAGGTCCGGAAGATTCTCAAGATCGCGCGTGAGCCGATTTCTCTGGAGACGCCGATCGGTGAAGAAGAAGACAGTCATTTGGGCGATTTCATCGAAGATAAGAAGGCGGTGTCTCCGCTGGAAGCCGCAATTCGGTACGATTTGCAGCGCCAGATCAACAGTGCGTTGGAGACCTTGACGCCGCGTGAAGAAAAAGTCTTGCGGAAGCGGTTCGGGATCGGCGAAGCCACCGACCATACTCTGGAAGAAGTCGGGCAGGACTTTGAAGTGACCCGTGAGCGCATTCGGCAAATCGAGGCCAAAGCGCTTCGCAAGTTGCGGCATCCGAGCCGGAGCAAGAAACTGCGAAGCTTTGTCGAAAGCGTATAAAGCCAGGCCGTCCGTAAGTCATTTGACTCCATGAGAGGCGCGGCCTAGAATCATCCGGCCTGTGTCGGGTGAGCGGATAGCGGGTGAATCGCCGGTTCACTCGATCGGGCCCATAGCTCAGGTGGTTAGAGCGGCTGACTCATAATCAGCTGGTCCTAGGTTCAAGTCCTAGTGGGCCCACCACATCTGACGGGGCCCATTGCGCCCCGAGTCCTGTCGCTACGAATGTCGTGTGAAGGAGTCCGTTGAGCCAGAAACTTTCTCCCCTGCTCGCCCTGCAAAAATTGGATCTCCGCATTCTGGAGATTACTGAACAGCGTAGGAAAATCCCTGAGCGGCTGAATATCGCAGAAGCGCCGCTTCGCGAGGACACGCAGTTGCTGACCGACGCGAAGACGGGGGTTGACGCGCTGGTGAAAGAGCGGCGTACGCACGAAAAAGATCTTGAAATGCACGAAGCGCAGACCGAGAAAATGAAGTCGCACGCGGCGAGCTTGAAAACGAACAAGGAGTATCAAGCGCACCTGTTCGAAATTGAATTGGCGAACAAAAAGCGTGGAGAGTTTGAAGAAAAGATCTTGGTCTCAATGGACCAGATCGACCAGCTGCAAGGGACGATCAAAGAGCTGCAGGGGAAAGTGAATGCGGCACAGGCCGTGTTCGCCAAGGAAAAGCGAGCGCTTGATGCGACGGACCAGGAGCTCGCCACGGAGCTGGCGCAGCTGGAGGCTCAGCAGCGTGAGGCTGCGAAGCAGGTTGATCAGAGTCTGCTTGCGCGCTACACGCAAATTAAACAGTCCCGGAAAGATGGGGCGATTGCCGCCGTGCGTGAAGGAATGTGCGCCGGATGCCGGCTCCAGATCCCGCCGCAGCTGATTGCGCAAGTCCGACGATCCGACGATCTCCACGTATGTCCGTATTGCCGCAGGATGCTCTATTGGGAAGGTGAGATTCCGACCGAATCCGCTTCGGCATTGACCGTCGCCAGGAAGAACGACCTGGAAGCCGGCGAGTCGTTTTAGGCGAGTCCTGCCAGCACCGCTTGGGTGGTTTTGAAGTGCAGTTTTGCGACCTGTTCCAGCCGCTCCTGTCCGTGTTTTTTCATCACCATTCGAGCGGCCAGTTCTACGGTGGACGAGGCTCCCTTCGGAAGTGTCGTTCCTACCTCTTCGGATAGTCGTTTAAGCCGAATCAAAAACTCTGCGCGCGCGAGGATCGACGCCGCCGCGACGGCTATATCGGACTCGGCTTTCGGTCGCTGCTCCAACACAATGGTCCTTCCCTTGGCCTGAAGCGCGTTCAGGATCAGCCGCTCATCTCCGAATTGATCCGCGATCGCCCGACCGCACGACACCTTGTTGAGCAGGTTCTCCAGGGCGCGGGCATGGCCCCAGGCCAGCAAACGATTCAAGTTCTTAATCTTCGCGTACAGTTGATTATATTTCTGCGGGCCGATGGCGACGATGCTGTGCGGGCAGATGGTTTTGATGTCCGGCGCCATGTCGAGGATTCGACCGTCTGAGATTTTCTTGCTGTCCCGCACCTGCATGAGGGCAAGTTCGCCTTGGGTGACGGCGTCCACAAAGACGGCGGCGATGACGAGCGGGCCGAAGTAGTCGCCTTTTCCCGATTCGTCGATGCCGATGCGTTCGACTGATGGATGGGTAGCGGCCACTCTGTGCTCCAGGTAGAAAAAATATCTAGGGCGCGGTAATCTAACGAATTGAAGCAGGGATGGTCAATTCAGTCGACAGAGAGAATTGATACGCGATGCATGGAGACAAGCCGATGAGCCACAGAATGCGGGTTAGCCGACTCCTGGCAACTGGAATGCTGCTGTGTGTGTTGATGGGGATGGGCGGATGCGAAACCAATCCCTATACGGGTCGCTCGCAGTTGCTCATGACGTCGGTCGAGCAGGAAAATCAAATGGGCGCACAGGCCTACAGCCAGGTGAAGAGCGATCCGAAGATGCGGCAGTCCCAGGACCCGCGCGAGATTGAGCCGGTCAGGCGTGTCGCGGCGCGGATTATCGAAGCCGCCAAACGGTCGAAGTACGGAGACATGGCGCAGCAGTTTCAGTGGGAAGTGACCGTGATCAAGGATGACAAGACGTTGAATGCCTTCGCGCTGCCGGGCGGAAAGATCGCGGTCTACACCGGGATTTTCTCGGTTGCAAAGACGGAGGCCGGCCTGGCGGCAGTGATGGGGCATGAAGTCGTCCATGCCCTGGCGCGCCACGGGGCGGAACGGATGAGTCAGGGACAATTGACGAACGCGGCCTTGCAAGTGGCAGGAGCAGCAGCCGGCGCCAGTGGTGGCGGCGGATTGATGTCGCAAGCGGCGATGGCAGCGCTGGGTGTCGGCGCGCAGGTCGGTGTCCTGTTGCCATTCAGCCGGAAGCATGAGTCGGAGGCCGACTATATCGGGATTCTCCTGGCGGCTGACGCAGGCTATGATCCGCGCGAGTCGGTCGGTTTATGGGAGCGGATGGCGCAGGTGTCCGGAGGCGGTGGTCCTGCCGAATTTATGTCTACTCACCCAGGGCATGAGACGCGCATTGAACAGTTGAAGCAATGGATGCCGGAAGCCATGGCCATTTACCAGACACGCCGGCCGGTACCCGCAGGCCTCTTGCCCGTGGCGCCATAGCGGACAATCTGTTGAGCCGCTGCCCTTGAAAGCCGAGGATGCCCAGCCCTATAGTACAAGGGCGCGAGAGAGGAGACCGGGTGATCGCTCGGCATCTTGTGTGTCGAGAGGAAAGTCCGGACTCCAGGGGCGGGGCGCTGGGCAACTCCCAGGCGGAGCAATCCGACACCTGCACCACAGAAAACAAACCGCCGATGGCCAATGCGACGGGATCCCATCTAGTCGCTATGGATCAGGTAAGGGTGAAACGGCGGGGTAAGAGCCCACCGCAGAGATGGTGACATCGCTGGCACGGTAAGCGTCGCCCGGTGCAAGGCCAAATAGGAAGACACGTGCGGCGCTCACAAGAGCGCGGCGCAACGACTGGCCCGGTCGAGGTCTTCGGGTAGGCCGCTCGAGGTTCGGGGTAACTCGAATCCCAGAGAAATGATCACCCAGGCATGAGCTCCGGTTCATGCGGGACAGAATCCGGCTTATAGGTTTCCTCGCTCGCGCTCTTTTCGGTTTTGGCGGTGCTTCATTTTCTCTACCCGGTCTTGCTGATCAGGGGGATGGCCGTGGCGGCTCTTGACCCTCATCTGGCGTGGTGTTAGGATCTCGCATTCTTTCCTATTGATATTGCACAAATTTCTGTGTGGATCGGCCGGAGGTCCTATTCTGGCTATCTCGTGAAGGGCTGCACGTGCTTGAAAACAGTACTCCGGGCATCCGGGGGAGGGAAACGATATGAAGCTCAACGGGTCTGAGATTTTCATCGAGTGTCTCAAGCGGGAAGGGGTCAAAACGATCTTCGCGCTACCCGGAGGCGTCGTGCTCAAGATTTTCGACATGCTGCACCAGCAGAAAGACTTAGACGTCATCTTGACGCGGCATGAACAGGGTGCCGGCCACATGGCCGAGGGTTATGCCAAGGCGACGGGGAAAGCGGGCGTGTGCTTGGTGACGTCAGGCCCCGGTATGACCAATGTCATTACCGCGTTGGCCGATGCGTATATGGACTCTGTTCCGTTGGTCTGTTTCAGCGGTCAGGTGCCCACGAGCCTGATCGGCAACGATGCGTTTCAGGAGGCCGACAACATTGGCCTCAGCCGACCTTGCACGAAGTACAACTTTCTCGTGAAGGACGTCAATGATCTCGCGATGACCATCAAAGAAGCGTTTTACATCGCGACGACCGGCCGGCCGGGTCCCGTCCTTGTCGATATCCCCAAAGACGTGTCGATGGCCACAACCGAATTTGTCTACCCCACCTCCGTCTCGATTCGCGGGTATAACCCGACATACGACGGCAACAAGTGGCAGATCAAGCAGGCGGCCGAAGCCATCATGAAGGCCAAGAAGCCGATTCTCTACGTCGGTGGCGGCGTGGTGTTTTCAGGCGCCTCGGCCGAATTGATCGAGCTGGCGGAACTGACGCAGATCCCGGTCGATATGACCCTCATGGGGCTCGGGGTATTTCCGGGAGAGCACCAGTTGTCCTTGGGGATGCTGGGCATGCACGGCACTTACCAGGCCAACATGGCGATGCACTACTCTGATCTCGTCATCGCGATCGGGGCGCGTTTCGATGACCGGGTCACGGGGAAGGTGTCGGAGTTTTGCCCCCATGCCAAGGTCATTCATGTCGATATCGATCCGACGTCGATCAGGAAGAACATCCACGTCGATATTCCGATCGTCGGTGACTGCAAGACCGTCCTGCGCGAGCTGAATCAGATTCTCCGCGCGTCGGTCAACGGGGAACAGAAGGACCTGCGGAAGCCCTGGTGGAAGCAAATTCGGGAGTGGGAGGCCGCGCATCCGTTGTCGTACCAGCAGGATGCGGATGGACCGATCAAGCCGCAGTATGTGGTGAAGCGGCTGTACGAACTCACGAAGGATCGTGACCCGATTGTTTCAACCGATGTAGGCCAGCATCAGATGTGGGCTGCGCAATATTTCAAGCTGGCCAAGCCGAATCGCTGGTTGACGTCCGGTGGATTGGGGACCATGGGCTTTGGTTTTCCCGCGGCGATGGGCGCGCAGGCGGCGTTCCCCGGACGGTTGGTGCTCTGCATTGCAGGGGACGGCAGCATTCAGATGAATATGCAGGAGATGGCCACCGCCGTCGTGAGCAAGCTTCCTGTGAAGATTATTGTGTTGAACAATCGGTTCCACGGGATGGTACGGCAGTGGCAGGATTTGTTCTACCAGGGCCGCTATGCCTCCAGCGATCTTGAGAATACTCCGGACTTTGTAAAGTTGGCGGAAGCCTATGGGGCCGTCGGTCTGCGGGCGAACAAGGTGGGTGATCTTGACGCGGTGCTCAAGGAAGCCATTGCGGTGAACGGGCCGGTGATTGTGGATGTGCCGACGTATCGGTTTGAAAATGTGTATCCGATGATTCCGGCCGGAGGGTGCAACCACGAGATGATATTGGAGGATCCGCCGGAGTTGAAAACAAAGCAGGCAAGCACATCCAAAATGACGCCGGACGGAAACGATACCGTCCTGACCGCGTAAGGCATTCGAAGATGGAACACATTATTTCCGTCACGGTCGAAAATAAATTTGGAGTGTTGTCCCGCGTCGCCGGGCTGTTCAGCGGCCGGGGGTTCAATATCGAGAGTTTGTCGGTGGCGCCGACTCTGGATCCTTCGATGTCGCAGATGACGATCGTGACCTCGGGTGACGATCGCATCATCGAACAGATCGTGAAGCATCTCAATAAGCTCATCGACGTGATTAAGGTCGTCGATCTGAATGAGAGCGAGTTCGTGTCGCGCGAGACGGCGCTGATCAAGGTGCATACGAAGGCCGAAGATCGGGCTGAGGCGCTCAGAATCGCGGACATTTTTCGGGCCAACGTCATCGATTCGACGCCGGCCACGTATACGATCGAAGTCACGGGTGATCCGAAAAAGATCGAAGCCATCATCAATCTCTTGCAGCCGCTTGGGATCAAGGAATTGACTCGAACCGGGCGGGTGGCCGTAGCGCGGGAGCCGATTCGAGCCAGTGCGGCGCAGCCCAAGAAAGTGGCGCGCGAGTAGTCTGGAGTTCACGGCAGTATCTATTTCTGAAACTGGGCGTTCCTGAGGAGTTCACGATGAAGATTTATTACGACACAGATGCCGACATTCAGCAGATTCGCAATAAGAAGGTCGCCGTGATCGGCTACGGCAGCCAGGGGCATGCGCATGCTCTCAACATGAAGGAGAGCGGCGTCAATGTGGTGATCGGTCTGCGTGAAGGCGCGTCCTGGAAAAAGGCGGAGCAGAGCGGGCTCAAAGTCATGCCGGTCGCCGATGCCGTCAAGGCCTCCGATGTGGTGATGATCCTGGCGCCCGATGAAATGCAGGCGGCTATCTATCGTCAGGACATTGCTCCGTATCTGACCTCCGGTTCCTATCTCGCGTTCGGGCACGGGTTCAATATCCATTTCGGCCAGATCGTGCCTCCGGCGGATATCAACGTGTTTATGGTCGCTCCCAAAGGGCCGGGGCACCTGGTTCGTTCGGAGTATACGAAGGGGAGCGGAGTGCCGTGCTTGCTCGCCGTGCATCAAGATCCCAGCGGGACCACGCGGCAGGTGGGTTTGGCTTACGCCAGCGCCGTCGGCGGCGGCCGCGCCGGCATCATCGAAACCAATTTCCGCGAAGAAACGGAAACCGATCTCTTCGGTGAGCAGGCGGTATTGTGCGGCGGTCTGACGTCGCTCATTCAGGCGGGCTACGAAACCCTGACCGAAGCCGGTTATTCGCCTGAGATGGCCTATTTCGAATGTCTCCATGAGGTCAAGTTGATTGTCGATCTGATCTATCAGGGCGGCATTGCCAATATGCGCTACTCGATCAGCACCACGGCCAAGTATGGAGATGTCACCCGTGGGCCCAGAGTGGTGACCGAGCAGACGAAGCAGGAAATGAAAAAAATCCTCGGTGAAATTCAGACCGGTCGGTTTGCCAAAGAGTGGGTGCTCGAGAATCAAGCCAATCGTCCCGTCTACAATGCGTTGCTTGCCGAAGGCGAAGCGCATCCCATCGAGGCCGTGGGGGCCAAGCTCCGGGCGATGATGCCCTGGCTGAAGAAAGATCAGCTGGTCGACAAGACCAAAAATTAGAAGGGGCGATCCCTGTGGCTGATCGTGCAGTCGGTGTCCCGTTTGCCAAGGAAGGATTTCCCTTCATTGGGGCGGCAGCGGGCGTTACGCTCTGCGCCGGATGGTTGGGGTGGACGCCGGTTGCCGTGGTGGGGGCCGGCCTCACGCTTTTCGTCTCGTGGTTTTTCCGCAACCCTGCGCGGGTCATTCCGGAAGGTCCCGGACTGGTCGTGGCGCCGGGCGATGGGAAGGTCATTGCCATTGAAGAAGAGTTTGAGCCTCGCTATCTCAAAGAGCGCAGTCTCCGCGTGACGATCTTTCTGAACGTGTTCGATGTCCACATCAACCGGATTCCCTGCGAAGGGGTCATCGAAGATGTGCAGTACCAGCCGGGGCTCTTTTTGGTCGCCAGCAAGCCGGAAGCGACGATCAAGAATGAACAGAACGCGTTGATGATTCAAGCGGCCAACGGCGCAAAGGTCTTGTGTGTGCAAGTGGCGGGGCTCATTGCCCGGCGCATTGTCTGTTGGGTGTCCCCCAAAGATCGGGCTAGGCTGGGAGAGCGGTTTGGTTTGATCCGATTTGGTTCACGGATGGACACATTTCTTCCCATCGGGACGAAGCTGAGAGTGGCCGTTGGAGATCGTGTGAAAGGCGGAGCAACCATCTTGGGAGACCTACGATGAAGGGAAACGGCTTGCGGCAAACATCGGGGAAGGAAGCGCGAAAGCGTCAGGCGATGCATCTCATTCCCAATCTCTTTACCACCGGGAATCTGTTTTGCGGCGTCTATGCGATCCTGTCTGTCTTCAATGCCAACTATATGGCGGCAGCGATCGCCATTTTGGTCGCGATGATTTTCGATGTGCTGGATGGAAAGTCGGCCCGTTTGACGAATAGCACGAGCCATTTTGGACTGGAATATGACTCTTTGTCCGATGTGGTTTCGTTCGGTGTCGCCCCTGGTCTCCTGATCTACTCCTGGGCGTTGAGCGGACAAGGCATGTTCGGCGTTGCGGTGATGTTTGCCTATGTCGCGATGGGAGCCGTGCGGCTCGCGCGCTTTAATTCAACGGTGGCGCTGGCTGACAGCAAGTACTTCACCGGGTTGGCGATTCCCGCGGCTGCCGGGGTGGTCGCGTCGCTGGTCATTCTCGACCATCATATTGTGCGAATGGGTGCGGAAGTGAAGCCGGTCTTAGTGCTGATCATCACGCTTGCCCTTTCGTTCCTCATGGTCAGTACCGTGAAGTATCGTAGCTTCAAGGATATGAAGTTCAAAGGCCGTCAGCAGATTACCTATCTCGTCTGGGGTATTCTGGCGCTCATGATGATCGCGGCCTGGCCTGAGGTAATGCTGTTTGTGGTATTTTCCGGCTACGCATTGATGGGGCCGACAGAACGATTGTTCTGGTTGATGGCGAAAGCGGTTGGGAAGAAACCTCTTTCCAAGTCTGATCAGCCTGTGATAGAACCCAAATCGTAAGGCGACGACGAGGAGTAGTACGCGAGCCGCACAGATTCGAGAGAGCCGGCGGGTGGTGCAAGCCGGTCTGTGTATCGCCGAACTCGCCTCTGAGCCGAATCCGTGAACGTCGAGTAATGGATTCCGCATCGCCCTCGTAAGGGGCCAATGAAGGGTGGTGGATGACCTGATGTCATTCGTCGCCGAACCAGGGTGGTACCGCGAAGTGCGACAAGCCTTCGCCCCTGATCCTCAGAGGACAGGGGCGGGGGCTTTTGTGTTTCTATAGCGTGTTGAGAGGTGAGGTGACGACATGGCTAGAATGATACGAATTTTCGATACGACGTTGCGCGACGGCGAGCAATCGCCCGGCGCCAGCATGAATGTGGAAGAGAAAGTCATGGTGGCGAAGCAACTGGCGCGGCTCGGCGTCGATATCATCGAAGCCGGCTTTGCCTACAGTTCGCCCGGCGATTTTGAGGCGGTCCGCCGGATTGCCTTGGAGGTCGAAGGGCCGACGGTTTGCAGTCTCGCGCGGGCCCGTCCGGAAGACATCGATCGGGCCTGGGAGGCGCTCAAGGGCGCGCCGAAGGCCAGGATTCATACGTTCCTCTCAACTTCAGACATCCATTTGAAGCATCAGTTCAGGATGACGCGGGAGGAGGCCAAGAAGCGCGCGGTCGAGATGGTGCAGCGCGCGCGGAGCCATATGTCCGATGTGGAATTCTCGCTGATGGATGCGAGCCGCTCGGACCAAACCTATGTCTATGAGGTCATTGAAGCGGTGATTGCCGCGGGGGCGGGAACGATCAATATTCCCGATACGGTCGGCTATGCCGTGCCGCAAGAGTTCGGCGCCCTGATCAAAGGAATTTTCGACAAAGTTCCCAATGCCAAGCAGGCTGTGATATCGGTTCACTGCCACAACGACCTGGGTGTTGCCGTCGCGAACAGTTTGGCGGCGATCGTCAACGGGGCGGGTCAGGTGGAGTGTACGATCAACGGGATCGGTGAACGGGCCGGCAACACGTCGCTGGAAGAAATCGTCATGGGGCTCCGGACCCGGAAGGACTTTTATCGGGCCGATACGGGCATTCGGACAGAAGAGATCGCCAAGACGAGCCGGTTGGTGAGTAAGATTACCGGGATGGTTGTGCAGCCGAACAAGGCGATCGTCGGCGCGAATGCGTTTGCCCACACGTCCGGGATTCATCAGGACGGGTTGTTGAAGGAGAAGACCACGTACGAAATCATGCGGCCGGAATCGATCGGGTTGATCGAGAGCAAGATGGTCATGGGCAAGTTGTCCGGGCGTCACGCATTCCGGCAGCGATTGGAAGATTTGGGGTACAAGCTCAGCGAGGAAGAGCTCAACCACGCCTTCGAGCGTTTCAAGAAGCTGGCCGATCAGAAGAAGGAAATTTTCGAAGAAGATTTGGAAGTGATCGTGTCGGAAGAGTTAGCCAAGATGACCGAGCGGATCGTCTTGAAGTCGTTCCATGTCGAAAGCGGCACGAATCTCGTGCCGACGGCGACGGTAGAATTGAGCATCGACGGTCAGGTGATCAAGGCATCAGGCACCGGCGACGGACCGGTCGACGCGGTCTATCGGACCATAGCGGCCATCACGAAGACGAAGAGCAAGTTGCTCATGTTCGGGGTCAACGCCATTACGGGCGGGACAGATGCCCAAGGAGAAGTCTCGGTGCGCGTGGAGGAGGATAGCCGTACGGTTTCTGGGCATGGGGCGGATACGGATATCATCATGGCCGCGGCCCGGGCGTACCTCAACGCGTTGAATCGCCTGGCGTATATGGCCTCGAAACAGGCCGAGGGAGAGCAGAAAGTCCGCTTGATTTGATCGTTCTTGCCACGCTAGAGTGACCGACTCCGGTGCCCGCAGGCGGTGGTTGTGTGAGATGCGGACCGGTGGGGCGGTCTTTCATGCTCAAGCGAACTCTCTTGGAATGCCCCGAATTTCTTGCCGGAGACCACACGGTTCTTCGTGAACTGCTGCATCCGGCTAAGCAACCGGTGCAACTGGGTTACAGCCTTGCTCATGGCCGGCTGGCGCCGGGGCGCCGGTCCAAATGGCACAAGCTGGCGTCGTCGGAGGTGTACTACTTTATCGCCGGGCAAGGACGGTTCAGTATTGAGAGCGAGGCACAGCTCGTCGAAGGCGGATCGGTTGTGTATGTGCCGCCCGGAGGAAATCAGTCGCTGGAAAATATCGGGACGGTGGAAATCGAATTTCTCTGTCTGGTTGATCCGGCCTGGCGGAGCGAAGATGAGCAGGTTGAGGAGTAAAGAATCCGGTCTGTTCGCAGGAAGGAGTGGCGTGACGTGAAAGCGAAGATTGCGGTCTTGGCGGGTGATGGAGTCGGGCGCGAGATCGTTCCCGAGGCGGTGAAGGTGTTACAGGCCATCGGAGACAAGTATCAGCACTCGTTTGAATTCGTTTCGGCCGACATCGGCGGGCAGGCGATCGACAAAGTGGGCGTGCCTCTGCCGCAAGAGACCTTGGCCTTGGCCAAACAAAGCGATGCGGTCTTGCTGGGCGCCGTCGGCGGCCCAAAATGGGAAGGGTTGGAGTACAGCCTTCGTCCTGAACGGGCGCTGCTCGGTATCCGCGAAGCCTTGGGTCTCTATGCCAATTTACGTCCGGCCAAAGTGTATCCCAATCTGGTAGATGCCTCGACGTTGAAGCGCGAAGTGATCGAAGGGATCGATATTCTCGTTGTGCGTGAACTCACGGGCGGCATCTATTTCGGGAAGCCGAAGGGGATTGAAAAGCTGCCGAACGGTGAAGAGCGCGGGGTGAACACCGAAGTCTATACGACTGAAGAAATTCGCCGGATCGGCAAGGTGGCCTTCGAGGCGGCGCGCAAGCGGCGGAAGAAAGTCACGTCGGTCGATAAGGCGAATGTGCTGGAGTCGTCCGAGTTGTGGCGCCGGGTGATGATCGAGGTGCAGAAGAGTTATCCGGACGTCGAGTTGCATCATATCTATGTCGATAATGCCGCGATGCAACTGGTCCGTAATCCGCGCCAGTTCGACGTTATGGTGTGCAACAATATCTTCGGCGACATTCTCAGCGACGAAGCGGCCATGCTGACCGGGTCGATCGGCATGTTGCCATCGGCCAGTATCGGCGCCAAGGTCGGATTGTTCGAGCCGATTCATGGCAGCGCTCCCGATATTGCCGGGAAGAACATTGCGAATCCGATCGCAACGATCGCTTCTGCCGGCATGCTGTTGTCCTACACGTTCAAGCTCGAGAAAGAAGCCGAGGCCATCGAGCAGGCGATCGTCAAAACGCTCGATTTGGGTTACCGCACCAAGGATATTCAGAGTCCGGGCACCAGAGTCGTCGGCACGACCGAGATGGGCGACGCGATTCTGCGCAATTTGAACTGAGGTGGCATTCTCGCATGGCGATCCTTTTTACATCGTGGACTCTTGCGACGCGGGCCGGGACGGGCGACCCCGGGTTTGCCGGTGACGGCAGGCCGGCTTTGCAGGCGTGCCTGAATGAGCCGAAGGGCTTGGCGATCGATAGCCAAGGGAATCTCTTCGTTGCAGACTCTGAAAATCACGTCGTGAGACGGGTGGATTGCGTCACCGGTCTGATTATGACCGTTGCCGGTTGTGTGCCTGATGGAGCAATGCAGGCACCCCAGTTGGGTGGGGTTGAGCCCTTATTCGAGGAAGAGGCTGATCCCCTGGCAGAGACAAGCCATAAAACGACCGAGCAGTTTACTCAACAGACGGATCTGAGCGGGACGGTGCGCTATCTTATCGGCGCAGCGGCGCCCAAACGCTTTGGCGGAGACGGCGGGCCTGCGACCGAGGCGGCACTCAACTTTCCGACCGCGGTCGCAGTCGATGCGCGGGGCTATCTCTATATTGCCGACACGATGAATCATCGAGTTCGCCGGGTGGATGCTCAGACCGGAATTATCACGACCATTGCCGGCACCGGGCAGACACGGTTTTCCGGCGACGGCGGGCCGGCTGATCGTGCGGCGTTGAACGAACCGGCCGCACTGGCAGTCGATGCGCAGGGGCAGCTGTATATTGCCGATCAGAGTAATAACCGTGTGCGGGCCGTGGACCTGAAAACCGGGATAATTCGCACGATCGCAGGGATGGGATCAGCGGCCTACGATGGAGACGGCAAACCGGCGACAGAGTCGAGCCTTGCCGGGCCCAGCGGGTTAGCCGTGGCGGATGGGACGCTCTATATCGCCGATACATTCAATGGTCGTATCCGATCCGTTGATCTTGCAACCGGCATGATTGCGACGGTGGTCGGCGACGGAGGAAGCTATCGCTATCAGTCGCCTGATGATCCACCGTCTGCCAGCGTCTCCCGGCCGTCGGGGATCGCGTTGGATCGGGAAGGCAATCTGTTCTTGACCGATTCGGACAGCCACCTGATTCGCCGATGGGACCGCGCGACAGGTGTCTTGACGCGCATTGCCGGCATCGGGTCTGCTTCATCCGTCGGGGACGGTGGCGCGGCGTTGGAGGCAGGGCTCTGTTATCCCTTCGGCATTGTCGCGGATGGCGAGCGGACGCTCTTGATCGCCGACACCTTTAATCACCGTATTCGTGCTCTTTCGCTGGAATAGGATCCTCCTCATGCTTAAGAAAAAGTCAGCCTACACTGTGGCCATTCTTGGGGCGACCGGAGCGGTCGGCAAAGAGAGTCTGGAAATCCTCGAAGAGCGAAACTTCCCGTTGGCTGCGCTGCGGCTGTTTGCGTCGAAACGCTCAGCCGGTGAGGTCATGACCTGTCAGGGCAAAGAGTGGACGGTTGAGGAATTGACCGAATCTTCTTCCTTTGCCGGCGTCGATTTTGCGTTTATTTCTGCGACGGATGCGATCAGTAAGGAGTATGGCCCTCGGCTGGGTGCGGCGGGGGTCGTGGTGATCGATGACAGCGGGGTCTTTCGGATGGATCCGCAAGTGCCGCTGGTGGTGCCGGAAGTGAATGCCGCGGCGTTGCGATCGCTCCCCCGGGGGATCGTGGCCATCCCCAATTGTACGACGACTCCCCTGGTCATGGCGCTCAAGCCGTTGCATGATGCGGTGGGGGTGAAACGGGTGGTGGTGACGACATTTCAATCGGTTTCAGGGACCGGCGCCGCGGCGATGGATGAACTGCTGGACCAGACCAGGGCGTTGATGGCCTTTCGCGACGTGAAGGCGGAAGTCTATCCCTACCAGATTGCCTTCAATCTGTTGCCGCATATCGGTTCATTTTCCGAGGGCGGCGAGTGCTCCGAAGAAATCAAGATCGTCAGGGAAACGAGAAAGATTCTGGATGCGCCGAAGATGCGGGTGACGTCCACCACGGTGCGGGTTCCGGTGCTGCGCTGTCATTCCGAGTCCATCAATGTGGAGTTGGAGAAGCCGTTGAGTCCCAACGATGCCCGGGCCGCGCTGGCGGCGATGTCGGGCGTACTGGTCTACGATGACCCGCTGAAGAAGCTCTATCCGATGCCGCTGGATGCGACGGGGAAAGACGAAGTCTACGTGGGCCGCATCCGCGAAGATGCCTCGGTGACGAACGGGCTTAATCTCTGGGTCGTCTCCGACAATCTTCGCAAGGGGGCTGCCTTGAATGCCGTCCAAATTGCCGAGTGCCTGGTGCAGGGCTGATGGGCGAATGGGGCACCTTCGGGAGGCGCTTGATTGCAGCCGGGTGCGGGCTGGTGGTGGTAGGGCTGCTGTTCGTTCTGAGCGACCGGATTCCCGGGTTGAGCGGATGGTTCGGGTGGGTCGGGAAACTGCCGGGCGACATTTCAATTAAGCGCGATCATTTCTCCTTTTATGCTCCCCTTGGGACCGGCCTGGTGCTCAGTATCGGGCTCAGTCTGCTATTCTATCTCTTATCATGGCTGTTCAGGCGCTAGGATATCTTCGACAGCTGGCAGGTCTCTGGGCGGTGTGCGGGGTGGTCTTCGCCCTCAGCGCGCCGGTTCAGGCGGCTGAGTCCATTCGTGTCTTAATGGCGTCCGATGTCCATCGACTCGATGTGCGCGCCGAGAGTGTGGTGTGGGTCACCGATGGGCAGAGCCGGTCGCATTCATTCAACACTGCTCTGCATATCGAATTGCGCGGGGCGGCGCTCCTACTCAATGGAACGAAGGTAGTCGGGGAGCAGATCACGCTGCGTGCGGGTGATCACGACCTGAAGCTCTGGTTGCCGCGTGTGTCCGGCGGCTCCCGCGGTCCCGCGCTGCAGCCCGCCGATGAGCGGGGGGCCTTGCACGTGAGCGGACTCGTGCACCTGGTGCGCCGCGGGAAGGGATTGCTCGTGATCAATCAGGTGGATCTTGAGGAGTATGTGAAGGGGGTGGTGCCGGCTGAAGTGAATTCAACCTGGCATACTGAAATGCTCAAAGTTCAGGCCGTCGCGGCCAGAACCTATGCGCTCTATCAGCACATGCTCAGCGCGTCGCGCGACTATGATGTGGCGGCGAGTATTCAGGATCAGGTCTATCGGGGACGGCAGGGTGTGGATACGCGTGTGCAGGATGCTGTGGAGTCGACCCGCGGCCTGGTGGTGACGCACGAGGGGGCGCCCATCTATGCTGCGTTTTCCTCGACTGCGGCAGGCATTACCGAGGATGCGATGGTGGTCTGGTCGAAGGATTTACCGTATCTGAAGGGTGTCGAATGTCCTTTCGATGTGGAGTCTCCGTATTATCAGTGGAAGGCTTCCTTCAGAGTGACGACGCTGGAGCGCAATCTCAGACATCAGGGATTTTCGGTCGGGACGATCGCTACGATGACGCCGGTGGGCTTCAGCCGCGCCGGGCGTGTCTCCAAGTTACGCATTCTGCATTCCAAGGGCGAACTCATTCTACGGGGTGAGGATCTCCGGAAGGCGATCGGCTACACGGTTGTGCCGAGTACGCAGTTCACGATCGAGTCTATGGGACAGGATATCGTGTTGGCAGGATACGGCGCCGGTCATGCCGTAGGGCTTTGTCAGTGGGGCGCGAAGGAGCTGGCCGAGCTAGGGTATTCCTTCTCATCGATCCTACGATACTACTATCCCGGCACTGAATTGCAGAATGTGGCGTTGACGAAAATGCCGCCGGTTCCGACTTCCTAGATGAATCTCTCTGAATTCGATTTTCCGTTCGACTCTTCATTGATCGCCTCCGAGCCGGTTCTGCCGCGTCATGCCGCGCGTTTATTGTGTCTCGATCCACGGACGGGGATCCTGTCGCATCGACAGGTGGCCGATCTTCCGGAACTGTTGGCGCCGGGGGATCTGCTTGTAGTGAACGATACGAAGGTGTTGGCGGCTCGTTTGTCCGGACGCAAACAGCCGACGGGTACGATGGTGGACGTGTTATTTGTCAAAGACTGTGGCGATGCGGTCTGGGAGGTCATGCTCAAAGGTCATTTTCGCGCGGGGCAGACGATCCTGTTCGACGGGGATGCCAGCGCGACGGTCGTTCAACGTGATGAGCACGGCACGAAAGTTAGGGTGGTGAGCCCCGTCCCGGTTGTCGACTTCCTGCGAGACCAGGGGCGTATGCCGCTCCCTCCGTATATTAAGCGATCGGCCCAGCCTGAGGACCGGGTCTGGTATCAAACCTGTTTTGCGAATCGAGAGGGTGCGATCGCGGCTCCGACAGCCGGTCTGCACTTTACGCCGGAGCTTATGGTCCGGTTGCAGGAGCGGGGAGTTGAGACCGCAGTGGTGACGTTGCATGTGGGGCCCGGCACGTTCAAGCCGGTCGTCGTCGAGCAGATCGAGGAACATCAGATGGGAGAAGAATGGTTCGAGGTGAGCGCAGAGACAGTCCGCGCCATTCTCAAGACAAAACAGTCCGGGGGGCGGGTTGTTGCGGTGGGGACCACGGCAGTTCGTGCGTTGGAGTCAGCTGCGCAGCTGGCAGGAGGCCTTCAGGCGGCAGTCGGTGAGAGCCGCCTGTTTATCTCGCCAGGATTTCACTTCAACGTGGTCGATGCCCTCATGACGAATTTTCATCTGCCTCGCACCACGCTGTTGATGCTCGTGTCCGCGCTGGCCGGTGTGGGGGCAATGCGAAACGCCTATGCTGAAGCGGTGATCCATCGATACCGTTTCTATAGCTACGGCGATGCGATGCTGATTTTGTAGAAGGCGCTGGAGGCTAGAGGCCAGGGGGAAACGGGAATCTGTGTCCTTCGCCCATCGCCTCTCGCCTCGTTCCCCTCGCCCGGGCTGCTACAGCAGTTCCCGATGAATTTTGACGGGAATTTTGCCTTTTAGCGATTCCTGAAAGGCGACCAGCGCGCGCTGTTGTTTCTGGTACAGCATATCCTGAAGAACGCGATCTTTGGCCGCGGTGGCTTTGGCCGGGTCGGCGTCCGGTTGGCGCGTCATCAGTGCCTGCCCTTCCGAGATTTCCGACGGGGTCAGGGCGACGGCATCCCGCACAAACATCCGGGCTTTGTTGCCCAGGATTTCCTTCGATTGGGCTTCTTCAAATACTTTGGGGGTGAGGTGATTCGCGGCAAGGAGCCGTTGATAGAGCTCAGGATCGAACGCCCCGTTTTTTTGAAACTCAGGAACCTGCAGAATCATTTCGCGCAGGTCTCCATCGGACACGGTGATGCCCATGTCTTTTGCAGCCATCAGCCAGAGGCGGTTATCGACCAGCTGTTCGATGACAAACTGCTTGATCGTCTCGTCCTTGAATTCTCCGGGCACTTTTTCTTTATAGAAGCGGTACATATTTTCGTAGGCGCGTCGGAACTCATCGCGTGTGACGGCCAGGTCGCCGACCGTCGCGACGGTATTTCCGGGCTGGTCTCCGAATCCCCACCAGCCCATGGTGATCACGAAGGCAACGGCCAGGATGCCCATGATTGATTTTAAGAGCCACGGATGGTTGTGCGATGCGTTCCGCATTACCTTGATCATGCAAATCCTCTCAGTCTCAAAATGGTCCGCGGATTGTACTTGGCGCCAGGGCCGAAGGCAAGATCATGCGAGGGGCGGCAGTGAACGGTCGAAGGAGGATTTCCTGCCCGGTGGCGCTCGGACGGGAGGTCGCCGGATGATCCAGCCTCTCGCATCCGGCCACGTATTATCCCTCTTGGCGGCCGCAATGGGGGCGTCAGGTATTTATTCATAACCATGTGGGGAGGGAATGCTGTTTGTTTGTGCAAGTTGTTTGATTTTGTTATACTTTGCCATTAATTAGAAGGAGATTACTTGATAGGGGTAGGGCCAGCTGCGAAGCTCATCGAAGGAGCGGTCTATCCCAAGGCCTACGTGCTCAATCGGTTTATTGCGAAGCTTATCGATGTGTTCATTGTCGTGGTGGCTGATGAGATCGCACCGCCGGTCGGGTTTCTGTCCGGTCTGGTCTACATTCTGATCGCGGACGGATTTGCGGGTGGGCGAAGTATCGGGAAGCGGCTGGTCGGTTTGCAGACCATGCGCCTGGATGCTCGAGAGCCGGCCGGATTTCGGGAATCGATTATTCGGAATTTGCCATGCGGTCTAGCCCAACTGCTGTTTGCGGTGCCGTATGTCGGGTGGATCGGGTCTGCGGCAGTGTTGGCATTTGAGAGCGTCTTGATTGTGGGAAATGAGCAGGGACGGCGCCTCGGTGACGAGGTTGCGCGTACTCAGGTACTGGACGCAGGACAGTTAGCGGTACCCGACTAAATTTATGAATAGCGAGGGACTCGCGCAGCGCGCGGCGAGTTCATGACGAAGGGAGAGTGCCGTGGGGTTCACGGGAGATGTGTTCGGATGGTTTTCCAACGATCTTGCGATCGATTTGGGGACAGCGACGACACTGGTGTATGTACATGGGAAAGGCATCGTTCTGAACGAGCCCTCGGTGGTGGCGGTGGAAAAGAAAACCGAGAAGGTCCTGGCGGTCGGTGCCGATGCGAAAAAGATGCTCGGTCGAACCCCCGGGAACATTGTCGCTGTCCGGCCGATGAAAGAGGGCGTGATCGCCGACTTCGAGATGGCCGAGCAGATGCTCAAGCATTTTATCCGCAAGGCGCATAATCGGAGCGCCTTTGTGCGGCCACGGATCATCATCGGTGTCCCTTCACGCATCACCCAGGTAGAGCAACGCGCGGTTCGTGACTCAGCCGAATTGGCCGGTGCGCGGGAGGTCTATCTGATCGAAGAGCCGGTGGCGGCCGCCATCGGGGCGGGACTCCCGATTACCGAACCGTCCGGCAACATGGTCGTCGATGTGGGCGGCGGCACGACGGATATCGCGGTCATTTCACTCGGCGGCATCGTCTATAGCGAATCGGTGAAAGTTGCCGGCGATCGGATGGACGAAGCGATCATGAATTACATCAAAAAGAAGTATAACTTGCTCATCGGCGAACATATGGCGGAACGGGTCAAGTTCGAAATCGGATCGGCCTATCCCTTCGAAGAGCGCAAGACGATGATGATCAAGGGGCGGGACCTGATTTCCGGCATTCCCCGCACACTGGTGGTCGACGATGCCGAAATTCGAGAAGCGTTGCAGGAACCGATCGGAACGATCGTCAATGCCATTAAGGTCGCGCTGGAAAACACTCCGCCGGAATTGGCGGGAGATATTATTGACCGCGGAATCGTGCTGACGGGTGGAGGCTCCCTGCTGAAGGGGATGGATACACGATTCCGTGAAGAGACGAATCTGCCGATTATTACGGTCGACGACCCGCTTACCTCGGTGGTTCTAGGGGTCGGGAAGATTTTGGACGAACTGGATCTTCTCCGTAAGGTGTCGGTCATGTCTCAATGCAGTAGCCTCCGGTAAGGTTCCTTCCTTCCCATGCGGATGGCCAATTTTCGTTCATCATACGGCGCCCGGCGTCTGGCCCTCGGGGTGTTGCTCGCCATCCTCCTCGGTTTTTTCCTGCTTCCTCAGCCGCTCCAGGCCCTCTTTCAAGAAATCGGTGGCCCGGTCGGGTGGGTGCTCAGTTGGCCGATCCGTCTGGTGGCATCGGTGCAAGGTGGAATCGGGGAGACCTGGAGCCATTACGTGGCCTTGCAGGACGTGGAAGACGAGAATCGGCAATTGCGCAAAGAGCTTGAGCTGTTGCAGGGGCAAAATAGTCAGCTGCGTGAGGCGGCATCGGCGACGGACCGGTTGACGGCTTTGCTTGAATTCAAAGCGCAGGCGCTTCCAACGATGATCGCGGCGCAGGTCATCGGCCGTGATACAGGCAATTGGTATCGGACCATTCTCCTGAACAAGGGGAGCGCTGACGGGATACAAGCGGACATGGGTGTGGTGACCTCTGCCGGCGTCGTCGGGCGAGTGGTGAAAACGACGATGGCGACCGCCGTCGTGCTGTTGGTGTCCGATCCCAATAATGCCATTGCGGGGCTGATCCAGCGAACACGAGATGAGGGCATTGTCGAGGGGACGACCCCGGGTTTGGCTCGGCTCAAGTATATTCCCTTGCTCTCGAATGTTCGCGCCGGCGATCGCGTGGTAACCTCCGGACTCGTCGGGGGCTTTCCTCGCGGACTCGCCATCGGCACCATTACCACTATCGGCAAAGAGGAAGGCGCCTTGTTCCAATCCGCTGAATTGCGTCCGGAAGTTGACGTGAATCGAGTCGAAGAAGTCCTGGTCATTCAGTCTCCCTATGTGCCCGGCGAGGACGAAAAGAGCGACGGGCCTCTTCCGAAAGCCAAGCCATGAAGATTGTCGTGTATGTCTGCGCCGTCGCTGCCCTGGTGGCGGTGCATACCACAGTGCTTCCATATATCAGTGTGTGGGGTGTTAAACCGGATATCGGGTTTGTGGCGGTCTGCCTGATCGGCCTTCTGGCAGGCGAATTGGAGGGGTTGATTGTCGGGCTGTTCGTGGGATGGGCCATGAGTTTGTTTTCCGCTACCGACCTGGCGACAAGCATGGTGGCCAAGGGAAGTGTGGGATTTCTTGCCGGGCTGGCCGGCCGTCAGGTGGCGCAGGTCACCCCGTTGGTGTTGGTCGGCGGCCTTGTCGTCGCGTCAACCCTCTCGAGCCTGATGACCATCTGGTCGATCAAACCGAACGATCAGCAAGATATCTGGTGGATGATTCGGACCATCCTTATGCCGCAAGCCTGTTTCGATGCGGTGGTCGGAGGACTGTGTTATTGGCTGATCTGGAGCCGGGTGAATCTTGACCGGCTGGCAGAGGGGCGAGAGTTCTAGGAGTGAACGTGGCGACCAGCGGTACCCATGAGTCTGAACTTGGAGAATTGCAGCGGCGGCTTATGTTGCTGCGTGTGGGGCTGCTTCTGGTCGTCGGACTTCTGGCAGTACGGTTGTGGCATCTGCAAATACGTGAAGGGCCGTACTACCGCGATCTCTCGGAGAATAATCGCACCCGATCGGTGCTGTTGGAACCGGCTAGAGGACTGATCTACGATCGCCATGGGGTCTTACTCGCGAACAACGTGCCGAGCTTTAGTCTCTATGTGACGCTCGAGGACGTGAAGGACCGGGAGGGACTGGTTCAGAAACTCACGGACTTACTCGGGCTGGATTCCGCCATGATCCGGAAAAAGCTGGCGGTGCGCGGCAGCAAGATGCTGCCGAAAAAAGTAAAAGACCGGTTGACCTTGCGCGATGCCACAGTGATCGAATCCCATCGCCTCGATCTCCCGGGTGTCATGATTCAGGTGGAGTCGCAGCGGAACTATCCCGGGGGCATGGCCGCAGCCCATCTTCTTGGGTATGTCGGGGAAATTTCCCCCGAGCAACTCGAAAAGCCGGAATTTGCGGATCTCCATCAGGGAAGCGTTGTCGGGCAGTATGGAGTGGAGAAATCGTTTGATCGTCATGTGCGCGGTCAGGCCGGACAGAAGAGCGTCGAGGTCGATGCTCTGGGCCATGAAAAACGGACGGTGCAGGTGGATAAGCCCCTCGCAGGCAACGATCTCTATCTGACGATCGACATCCGGTTGCAGAAGGTGGCGGAGGACCTGCTGGGGGAGGAGTCCGGCGCGATCGTCGCCCTGGATCCTACGAGCGGCGATGTGCTGGCGATGGCGAGCCGGCCGGGCTTCGATCCGAACATCATGTCACGGGAACTCACGCCGAAGCAGTGGGTCGAGATCGTGCAGGATGAAGGACGCCCGTTGAACAATCGCGCCTCGCAAGGCCAGTATCCTCCGGGCTCCACCTTCAAGGTCCCGATGGCGGTCGCGGCGCTGGAATCGAATACGATGTCGCCGTCGAGCGCCGTGCTCTGCACGGGCGGCTATCAATTCGGCAAGCGTGTGTATCACGATTGGAAAGCGACCGGCCACGGGTACGTCGATCTTCACAAGGCGCTCGTTCAATCCTGCGACGTGTATTTTTACACCATCGGGCAACGGATGGGGATCGATACGATGGCGGAGTATGCCGAGGACTTCGGCCTTGGCCATGAGACCGGCATTGAATTGCCTTCAGAACGCGTGGGATCCATCCCTTCAACAGCCTGGAAACTGAAAGTGAAAAAAGAAGCTTGGTTGCCGGGTGAAACGATCTCTGCCGCGATCGGGCAGGGATATGTCACGGTGACGCCTCTACAAATGGCCAGCATGATCGGCACCGTGGCCAACGACGGTGTCAGTTATCGCCCGCGTCTGGTGCAGGCCATCATGGATCGCACGACCGGTAATTTACAGGAGATGCCGGCGGTTGCTCGAGGAAGGGCGCATGCCAAGCCGGAGACGTTTCGAATTATTAAAGAGGCGTTAGCGGCCGTGGTCACTGAGGGGACGGCGACCCGCGCAAAATCTTCAATTGTGACGATCGGCGGGAAGACCGGGACGGCGCAAACGACGGCGTTGGGAAAAGAGAAGAAGGCGGAGAAAGACATTCCCAAGAAGTTTCGCGACCATGCCTGGTTTGTGGCTTTTGCGCCGGTGGAGTCCCCGAAGATTGCCGTCGCGGTGCTGGCCGAGCATATGGGGCATGGCGGGTCTGCGGCGGCGCCGCTGGCAAAAGAAGTGATTGAGACCTATATGAAGCTGGTTCCACAGGTGCCGACGGTCGCTCCGCAATCGTAGCGGGGGCGACGGCCTGGGTGTTGCGCGTGGATTTCTATGTATGATTGATCGCTTGATCGATAATCGCGGGCTCGACAGTTTCGACTATCGCTTTCTGGCTTTAGTGCTGGCCATTCTTGGGATCGGTGTCCTCTCGATTCACAGCGTGACGCATAGCCAGCAGACGGGTCTCGCGCCCTATTACATCAAGCAGCTTGCCTGGATTTTGATGGGGAGCGCGGCGTTCGTGTTCATGTTGGCGTCCGACTATCATCGCATCGCACGGATGGCCTATCCGCTGTATGGGGTCGTGCTGCTGATGTTGGCGTTTGTGCTGCTCGAAGGGCGGACGAGTAAGGGGGCGCAGCGCTGGATCGCACTGGGCCCGTTCAGTTTTCAGCCATCCGAATTTGCGAAGCTGGTGTTGATCCTTGTCCTGGCGCATTACTATTCGAAGACACCCCGGGTCGGGTGGCTGCAACGGGTCATCATGCCGGGGATGCTGATGTTTCCCGGGCTTGTCTTGATCCTGAAGCAGCCTGATTTGGGCAGTGGATTGAGTTTCGTGGCCGTCTATGCGGCCATGCTTTTGATGGTCGGCGTGCGGTCGAAGGCGCTGGGTGTCATCCTTCTCCTTATCGTCATGTTGTTCCCGTTTGCGTGGGAAGGCGTCTGGGGGTCCTTGCATGATTATCAACGACAGCGCATTATGGCTTTCGTTGACCCGGACTACGATCCGGGAGGGAAGGGCTATCACGCCTTGCAGTCCAGAATTGCGATCGGATCCGGGGAGCTGATGGGAAAAGGACTCTACGGGGGGACGCAAAGTCAGCTGAAGTTCCTCCCGGAAGGCCATACGGACTTTGTGTTTGCCGTCTATGCGGAAGAATGGGGATTCCTGGGGGTGTTGCTGCTGCTCGTGCTGTTTGTCGCGCTGATCTGGCTTTCCCTGGAGATTGCGTCGAAAGCGAAAGATCAATTGGGCGCGTTGCTCGCCGCCGGTATCGTCGCCATGTTGTGTTTTTGTGTCGTGGTGAATATCGGGATGACGGCCGGGATGTTTCCGATCGTGGGCATCCCGCTGCCGTTGATGAGCTATGGGGGCAGCGCGACGATTATGACGATGGCATCGTTGGGATTGCTGCTGAACGTCAAGCGGAGACGGCTGAGTTTGTTCTATTGAGTCGGGGTACGGATTGTGAGCGGAGTGATGAGTGGAGTGTTGTGAGGCGTGGCATTGAGTCGCTGGAATGCGGCGTTGATGGTGGATGTGGCGGACCTGGGCACGGTGCCTGCGTCTGCCGCCCGTCGCGTCGTTCCGGGGCTCGCAGATTAAAGGAGTAGTTATGGGAATTGAGATTGCGATTTCGATCGCGCGGGAAGAAACCCGTGTGGCGGTATTGGACGGCGGTGTGGTCACCGATTTATTCGGTGATCGGGCCAAACACAAGGATTTCGTCGGGAACGTGTATAAGGGGAAGGTCGCGAAGGTGCTGCCGGGTATGCAGGCGGCGTTCGTGGACATCGGTTTGGAAAAAGCCGCGTTCATGCACGTGTCCGATCTCTCGGAAGAGGCCGAGCCGGGTGACACGCTGGTCGATGCGACCGACGACGATGATGATAAAGATGCGGACATGCTCAGACCGAAACGCCAGAGTGCCAAGCCCATCGAGCAGTTGCTGAGCGAGGGGCAGGAGCTGATGGTCCAGATCTCGAAAGGTCCGATCGGAACGAAGGGTCCGCGGGTGACGACTTATGTGTCGCTCCCCGGCCGTTACCTGGTTTTCATGCCGAATGTCGAGCACATCGGGGTGTCTCGCCGGATCGCGAAGGACGAAGAACGCGCCCGATTGAAAGACATCATGCGCCGGGTTCGTCGCCAAGGCTGCGGCTACATCGTGCGCACGGTGAGCGAAGGCGTCAAGGAAGATGAGCTGAAATCCGACGTCGACTTTCTCCACGTGCTCTGGCAAGACATTCTGACCAATCGAGAAAAGCTGGGCGCGCCGGCGTTGCTGCATACGGATTTGAGCCTCAGCTTTCGCGTGGTGCGCGATCTGTTCGGGAAGAAAGTGGACCGTTTATGGATCGATTCACGCCAGGAGTATGATGCCGTTCGAGACTTCGTGCAGCGGTTTTCTCCGGAACAGACATCCCGCATTCATTTCTACGACAAGGATGAAAGCCTCTTCGATCATTTGGGCATCGAGCAAGAGATCGCGCGCGCGACGAGCCGGAGGGTCTGGCTGAAATCCGGAGGCCACTTGGTGATCGATCATACCGAGGCGATGACGGTCATCGACGTCAATACGGGACGATTTGTCGGCAAGCGGGACCAGGAAGAGACGATTCTCCGCAACAATCTGGAAGCGGCCAAAGAAGTGGCCTATCAGATGAAGTTGCGCGGAATCGGCGGCATCATCATCGTCGACTTTATCGACATGGAACGGGAAAAGAATCGGGATAAGGTCTACCACGCGTTGGTGGATGCGATGGCGTCGGATAAAGCGCGGACCAGAGTCTCGAGGATTTCCGACCTTGGGCTGATTGAAATTTCACGGGAACGTGTCCGCGAAGATCTGCTTCGATCCTTATCCGAACCTTGTCACTACTGCGAAGGCCGCGGCTATACCAAGTCTCCGACGACGGTGGCCTACGAGATTTTCCGCGAAATTCGAAAGATTGGCGAATCGGGGGAAAGTCAGCGGATCGTCATCGGGGCTCATCCCAGCGTTGCGGGGTTGCTCCAGGATGAAGAGCGTCAAGGCCTCGAGATGCTGGAGCGTGAATGTTCGGCGAAGATCATCGTCACGCCGGACAGTCAGTTGCATCTTGAGCAGTATGATCTCATCGCCTTATAGGCGGGGCCGCGGTCTGAGCAACGTGCGGTTCCAGTCCGATTATGGAGTCAGGGGCGCGTGCGTCTATGCCACGCATGCGCATTCAGTCCAAGACAGCTCTCCCGCGCAGGCCCGTCGCATGGATTCCGCTCAGCTCGCATCATGGCTTCTTCTTCAGTCGATCGACGGAGTCGGTGATCGCACCGTTCTCAAATTAGTGCAGGCGTTCGGGACTCCGGCAGGTGTGCTGGCCTCCCCCTTAGAGGACCTGAAACGTGTCGGGTGCAGTGCCGAACTCGCAGAGGCGATCAGGCGAGGGCCTGCTCGTAAGGTGCGTTATCTTGTCGACCATCAGGTGAAGCTGGTTGAACGGCTCGATATTCAGGTCATCACGCAGACCGATCCCTTGTATCCGAAGCGGCTGAAGGCGATTCCTGATCCGCCGCCGCTGCTGTACTATACAGGCGCGCTCCATGACCGAGACGGCATGGCACTGGCGATCGTCGGGGGACGATCTGCCACTTCCGCCGGGAAGGCCATTACGGAAGAGATTGCCCAGGAGTTAGCCGGAGGGGGTTGGACGATCGTCAGCGGGATGGCGCGTGGAATCGATGCAGCGGCCCATCGCGGCGCGCTGGCCGGAAAGGGCCGTACGATTGCCGTCCTCGGCTGCGGAGTCGACCAAACGTATCCGCCGGAGCATGAGCAATTACGCAGACAGATTGAGGCGCAGGGGGCGGTGCTGGCGGAACTCCCCGTAGGCTCGCCGCCGCAGAGCCATCATTTCCCGAGACGGAATCGAATCATCAGCGGCTTGTCCGTCGGGGTGCTTGTCGCGGAAGCGGCGATGAACAGCGGATCGCTTATTACAGCCAAGCTGGCCCTGGAGCAGGGGCGGGATGTGTTTGCCCTTCCGGGGTCAGTCAAAGAAGCGCGGTGCCGCGGGTCGAATGGATTGATCAAGGAGGGCGCCAGATTGATCGAGTGCGCGGCGGATATGATAGGGGAGTTGCTGCCGCAAGTTGAGCCCGCTCTTCGGGCCCGGACGATGGCGGGGGAGGTTGATTCGTCGATGTGTGCAGGGCTGGCCCCGGATGAGCAGCGTATTTATGAGATGCTGTCCGACGAGGCGCAATGGGTTGATACCGTGATTGAGCGGACCGGACTCAGCGCCGCGGAGGTCACCGCGACGATGCTGGCGCTGGAGCTCCGCGGGTATGTGCGGCAACTTCCCGGGCCGCAATATCTGCGCCGCTGACCTGTGGCCGAGCGTATTCCAGTTGCAGGATGTCGAAAAGTTTGGTACGTGATGGGAGACGTGTGATCTGAAGATGGAGATGTTATGGCGAAATCGTTGATCATCGTTGAGTCGCCGACTAAGGCGAGAACGATTACGAAATATCTTGGCCGGGGGTATACCGTGATGGCCTCGGTCGGCCATATCAAAGATCTCCCGACGAGCAAGTTGGGCGTCGATCTTGAGCGCGATTTTGAGCCGCAGTACGTGACCATCAAGGGCAAGGCAAAAGTTCTTGCCGATATCAAGAAGAAAGCCGAAGAAGCCGACAAGGTTTTCCTGGCGCCGGACCCTGATCGTGAAGGGGAAGCGATCGCCTGGCATCTGGAGCAGGAGTTGCTCGGCAAGTCCAAAAAGAAAAAAGGCGGAAAGATATTTCGGGTCTTGTTCAATGAGATCACCAAGACGGCGGTCAAGCGGGCGCTCGAGTCGCCCGGTGAGATCGACATGAATCTGGTCAACGCGCAGCAGGCCCGCCGCATCCTGGATCGCATCGTCGGGTATCAAGGCAGTCAATTGCTATGGAACAAAGTCCGGCGCGGGCTCAGCATGGGGCGTGTGCAGTCGGTCGCCATGCGTTTGATTTGCGAACGCGAAGCGGAGCGGGAGGCCTTTAGGACCGAAGAGTACTGGTCGATCAGCGCGTTATTGTCCGGCGCCACTCCGCCGTCATTCGAAGCCAAGCTCCATGGCGTCAATGGTGAAGCCGCGTCGATCGAGAACGGCGAGCAGGCCGCCCGCATTGTCGAGCACATTCAAGGGAAGACCTTCGTCGTTGAATCCATCGAGCGCCGGGAAAAGAAGCGGAATCCGGTGGCGCCGTTCATCACCAGCCGTCTTCAGCAAGAGGCGTCGAGGAAGCTGCATTTTTCACCGAAGAAAACCATGACGCTGGCGCAGCAGCTGTATGAAGGGATGGAGATCGGGGCGGAAGGGGCCACCGGTCTGATCACCTATATGAGAACCGACTCGCCGCGTATTTCCAATGAAGCGATGGCCGAAGCGCGGGAAGTCATCCAGGCGAGATTCGGATTAGAATACCTTCCGGCGACTCCCAATATCTATAAGACCCAGAAGGCCGCCCAGGAAGCGCACGAAGCGGTCAGACCCACATCGGCGGCACGCGATCCGGAATCGATCCGCCGGTATCTCGACCAGGATCAGTACAATCTCTACAAGTTGATCTGGAACCGTTTCATCGCGTCGCAAATGGTGCCGGCTATTCTCGACGTGACCCGGATCGATTCGACCCCGGTGGGGACGCCGGTGAAGTATGGGTTCCGTTCCACCGGAACAGTCGTCAAGTTTCCCGGCCACACGATCGTCTATATGGAGGGCGTCGATAAGGAGCTCCCGACTGAGAAGCCGAAAGCCGATCAGGAAACGGACGACGACAATGATCGCCAACTTCCGGCTCTGTCTGAAGGGGAACAACTGCGGTTGGTTCAGCAGGAGGGAGAATCGGCGATCGGACTGACGTCAAAGCAGCACTTCACTCAGCCGCCTCCCCGCTACAATGAAGCCCTGTTGATCAAGGAGCTGGAAGAAAAAGGAATCGGCCGCCCCTCCACCTATGCGGCTATCATCTCGACGATTCAAGACAGAAAGTACGTCGAAAAGATCGAAGGGCGGCTGGTGCCGACGGAAACCGGCAAGACCGTTCACGATTACTTGATGAAGGGATTCCCCGAGCTGATCAATGTGGACTTCACCTCACAGCTTGAGGAGCAGCTCGACGAAGTGGAGGGGGGAACGAAGCCCTGGGTGACGGCGGTACGGGATTTTTACACTCCATTCACAAAAGAACTTGAGCGGGCGAAGACGATTCCAGGGCCGAAGGATATCGTGGAGCCGCCCACGGATGTGCCCTGTGAAAAATGCGGAAAGATGATGGAGATTAAGTGGGGTCGAAACGGCAAGTTTCTCGCTTGCCCGGCGTATAAGGCTGATCCTCCCTGCAAAAATACGCAGAACTTTCAAAAGCTCGAAGATGGCACGATCAAGATCGTGCCGAAGATCGAACTGACGACCGATCAGAAGTGCGACAAGTGCGGGAGTGGCATGGTGGTGAAGACCGGGCGGTTCGGCAAGTTCATCGCTTGTTCAGCCTATCCCGAATGTAAAACCACCAAGCCGCTCGCGCTTGGCGTGAAATGTCCACAGCCGGACTGTGGGGGAGATTTGGTCCAGAAGCGCACGAAGAAAGGGCGATCATTCTTTGCCTGCGGGAACTATCCGAAATGCGAGTATGCGCTCTGGGATCGTCCCATCAACAAGACCTGCCCGACCTGTCAGGCGCCGTTCCTGATCGAAAAGGTCAGCAAGCAAGCCGGGCGCAGCGTGCAGTGCCGTAATGAGGAATGTGGCTATCGCGAGGCCGGATAGCCGCAAGCGGGTTTCAGTAGACCGGTAGTCTCCGCGCGCGTTGTGGGCCGACTCTTCCCTCATCGAAATTGAGAAGCAGGCTTATCGAATTCGACTCTCTTCCCATCTCAGTCGGAATCACCTTGGTTGACGGCCGCCTGACCGAGGACGATAATGAAGGCGTTCGTGTGGCTTCATCTGATAACGCTGAGCCCCTGATCTGAGGGCCTACTCACATTGTGAAAGGGGGACCAAACGATGAAAGCAAAAGAGGGCGTCATCAATGTTCTGAATAAAGTGCTGACGGCTGACCTGACGGCCATCAATCAGTATTTTGTGCATGCCAAGATGTGCGAGAACTGGGGGTACGAGGGATTGCATCATAAAGTCTGCAAACGCAGTTACGATGAGATGAAGGACGCCGACGAGCTCATCGGGCATATTCTCTATCTCGAAGGTGTGCCGAACGTGCAGCGCATGAATACCGTGCATGTCGGTGAGACGGTGCCGGAACAGTTCAAACTGGATCTGAAGGCTGAACAGGAAATGCTGGCGTTGCTGAACGAAGGAGTCGTGCATTGCACGAAGGTGACCGATTTCACGACCCGCCATATGCTGGAAGACATGGCGAAGGACGTGGATGCCCATATCGACTGGATAGAAACGCAGCAGGAACTGATCGAACAGGTTGGGTTGGAAAATTACTTGAGCGAGCAGATCAAGAAGGAAGCATGAGGGAAGCCCGAGGAAACGTGAGCGCCTCCGAGCGCCGACTCAGAACCATCACGTTCCCAAGCAAGGAGGCCTGCCATGAAAGCGAAAGAGGGCGTACTCGATCTGTTGTACAAGGTGGTGACGCTGGAACTGACGGCGGCGCATCACTATCTGTTGCATGCGGCCATGTGCGGCAACTGGGGCTATGAGCGGTTGCAGCATGAGTTGCATGAGCGCACGACCGAGGAGTTTGCGCACGCGTCCAAGGTCATCGACCATGTTCTGTATCTGGAAGGTGAGCCGGATGTGCAGAAGCTTGGCGCGGTGAGCAGCGGGCAAGGGGTGCAGGATCTGTTCGACGCGGATTTGAAACTCGAGCAAGAGGACGTCAAGTTGTTGCGGGAAGGGATCGCGCACTGCGCCAAGGTGGGCGATTTCACGACTCGCCACATGTTGGAAGAGATGGTGGTGGATTCGGAAGAGCATGTCGACTGGTTTGAGACGCAGCTACGGACGATCAAACAAGTGGGCGTGGAAAACTATCTCGGCGAACAGATCAAGAAGTAAGGCTCGTGTCTCGCAGGTGCGTGTGAAGTGGGAGGGCCCAGTTCCCCTCCAAGCGGACGTTCGCGTTCGGTACGCGAAGCGTGCCTGGCCGCATGCCCTTCGTTGGTAAGTGGCTCGATGGTGGTCGCGCTCCGTGCCTTCTCTATTTGAATACCAGTTTCCGTATGGAGGCCGCCGGAATTTCCGTCTCCCCGAAGTCCGACTGGCCTTTGAAGCTCCCCGGCAGTGCGAGGGTAAACTCACCGCTGTTACCATTGCCCAAGACAATGGTCAGAACGGGAAGATTCTTGTCCCCACCTGGTTTGACCTCAACCGTCTTGATGCCGCCGAATTTCACGTTGACGGTCGCGCTCCCGCGCTTGACCGGAATATGTTTCAACTCATGCGGCACGAATGCCGTCTCACTGACTTTTTCCTCCCAGTAGAACAAGACGTTCTTCAATTCCATTTCAACGCCCTGGCTATCCGTCACCACAGCTGAAAAGGTCTTCTCTGCAGCAGTCTCACCACGCACCGGCCCAGGGAGCCACAAGGCCAACAGCACTAACGAACTGAATAACCATGTCAACCGTCGTGCGGACACCATTTCGTACCTCCTTGTGATTCGGGACTACTCGAAGTGATAGCTGATCGGCACTTCCACGGAAACCTGCGCGTGAGCGAGAGGCCTTGCGAGGATGAGCGGCGATGCATTTCGCACTGCCTCCACAGCGGCCTCATCCAACAGGGGAGAGCCGGAACTATCCGCAACTTGGATCTCGGCAATTTCACCGTTCGCCTTCACGAGCGCGACCAGGACCACGTGACCTTCCAATCGAGCGCTGGCTGCCTTTATGGGATATCGCTTCAATGCCTGCACCCGCCTCCACAGCGTGTCCGCTAGCCAGCCGTAGTCAGGTCCGGTCGAGATCGCGGAAGTCTGAGCGGAGACCCCATCGGCTTGCGACACAACCGCGCGCGCCACAGCTTGCCCGCGATCAGCGATCGAACGCTCGCTCTGCGCAGGCCCCTCGCCGGTTCGCACAACTTGGCGGGTAAAGGCTGGAGTGCCGGACGAGACCATCAGCCTTGAAGTGAGGGCTGAGTCCCGCGTGACGGCTGTCTCCCGGCCCTGACCCTGAGACGTCCGTACGACTGTCCGCTCGACAGACGGTATCGGTCCCTGTCCGAGAGACTGTGCCGGTTCAGTGACAGGCTCGACTGCCTCGATACGTCGGTCTTTCTGGACCGTTGCCTGTCTTTCGGACGGCATGTCACGACGAGTCGGCGTGCTCGCCGGCATCGCATCGGGCTGTCGTTGAACACGCTCTTGGATGACACGATGGACCATCTGAGCAACAACCTGCGTTGCCTCTCGCATGGGCGTCGACGCAATCGGCATGGGTCGGGATCGAGTTGTCTCGGTAGCGAGATGGGTGGCTGGTGTGGCGTGTGTCGGGGAGGCAAGCTTCGCCCTGTGGTGCTGCTGATCTGGGGTCGGTGTGGCTTCCGCAGAGGGTTGCACCAGCGCCACATTCCAACGGAATGGGTTGGCGGGAGGTTGCAGGGGCCCCCTCCCGCTTAAGACAATCGCCGTTGCCACCATCAGACCGTGAACGAGCAAGGAGAAAGACCAGCCCAGTGCTGTCTGGCCCCGGTCTTCGGATCGAGTTACCGTCTCAGTCATGGCGTTGACGCTCGGCATCGGCTTCATCGATCACTTGGCTGTGCCCTTTCCCTGGCCGTCTTTCTCGCGGTCATCATGCTCTTTGCGCGGCTTCTTTTCTTCCGTGCTCATGACCGCGCCGGACTGCGCGTCGAGAAACACTTTCATGACTTTGCTGTCCGCGCTGGCGATCTCGACTTCCCACACGGTTTTCCCTTCCTTGTGTTTCAATTCCGCTTCGCCAACGGGACCCGAGACCTTCTCTCGGGCCGTTTTGATGGCCTGATCGATCGTGACGGTCGCTTCGTTCACCAATTCGGCCCCCTTGGGTCCTTTCGGTCCTTTGTGTTCTTTCCCGCTCCAGGCCGGTCCGCTCAGGATCGCTCCGACTCCGACTGCCATCACTGCCATCACCATGAGACTCTTCATTGCATACCTCCTGTTGAGAATAAGTAGAGAGTTGATTGCCGGCCGTCGACTACCCTTGGTGCGGGAGGGGCCGTTCCCCCGACAGAGATGACGTGTTGGCCACGCGTGCGTCGCGCGCCTGTGCCTGTTCACGCTCCTTTTTCCATTTCACGGACTTGGGGTAGATCCAGATGTAAAGCCCTGTGGCAACGAACAGGACCAGGCCGATCGCGATGGCGTCATAGACGAGCCACAGTTTGTGCGCGAACAGCTTTCCTGTATGGAGATCGTTCAGGTACTTCGCCAGGGTCATCGGAGGAGCGGCGACGGCCGCCATGGTCGCCGAGAGATCGACCATTGAGAGCCGGTCCTCGTCCGATTCGTAGCGATACAGGCCGCGATGGGAGCCAAAGAGCACCGTTGCCGGATGGTCATGTGCGAAGGCGATCGTCATCACGTCCTGTTTCTTTTCCATCTCCTCGTCATCCCCGCCGCGTGACGCGGCGTCAGCGAGCCGCGCGCTCAGATCGTCCCAGTGGACGCCGCCGTCGATCGACCGGTAGACGCCCATTTTCGTACCGGCATAAATCGTGTCTGAAGAGACGGGGCTTGCCGCGAGCACATTGACTCTTGCCCGCTTGGCGTCTCCCCAGGGGCCGTCTGTCACCGTGTCCCAGCTCTCTCCATGATCGGTGCTGGAGAACAGGCCTCGCGGGGTGCCGGCCAGCCAGCGCTCCTCGCCGAGCCAGAGGGCCGTGACTTCAGGCTGCCCGGCAAGACTCGCCATAGGCGCGACTTCGGTGCCGCTCGCTTGATACAGACCGGCTTTCGTTCCGATCACGACTGGACCGGCGGCGTTCACGCTGTGGGCTGTTGCCAATGCCTTCACATCCTGGGCTTTCGCTCGTTCTCCCTCGACCGCCAAGGCTGGAACCAGAGCAGCGGGCACCTCGGTCCGCTTCAGCCACTTCCAGCTTTTGTCGTGCAGCAGAGCAAATCCGGTCACGGTGATCACCAGCACGCCGACGGACAGCACAATGCCGGCCCATTTATGAATTTCCCGGTTGAGGGTGATGAATTTCATCTTGCCGATCTGACTCACCATGGACGGCATAGGCACCTCCTTCTGATTAGTAGAACCACTTCAGACCGAAGAAAAAGCGAGTGGGAATCGATGTTCGCTCGAACTCGCCCTTATCGGTCTTTCTGCTTTCCGCAAACGTCACGTTCCTGGCATCGAAAAAGAGCGAGAAATTCTTTCCCAACGTCTTGGTCACGGACACGTCCAGCGTCCGTAACGTATCTTCGATCTTGGTTGTGCCGTCCGTTTTCGGATCGATCCGCTCGCTGATTTGATTCATGCCGATGTTGAATCCGATCCCGGTGTCGGGATGCAGATATTCGAGAATCACGTTGATGATATGCGTCGGCGTGTCTTTGAAGCGGCGGACGGCCAGCTGGTTGGGGTCGGTCACTTTGGAACTGATCGTCCAGGTATAGTTGGCCCGCAACCGGAAGTAGCGCATCCATTGGTAGGGGAGGAAATCCAGTTGCCGCATCGCTTCGAACTCGGCTCCCCAGAGGCTGCCGTTGCCGACATTGGTGAATTGGACGATGTCCTTGGCGCCCGACCGGCCGATGATGACCTCCTCCTGTTTGTTCCGGAGCTGGCGATAGTAGGTGCCGGCGGACAGGATGCCGTTCGGCCAAAACTGTTCGACTTGTAACTCATAATTGTTGGCCCGTTCCGGTTTGAGATCCGGATTGCCGAGCTTGAATTGCGTGGCGGTTTCTTCCAGGCTGGGAATCAGCTGGTCGAATTGAGGCCGTCTGACTGTTTGGGCAAAGGAGGCTCGAATGTTGGTCTGGTCGAATGGGCGAAAGACCAGATGGACTGAGGGCGTGAGATCGGTGGTCAATGGCGTACTGTCTGTTTTGGCCGTCCGCTTGTCGGTCAGTTCTCCATCGATGAGTTCGGCTCGGATACCGGTCGTCAGATACAGCTTGTCGGTGAGCGCGATCTCATCCGACGCAAAGAGGCCGAAGTTCCGTTCATCCACTCCGTAGTTATCTTTGGCGCCGGTGGTGTCGGTCGTTACCCCCGTGGCGAGCGTCGTGTTCCGCTTGGACTTGTCTTTCGTCCGGTCTTTCAGGCGGATCTTGGTGCCGGTCGTGAAGAAGTTCCGCATGTCGAAGACGGTAAACGGCTGGCGGTAGTTGAGGTTGATGATCGTTTCGGTGTCGCGCTTGATTTCTTTTTCGACTTCCCGTGTGGTCGGGGTGAAGGTCCCGCCCGGTTTGGTCCCGGTGTCCTTGGTTTTGAGCTTCTCTTCTTCATGAAGATTGAGCGTGCTATTCAGTTCCACCACGGCGCCGTCGGCAAATCGATGGTCCCAGGCCGCCGTGATGCGCGGTTCCCGGAGGACTTTGAATTCACGTTCGTCCTCGGCGGCCTTGACGGCTCCATTGGCCCCGAACGTATCTTTGGTCCGTCCTTTGTCTTCTTCGCGATAGAGGAGGAAGGGCGTGAGGCGGAACTTATCGCTCTGGGTCGGTGTCCAGACCATCTCGCCGAACGTGTCGAGTGACTCGGTCGGGACATATTCGTTGTCGAGCTCTCGGTCCTTATTCACCTTCAGCTTGTCTTTTTCTGACGTCCGCAGATTTCTAAAGAAGCTGCCGCCGAAGCGCCACCCGACCTTGCCGGACGAATTGCCCATGTTGAAGACGGCGTTCTGGTCTCCCAGATATGTGTCGGACTTTCTGCCGTCCGTCGGCCCGCCGGCGCCGAGCAACCCGTCGAACGAAAATTTGCTGGGCGCCCCGCGCAACACGATATTGATCACGCCCGCCACCGCATCGCTGCCATATTCCGCCGAGGGGTTCTTGATGATCTCGATTCGTTCGATCATGTCGGCGGGAATCCGATCCAGCTCGAACTCGCGTTTCTCGCCGCCTCCGGAAATGCGCTCGCCGTTGATGAGAATCTGGTTGTATTCTTTGTCGAGCCCCCGAAGGCGCACGTCCCGGTTCTCACCGGGAGGGCCTCCCATAAACAGGCCCGGCATGCGCCTCAGGATGTCACCCGCTCGTCTGTCGCGAAACTGCACGATGTCTTCCCTGGTCACGATCACTTTGGAAATATTGCTGTCGTGGCGTTGCTGCAAGCCCTGGTGGCGCTGCTCGGTGAAATCCACTCGCTCCAGTGAGAACTGGGTCGGGGCGGTGTCGGTCCCCGCAACCGCATCGAGGGGTTGTCGGTCCGCTGTCGGCATGGCCGGTTCCGAAGCAGGAGGCGGCGATCCCGAGGGGGCATCGGCCGTCGGCATGGCCGGTTCAGAAAGATCCGCCGGCAACGCCGGTTCTTGAGCGCCTATCGGGAGCGCCATGAATAACCAAACCATGACCACGGCGCTGCCGAGGCGCCGCCGCACGAGTGTGTGTTCCATCTAAACTGCCCCTTCCTTTTGTGGTGTAACAAGGCTCGGGGCACCGATGCCTCTGGCCGCATGCTGTGTCCTCTCTTAAGGTATGTGTGTCTGCTCGGACTCTCGTCCGCCTCGCCACTCATCCATCAATTGTTGAACTCTGGGATCAGGAGCCTGGCGGAGGATGATGTTCACGATCCCGGCGACCGCGTCGCTGCTGTACTCCGCCGAGGGACTCTTGATCACTTCGATGCGCTCGATCATGTCGGCCGGAATACGGTCCAGCTCGAATTGCCGCCGCTCTCCGCTCCCCGAAATGCGTTCTCCATTGACCAGGATTTGGGTGTACTGGGTCCCGATTCCTCTCAGCCTGGCCGACCGGCCCTTCCCGCCGCCCGGAGATCCCATGAATACGCCTGGCAAACGCCTCAGGATGTCGCCGGCTCGGCGGTCACGGAATTGCGCGATGTCGTCCCGTGTGACGATCACTTTTGCAATGGGACTGCTCCATCGTTCCAGGAGCGCGGCTTCGCGCTGCCGGCTGTGGGCGTCCTGTTCGGCCGAGAATGATGGCGTCCCGTCTCCTTCCGAAGACATGAGCGGGACCGGCGATCGGACGCACCCGAAGGCGGCCAGGCACAGCGCCGTTCCGGCCAAGGCCGATGTAATCCGACGGATCGTGTCTGTCTTTTCTCCCATTGCGCACCCCCTTCCAGCTGGATTGGGCTCGGGGCGCTGAAGCCGCTGGCCTTGGTTTGCATCGCGTGAATTCTGCATGGGTGGCGGCCGCCCTCATCGCAGCAAGAAGCTGATCGGGATACTCACCTCGAGCATCTGATTCCCCGCTTCGGGCGGCGGAGGCAGCGGCAGTATCTTGTGCACCGCTTCCAGGGCGGCGTCGTCCAGCAGATGATGGCCGGAGCTTTTCCTGACGCGCACCGACTCCGCCTGCCCGTCCGGGAGGAGGTTGATCTTGACTGTGGTGGTGCCCTGCAGCCCTAATTTGACGGCGTTGAGCGGATATTCCCGGCTTTCGACGATCCTCATGTGCATGCGGCGAAGAAAGTCGAGCACTTCTGGCGCAACGCCTTTCTTCATCACTTGGCGCGTCTGCGTGATGGGCTCGAGGTTGGGCGCCACCAGCACAGGAGGGGTGCGGACGACTGGCATGGAGCTGTCGGCCGAGGGGCAGGAACCCGGCACCGCTGGTGCTTCTTCGCCTGCTCCCTCTTGCGGACTCGGCGGCTGCTCGTGGCGGCACACCGGCTTCGTTGTCGCCATCGAGAGCTGGACTGGCTCGCCGGCCAGGATCGCGTGCGGCGCGGAAAGAGAGAGCCCCATGGCGACAGCGATGACGGCACAACCGGCAGCTGAGACCGGGACGTTGGGAATGTATTTGTGCGGCCGCTCAGGGTTCATCGGGTTCCTGCTTGCAAGGGGTGATGAAACTGGTCGAGAACGGACAGGGGAATGACATGAATCCGTTTGCACCGGCGGCACTTCACTTCGATTCCCCGGGAAGTCGTCCGGCCCATCATGTTCCCGCAGTGGCAGCGAAGCTCCGTATCTGACTGCCTTGAAACTCGCTCTCGCTTTGCCGATATCTGTTCCGTCGTCATGTCGATTCTCCTGAAACACAATAAAAAAAGCCCAAGACGTGATGGTGATGTGTCTTAGGCTCCGGGTTCATGACCCTCTGGCCGAATCTATTCGAGCGCAGGCTGTCCGGTTTGGCTATGGCATGGCGACCTCTTCGAGGCCAAGCTGTTTCAGCTTGGTGTAGAGCGCCGTGCGGTGTATGCCGAGCAGCCGCGCGGCCTCCGCCTTGTTCCCGTGGCTCTGAGTCAAGGCCCGCGTAATCAACATGCGCTCAAGCGCCCGGGTGGCCTCTTCCAACGGCAGTTCCAATAACTCCCGAAGGCGGGGGGCGTCTCCTGCTTTTCCGCTTCCAGGAGTGAGCCCTGGGAGGTCTTCGAGCGTGATCAGCGGGCCTTGTGCGACCACGACCGCCCGCTGGATCAAATGTTCGAGCTCCCGAACGTTGCCCGGATAGTCGTGCAGCAACAAGGCATGCAGGGCTTCTTTGCTGAATCCCACCGGTTTCCCGGACAATGCCGGGCGATAACGTTCGAGAAAGCATTCGGCCAGAATGGGAATATCGCTGCGGCGGGCGCGGAGGGGAGGCACCTCGATGGCCACGACGTGCAGACGATAGTAGAGATCTTCCCGAAAGCGTCCCTCGGTGACCAGCTGGCGGAGGTTCCGATTCGTTGCTGCGACCAGGCGAAAGTCGACGCGCCGGGGAGCCTGACCGCCGAGCCGGTCGAAGGTCTTATCCTGTAGCACCCGGAGCAGCTTGCCTTGCAGGCTCGGCGGGAGTTCCCCGACTTCGTCGAGAAACAGAGTTCCCCCTTCCGCGAGTTCAAACCGGCCAGGCTTCGGGGTCACCGCTCCGGTAAAGGAGCCTCGCTCATGGCCGAACAGTTCGCTTTCAAGTAATCCTTCGGGAATCGCCGCACAGTTCACCGAGACCAAGGGGCCGGCGGCTCGCAGGCTATGCCGGTGAATAGCTTGAGCGACCAATTCCTTGCCGGTGCCGGATTCTCCGGTCAGCAGCACGGTGGCATCGGAGGGCGAGACTTTGCCGATGAGCTTAAACAGCTCGCGCATTCTGGGGTGGTGGCCGATAAAATCTCCGGATCGATATTCCTGCGGGGGCGGCTTGAACGACGGCGCATCGACTCCGGCGCTGAGCCGGCGCATTTCGACCGCGCGGTGGACCATTTTCAGCAATTCGTCCGCATCGAAGGGTTTGGTAATGTAATCGAAGGCTCCGGCTTTCATGGCCTGAATGGTCTGCTCGCTTCCGCCGAAGGCCGTGATAATGACGACCGGGATCTCTTTGGTGCTCTCGCGCATTGCCAGAGCCTGCAGTGTCTCCATTCCACTGGAGCGCGGCATCTTCAAATCCATCAGGATCGCATCGGGGCAAAGGTCGTCCGTCTGAAGGCGGTCTAAGGCCTCCAGGCCGTCGCGCGCTTCGAGTACGCGATAACCTCCGGTGGTAAACAGTTCGACGAGGCTTTCCCGGAGATGCTGTTCATCATCGACGACCATGACGGTCGGTTGCGGGTTCAGCACGGTGTCCCCTCTCTTACATCGGTCGCTGCCGGGACAGGCCAAGTTTCAGCCGCGCGCGTCCATGGAGGCTGATGACAATGTCCGGGTGTCATTTGTCCCCTGCCAGCGGCGGCATGTTGATCCCGACACGTTCGAGGCCCATGATGACGGTCAAGGCGGACGGCGAGTGCTGTACGATTTCCTTCTGGACTTCGATGCGGCGCAGATCCACAAACTCTGGGGCGGTCAGACCGAGCGATTCGCGATAGGCCCGGTCCGCGATGCCCCGCTGCCGCTCGGCTTTCTCGCGGGACTCTTCCGCTTTCTGAAACTCCACCATCGTGATCTTGCGTTGCTCCTGGATGATGGTTTGTGTCGTCTGCTCGACGACGCCCTTGGGAGGGAGGATACTGCCGACGACCACGCGATTCAGCCGGACCGGAATGCCCTGCTTCTCAATCAATTTAGTCTGCACTTCTTTGGCAATGGCATCTTGCAGCTTTTGCCTGGTGGTCGGGTCGGTGGTCAACTGAAAGAGGGGATACTTCTGCACTTCTTCGCGTACGAAGGTGCGAAACGCTTCTTTCGCGTTGTTGGCGTACCAGTTCGGACCATATTTGCTCACCAATTCCGGCGAGCGTCCCTCAATGACGTTCGCGATCAAAAAGGCGTCGAACGAGACGGGCGCATTTTCGGCGGAGATAATGTCGAAATGTTCCGAATACTGAATCGGACGGATATCCACATCCACGATTTTCGTCGTCGGCGCAACCACGACACGGCCCGTCTTCGTAGGGACCGGATCGACGCCGCCGTGGCCGAAGAAGAACGGCTGTTCGACCAATACCCCTTCATGCCCGGCATCGATCGCGACACATCCGGTCCCGATCATGAGTACGCAACAAGTCAGCAGAGGCGAGGTGAAAGGATTGATTATCGCTTGCATACGTTCTCCTCTTCCAGAGTGGCAGGTTCATGGGGGGCATCGGCATCGCATCTGTCGGATCGATAGGGGAAGCGTAGCTCGAAGCAGGCGCCATCTTCTGGCGTATCGATATAGTCGAGTGTGCCCCCTGAGGCTCGCGCCAATTCAGCGGACAGAAACAATCCCAGGCCCGTGCCTTGCGGCTTGGTGGTAAAGAACGGCTCAAAGAGATGGGGCCTGGCCTCCGGCGAAAGCCCTGGGCCGGAATCGTGTACGACCAGACAGAGTCGGTCGATACTGAGTCCGGTTAAAACGACATGGATCCGTCCTCCGGTGCCGGTCAACGCGTCGAAGGCATTGGCGATCAAATTGTCGAAAATCTGGCTGAGCCGATCCCGGTCGACCAATCCGAAGAGGCGTCCATCCTCTGTCCCGGTGTAGTTCAGGAGAATGTTGAATTCCGAAGCTCGGAGGTTCCAGTGCCGGAGGCGGGCGATCACGAATTCATTGATGTCCGTCGGGGCATTGCTCGTCGTCGGAGGCTTCGCCACCGACAGGAGGCGCGCCACCAGCCGGTCGAGACGGGTCACTTCTTTTTCGACGACATCGAAGGCGGCGAAGAGCTTGCCCGGCTCAAGCGATCCCCGTCTGGCGAGTTGAAGCTTTAATCGAATCGAGGACAGCGGGTTGCGGACCTCGTGGGCGACTCCCGCCACCAGCCGACCGAGAATGGCGAGGCGGTCGGCCTGATGGAGCTGACGTTCGAGTTGTTCACGGGCAGCCTGCTGCGCATGGACCGTTTTGACCAGGTGATTGATCGCCTCGATGATCCGGTTGATCTCCATGTACCGAGTTGCAGAGATCGGCAAAATGGTGTTCCCGTGGAGCGTATGAATTCCGTTCACAACGTGGGCGATCGCCTTGTCCAGCCGGCGAGCGATCCACCATGCGCTTCCCGCCACCAGGCCGGCCATGGCCAGCATCGCGATCAGGCTGAAGCTGTAGTAGCGCCATTGGGGATTGCGGATCCCTGGAAGGCGGTGCATCACCCAGACCGCCCCGACGGCTTGGCCGTCGTGAAGCAGCGGAGCAGCTCCGAACAAGATGACATCGAACCCACGCTCGACCTGCTCTTGGACCGTTGTGTTCGCCGCGATCGCCTGGCCGGCTATTCGAGTGATCGTTGGGCGTTCGGCCTCCGGGATGTCGGTTTTCGGACCGGAGCCTAGATAGGTCGGATAGGCGTAGCCGAGGAGCCGGTCGTTCATGGAGTCGTAAAAGCCCCCCTCCAGACCAGGAAGATCGGCGAGGCTTTCTTGCGTGATCGTGCGCAGGCCCCGAGGGCTCCCCATCAGCACAGCCGGGCCGGTCTCGTCGGAGGATGCCCATTGTCCGCCCGCCTCGTATTGGCGGGTCATGCGATCGAGGGCGACGGTCAGCTGCGTGGCCGCGTCCTTCAGGCGCGCCGACTCCGTCAGGGTGAAAATCTGAAACCCTAACAGCGAGGCTAAGACTAACGTCAGCGCCACCAATATTCCCAGCGCCTGAATGCGCCGTTTCAGCGAGCGTCCGGGAGCAGCTATGTTGGGGGGGCTCCCGACAAGGGCATCAGAGAGGTGATGCGAGCGTTCGGGCCCGGCCTCGCCGGCCGCGGCGGGCGGAGTGTCAGGAGGCGCTGAGATTGTATCGGGCATCATCTTCATTCGCACATTTCCCTGGAGGCGTGTCGTGATCCCTTGGCAACAGCAGATTTCGTGCCATTGGGGCCGAAGACCGGATTAATCAGAAAAGCCCAATAATATGATATTGAGAACCGATCTCAATTGTCAATCGGGGAAATTCTGTCCTGGATCAGGTCATGGCGGTGTCTGAATTCGCGACAGTCGGAAGGCCCCATGAGGCGAAAACCGATAGGCGGTGGGGCCCAGGAGGACTGAGGGCACCCGCCCGTGAAACGGGAGGGTACAGCTCCCACCCCGTCGCCATGCTAATGACAGACTTCCGTGTGGGGTCCCTGTTTGGCTGTCGGCGTCAGACTTGCCGGATGCTGCATCACGATCGCCGCCAGGCGGCTGACAGAGTCGGCAAAGGTGAGAAATTCCTCATGGTCGAAATGGAGCGTAACCGGCCCGCACGTCACATGCAGCCGTCCGCATCCACAGAGCACCAATTTCATCCGCCCATCGGTCTGCAACACCTTGTCCATGTCGGTCATCTCCTTGTTCATTCGTAGCTGTCCTTGCGTGCCATCCGGTCTGTACAGCTGATCCGGTTTACATCGGAAGACACGCGCCCCTGGTCTCCGCCGGCGCCTCGTCACGTTCGAGTCGGCTTGCCGCGAGAGGATGTGACGAACCGACGATCCCTCGCAGCACCGCCAGGTCGAGCTCGACAAAGTCATGACTTACGCGAAGTCGCAAAATTCCTGTCCGATCGATCACGAAGGTGTGGCAGCGCTGGGCCGGCCCCGCGACGGCCACGCCGAACGACCAATGGAGCCGACCGCAAGGGTCCGCCAGAACCGGCGTGAGCGGCTTGTCTCTCTGGCCGATCCACAGGCGATGTAACGGGCGAGCGCCCGACGCGACCATTACAAGGGCGACATCGACCTCGTGAAATCGTTCCGCGTGACGGTTGATCAGCGCTGCCCGGACCTGTCCGGCAGATGGTAGAAAACAGAGCGCCACGACTCTGCCAACATAGCGCGTGCCATGCAGATAGGTGAGGGCTCCTCCGACCAACGCCGGACCCTGAAAGTCCAATGCGCGCATCCCGTGTCGCTTCATCGTGCGACTCCTTTCTGTGTATGGGTCACTGGTGCGCCCCCCGCGCCGCCATACCGGAGGTCGAACTATGCGACGACGGCGCCTTCCGTCGAAACCACCCGCAGTTGACACATTTCACCCCGGCCAGCGGTCCGTAGTAATCCAGCACCCGCTCAATGACCAGCAGTCCACCGCACTTTTGGCAAGATCCCTTCATCGCTCGTCCTTTCGCTTGCGGAGTCAAGAACCCCGCCCTTCCGGGCGGGGCATCCTGGCAGATCTTCGTGATGGTCCGCCTTCCGGTTTCCGTAGTTGTCGCACAGTCTGAAAAGAAGGCGGGGGGCCCCAGGAGGACTGAGGGCCCCCGTCCGTGAAGTGGGAGGTCATGGTTCCCACTCCGATGCCGGCGCGTGGAGGGCGCCGGCTGGTTCATTAATTCGCCTCCTATGCTTCCAGGTTATTCATAGTCTTCGTTCAATGCTCTGAGAAACGCCGCGAGAGGCGCCACATCCTGGTCGTTCAAGTGGATGCCGCCGAGTTCCCGATCTCCGTTCCGCAGACGGCCAGCGCGTTCAAAATTCGACGATTCTCGATAAAAGTTGACGATCTGCTCGAGCGTATCGAATTGCCCGTTATGCATGTAGGGCGCGGAATGTCCCAGGTCTCGAAGGCCGGGCGTTTTGAAGACGGCGATGCTGGCAGGCAGAAGGGCCTGTGCGCTGCATCGTCCGGCGAACGGCGCGCTGTCGATGATGCGATCGAAGGAGTCCTCTGTCTGGCCCGGGAGGAGGCTGTGTCCCGGCAGACCATTGCGGAGGTTTTCCGCGCACAGAATGCGCCTGATGCGCCGCTGAGAGTCCGGGAAATCCGGATTTGCAAAGACGTTCCAGACGCCGAGGTCGGTTAGGCCGGGCTGGCCGGCCGATGGGATATTTCGGAAAGGGCCTAGGGCATGGGGATGTTGCTCGGTGGCTGGCAGATACTGGTTATGGGCGGCGTTACGTTCGCGAAGGTCCGGGATCCGGAGTTGCGTGAACGATCCTGTCCCGTGAATCCGGTCATATTCAGCTTGAGTGGTGCCGGTATTGTGTAACCGAAAATCCGTAAAGGTCGGCGCTTGATGGCAGGCGACGCAGTTTCCGGTTTTGCCACGTCTGAGACTCTCAGAAGCGAACGGAGCTCGAGCAGGCTCAGCGAAAAAGACCTTCAACCCCTGGAGTTCTTCCCTCCCAAATCTGAAAGGTTGGTCGTGGAATTGAAATGTGCCATCTTCGGTGGCGGGGTTCCGTTTCACGAATTTCAGGTGTCGGTGGTGTCGCCGATGTTTCTTGTGCGGATTGTGGGAGACCCAAGACAGACGGTCGCCATGTTCCAACCGTTCGATCGATGCGAGCAGCCGCCGGCTGTACTCCAAGGGGCTCTCCTGAGGCGCCGGCTTCCGGGGCAGGCCGTTCCTCTCCAGGAATACGTCGTAAGGAGAGAGATTAAAGGCGCCGCCCTCGTCTTGTGAAAAGATCAGGCCTTCGGTATAGGCACTAACCAGGTTCGCCACGGCGTGGAAGATATCCGTGTCCGACGCGGTTGCCACGTTCAGACGGAAGGCTTCAGGAAGGCGAAACTCTTCGGGAATCGATGGGTCGGTTCCTTTCAGAATGACCGCGTACGGTAACCCGCCGAAATTTTGGGCCAGCGCTCCTGTGCCGTCGTCTCCTCGGACCACACGCGCGAGATGGGCGATGGCCTGTGCCTGTTCGCCGGGCAGCCAGCCGAAATTGCGTCCGGTGAAGGTGGCTTGGACCAATCCCGCCGTTGTCGCGAACTCGGCATCGAAATGCAGCAGGAGCCCGCCGCTGCGCGGGAGTGTCGCATTCACCAGCGCCGGCGAATTGCGTGGCGCCGTGATCGCTCCGTCTGTGCGGGCCGGCACCGGACTGCGGCGGGCAAAATCAGCATAGGTCTGCATCATGCCGCCTGCCGTCTCGACGTGCTCATCGACCAAATGACAGGCCCGGCAATTCATGGACAGTCCTGCGAACGGACCGGGCAGCGGCTCGCCGATGGTGACCGTCTTGTCCATGACCGGATCGCCAGCCTGCAACGGATCATTTACCCCTGCGCCGCTCGCGAGGAACTGCTGAAAGAACTGCGCGAAGCGCGTTTCAAGAAAGAGTCGCTCGCCGATCGTGATTTCCGGTGGATCTGCGGCGGCCTCCTGGGCCTGAACAACAGGGCTTGTCGCCCCTATCCCCATGAATAAGCTGAATGTAACCGCAACGAAGAGGGTCCTGCGGTGAGTTCGGCGATCCGAGAACATCATGGCAAATCTCCTTGGTGGTACAGGCGGACAATGTCTTGCGAGAACCAAACCGGCCTCCGTTTACGATGACTTGGCTGCCGGCGCGTGGAGAGCGCCGGCTGGTCGTTAATCACACTCCGCTGCGGTCATCGGCGGTATTCCGATGGTCGAGACAACTCGTCAACGCCGCTACGATGGCCGGATCGAATTGGGTGCCGGCGGCTACGCGCAGAATGCGCGTAGCGATGAGGTCGCGCAGGGTGCTGTCGGTGGCCTCGGGGACTTGGATGGCGTCGTACGCGTCGGCGACCGAGAGAATTCTTGCGCCAAGAGGGATAAAGGGCCCTCTGATGCCGTAGGGATAGCCGGTGCCGTCCCAGCGTTCATGATGATACGCGACGAGAATTGCCGCCTCCTGCAAGAAAGCATAGGGTTCTAAGAGCGCCGCGCCGATCCGACAGTGATTTTGGACGGCCACGTAGGTGTCCGGTTCGAGGAATGCCGTGCTGTCCATCAGGCCGGGCGGCAGCATCAGGAGCCCGATATCATGCAGATAGGCCGCAAGGGTGAGGTGATGCAGGTCGTCAGAGGACAGGCCGATCTCTCGTCCGACTGCCAGGGCGATCGTCGCGGTGCGTCGTCCGTGACCCGCCTGCCAGGGGAGTGCGCGATCAAGCTCCTTCGTCACCTGGCGCACCAGGATGCGTTCGACATCCCGGCATGATGCGATGGGCAGGCGGAGGCGGTCGATTTTGTCCAGTTCCCGTTGAATGGCGAGGACGCCGGGGTGAATCCGATTGAGACTCTCGACGCGCATAGCTTGTCCTTTCTCAAAAAAATACAGAGCCCAAGACCACTTCCGTGATCTTGGGCTCTGGGTGAACAACCTCTGGCCGAACTAGATTGTCTGCTCCACTGCGTGTGCCGTTACGTTTGCTCGGGCCGCTTTCCGCCCATGAGGGGCTGCTTCAGAATCCACATCTCATGCAGGGGAATCCACATCATGATCAGGAATGTCACCATCATCAGCGTATCGCCGGTCAGCATCGTCAGGACGAAGACGGGCGACACGTAGCTGATCAGCCAGGGCGACAGCAAATCCAGGCCGACACCGGCAAACGAGAGCCACGTCATCCAAATCTTCATGGCCTGGCCGGCACTCGTCAGATACAGCACATGAACCAGAATCATGAAGACCACCGGCATGGTGAAGAGGTGAAAGTGCGTGACCTCCGCCAGTTCACGGAACGACATCGGTTCGCCGAATGTGGCATCCGACCCCCGATAGTGCTCCGCAATGCCTTGTGGCGACAAGCTGGTCATGCTGTGAGCCCAAAAGAACGAAAAGAGAAATCCGATCAGCATCAACAGCAAAAACTGTGTGTACAGCAGTCTGATATGGCGATCGGAATCACGGAGTTTGAATCGTTGATTAAAATTTTTCATAGGGGGACGCTCGGTCCGCTTCGTTTAGTTGCCGAAAATGGATGTAAAAATGCCCTTTTCAGATTTGCGGGACGCGACGGTATCGCTTCCCAACCCTGCCGGCTTCAAATAAAACTCGTCCACGAGGACGAGCACGCGTTTGACCCCGGCGCTCATTGAACGGACGGACATGGTGGCGCCGCTGATGTTGATGATGTCCTTATTGATCCGGATCGGGTCGGATACGGTTCTTCCGTCGTATTGCGAGTTGAAGCGCTTCTTCCCGACCTCGCTTCCTTTGGCGTCGCGAAACACGAGCAACTCCACGTCGGTGCAGGTGCCCTTGGGATTGACCCCGACCATATAGGTCATGTGTTTATATTTGCCGATGGTGTTGTGAATCATGGCATAGCCGTCGATCTTGTCCTCGGTTTCACCGATGTACAACTCAAACGACTCTTCCGGAAATTTCCAGCCGATCCGTTGCTCGATGAGATCTTTCTTTTCCGGCGTCAGGCGGATCAGCTCCTTGTGCACGCGTTGCGACTTCGGGAGGATCGTTTTTACCGCTTCTTCTTCCGTCATAAATTCTTCATACTTGAAATCGTCGTCCTTCAGATACCGGCGCAGTTCTGCATCCCAGACTTTTTCGCCGGCCAGAACGGGAAGTGCCGTGGCTACGAGCAACATAGTGACGGTGATGGTGCGGAACGCACTCAGTTGAGAGAACATCCATGCTCCTTTAGTTTCGTGTCCAGGCGGCGTTGTACATCCGTCATGACCTCCGCCGAGGGATCGGTGGAGGCCCAGCCGAAGAGGCGTGAGCCGCCGCGGAAGGCCCATCGCTGCCGTTCTTCGGCAAAGCTGATCTTCGTGACATCGTCGAGACGCTTGACGATGAGGGTGATACGGGACCGATCTTTGCTGTCCTGCAACTCTCGTTGGAGGGCACCAAAGGTCCGTCCCGGCATGGGGACTTCCAGCCAGCCGGTGACGATCGTGCCGCCGTCTTTATCGTTCGTGACGATCGCACGATCCTTCACTGCTTCAAGCGCGGCTTCCCAGGCGTGGTCGTAGCTGCAGACGGCAAACTGTTGTTGCATGCCGCTCATGGAGGCGCAAGCGGTCAATAACATCGGTGCCAGAAGAAGTGCAAGGAGTCGTTGCATCATCATACGCAGTTGTGTTTCTCGCTGAGGAGCCGCCCCTTGCCGGGGCGACCCCTCGTGGTCCTCTTAGAAATAAGTGGCTGCCTGGATCAGGAAGCCGTTGCCGTTCATTGGACTGCCCGATGTCCCTAGATCGCCCGCAGGGACGAGGCCCTTCGCATCTTTCTGGGTATTGAATTGCCAGTCGAACTTGATGACGGTGTCTTCGATCGGCCGGAAGTTGAGGCCGAGGGTCAATCGCTCTAGCTCCCGCTGGCCTCCCAGTGCATTCTGCTTGGTGCGGCCGTCCGTGTCGGTATTGACATGTTCCCACCGGACGACGGCGGTAAATGTCGACGCATCCGTGAAGTGGCTTGGCGCCCAGGTCTTCAGGAAGTCCGGCATGAAGTGATAGTTGCCTTGAATGTAGTAGCCTTGCATGCCGGCCGGTCCGATGCCTCTGCTGGCTACCCCAGTCGCATTATTGTTGCTGATTCTCGTCCAGGCCGATTCTCCAATGACCTCGAACGGGCCGCGTTGCAGGGTCCAGTCCAAGGCAACAATATCGATCGTACCCGAGTCGACCGTTCCGGCTGACGGCTTGTATGAGCCATGGTATCCGGATCCCGCGACTTCGATGCCCAGCATGGGGCTGAAGGCAAGACGGCCGACGATGGCCTTGTTGTCATCCCGATCCCGGGAGACGCTACCTTTGGCGCTTCGTACGCCGAGGTCGGTGATCCCGCCGGCAGTCTGGCTCATGCCGTTGACCGCGTAGAGTTCGTAGTCGATTTTCGACAAGGAGGTCGGATAGAGGGTTCCGTAAATACCGGCGCCCGCCTCAAACCAGGTGCTGGGAATGATAATGCGGGAGACCATCGGACGGTCAACGAGATCGTTCAATGGTGAGTCATGCAGCAAGTTGAACTTGCCGACCGGCATCAGCAAGATACCGGCACGTAGATTGACTGCCTCATGAATCAGATAGTCGAGTTGGGCGAATTCGATCTGCATGGAACCGTCTGTGCCCTGCGGGGCATTGACGCCCCCGCGCTCGATCTCGATTTCCGTGGCGAACTTGATGTGGTCGGTAATGTCCGCATAAATAAACGGCACTAGCCGCTGCTGGCCGAAACTGTTGCGGCTGGGATTGTCCAGGTTCTGACGCGACAGGTTGTTGTACATCACATCCACGTAGCCGCCGACCGTGGCTTTCGGTGCGCTCAAGAACGGCTTGGCATAGATCAGTTTTCCTGACCCGGTCGATCCGAACCCGAGGGGAACATTTTCTTCGCCCTTGCGTCCGACTCGAATGTCGGTTATTGGGCCGGTAGCGACTGGATATTGCACGGCGCCGGGCTGGCCCTCTTTCTTTTCCATGGCCCGTTCGGCTTGGCCTTCGCGCCGTTCGTGCTCTTGCATTTTCTTGTTCACGGCATCCTCGACTAACTTCTTGATGTCCTCCGGGGTCATATCGACTGCCAAGGCCGGCATGGCCGACAAACTGGCGATGACGAGAGCCCCGAGGATCGACCGCATCTTCATCGGTATCCTCCACGGTGAGTAAGGTTGTGGTCTGACTCGGGACTCGGTGGTCTCTGGTCTGGTGGTTGCGGAAAAGTTCGTACCTCGAACGAATACTGGTGTAGTCTTACGAAAGCCTCCTTTCATGAATTGACTCATGATGTGACAGTGCTCCATCCTTCGATGGAGGAGAAGGGGATGACGACGATGCGTTTGCATCGCTTGCATTTCAGCTCAATCCCTTTTCCGCGCACCTTGGCAATCAATTGCCCGCACTCGCAGCGGGTTTCATTGCCGTGACCGGTGTCCGGTTCTGACTTTCTTGTGGTCACCATGGTGCCGTGTAGTCCCAGTAAATGAAATTGAGAACGATTATTAGTATCTCGATGAAGGGACCGTTGTCAAGAGGGTCGTGCTTATCGCATAGTGAAGTCGCGCAATCGATTCATACTTGCCTGGGGGGGAGCCGGTTCTTGGGCGGAAGGAATGGTGGAATGAGTCAAACGTGGGGTGCATACGTGGCGGGTCTGTGCGTGTTGGCATCGCTGACAGGGTGCGGATCGATCCGCTCGGCTGAACCGTTGGTCGTCGTGAAACGGACCCAGATGCATATGGGCACGCTGGTGGCTATCACGACGGTGGCGCCAACAAGGGAAGCGGCGCAAGTCAGTATCGAGGCCGGATTTCACGAGATTAAACGACTCGAGCAGTTGCTGAGCACCTGGATTTCCACGAGTGAGTTGTCTCAGGTGAATGCTGCGGCGGGGCAACGCCCGGTCGTGGTGAGCCGGGAAACGCTCGACCTGGTCGGCCGGTCGCTCGAGATGGCGCGACTGACGGATGGCGGGTTCAATATTGCCGTCGGTCCCGCCGTTGAGGCCTGGAGCGTCACGGAGCGGCAGCGGATACCAGGCTCAGCAGAGCGTGATCGGTTACGCCCTCTTGTCGATTGGTCTGCGATTCAGCTTAGTCGGACCGCGAGCACGATTTTTCTCCCTCAGCCCGGCATGCGGATTGACGTCGGTGGAATCGGCAAAGGGTATGCGGGGGATCGAGCCGTTGAGGCGATGAAGCAGGCGGGGGCGCAGGGCGGTGTGGTGGCGCTTTCAGGTGACATCAAAACATTTGGTGATCTGCCAGGCATGAAGGGATTTCCCGTGGGGATTCGTCATCCACGGCAGGATGGAGCGCTCATCGCGACGATCGATCTCAAGAACGAGGCCATCTCGACGGCCGGGGACTACGAGCGGTATTTTGAGCAGGATGGAATTCGATACCATCACATCCTCGATCCGCAGTCGCTTGAGCCGGCGCGGAAATGCCAGAGCGTCACCGTGATTGCTGCCGAGGGAACGGTGGCAGACGGCCTTGATACCGGAATCTTTGTGCTGGGTCCCGAGAAAGGGATGGCGTTGGTCGAACGATTACCGGATGTCGAAGCCGTCATCATTGATGAGCAAGGAAGAATGACGGTATCCTCGGGCCTTCGATCACGACTCCGGTATCCATGACAGAGGATTTCTTCGAGTGAGGGTTATGATGGCTCAGAGACGGTCTGGATTCGTGGAGCGCTGGATTCGATCCGGTCTGGTTCTCGCGCTGGTCTTCTGCGGCGCCTGTGGAGAGTTTGAAACAGGCTACTTTCAGACGAAGGTGAATCAGGTCACGCAGGATGAGGTAGCCAAGCGGTACGGAATGCCGCATAAGCAGGAGAAGCAGCCGGACGGACGTTCTCTCTGGACCTATTATGTGCGTGGAAGCGGGACCAGCGGCTATAGCGGGTATGCCAGAGCGGAGTATTGCCGGGCCTATCTGCTCACGTTCGATGAGCAGGGGATGTTGCGGGACTGGCGGGACCAGGATTGCGCGACGAAGCCGGCCAAGATCACCGAGCCGTTTTCAGATCGTAACTGATCGAAAACTTGATGGGGCGTTGCGGGCGCCCGAGCGGGCGTGAGAGCGTAATGGGCGGGCCCTGTTCGACGTCGGTAATGGCCGCCTGATCGAGCAGCGCATTTCCTGAGCTTTTCGCGACTTTTACATCGGTCAGCGTGCCGTTCTCGTGCAGCATCGCCATAAGCACGACCTTCCCCTGTACGCCTTCCATTCGTAATGTTGCCGGATAGTGTTTTTCCAGATCGGCAATCCATTTTCCCATCAGCGTTGAGAGCCAGCCATCATCGGGCTTTGCGGTGCTGGGCTGACCCGGCGGAGCGAGGGCGGCGACTTCGGTGATGGTCGGCGTCGCAGGCGGATTGATTGCGGTAACCGTGTCGGCGGTCTTGCCGGGTGTAGGCATTGGTTGTTGTGGGATGTCTACCTGTGTGCGAGCAGGCTCAGGCGGGACGGGTACTGGTTCCGGAGCACTGGTCGCTGTGCTGGCCGGCGTGGAGGCTGATAGCGGCTCGGAGGGCGCCACTGCATGTGCGGGCGCTGGTATGTCGGCCGGGGCTGTTGTGGGTGGCGCCTCATTTGATTTTACGGCAGCCGGCGGGTGAGGGCGTGGCTCTTCACGGACCGGTTCAGGCGTGGGTTCTGGTTTCGAGGGCGCGGCGGCTTGTTTTGGGGGAGGCGGAATCGGTTCAGAGCGAGGCAGCGTGTCTTGTGTCAGAGCCGGCGGAGTTTGGATGGGAACGACAGGAGCCGGCAAGGGCTGAGCCGGTGCGGCTGTCGGATGTCTCTGCGCAGGTAGCGAGGGTTGTGCCGGAGTCGGTGGACTGGGTGGAGATTCGTTGGCGACAGTCGCAGGCGAAGGAGAACCTACCGGCTGAACCATCGCGACATCCCATTCGAATGGTTCAGGCTGCAGCGCCAGGCGCATTTGTTGAAGGAGCAGCAGTGCTCCGAGCACGAGGCTGCCATGGAGGCCGACCGACACCAGCCACCCGGCTTTGTGGGCTCCGCCCGCACTCAGTCGATCATGCTTCTCGACGTGCGTCACAACCGGATGACCTCAAGACTGACCTGCTGAAAACCCAACCCGCGGACCTCATCGACGAGGGCCACAAACCGTTCGAGCACCGTCACTTTGTCCGCCCGAACGACGACGGCAGCGTCACGCGACTCTCCGCCGAGTGCAGAGGACAGGCCGCCATCCGGTACGGGCTTGTCGTTCAGAAATAGATGACCTTCTGATGTAAGCGTGATGACGAGGGGCACATCCTTGCGGTCGCTGACCGACTTGGCTTTGGCTAGATTCACGGGGATTTGGCCGGTGCTGATGAAGGTGGCGGTGGTCAAGACGATGACCAGCAGTACGAGCATGACATCCACCAGCGGGATAACATTGATCTGATCAACTTGCTGACGATCCATGATCCACCTTGTACTGGGTCAGCAGTTCGGCGACCCGGCGTCGGAGAATGTTATTCATGACCACACAGGGAATCGCGACGAGCAATCCCACGGCAGTGGCTTTCAAGGCGAGGCTCAATCCGATCATGATGGTATTCACCGCCATGGTGCCGGACGTGCCCATCGTGTGGAATGTCAGCATGATTCCCAGGACGGTGCCCAGCAAGCCGATATAGGGGGCGTTGGCCGCGACCGTCCCGATGATCACCAATCGCTTCGTCAGGGCGATTTCAAAGACTTGGGCGTTGGGGTAGCGAGCAGCGTTGATGTTGCGGTAGAAGAGCCAGCGCTCAACGGCGACGGCGACCGACCACAGGCTCAGGCCGAGCAGCAGTCCGATGATGCCATAGTCCACGACATGTTTCAGTGAGTCCATGCACGTACTCCTTCGGTAGTACTGGTTCTGAGTCAGGACCGGCTGGGGAAGAGGCCGGATCGTCCGTCATCAATGCCAGATGGTGAAAAGGCCTGTCAACCGGTTCGGGGGGGCCTGTCCACCGATGGGGCAGGGGCCGGGAACAGAACGGTGTGGGTGGCCAGCACCCGCACCTCGACCGCCGCGCCTTCGTGATACACGCTGGTGGAGCCGGCGCTGCTGTGCACGATCTGGCCGGAGGGAAGCTGGACGGTATACAGATTTTCAGAGCCCCGAAACTGCCGGGCAACGATGTGCGCACCCGCTCCCTTGGCGAGGTCCAGGTGAATGTCGTCCGGGCGGATCATGACGACGACGGGAGTTCCGTCTGTGCCGGCGAGCGTGTTCGGAAACTCGCCCAGTTCGGTATGCACCATGCCCTGCCGAATCTCGCCTTGGATGAAATCCGCCTGCCCGACGAAATCCGCGACAAAGGGACTGGCGGGCATATGGTAGATCAATTCCGGCGTGTTCATCTGTTCGAGGCGCCCATGGTTGAGCACGGCGATCCGATCGGCCATGGCAAAGGCTTCATCATGGTCATGCGTGACGAGGATGGTCGTCGTTTTGGTGCGCCGCAACAGCGCATGCAGTTCCTGGCGCATCCGGCTCGCCATATCGGGATCGAGATTGCTGAAGGGCTCGTCGAGCAGCAACACGACCGGGTTCTGGACCAGCGCGCGGGCGAGGGCGACGCGTTGCTGCTGGCCGCCGGAGAGTTCATGCGGGTAGCGCCGGTCAAACCCTTCCAACCCGGTCAGTTGGAGCATTTCTTGGACGCAGCACTTCCGCTCACTCCTCGACAGATGGCGGAGTCCGAAGGCAATGTTGTCCGCCACCCGCAGATGGGGAAACAGCGCATATTCCTGAAACACCATGCCGACGCGCCGCTCTTCGGTCGGGACGGTGAGATTCGCAGTGGAGACCAGGCGACCGGAGAGAAACAGCTCACCGGACCGGACCGGTTCGAAGCCCGCAATCGCCCGGAGGATCGTGGTTTTCCCGCATCCGGATGGACCCAGGAGGCAGAGGATTTCACCCTCGCGCGCGGCAAACGAGATATCGCGGATCGCCGGGTGTCCGGTTCCATAGGCGCAGGCGACCGAACGCAGTTCCAACACATTGGAGGCCGGTTGGTAGAGGTCGGGTTGGTTCAAGGCGTGATGTGTTTCAGTGTGCATGGGATCCCCACCGTTGGTGTCGAGGCGCGGCCTCTTACGCGGCCCTCCAGTCTTTTGAGACCAAGAGGAACAAGGCCGGCAGGCTCAATAATACGATGAGCAGCGCCGCAGGAGCCGCCAATTGAAAATACTCCTCGCTCGCTTCCAGCCAGACGCGAATGGCCAATGTATCGAACCCGACCGGGCGCAAGAGCAATGTGGCGGGCAGTTCCTTCATGGTCTGAAGAAACATGAGCACCCAGGCGACGACGAAGCCGTTGCGCACCAGCGGCAGCGTCACGCGGCGCCAGGTTTCGCGGACGCCCAACCCCAACGTGCGGGCGACCTCTTCAAGATTCGGCGTGATCTGCTGCAGCGCCGGTTCCAACGATTGGAGTCCGGCCGGCAGGAAGTGGATCACATAGGCAATCACCAGCAACAACACCGTCCCATACATGACGGGGGCGATCTTGAGGCAGAGCACGAGCACCGCTAACGCCGCGACCGGTCCGGGGAGGACATAGCCTGCATAGGCGGCCTGGAGGCAGCCGATGTTGAGGGCGGTCGGGCGACGGCTCGCGAGATAGGCCAATGGCAGGCCGATCACCACGCCGACCGTCGCGGCGGCCGCGGCGAGCAGCGCACTGTTCCAAATGAAGCCATAGAATCGGCTGTCGATGATCGCTTGCGCGTCCGGCGAGAGGCTCCACGTGATCAGTAAGTAGGCGGGAATGCCGAATGACATGGCCACGATCAGGCTCATCAACGCGGTGATCGAGGCAGTTCCGATCCAGGAGCAGCGCACGCGTTGCGGCGGCCGGTAGCGACCGGCAGTTTGGTAAAAGCGGCTGCGTTGACGGAACCAGCGCTCGGTGACGAGAAAGAGCAGCGCCAGGACGACGAGCAACACACTCAGGATGCTGGCGGCCGTGTTGTCGGAACGCCCGGTCATCTGTTGAAACACGGCGTAGGTGAGCGTCTGATAGCGCAGCAGCGACACTGCGCCGAAATCCGAGACCACATAGAGAATGACCAACGCAATTCCCGCGGCGATCGACGGACGCATCAGGGGCAACGTCACACGCCAGAGCGTCATCATGCGAGATACGCCGCAGACCCGCGCCACCTCCTCGAAGGAGACGTTGAGGCTTAAGAGTGCGCTCCGTGTGAGGAGATAGACAAAGGGAAAGGTATCGAGAGCCATGACGAGGGTCGTGCCCCAAAAGCTTTGCGGTGACACGATGCGAGCTTGCGGCCCGGCCCACAGTTGCCAGAGGTGCTCGACTGGTCCGCCGAATCCCAGGAGGTAGGTGTAGACGTAGGCCAGGACATAAGTCGGCATCGCCAGGGGGAGAATCAGCGCGGCTTCCCACAGGCGCCGTCCGGGGAAATCGAAGCGGACAACCAGCCACGCCGTGGAGACGCCCAGGATCAGTGTCAGGACGGCGACGGCCCCCGCGAGGGTGATGGTGTTGAACAGCAGCTCAGGGATTCTCGTGGCCCAGAGACGTGACCAGACGGCCGGGTCGGCCGATAGCGCCAGGATGGCGACATAGCCGAGCGGAAGCAGAATCAGCCCGGCGGTGGCGATGGCGGCAAGTTGCAGCGGAGAAGCGAGCTGCTGGCGTAGCGTCGTTGCCATGGGCCTCGATGAATTACCGAAGGCCCACTTGCTCAATGAGCGTGAGGGTCGGTTCACGCAGTTCGGCCAATCGGGTCAGCGGCACCAGGGCCGCGCGGAAACTCTTTCGATCAACCAGGGCCGGGTCCGCTTTCACTTCAGGATGCAACGGATATTCTTTGTCCAAATCGGCAAACATCTTTTGTCCGGCTTGTGCCACGAGAAATTCGATCAGCAGTTTGGCGTTCTCGACATGGGTGCTCGGTTTGGTGACGCCTATTCCTGTCACATTCATGATCGCCCCCATGCCGCCGTCTTTTTGGTCCGGCATGATGACGGCCAACGGAGCGGTGGGCTGCGTGGCGAGGTGGCGATAGACGTAATAGTGGTTCACGATGCCCATCGCGACCTGGCCTTTGGCCACGGCGTCCACGATTTGCGAGCTCTTCTGGTAGACCTGCGAGCCGGCGTTGTCACGCAGGCCTTCCAGGAATTTCTTGGTGCGCTCGTCGCCGTGAGCCGCGCGGATGACCGACACACCGGCTTGGAGATATTCGCTGCCTGAATTGGGAATCGCAATTTTGTCTTTCCATTGCGGTTGCGCCAGGTCAAGGAGGGAGCCGACTTGATCGGGTTTCACCAGCGTCGTGTTGTACACGATGATCCAGAAGCGGCCGGAGAGGCCGATCCAGCTGTTGTCCGCCGCGCGGAACTGCGAGGGAATGGCTCGCTCGACCTCGCGCATGTTGAGTGGCCGTAACAGTCCGGCCCCGCGCGCCAGTTCAAGACTGCCGGCATCGTTCGTCAGCAGGAGGTCGGCAGGGGTTCGATCGCCCTCCGCCTTCAACCGGTTGACTAATTCAGTGGTACCGGAGGACAGCAGATCCACCTGGATGCCGGTTTTCGAGGTAAACGCATCAAAGACCGGCTTGATGAGTCGTTCTGCCCGGCCCGAATAGACCACGAGTTTGTCGGCGGCCGATGCGAGAGATGCCTGACAGAAAATCGAAAGGGGCAGAGCGGCTGCGAAGAGAAGGGTGAAGAGTCGGAGCGTCTTCCGGTATGGGCCGATCCATGTTGTGCCGTGCGACATAAGGAGCAGATCCTCATAATTGAAATTGATAAGCCGTCTCAAGATTGTACTGAAAAATATCACCGCCGTCAATGACGGAACAGACATGACGGAACAGACAGGGGGCAGTCCCTGATGTCGGTATGTGCGAACATCTAATAATCAGTTCTCCGTCTGTGAAGATGGGGGTGCGAGCAAGGTCCTGTGCAGCAGGGCGACCGAAGATTGAAATCAGTTGAGGATCACGCTTGTAAAGGCACGGGAATCTACCTTCCCTGAGTCGGCCATATTCTTTCTGGACTTCCCTCTGATTTTAGCCGGTTCTTGTCCGACACGAGACCCTCTGCGCTACGGCTGAGCTACATCGATCACCATACTGTCGCCGCTGACCTCTCGGCGCAAGACCACGCGCGTCTGCCGTGAAGGCTCCGGAAGGCGGACATCGATCCATACGATAAAGTAATTCGATCGCACGTCATACAGCTGTGTTTGGCGTAGTCGCAAGGCGATGGATTCGAACCCACTGACTCGATCGACTTCTTGAAGTGAGCGAAAGGGCCTCGCGCCGGCTACAGCGGCCGCCAACCCCGGCGTGATGCCCGCGTCTAAGGACTCGATGACAAGAGGATCGGCGGTATTCAAATTGATCTTTGCGTTCCCTTCAATGGGGAAAATCGTCGCATAGGGTGTCAGGCGTCGCAAGATCTCTTTGGTCATACCGCGGATCAGCAACAATTCGGACCATGATCGTAACGGACCGTTCGCTGCGCGGTACGGTGGCGTTGCCGCCAAGTAGTAGGCGCTCTCGGCCCCGCTTGGCTCGGGAATATCGTCGCCATCAACCCAGTCCACAATCGCATCCACGAGATTGGGGTCCAGCTGTAAAAGATAGAAGAGTTGTTTGACCCGCTCAATCTTGGCTCGTCTGGCGGCGGGGTCCAATTGGTAGGCCAATTCGTTCAAGTTGAGCTTGGCGCATTCATCTTCGATGCGAATCGAGACCGTCGCAGTCCCCACCGGATGATGGAGAATCGGCGTGGTCCAAGGATCGCCGGAGGAATCGAAGACGTCCCCGTGCTGCATGTCCGCCCGAGCATCCTCTTGGAGGACCGCGCGAGCGAGTTGAATGCCGGCATCTGTCAAGACCGTCGTACGCAGCTGGTCTCGAAAGCCGGACGCACCTTTCAGGGCGTGTCTTGCGTCGGCGTCGAGCTGCAGGATCACGATTGAAAGCAGCGCGAGGACCAAGAGCGCCGCCAACAGGGCAATCCCGGATTCATCGCATTTTTTCATAGGCGACGATCCTCAATGAGACATCGAGTTTGCTCGGCTGATCGTACTTGGGCCGGATCTGCCAACGCGGGATACGAAGGCCGTAGGGGGATTGTTCGATCCTGACGAGGAATTCCAGTAACTGCGGCAACGGTGTCCCGTCGAGACTCACCTCAACCGTGGACTCTCGATATCCTTCTCGTATCGTCTGGGCTTGCGGCTGGATTCCTGTAACGCGGTCGCGAAGACGCGCTCCAGTCGAAGCCTCCTCAATGAATGTGAGCAGTGAGAATCGCTGATTCGTCGACGGGAGGCGTTCTTCGAGTTTCGTGAGTTGCGTACGAAGCGTCTCATACTCCGCGCCAAGCAACGCGATCTCCTGGATCTCTCGCTGTTTCTTGACGGATTGCCGTTCGTAACGGCGCGCCAGTTCCAATTGCGGATCCACCAAGAAGACATACCCGACCATCGCGGCGGCGATCACCCCTCCCCATAGAACCATGATTCGTTCGCGCGAGCCCAGCGCGGACCACCGGCGCGCAAGATGCTGGATCACGGCTGCGCCCCTCCCATCGTGAGCCGGAACACAATGCGGTTCGGTTCAGACCCGAGATGAGAATCGCTCACCGCCGCGTCTTCGAAGGCAGGCGCCTTTGCCAGCGACGTCTTTACGCGTTCGATGGCCTCGAAGGAGTCGGTCTCGGCTTCCAGATGAACGACGCCACCCTCGATGGTGAGCTCTCTGATCTTGAAGGCGACCGTCGGCGGAATGAACGTGGCGATGTCGGCCAGCAGGGGAAGGATTCGATCTTGCCTGGTCTTGAGCACCTCGAGCCCTTTCTTCACCGTGCCCACTTGCATCCGTGCCCGGTCTACTTCAGCGCCAGAGGCCGTATCAGCGCTGAAGTATCGTTGAAACTCTGTATGCACGGCGTCGTTGAGCGCGTTCACTCTCCGCTCTTCTGCGGTCACCCAGACGAAGAGATCGGCGAGGGCGACCAGGCAGAGAAGCCCGCATCCGACTGCCGCCAACTTCATGTCGCGCCTGGTGGCGGTGGTCTGTTGGGATGTGGTCTCGGGTGTTTCGCGGAGATCGGCGGCCGGAGAGCCCGCACGACTGCGAATACGCCAACGCGACCCCACGATTTTAGGGTGCATCGAGAGACCGAACGCGACGGCAAACGCTTTCGGCGCGTCACCGTCAAACCCCTGGCGAGGGCCTACGGGAGTCAATCCAAATCGGCAGGGGAGAAGGATCGGCAATTGCCGAAGCTTCGAGCCGCCTCCTGAGACCCAGCAATGCCGTATCCGCGCCCTCGTTTCCGATTCAAACTGGTGGAGCGTCAGCCGAACATCTCGGATCAGCGGCTCAAGCCACGGCTCAAGCTCACCGGCCTCCATCGCCCGCTTCTTGCGCTCCGCATCGGACAGAGTGCAGGCGTGCCGAGCGGCCAATGCTTGCGTAAGATCATTCCCTCCCCAGGGGATCGTCCTGACCAGTCGCGGAAGGCCGTCTTGAATCAAGCATAATGTAGTTTTCGAAGCCCCGACATCAATGATGCTCAAGTCTCCGGGCATGGAGTTGCGCTCACGTTTGAGAAAGTCCGCGACAGAGTAGAGCGCCAGCCCATCAACGTTGACCGCCGACGGATCAAGATCCGCGTCGGCCAAGAGCTTGAGATGGTCGGTCACGCGCTGTTTGGGGACTGCCGTCACCAGCACGTTCGAGGATTCGGCAGCGGATCGATGCCGAGACGCGGATTGCGGCAGGATGGTGCTTCCGATCGTCACATCGTCCAGGGTCATCGGTATCAGATTCTCGACCTCGTGCGGGAGAATTTCAGCCAATGTTTTCTGATTGTGGAATGGGAGTGAGAGGGTGCGAATAAAGAGGTCCTCGCAAGGAAGCGCCGTGACAACGTCCTTGCCGTAGAGATCGTTTTTCCAAAGAAAGGTCCGTAGCAGTCCGGCTTTCTGATCGGGCTGCGCGGTTTCGTGGAATGCGAAAGGGATCGGCTGATAAAAGTAGTCGATCGATTCGCGACCGCTCAACGCCCGGCGAAACTTGACGGCTTTGAGCGCCGTGCGTCCGAAGTCTAAGCCCACACATTCAACCACCATAACTACGTGTCCCTTCCTAGAACTGCCGGAGCACAGGCACCCACTGTCGCAAAGTCGTCGGCGGCTGCCCTTCGCGCCGAAAGGTGACTTCGAGCAGGACGGCTTTCGGAAGCGTGCGCCGTCCACGGCCATCCCATTCATCGACCCACGTCTGGTTGAGGGGATCGAAGTACCGAATATTGAACCCTACGACAGAATCGGTCAGGACAAGTTGTTCGACGCTGGATGAGTCGCTTCCAAACAGATTGCGTTTCGCAATTCGAACGAGCCGAGTGCCGTCCCGTATGTAGAGGATGCGGGAGAAAGATGATTCCGCTCGTTCTCCGCCGGATGGGACTTGCCGCGCGGAGATGAACGCCGCCAAATCGGATGGCTCGCCGTCGGACTGTTCATTCTGCCCCATCCACGGAAATAACGGATGCGAGAATCCATAGGAGAATTCATCGCTCATGACTTGAAGCGCGGTCCTCGTCATACGGTCCCAGTGCATATCGTCTGTGAGCGCGTCCCGTATCTGTACGGTCGTCGACAACGACCAGAACGTCATGGATGCGATCAGCGACAGGATCGTCATGGCGAGGAGCACTTCGATCAGCGTAAATCCTGCCACCGGCGATGAGCGCGGTTCCTTCTTAAAAGAGCGCATAGGTATCGACGTCGAGCGCGTCCTCTCCTGTCTTGCCCCGCCATCGGATTTCGATTCGAACTTCGCGCAACGCCGGATGCGATGTCGCCAAGACCGTGCGAGTCCAGGAGTACGCGATCGTCCGGTTCTGCGACTCGGTCGCCTGCGACAATCCCAATCCGGCTGGGTAGGTCGAAAAATCGCCGCTTGTGACTCCAAGAGGCAAGGGGCCGGCCAGCTGAGTTTCCAGCAATTTTTCCTGGGCCAGCAGGGTGGCGTGGATAAGATTGCGGGCGCGGTCGTGCAATCCCACATCCCAGTTCCGTAGACCCAGCAACAAGGGAAGCGAGAGCGCCAGGATGGCGAGTGCCACGACCACCTCCAGGAGTGAGAATCCTCGTGAATTCATTCTGCCCTCCGCCGGGAGCCCTCGCCTATGGTTAAGCCTCGGGTGTTCATTTGAGAACCGGAAACAGTAATGGACGAAGCCGATCGTCGATGGCGTCCAGCCGTTCATCGCTTGGGGGGCGAGTGACGATGTCAACGCGTCCAGTCAACGGGTGAGCGGTCACGGCCATGAAGTTCTGCGCTTCGTCATACAGCTGAATGGTGAACGGCTCCGGACGGTTGTCCGGAAACACCTGCACCATGGCCTGTCCCGATTCAGCGTGCCGGTCCCGAATCGTGGAAATTTGCCGGATCCAGACTTTCCCTGGAAGCAGAACCGGATTGGCCCATTGCGTGGTCTCCGCCGGCTGCCGCTCGCCGCCGGCGTCCACGACCGTCACCCAATACATCCGCCGATCCAGATCGAAACGCACGCGCCATAATGTGTGTGTGTTGGTGGCGGCGACTTGCAACTCGTCGAGGAGCCGAACCAATTGCCGTGCAGCGGAGGACAGGTGATCTCCCGCGACGAGATAGGGAGCGACCATTGAAACCAAGAGCCCCAGCAATGCCAGAACGACAAGAAGTTCCACAAAGGTGAATCCCGCATTGCCTGCGTTGGAACGTCGCCCGCGCTTGTCTTGAACGGGGGTGATGAGGCGGATTGAATATTTTGCGCGCATATTCTGAGCCCTGCCGATCCGATCAACGCGGTTCATCCATTTCCCAAGGACCTACGGTGATTCATTCGACCCGTTTCCCGTGCCCCCCACTCAGCGGACCATTTGCCCCATCTGAAAGATCGGCAGCAGAATGGCCCCGACAATAAACAGCACGACCAATCCCATCAGTACGATCATGAGCGGTTCGATAAGTGACGTGGACCGGGCGACCATGCGATCGACTTCCGCGTCGAAGATCAGCGCGACCCGTTGCAGCATGCTTTCGAGTTCGCCGCTTTGTTCTCCCACTGCGATCATATGCGTGACGAGGGGGGGGAATTGACCGCTTCGCCGCAGCGGCTCGGCAAGAGACTCTCCCTCCCTCACACTTTCCTGAGAGTGTTGCACCGCGGCTTCGAGCACGCGATTGTCCATCACGCGTTTGGCGATCTCCATCGCTTGGAGGAGCCCGACACCGCTGCCGAGCATTGTGGATAACGTCGCAGCGAGACGCGAGACGGCGACTTTTCTTGCAACCTCTCCGATGAGGGGAAGGCGAAGGATGCAGCGATCTACGGTTGTGCGCCCCGTTTCCGTTCCCGCGGCGCGTTGGAGCGCGAGGGCCGTTGCGGTCGTCCCCAAGAGGAGCAGCAGCCAGTGATCGTTCAAGAACGCACTCATCGCCATCAGGACGACCGTCGGCCATGGAAGGGCTTCGTGCATATTCGCAAAGACGGTCGTAATCTTTGGGACGACGAATGTCAGGAGAAGGACGACGATCAGCGCGCCGACGACCGAGAGCACGGCCGGATACATCAACGCATTGGTGACCTTGTGTTTGAGGGCCTGTTGTTTCTCCAGAAAATCCGCAAGCCGAAACAAGATTTGGTCCAGGACACCGCCGGTCTCTCCGGCTCGGACCATGTGGATGTAGAGGGACGGGAAGGCATCGGGAAAGTGTCCCAGCGCGGTGCTGAAGTCGCTCCCTCCGCGCACTTGTTCGCGAATATCGGCGAAAATGGATTGCGCGCCTCTGTCGGTGGACTGCTCGATCAGGATGCCCAGCGCGTCCACGAGAGGGAGGCCCGCGACGATCAGCGTGCCGAGCTGCCGAGTCAGCAGCGCAAGGTCCGATTGTGAGAGCGAACCTGTTTGCGGCCCGCTTGCCGGAGCGACTGCCGCGCCAGGCTGAAGCGCGCGCCGGGCCTGCTCCTGCTCGACCACATTGACCGGGAAGATGCCGTTTTTACGGAGCTTCAGATTGGCGCCTCGCTGGCTTTCGGCATCGACGATCCCGACGGCTTTGCTATTGTCGGCGCGATAGCCTCTGTATAGGTAGACGGGCATGCCTACATCTCCACATCGTGCTGGGTCATACGCATCACTTCTTCAGTGGTCGTCACACCGTCGACGACCAGGGCCGCCCCTTCCTGCTGCAACGTCGCCATCCCTTTGGCGACGGCTTCGGCTTTGATCAAGGCGGCGTCTCCTTTGGTTCCGATGATCCGCCGGAGGTCGTGATCCATCAACAGAAGCTCGAAGATCCCCGTTCGGCCTCGATAACCCGTGTCGGCGCACTGGGCGCACCCGACGCTGCGATAGAGTGTCGAGACCTGTCGGTCCGCCCCGCATCCGAGTCTCGCCAGCTCTTCCTCGGTTGTGGCGTAAGGCTCTTTGCAGTCGGGACAGAGTTTGCGGACCAATCGTTGGGCCAACACCCCGACCACAGACGAGGCGACGAGAAAGGGCTCGATGCCCATATCGATCAGTCTGGTAGCGGCGCCGCCGGCGTCGTTCGTGTGCAATGTAGAAAAGACGAGATGTCCGGTCAGGGACGCATGGATCGCAATTTCGGCCGTCTCGCGGTCGCGGATCTCGCCGATCATGATGACATCAGGATCTTGTCTCAAAATGGAGCGCAGTCCCGTGGCAAAGGTCAGGCCGATCTTCGCGTTCACCTGCATTTGTCCGACGCCTTTGACCTGGTATTCGACCGGGTCTTCGACGGTGATGATGTTCTTGTCCGGTCCGTTGATCTGATTGAGCGCGGCGTAGAGCGTCGTTGTTTTGCCGCTCCCGGTGGGACCCGTCACGAGAATAATGCCGTGACTCAGTTGAATGAGCTGCTCGACGACGGCAAGTTTGTCGTTATGGAGGCCCATCTCCGAGAGATTGAAGAGCCGGTTTTCTTTTTCAAGCAGACGGAGGACGACTCGTTCACCGTGGGCTGTCGGGAGCACCGATACCCGCAAGTCCACGTCTCGTCCGGCCGTCCTGATGGTGAATCGGCCGTCCTGAGGAAGGCGCTTCTCGGCGATATTCAATCCCGCCATGATCTTCAGGCGAGCGATCACGCTGGATTGAAGATGCTTGGGAGGCGTGAGGACGGCATACAGCACGCCGTCGATCCGATAGCGAATCACCAAGCCATGTTCAAACGATTCGAAATGGATATCGCTCGCCCTCCGCCGAACGGCCTGGAAGAGGACTGAGTTCACCAGTCGAATGACCGGGGCTTCATCGGACGAGTCGAGCAAGTCGTGAGGCTCGTTGAGCTCTCTTGCCAGATGATTGAGGTTATGCTCGGCCGTCAAGTCTTCCATCAATTGCGCTGCGGCCGGACTCGCCGCATCGTCGTATACCTGATTGAGACAGGTGTAGAGCGAAAGATTGTTGGTGACGACCAGTTTGATCGGGGCGCCGAGCAGAACGCGAAGTCCGTCTCGGGCCCAGGTATCCATCGGATCGGTCGTGGCCACGACGATCCATCGATCCTCCCGCCAGAGCGGCAAGAGATGATGGGCTTTGGCAAACACGATCGGCACCTTATTGACGAGGGCCGGGTCGATGGCGCGAGGCTCGAGCTGCGGCACCCAGGGCAGCTCAAATTGTTCCGCAATCGCTTGCAGGAGATCTTCGTCGCGGATCGCGTCGAGCTTGAGCAGGACGTCGCCGAGGCGGCCGCCTTTCGCGCGTTGGATCTCCAGCGCGTCGTCCAATTTGGCCGTGGAAAGACGGAACTTTTCGCAGAGCAGCGCGCCTAAGAGAGGCCTTCCATACCCCATCATTTCTGCTGCGGTACTCATCGTGTTCCAACCGTGTTCATTGAGGTGCCTGACTCCCTGTGCGCGTCCACCGCCTCTGCAAGAGACAACGTGGGATCGGCGCGCGTTCCACCGTACAGCGGATGTCGTTCAACCAACAATCGTGCAAAAGAGGGGTGTGGCTGCGATCGGCGTGTATACGAGTGTTACAGGTTGCCGGTGCGCGGAGTCCTTCGCCGATCATCCGGCGAGTCATGAGCGCAGGAGACGCCTTCGGAAAAAAACGGGGGGAGCTCAGTGGCAACCGAACTCCCCCCGAACGAGTCTGACGGATCGCGCGTTACTGCAAGCCGTCGCTAAACGGCTTCAGGCAGACGAGCCCTTTGCCCGGCAGTCCAGTGGCTCCGACGGCTGGGATGGTTTTCGTCAAATCGTCCGCCTTCCCGTCGAAATTCAAGTCCTGGACTGAGATATGATCTCCCTTGTGGCCAATAAAGACTTTCAGCTCAGGGTGGTCAAACGGAGCCTTTTCGCATCGAACCCTGTCATCTGTAAGAGTTTTCAGGAACGCGACAAGATCGGTCTGCTCTTGGCTGCTGAGGCCGAGACTGGTGATGTCAGGATCGAGGTTGCTATGGTTGGACCCCAGCCCTGTCGTATCGTTGTCATTCGATCCCCGGCGATCACCGCCGCGGTTATAGAAGGCCACGACCTGCTCCAGTGTGGACATCCCGCCGTTGTGCATGTAGGGGCCCGTCAACTCGACGTTTCGAAGCGACGGAGTTTTGAACGCGCCGTCGACGGCGTCGCGATGGTTCGGATCCGTGACCGGTGTGCAGGGTTCGACCTCGAATGTGCAGGGATTAATCTGGAACGGATCGGGGACGTTCTGTCCCGCGACGATTTTCTTGAACTGCTTGGTGAAGGACAGCGGATTCCCGAACTGATCGGTGGCGCCGACCCCGATGTCATCTACCGTCGGCCGCGCGCCGATGTTGTAAAACCCGTTGTCATAGAGCGCGACACGGTCGTCGGCCATCCACATGCGTTCCACGATGCCATGCTCCTGGAACTCCGCCTGTAAGCGGAAGCCGGCGCCGGTCAAGTCCGGGCCCTTGTGACAGTTCACGCACTTGCCTTTTCCGGAGAACAACTGCAGGCCGCTGATCTGTTGCGCGGTCAGCGCCGTGAGGTCAGGCGGGGTCGCGGGATTGCCGACGAAGCGATCGAACGGCGTGTCGTCGGAGACCAAGGTCGATTCGTAGAGCATCACTGCCAGCCCCCAGAACATGGCGAAGTTCGCTTCCTTTTGGGTGAACCCGTCGGCAGAACGCCATGCCGTATTGTTCCAATACTTGTCGTGGAAGGCCTGTTGGATCAGCGAGCTGTAGGAATGAATCGGTTTCAGCCCATGGCTGAGATCCGCATAAGGGCCCAACACGCTGTCCGTGCCGTCCACCTTTTGGTTGTACAAGGGGCGAGGAACGGCGAGCAGCTTTCGCCCGATCAACGGAATCGATCGTCCTTCGCAGGACATCTCCATCGGGCTCAGCAACGGGCCCACTGCTTGTGAGGCCAGGGCCGCATTTTCCAAGTCCAACACCACGGGGACGACCGAAGTCCCTTGGGACTCGAACACCCGCGCGTTCACGTCGCGGCGTCCCCAGATGCTCTGCCCGTTGAAGCGGTTGTTGGCGCGGCCGTCCCAGAAGCTCCGGAACTGAAAAATCGCGTTGATGGTCGTCGGGGTATTCCGCGGCTCGACTTTTCTGGTCAGCTTGGCACCGACTTTGAACGGCGTGGTGGCGGCATCCGCGGTGCAAGCTTCGCTGTTCGATCCGAAGAAATCGATGAAGACCCCAGTAAAGGTGCCTTGAGAAGCGGTGACATCGTTGGTGTCGAACACGACCGATGAATTGCGGTCCAGCGGATCGGCCAGCGCATGGAATGGATAGTCGCCGGCCCGCATCGTATAGTTCGGTCCCTTGCCGCCGGTCTTTGTCGGGTTGAAGATCGTGTCCGGAGGCAGGGCGCGCAAACCGGGGCTCAGCTGGTTCTTGATTCGATTGTCGGCGCCCGCGTTGAAATGGCAACTGGCGCAGGCCTGGCCGTCGCTGCCCGCTTGCTTATCCCAGAAAAAGGCTTTCCCCAGCGCGATCGCCACCGCGCGATTCTTGACCACCGTATCGAGCGCGGCCGGAAGCGGCGGCTGAATGCCTTTGAGGGAGAGAAGGCGATTGGGTTTCTCTGGAAGCAAAGGAGGCGGGCAGACCTCCTGTGCTACGCTGCTGCTGATCAAGGAGGTGAGGCCAATAAAGAGTCCGGTGACCACTCCCGGAAGAATTTTCGCCCTCGATAAATTTCTCATGTCATCCCTCTCGATGTTGTCGCAGTCGATCTTGTTCAATCAGTGTTTGTCGGGCCATGACGACGGATGCTCCACCCGCGAAATTGGTCGATCGTCTTCAGATCGATGCGCTTCCTCTACGCGAGCGGAAGCGGCTTCGCCGGCCGGCTGATGCCGTCCCATGGGCGCAACTCTTTCCGGCGATCCTCCATCCACAACACATACTCCGCAATGTCCACCGATCTCGACATCGCGGGACAACCAGCCCAGCGATCGAGTCGGTCGTTTCCATAGAGCACCACGCCGATATGGCTGGCCTTGTCCTTGTCGACAATGGGGTCGGGGTCGACAAACCCCAGCCGGCGACGAATCAATTCCATGTCCTGCTCTGTGCCGCTCAGGAACGACCAGCCTGGTCCGACATTGAATCGTTCCGAGTAGGCCTTGAGCACGGCGGGCGTATCGTGCGCGGGATCGAGCGTGATGGAATACATGAAAATATCTTTTCCGACCCGCGGCGCCAGCGCCTTCTGCACCAACGCAAGGTTGGCTGTCTGCAAGGGGCAGCTGTCCGGGCAACTGGCGTACATGAAGTTGATCAGGACATGCTTGCCCTTGATCAGATCGTCGTAGAAACGGACGGTGTGATTCTGATGGGTGATGACCGGCACGTTCGGGATACGCCGGCTTCCCTGCCCCCCGGCAGTCGGAGTCGCGACGGTGAAAGCCTGGCTCACCGTCAATGCGGTGTGCGTGATGGCTTGCAGCGATTCTTCGATAAATGAGCGTCGATTCATAGCGACAGTACTCCTTCTCCGTCGGTGAGGTGACCGCTGCCCTACGGTGCGACGTCAAATCTCACCATCATGGCGTGGTCTTCGTGCACCGTGTTGTGGCAGTGCATGACATAGCGTCCCGTGAAATCTCGGAATTGAATGTAGATTTGCACCTCGTCGTTGGGGCCCAGTTCGACGACGTCGTGCCGGCCGATCTCTGTCGGTTCAGGCGTTTGCCCGTTCCGCAACAGGATTTGAAATTCTTCAAAGTGGATGTGGATCGGGTGCGACCAACCGCCGCCGGCGTTTCTTAGCGTCCACACTTCCGGCACGCCCTGCGGAATGGTCGCGACGGGCGCGTCGGGGTTATAGAATTGTCCGTTGATCGCCCAGGCTCCCTGGGTCCGCTCGAACGTAAACGTCCGGCGAGGCGTCGAGGCTGTGATGTTGAGCGGCGGCAGCGACCGCAAGGAGAGCGGAAGCGGGGGAGAGTCTGCGGCCTCCGAGTCGACGTCGAACCGCAGCACCTGCGTGCCATGCTGGAGAATCGTGCCGGTCGGGCCGCGCCCATCGACCTGTTCGAGTCGATTTTCCAAGAACACCCGGTCGCCGATTTGGTATTGGGAGAAGTCGATCACGATGTCGCGGCGTTGCGCCACGGCGAGACGCGCGCTTTCGATCGTAATAGGCGCCGGTAAAAGATTCCCGTCTGTCGCAATCAACTCGAATGACTTGCCGTCGCTGAGGAAAAATTCATAGAAGCGTGAAGGTCCGCCATCCAAAAGCCGGAAGCGATACTTTCGTCTGGCCACTTTCAAAAAGGGTTGGATGGCGCCGTTGACGGTAATCTTGTCTCCGAGAAATCCGTCGAAGTTGAACTGATCGAAGGCGAGTTGTCCTGCCGCATCGAATATCTTGTCGCCGAACACGAGCGGGACGTCATATGGACCGCTCGGGAGTTTCAAGGCTTGCGGACTCGGATCTTGTTCGTTGCCGGTGTCTTTGTGATCGAAGAATAAGGCGAATCCGGCCAGCCCTCGGTAAGCGTTCGGGGCGGTGAAGTCCTTGCGATGGTCGTGGTACCAGAGCGTGCCGAGCGCTTCCCGCTCGTCGCCGCCGGCGTAATAGCTCGCATAGTGATGGTCGCGGAATTCTCCAGAATTCACGAAGCCGATATTGGGGTTTCCGTCGCTTTCCCAGGCCGTATGAAAGTTGTGCACGTGCGTGATGATCTGCGGGATGCCGAACCCGACATGATCCGGCGGCAGCTCATTATGGATGCGGATGAGAAAAGGGGTTCCGTACCTGGCCGTGATCGTGGGGCCCGGGAAGATCCCGTTGTAGCCCCAAATCTTCGTCGGCGGCAGGTCCGGGTGAAAGGAATGCAACGCTTCCCTGACCCGGATTTCGTAATAGTGGACCGGCGGAAACTCTGAATATTTCTGATGGTTTCCCGGCACCGGCGGCGGATTCAATTGGCTCATCGGTACCGCTTGCAACACCGGGGGCATCGGCAGCGCATGCACAAAAGGCGTGGTCGGCGGACTCACAGCAGGGATGTCCGGAGGGCATTCCGGTGGCGTCTGCGAGGAGGCTGAGCGGATTCCCTGTATGCCTGCGCTCAGGACTGCTGCTCCGCCGGTGATGAATCCCCATTTGAGAAAATCGCGCTTCTTGATCATGTCACATCCTCCCAAGGAACCAATGTAGTCCTGATCGAACTGCTGGATTCGATTGCGTGTGATCGCTATGTCCTGTCTCGGGCTCTCTACGCTCCGTCGTGCCCAATGCAAAGGCTGTGCGTGCCGGCAATTACGCATGAATCGTGGCGGTTTCATGTGATGGCAGGAGGAACTTTGCGGGGGTGTAAAAAATCGTTACACGCATCGGCAGCGATTTCGACTGTCGGCTGATGGAGCGTTGAATGTGCGCGGGGCGGCGGCTCTCGGCCTGCGACATCGTGAAGCATCGACGTTCGTACGGATCTATTGGAAAAGAGGGGTGTGATTTTGAAGACGGAGGGCGTCGTCTGAGGAGAGGTGGCCTTCTTGTGGGATCGTGAGGAGTGCAAGAATCCGTGATATTGTCAATAATCGTTACAGCCGCCTCCCTATTTCTGGTCTGGCTGTTCTTGCTGTCCGATGGGGCCCCCAGGGCGAGGGCTCCTTATCTGGGCGCGGGGGAAGAGGGGAGCAGACGTTCGAGGACCTCTTGTTTCAGCCTGGTCGATTCCTCGATCCGGTTCTCCCGCTGCAGCAACTGCAATTCGCCGGCCTTTCTCTGATTGAGCTTCACCACATCCTGCTCGTCTTTAAGGATGTGAGGAGTCAGGAACACGAGCAGGCTGAGCTTTTCGGTTTGCCTGGTTTGAGATTTGAATAGCCATCCGAGCAAGGGGATGTCTCCGAGGAACGGGATCTTCGATTCGCTGATCGACAGGTTATCTCTGACCAGCCCTCCGATGACGACCGTTTGCTGATCGTGGGCGATGGTGGTGGTTTCCATCGCGCGTTTCGTGGTCGTCGGACCGACCGGGACGGTGGCGTTTCCCGAACCGATGGTCTGAGCGACATTCTCTGAGATGGCCGTGATCTCCTGTTTGATCTCCATCCGGATCAAGTCATTGTCCAGCACCTGCGGAGTGAGTTCGAGTGTCACGCCGACATCCTTCCGTTCGATCGTCACCAAGGTTCCTCCTGTAATGCCTTGGGCCTGGCCGGTGGGAAACGGCCGATTCTCACCGACCACCATTTTGGCTTTCTGGTTGTCCGAGGCCATGACTTGCGGAGTGGACAGGATGTTGGTGTCGGACAGATTCATCAGAAAATTCAGAAAGGCCCTGACGTTGACCGAGTTGAGAACCGTCAGCGCTCCGCCTGACGAGGCCCCGGCCGCCGTCCCGCCGATGGTTTGTGCCAGCGCGGCAAGATCCTCAGGCGCCCGGTTCACTCCCGCGACCCCTTGGACGGACCCTCGTTGTCCCGCCGCAATGACTTGGAGGGGATCGGTCCCGATTTGACGCAGGCGGTCGACGGACACTTCCAGGATGACGGCCTCCACAAACACCTGACTGCGCGGTGTGTCCAATGAACGGAGGACCGATTGCAGTTTGACATACGAGAGCTTCGTCGCCGTGATTACGACGGAGTTCGTGGCTTTGTCGGCGAGCACTTGAATGGGACCGTCGAATTCCCCTGCCGGACGAAGGAGCGGCCGAGCGCCCGGCACCTGCGTGGCGGCCTGCGCCTTGGTCGCGAGCGTGGTCAAAATCGCGGCCACCTCTCCCGCATTCGCATGTTGCAGCTTGTAGACGAACACGCCTCGTTCCGGCGGGACTTCGGCGAGCTGGACGATTTGGATAATGTTGCCCATGGGGACGGTCGTCAGGCGATTGACGGCCAACGTGGCCACGAACATGTTGTAGGCCTGCTCGACGGTGACCATGTCGGGAGAATAGAGCGTAATTTTGCCCATGGTCTTCTTGACCGTGTCGTCGATGACAAAATTCTTGCGAGTCAGATCGCTCATGAACTTGACGAAGACCTGAAAGTCTACTTCATTGAAATCGATCTTGGCGCGGCCGGTTCCAGGCGCGGCATTGTCGGCGCGCGCCGACGCAGGCCCTATGGCGCCGACGGTCAACAAGAGAAGGACCGCCATTCCCCAGAACTTTATGCCGTCGATCATGAACGTGTGACTCCTCGTGCGATCGGACATAGGGCGTGCGCCATGGCCTGGCCGTTTCCGCATAAGAACACCGGATTGAACGCGGCTCATCTCGCCCCTCGAGGCGGCGTCGCACGAGGCGCGGCCGGAGCTGTCGCGTCGAGTCTCGGGCTTGTCGATTGCAGCCATTCTTCCTGCCGCCCTTCTCGAATCAGAATGCGCTCATCCTGAATGTCGGCGAGCTCGCCGATCTGAAAGACCCGTTCGCGCAAGCGGAAGAGGCTCTGCTTCTTGCTGGTCAGGTCTTCGACGATGGCGACGCCGCTCCCGTGTTCTCGCTGTACGGTTCCTATGAGACTGAGCTTCCGCGAGAGGCTGAGCCCCCCCTCTATACGAACGCCCTGAACGCCGGGTTGCGCGCTGTCCGGCGAAGATGCCGTCTCCGGCATGACGGGAAATAATGGCCGGCCGAGGATGGCGTCGATATACCGTCGTGGGAGCGGCGGCTCCGCGCCGCGCGCTCCAGAGTCTGTCGTCGCAGCGGCGCGAGCCGTGGTGTCCGCCGAAGCCGTTTCAACCGGAGCGCTCCGAAACAGCTGTATCGCTCCGTGAACGATCAGTCCGCTGAGGGCACAGGTGGTGACGACTTGGATGCTTCGATAGCGAGTCATGGTGAATTGCACAGTCACATGAAATTGCGAGCCGCCGGTCCCGTCTCTCTCACGATCTCCGCGTGAGGGCGGACGTTTGCGCAGTGTACGCTCGCCGGGCTTTCTCGCGACAGTCTTCGGAAGGGTGGGCCCTCCCCCCGAAAGGTGGCCCTACAAACGGCTGATTGCCGATGTCGAAGGCAGACGACTATGGTGGGCTCCGAAGTCGTGGGCGTGACGGACGAGCGAGGTGGAATCCGGGAGCCCCCGCACAGGACAAGGTTCAGGAAGGAGAGGCGTATTCCATGAAGGCACAGAAATCGAAGGCGGTGTCGGTCAGGCTGGTGATCATTGAGGCGCAGGATGTCTTGCGTGAGCAGGCCCATCGATCGTTGCGCGCCGCATGTCATGTCGAGTGCGGGGCCACGGCGACGGACGTTCTCACGCTGGTCAAGGACGTGGACCCGCACATCCTGCTGCTTGACGCCGACCTGTTCAGGACCGCCGATGGTTTCGGCGATGTGGTTCGAGTGATTCAAGCGCTGAAACGCCTTCACCCCTATCTGAAGATCATTTGCACCAGCCATGCCGGGATGGACTGCGCGAGGGCCGTCGCTCCGCTCGGGGTCTACGACGTTGTGACCAAGCCGGTCGAAGCCGACTTTCTCGTTCAACTGGTTCGCAGAGCCTGCTGGCTGTCTGAAGCGGAGTCCCATGATGGCGGAACCGCCCATTCCCGCGCGCAAGACGATTCGGAAGAAATGATCGGGACGGGTGAGAGTATTCGACGAGTCTTCACGGCGATTCGAAAGGTGGCCACTACGGATTTACCCGTGCTGATTACCGGAGAGAGCGGCACCGGGAAGGAATTGACGGCCAAGGCGATCCACGAGCGGAGCGGTCGTAAGGACAGCCCCTTTGTCGCCATCAACTGCGGAGCCATTCCGGACAGCCTCATTGAGTCGGAGCTCTTCGGGCATGAACGCGGCGCCTTCACCGGCGCCGTGCAGCAAAAGAAAGGCAAGGTCGAAGCGGCTCAAGGAGGGACGTTGTTTCTCGACGAAATCGGAGAAGTGCCCATTGCCCTGCAAGTGAAACTGCTGCGTTTTCTGCAGGAGCATCGATTTGAACGGGTCGGCGGACGTCAATCGTTCGGCATCGATGTGCGCGTGATCGCCGCGACCAACGTGAATCTGAAAGAGGCGATCGAGCAAGGCCGCTTCCGAGAAGATCTCTATTACCGCTTGGCGGTCATGCACATTCATCTGCCTCCGCTCCGGGATCGCAACGGCGACGTGCTGCTCATGGCGTCGGTCTTTCTCCGTCAACTGGCGCACCAGCAGGGGAAACGCATCAGGGGATTTGCCGACGACGCCATTCGCGCCATGAAAGCATATCCCTGGCCGGGGAACGTCCGCGAGTTGCTGAACAAGTTGCGCCGCGGTGTGGTCATGGCTGAGGGACCGTATCTTGCCGCAAAGGATATGGAGCTTTCTCTGGGAGAGGAAGAGGTATCGCCGGAATCTTTAGGCCGCATGCGAGAAAAGATGGAAGTCGATTTCCTGGCCCAGGCGCTGGCTCGTCATCACGGCAATTTGAGCCGAGTCGCCAGGGATCTGGAAATCAGCCGACCGACGCTCTATCGCCGCTTGCGGCAGTATGGATTAGCCAAAAGGGCGGACTGATGCCGCCATGCGCTGTCCCGTCCACCGTGGGTTGCCTGCTCCCTGTCGCGCCGATGTCGGGTGCCGCTTCATTATCGTCCGACAAGGCGGGCGAGTCTGTCGGTTCGTGTAACACAATATGACAAGCGCGCGAGTACGGCACTTCAGAAATGAGGGTTTCTGGCTAGGATGTCTGCCCGAATGGCTCGGAATGGCTCAATGGCGTCGTGTCATGCGCCGAGGTCTCGCCGATTCAGGCGAATGGTCTTTCGCCGGCGGCACGAAACGTTACAGGCCCACGATTTGCCGAGGTGGTCTGCGCCGCAGACCGGCGGAAACAGGCGCGATTGTTCGTTTCGGCCGTTCGGCATCATGTTTGCGAAGCACTGGGTGCGCACCTCGATGGGCGAGGCGCACTTCAGGTGAGGCGTTCTATGGCGAGGATGCGAGTGGCCGGCGCACCGTGCGTGATGATGCTGGTGCTGGCGTGGACCGCAGGTCTTTCGCTGAACGCGCAGGCGTTCGGCGGAGAGGGGTCGCTGGCGGTCTTCGACCGCGACGTCGCAAGTCACTCGCCGTTCGCGGGGAGCGCTCATCCGAATGCGGACGTAGAAGCCCTTGCGATCGCGCAGGAGGTGCCGGCGATCGAGTCGTTACAGTTTGTGACACTCACCGCGGAGGAATTAGGTTCGATCGCCGGCATGGGCGCGCTGCCGGCGGCGCCGGGAACCCCCACGACTGGAGTCGTGTTGTGGGATGAGCGGCCACAGTCGTCCGCCGTCGTGGGGACGAATCTGAGCGCCGGACAGCTCAATCATCAGACGATTGGAGTCACGATTCAGGGGCCCTGATACACACAGCGCCTGAGCCGGTGAAGCATGCGCACAAAGGAGGTGATGGGTCCAAAGGAACGCCGGGCCCCGTAACGGTGAGATGCGGAAATCGAGCGCAGTCAAGACGTGAATTGAACCAGAGGAGGATCACAATGCGTACAACGTGGGTTTCTATCGGAGTCATGGCCGGGATTGCCCTCATGGCCTTCCCCGTCCGTGCCGATGTCATCGTGGTGGGAACGATCGATAAGGATCGCGATGTCGCGATCACTGAGACGATCGACAAGGTCAAGGTTGTGAGTATCGATGCGGCCGTGGACATCGCGCTGGAAAAAGCCGCGGAGTCCTATTCGCATGTCAATCAACTCAACCAGGATAACCAGGCCTGCGAGAATTGCGCCGAGAAGGCCGATATTCTCAAGGATGCGGTCAAATTCAACTCGGGCGTGGTGAGCGTCAACCAAGCGGCCGGCAACATGAACAACCAGGGCAATGCCGTGTCGGTGGCATTCGACCATCCGGATGATGTGCCCACGCCGAGCAAGGGCTTTGCAGACGCCACAGCGGCGGCGCATCAGATCATGACGGGCAACCAGATCAACAGCCGGAACATCGGCTATCGCACGACCGAGATGACCGGATCGATGAACGAGAACAACGGTATCGTGCATGCCAATCAAGCGGCGGGCAACATCAACAACCAGGCGAACAGCGTGTCCCTGGCCGTGTCGCTCGCTCCCGGCGTGGCGCTCTCCGAGGCCGATCTCGGGCAAGTCAACCGCGGCAACAGCGTGAAGGAAGTCGATGTGAACAAGACCGCGACGATCGCCGGCTCGCTCAACGGGAACATCGGCATCGTGGGCGTGAACCAAGCCAGCGGCAACAACGCCAACCAGGCGAACGTGGTGGCGTTTTCCGCCGCGGCGCGGTTTTAACTAAGACGACGAGGAGGATGCACCATGAAGAAACTTATGACATTCACCGTGGCGGCGCTCGCGATCGGCGGCGCGGCCATTGCTCAGGCCGATGTGACGGCGTTGGTCGAGGTGACCAAGGACGTCGCTATCGTCAACTCTGAGACCATTGCCATCAACAAGACCGTCGGTTTGAACGTAACGGTCGATCAGCAGCTCGACGGCGCGGCGGAGGCGCAGGCCATCGCCAGCGTCACGAATCTCGGTAACGAGTATGACCTGCAAGACGCGCAGTACAACTCGTCGTTGTGGAATTCAGTGATCGGGCATGCGGGTGTGCTCGGCCTGAACCAAGACACCGGCAACATGGCCAACCAAGCGAACTTGGTGTCGGCCTCCACAACCGGCGTTCAGGGAAACAACGGAACCTTTGCCAACTCGCAGGCCGAGGCGACCATGAACACCGGCGCGAGCGACAACACGTTGAAGGACGTGAGCACGCGTTCGCTGATGAGCGGTTCCATCAATAGGAACAACGGGATCATCGGTGTGAACCAGAACAGCGGCAACATGATGAGCCAGTTGACCGCGGTGGCGCTGGCGATCGGGGATGAATCCCGGATCGCGCTGTCCGAAGCCGCGTTGGGACAGACGACCAGCGCATCAAAATTGAAGCTGGAAGGGACGAGCAGCAGCGCGTCGATCCCCGGGTCGATCAACTACAACACCGGGATCATCGGCGTCAATCAATCCAGTGGCAACAACGGGAACCAGGCCGTCAACGTCTCTGTTGCCGCGTCGTTCCTTCCCGGCTTGCGCTAAGCGCACCGTCAAGGACAAAGGAGGACTACAGACATGACTACATTACGCATTGCGGCATTGAGTGTGCTCGGACTGGCGATGGTCGCAGGACCGGCCTTTGCCGAGGGAGAATCGTTCGTGTTCGTCACGAGCGATATTCTCAAGACCAAGAGCATCTATGTCACGGAGGACACGTACACTGAAAAGTACGCGGATATCCTGGTGACAGGACGATTCACGCCGAAGGGCGCCGCGGAGGCCCAGGCGATTGCCAACGTGACGAACTCGGGAAACCAGGTCACATCCGGCGGGAGTGACGCGTCTGCCGATGTCGAGGCCCATGCGACGATCGACAGCACGGTCGCCTACAACAAGGGCATCTTGGGTTTCAACCAGGATGCGGGCAACTCCGTCAACCAGGGATACAACGTGGCGGTGTCCTTGTCGAACGTGAAGTCGTTCACGGACGCGCAATCCTGGATCGATCAGCGCAATCAGCTCAACGAAGTGAAATCCGTGTCGCATGACTATCAGGATGGGACGCCGAGCAAGACGGCGACGATGAAGAATACGATCGGCGCAGACAGCGCGAGCGCGCATGTCGGACTCATCGGCATCAACCAGAACGCCGGCAACATGAACAACCAGACCAGCTCTGTGGCGCTGGCGCTCGGCGTGGGGGCGCAAGTCGCCCTGTCCGAGTCCGCGCTGGGCCAGGTCAATTCCGGCAACAAGGTGCATGAAGTCGGCACCATGAAGACGGACGTGATTGAGAATTCCTTGAACTACAACTTGGGCACGGTTCAGGTGAATCAATCGTCCGGCAACATGAACAACCAGGGCTCGTCGATTGCCATCTCGGCCACGGTCGCGCAGGCGACATTGGTACCGGCAGTCAGAGGGTTCTGATCCCACGACCCAGCGGGCGGGAGCGTCATGTTCCCGCCCGCTCTGGGCGCGGTTGCGATGAGGATGATGATGGACGCACGGCTGAGAGGACGAGCCTTCATGAAGCGGTGGGCGATCATGGCCTGGGCCATGACGGTGTCGTTGGGGTGTCTGGCCGCCGGGCTGGACGTTCGCGCTCAGGAGTCGGGTACAGGAGCCCTCCCTTCGGGTTCTTCAAGCGCGCCAGACCCTAGCCTCGTCGAAGTTGAGACGGAGGTACTCAGTGTGTCTGCCGCAGGGATGGTGTCCAGCCACGCGGTGGCGGCGCAAGTCATCGCAGACAATCGCATCGAAGAGTCCGGCGTCACCAGCAGGGTCCTGTTGCAGGACGCCTTTCAAGGCAACTCCGGGATCGTGAATTTGAACCAAGAGGCCGGCAACGTGAACAACCAGGCCAATGTGCGGGTTCTGGCGTTTATGGCGACGGAAGTCGGTTCGATCATCGGGGCCTTGAATCTGTCGGTCTCGCAGGCGGCGACGAACAACACGGTTTTGTCCGATAGCAGCGATCACAGCACAAGAATTGGAAACAGCTTCGGCGGCACTGCGGGCATCGTCGGTGTGAATCAAAGCGCAGGCAGCGCCAATAACCAGCTCAACATCATGGCCATGGCGGTGGGCGATACGCTGGGGCCGGATGCCTTGCCTATCGGCGATACGACCCTCGGGCAGGTGTTCAGCGGAAAGCGGGATGTGCAGACTGCCAGCGGATCTCGCGCGGATGTGATCGAGAATTCGTTCGCCAATTTTCGCGGGATCGCGCAGGTCAATCAGTCGTCGGGCGACGTGAATTCGGTCGGCAACGTCTTGGGCGTCTCGTTTCAGGTCTTCAACCGATAAGGAGCGTCATGAAGGCACGGGTTGTCGTCGCGATACTCATCTGGGCCGGTTGCGCGGTTCCTGTCTGGGCCAATCCCCCGATTCAAATGCCGGGCGGGTCGACGCAGATCAATGTCCCGGTCAAGAGCCTTGTCGAACTCCGTTTCAAAAACATCGAGCGGCAAGCGTACGACATCAGTTGCGGAGCCGCCGCGATGGCCACGTTGCTCAAGTATTATTACCAGGAAGATGTCCGCGAGCAGAGTCTCGTCGATGCGATGATGGCTCTGGGAGACAAGGAAAAGATTCAGCAGGAGGGGTTCTCGCTGTTGGAGATGAAACGGTTCGCTGAGCAGCGGGGCTATGTGGCCAATGGGTATCGCATCAGCGACGCGCAGAAATTGGCCAATCTCAAGATTCCCTACGTCGCGTTGGTCAATGTTCGCGGGTACGCGCATTTCGTGATCGTCAAGGGGATTGCCAATGGGGAAGTCTTCATTGCCGATCCAGCCTACGGCAACCGCTCCCGGACGCTCGAAAGTTTTGCGAATGAATGGAACGGCGTCATTCTGGTGATTCTCCATCCTGGGCGCGCCGGGAACGGTACGTTTACGATGGATACCTTGCCCAAGGCCTCGATGGAGCAGGTCGTGCCGATCATTCAACGATTAGGGAATTCGATCTGGCCGCGCGGCGCGGCCGAATACTGATCGCCGTGTCATGACTGGGTTCATAATCGTCTGGATCTTGGATTGTGAGGAGGTAGGAAACATGTTCAGGCAAGTGGGAATGTGGACAGTGGCGATGATCCTCGGGGCGTGCCCGACGGTGTTTGCCGGATCGTTGCAGGATCTCTTGCCCGCTGAAGAGTGGGCGACCCCGTTGTCCGAGGGGGAAATGGCCGGCATCCGTGGAGGATTCAACGGACTGGCGTTCAACGTGATGTTCTCGGGATATTATACGAATGTCGGTCAGGTCGAAGGGAGTCTGGCGGTGGATACGACCGGGGCGCTGGCGACCGGGCCTGTGCCGACCCCGACTCCGACCGCGGCCGTCCAGAACGGACAGGTGAACATCTCGACGAGTGTCGGGAATTTCAACGGCTCGAGCGGGATTTTCCAGATCACGCAAGTGCCGGGGAATTTCAATGTCGTCAACAACAACCTGTTCGTCCAGATCGCTATGGTGAACTTGCAGCCCGGGAGCCGGCTCCCGAGTTTGGCGGACCTGTTCAGACCGTAAGCGCGACTCTCGCCGAGCGTCCTGCCTTACGCGGGACCGCACCCGCGTCGAAGGATTGATTAAGGATTATTGCTTTCAGGTATCGAAGCAGAAGTAAGGAGGCGCCTCATGAAGCAAGCGAGTGTGCGAATCGGACTGGGAATCATCTTGTGCGTCCTGCTCTCCGGAAACCTAGTGGAGGCAGGCTCCATTCAGTTTTCATTCACCGGCATCGTTACAGGCTCCAACGGTGGAATGTTCCCCCCGTTTGCAATCGGGCAACAGATGTTCGGTTCTTTTGCTGTTACCGGGCCGCTGAATGCGTCGACGGACAGCAATCCATCATTGAACGTCGCCAGATACAACGACCGCATTACAAACCTGAGCGTGACGATCGGCGCGAGCACCCCATATGTTGCGACCTTTGGGCCGACCGACAATCACATCACAATTCGCAATCTTCCTGCCCTCGACAGCGCTCACCTGGTTGCGAACACCTTGATTTCCGGTGACGCGGTCAATGGGTTCACTCCCACGAGGTTCAAGATCGATCTTGTCGATGGGACTGCCGCGGCATTCGATTCTCAGTACCCGACAACCGTCCCTGGCCTGGGGTCATTCCTGACAACAAACCGGTGGAGACTGGAATTTGGATCGGGCCACCGGGTTCAAGGAGCATTGACAGCCCTGACGGCGGTACCCTTGCCGGCAGCCGTCATTCTGTTCGGCGTGGGGATTGTGGCCCTGGCCGGTCTCGGAGCAGGGAGTTGGCGGCAGCGGAAGAACAGCCTCATCGCCTAAACCACATCGGCATAGACCGTGTTGAACGGCCGGCGCGAAAGCGCTAGCCGTTTTATTTTGGTCCCTCGCTTCGCAGAGGCGGGGAACGCCGCTGGTAGATTTTGTCAACAGCCTGCTAGAGGATTGATCACCTCGCGATTCCGGTGTGATCGCGCTGTCGCCCTGCGCGAAGTCTAGCCTTTTTCTTGACCACTCATTGATCTGTGATAGACGTACATATGCTGAGGCGGTGTGGCGTCGTGCGCAGTGGTATTCACTTCTGTTCGGGAGGGTTGCTTTGATCTCACAACAACAAAAGCATCAGGTCCGTTTCCTACGGTCCATGATCGTGTTCCTCCTCGTGGGGCTCGCGTCCGCGTCGGTTCTTCCGGCTCTGGTCGAGGCGGCCCCGCCGCTCCTGGCCCAAGGTCCCGCTCCGCAGGCGCCTGATGCCCTTCCCGTTCCACAGGGACCTGAGTCAGTCGAAGAAGGGGGCGCGGTAGGAGCGACTGTGCCGGTTCCTCCGGCCCCGGCGGCGTCGCCAACGATGTCCTCGCTCTCGACCTTGGGCGAGCCTGAGCGACCGAAATCTGAAAAACCGATCGATCAGCTCGCCCTCACGCGCGGAGCCATTCTGCTGCCCAAAGGGATGTTGCAGATTGAACCGTTCGCGGACTATACGCGTATCTCGTCCGATCGTGTCGCGATCAACGGATTTTCCGTGTTCGAAGCGATTGTGGTCGGCACCATCCGGGTCGATCGCGTGTTCCGTGATATCTATACGAGCGGCGTCAACGTCCGCTACGGACTCCTGAACCGGTTGCAACTTGAGGCCCGTGTTCCGTATGTCTATCGGCAGGATCGGGAATTGCTCGGAATCGGGACCACCCAGGAAACCGATCGCACGATTCACAAAGCCGATATCGGCGACGTGGAAGGCACGCTCGTCTACCAGGCGGTGATCGGCACGGATGCGATGCCCGATGTGTTGTTGCGGCTCAAGGGGCGCGCGCCGACAGGAACGGACTCATTCGAAGTGCCGACGACGGTCGGGCAGGGCGGCGAGGTTCGTTTGCTGAAGACTCCGACCGGCAACGGGTTTTATACGATGGCCCCCGGCATTCAGATGGTCTGGCGCACCGATCCGATCGTCTACTACCTGGGCGGAAACCTCCTCATCAACATGGAACGCAACGTCGGGGGAACGTTCGGCACGATCACGCCCGGCAATACCACGGAATTCTTTTTCGGGATGAACCTGTCGGTCAGCGAACGGGTGTCGCTGAACATGACCTTCTACGATTCGTGGACGGACAACACCCGGCAGAACGGCCAGCGGATTGCCGGGACGTCCTTCAACAGCGGACTCTTGTTGCTGGGCACCGCTCTCTCCCTCAATCCCACCACGACGCTTCTGGTGACGGCAGGAATCGGGATTACGAAGGAGTCGCCGGATTTCCAGTTGGCCATCAGCCTTCCGTTGACCTTCAGATTGCCAGGCGCGTTTCAATTGCCGGATACGCTGTCCTGGTTGCCGGGATGGTAACGGGCCGCTGAGCTGTCGGGGAGGATGCGCGTCGACGGCGCGCATCCGAACGATCGGAGCGCGCGTTCAGCGGGAAGAAAGACGGCGGCCGGTTCTTTCGATCCGGCCGCCGCGCTGTTTCTGTTCTCGATCTGTGAACGCGGAAGCCGCTCCGCTGAGTTCGGCTACTGGGGGGATGTCTGGGACGCGCTTTTGCTCGCGGGAGCCGGTGGGGTAAACGCGGCAGGGGCGGGATCCTCCGTATTCGGCCCCTTGGTAGATTCGAGGAGCTTCGCGGCAGCTTCCGCAAATCGGTTGTCAACGAACCCATCGAGCTTCGGCAGGACTTTCAGCACGCCGCCTTCCTTGAGTCCCCATCCGTTGTACTCCGCATCCATTGTGTCGCTGGCGGTCCAGATGGGTCGATCATACTTGATCATGGCAATCCAGGACTTGGTGAGTTCGGGTGTGACGGTCCGTAATCCCTGACGGTGAAAAAAGATCGCCAGAAGATGCGCCGCGTCCTCGGGGTCTTGCTGAATGTACTTGAGCGATTTCACCCAGGCGTTCGCAAAACGTTGGACCGTGTCCGGCTCCTTTTCGATCAGTTCAGATCGCACGATGACGGGCGTCGCGGCGATCAATCCGAGCGTTTTCTTGAGGTCGTCCGAACTCACCAAGATGTGGGCGCCCCCGCTCTTCATGACGGCCGAGGTAAAATGCCTGGATTCGAAGATGCCGTCGGCCAAAGGGGCTTTCGGGTTGAGCGCCTTGGTTAAGGAGTCGGGCGGGAGCGGTTTGATCGTGACATCGGAAGGGCGCAGCTTGAACTTGTTCAAGAGGCGAATGAGGACCGGATGGGCTTCCGATCCGATACCGATGCCGATCGTTTTCCCTTTGAGATCGGCTGCCGATTTCACGGCCTGCTGCTGATCCGAGACCACCAATTCCATTTCGGTTCCCCACCCGTTCAGCGAGACAATCTGAACCGGCAGTTTGAGCGCCGCCATGATCAGGCCTGCCCGTTGTGAAACGGCGGCAACATCCGTCGATCCCGAACTGAGTGAGCCGATGAGCGCTTCAGTCGAGCCGATCGTCGACCCGCTGACGACCAGATGTTCCTGGGAAAAAAGGCCTCGTTCTATCGCCACGAGCGCCGGCAGGACATCCCACCCGCTGCTATAGGCGAGGCGGATGAGTTTCCAATCCTGCGCATGACTCCATTCCGAGGAGAGGACGATACTCGCGATCAGTAACAGGCGGTACATGAGAGATCTGGTTTGCGTCATTCGTGCCTCCATTTAATCCGGCCCCCGGCGAGGTGCCGATCCGGGTGTCGGGAAAGATGTCTTCAGGATATCGCTCAACATCTTTGTTGTAGCGTGAACGCGCGCGCAGTCAAGCCGATACCGATTTTCAACCATGCAATCGCCGTTCAGCCGTAGGGATGTCGAGGATGCCCTGATCGCGCATCGTCAATGACGGCAGCGTCCGCAGAGGCCGTAGAGTTCAAGGCGGTGAGTAGAAATGGTGAAGCCGTTCCGGGTGGCGACTTCCTGCTGAAGCTTTTCGATATCGCAGTTTTCAAATTCCACGATCTTGCCGCAGTCGGTGCAGATCAGATGGTCGTGGTGGCCTTTGTGGGAGATGTTGTCGTATTGCGTTTGCGTGCCGAAATGTCGGGCTTGCGCCAGACCTGCTTCGCAAAACAGGTTGAGCGTACGGTAGATGGTGGCCAGCCCCAGGTGCGGGTCTTTCTTCGCCAGTTGGTGATACATCTCTTCGGCGGTAATGTGTTCCTGTTGGAGGAATGCGTCAAGAATGAGCTCGCGCTGGCGCGTGCACTTCAGCTGGTGTTTGCCGAGATGCGTTTTCAGCGCTTCTTTCTCTTTCGCGTGTTTGGGCATAGCGTCCGGCCGACCCTCCTGTAAGACGGATCATTAAAGACCAAAGTCGGCGGAGGGTCAAGGGGGAAATGGCGAGCGGATGGGTTTGACGATTCTCCAGGAGGCTGTCTATAGTTCAATCATTCGAGGACGAACGGAGACAATAGATGAGAAAGCCGAATCAGATTACGGTGGACCGAGCACTGCTTCTCTATGTGCTGTATCTTGCGGAACCGCACGGACTGCTGAGCGACGTCAAGTTGCAGCAGCTGGGCTTTCTTTGCGAGCTCCAGACGTTCGGCAAAGGCTTCAAGGGGTTTCACTTCGAGTTTTTCCGGTTCGCGTACGGCGCCTTCAGCAAGGACCTCGACAACGATCTGATGTCGCTCCGCCGAAAAGAGCGGGTCGAAAACTTCACCCTGTCCGATCAGGCGAAAGAGGACGTGATTCCGCTCTTGCTGAAAAGCACCGAGGGCGTGGAGCCGAATGAAAAGGTGAAGGAGATCATCGATGCCGTCATGACGACCTACGGCCCGCAAGACAGCGGTGCCATCACGAATGCAGTCGAGGCCGTCGAGCTGAGTACGCCTCAAGATCCCGAGTTCAAGATTCCCATACGCGACATTGTCTTCCACACGACGCTGCTGGTTCCGCACCGCATCGAGGTGCAGGCTGAATTCACGCTCTCGCCGGCCATTCTTTCCAAGCTCAACATAGCCATGGGGTATTAGTCTCTGCGAGGAGGCGCGAGGCTAGTGGCGAGTGGTAAGAATCCGCCGAAACTGTTGGCGAGAATTTCCCCTCGCCTCGTGCCCCTTGTCTTAGGCCTAGAGTCCGTAGAGCTCGCCGTATTTCTTTTCGAGGTAAGTCAGGAATGGCTCCGGGTTAATGCTCTGGCCCGTCACGCGCTGGGCGAGATGGTCCGGAGTGAACATGCGGCCCCAGCGATGAATTTTTTGTTCCAGCCAGCGGCGCAGCACCAGCAATTGGCCGGCCGCGATTTCATCGTCCAGGTGGGGAATCTCCAGCTTGGCTTGTTCGAAGAACTGGACCGAATAGAGGTTGCCCAGCGTGTAGGTGGGGAAGTAGCCGAACGCGCCGAAGGACCAATGGACGTCCTGCAACACGCCGTCGGCGTCCGTCTTCGGAACGATGCCGAGATAGTCCTGCATCTTCCGGTGCCAGATAGCCGGCAGATCGTCAGGGTCGGTCCGGCCTTCGATGAGATCCTGTTCGATTTCGAAGCGGAGCATGATGTGCAGATTGTAGGTGAGCTCATCGGCTTCGACGCGAATGAACGACGGTTTCACGCAATTGATGGCCGCGTAGAAGTGCTCCAGATCGACGCCGCGCAATTGGTGGTGAAAGGTCTGCCGCAGGACCGGGTAGAAGAAGCGCCAGAAAGCCCGCGAGCGGCCGACGCAGTTTTCCCACATGCGCGACTGGCTCTCGTGGATGCCGAGCGACACGGATTCCCCGAGCGGTGTGCCGAAGTAGCGCGGGTCGAGTCCTTGATCGTAGAGGCCATGGCCGCCTTCGTGAATACAACTGAAGAGGCAGGACTGCAGTTCGTGCTCATGGACGCGGGTCGTCACGCGCACGTCGGTCGGATGGAACGATGTCGTGAACGGATGGGCGGAGAGGTCCAGCCGTCCCCGCTCGAAATCGTAGCCCATGGCGATGAGGACGAGCCGGCCGAATTCCAGTTGCCGGGCCTGATCGTATGAGTGCCGGAGGATACTGTCGTCGATCTGATTCGGGCTCTGGGTCACGCGCTTGAGCAGCGGCACGAGGCGCGCTTTCATCTGCGCAAACAGCGGACGGAGTGTGGCGATGGTGGACCCGGGTTCATAGACGTCCAGCAAGGCGTCGTAGGGCGAGGTCTTGTACCCGAGGTATTCAGCCTCTTCCCGTTTGAGCGCCAACACCGTGCGGAGGTTGGGGAGAAACCGGCGGAAGTTGTTCTGCTCTTTGGCCTCGGCCCAGACCTGCTGCGCCAGGGAGGTTTCCCGGCTGAGCCGGATCACAAAATCGGAGGGAAGCTTTTTCGCGCGGCTGAAATCCCGCCAGAGTTCGCGCAGCAACGAGCGCGAGGGTTCGTCCCACAGGTCGTCGGGTTGATCGATGGCCTGTCCGGTCGTCGGGTCGATGGCGGCGGCGAGGAGCCGTTCGATGTCCGGGGAAACGAGTTTGTCGTGGGCGATGCCTTGAAGCACGGCGATCTGTTCCGCGCGGGCTTCTCCTCCGCCGGCCGGCATGTGCGTTTCCTGATCCCATGATAAGACGGATGCGGCGCTGTTGATGCGGGTGATCTCCAGCAGCTTCGTCGTCAAGGGTTCCAATGCGATGACAGTCTTCACGCCCGGTCTCCTGGTCAAAATGCAGTGAGGGGTGATTCGTGAAGGGTGATCAGAGTGAGCCGTTCCGAGGCCGGGGTATGACTCATCACCGATCACGCATCACCCATCACTCTTCTCACGGGAAGAATGCTGTATGATGGCGCCGCCAGTGTACGCAACCCAGGCCGCGTTTTCAAACGAGTGAGGCAGTCGCATGAAGACCTTAGTGGCTCCTGAGATCGAAGCCTATGCCCAGGCGCATTCCATGCCCGAGTCCGATGCGGCGCGCGCACTGCGCGAAGAGACGCAGCGCACGATGGCCTATGCCCAGATGCTGGTCGGGCCGCTGGAAGGGGCTTTTCTCAAGATGATGGCCCAGCTGGTCGGGGCGACGCGGGTGCTGGAGATCGGCATGTTCACCGGCTACAGCGCGCTGTGTTTCGCGGAAGCGATTCCTGCCGATGGCCGCGTGATCACCTGCGAGATCGACGAATCTTCGGCAGCGTTGGGGCGGAAGCATTTCGCCGACAGCCTGCAAGGCAAGAAGATCGAGATCCGTCTCGGTCCGGCGTTGGAGACCATACGAGAGCTGAGCGGACCGTTCGATGTCATCTTCATTGACGCCGACAAGATCAACTACCTGAACTACTATCGCCGAGCGCTCGATCTGTTGTCGCCCACCGGTGTGATCTTGATCGACAATGTGTTGTGGGACGGCGATGTGCTGAAACAGCCGCCGCCTGACGAGAAGACGGCGGCGATTCAGGAATTGAACCGGACGGTGGCCGGCGATCCGCGTGTGACGGCGGTGTTGGTCACAATCCGGGACGGGGTGCTGGTGGTCAAAAAGAAAGCGTGATGAGTGATGGGTGATCAGTGATCTGTGATGAGCGGTGCGAGGGAGAAGGCAGTCTTCAACTCATCACGCATCACTGATCACCCATCACTCATCACGGAGCACGCGGTCGAGCCGGTCAAACCCCTTCCGAGGATAGTCCTTGACGGCGGACGAGAACGCAGGTATCCCCGTATTCCTATGACGCACCCATCCACCGGCTTCGCGTACGGAGCTCTCGCGCTTGCGGCCGTGCTCTGGGGCGGATCGATTGTGGCGCAAAAGCTGGCGCTGGGGTCGTTTTCCGCCGTCGAGGCGTCGGTCTTGCGCGACATCGGCGGGCTTGCGATCTTGCTCGCGACGTGGTGGTGGCGGGAAGGGACGCTGGCGCGATTCACGGCGTCCGATGCGCGCACGCTATTTCTCTTGGGTTTCGGCGTTCTGGGCAACCATCTCCTGATCCTCTACGGGTTGCGGTATGTCAGCGGGGCGGTGGCGGGTGTCATCATCGGGTCGGCCCCGGTGGTCACAGCGCTGCTGTCGTCGGTGATGATTCAGGATGTGCCGCTCCGGGCCGTGTGGGCCGGGGGGCTGCTGTCTTGCGCGGGGGTCGCGCTGGTGTCAATTGCAGGGTTTCAGGCAGCCGGCGAACATCCGGCGTTAGGCAGTCTGCTCGTGTTTCTTGGCGTGGTGAGTTGGGCGCTCTATAGTATCGGCAGCCGCGCTGTGATGGACCGGATCTCGCCGCTCACTGTGAATTGGACGACGTTGTTGGTGGCGACTGTGCTTCAGGTTCCCCTCTTATGGACGGATCGCAAGATGCTCGATGCCGGCGCGGCCTCGGTGACGATGCCGGATTGGCTGGCGCTCGGGTATCTCGTTGTGTTTGCGACAGCCGTGGCGCAGCAGGCCTGGCTGTTCGGGGTCCAAGGCATCGGGCCCTCACGGGCGTCTGTCCTGGGGAATCTCACGCCGGTTGCCGCGGTGGCACTCTCGGCGTTGATCCTGCATGAGTCGGTCGGTCCGGTGGAGATCGGCGGGATCGTGTTGATCCTCGCCGGTGTCTGGCTGGTCGATCGATCTGCGAAGATACCGGCCGATTCGGAACGCTCTCAAGAGTAAGGTATTTTACCATCAGGAAAATCCTGATGGTGAAGTGCTACTTCTGTCAGGACCTTTCCTGTACGATGCCTCCCATTCATGCGAGGCTCATCTGTGCCGCACAGATCATGTGCCTCGTTTCTCCTGCCATTTCAAGGCCGACAGGCCGCGTTTCATACGAAGAGTGGGTCAGTTCTGGTCAGAGGCAGCATGACGATCCAGCCGACGGTCGGCCTGGGAACTTCTCTGTTTTTTCCCGTTCCGCTCACCGAATCGCAGCAGGAGGCGGTGTCCCGATGAGCAAGATCCGGGTGCTGCTGGCCGAAGACCATCATCTCGTCCGGGCGGGGATTCATGCCCTCCTGAATAAGATGGAAGGGATCTCGGTCGTGGCCGAAGTCAGCGATGGGCGGGCCGTGCTGAAGGCCGTGGAAACCTATCGGCCTGATCTGGTGCTCATGGACATCGCCATGCCGGTGATGAATGGCTTGGAAGCTGCCGCCCGCCTTTCGAGGCAGTGGCCGACGGTCCATATCATCATGCTGTCGATGCACGCGAACGAAGAGTATCTGCGGCAGGCGTTGAAGGCGGGAGCGAAGGGCTACTTGCTCAAGGGCGCCAATTGGCCGGAACTCGAGCTGGCGATCAGAACCGTGAGCCAGGGTGATCCCTATCTCACGCCGTCGGTGGCCCGCTATACCATCGATGCCTACCGACAAGAAGAGGGGCGCCTGCCGGCGCCTCTTGATCGGTTGAGCCCGCGCCAACGGGAGATTCTTCAGCTGATCGCCGACGGCCACTCGACGAAGGAAATCGCGTTCCGCTTGAAGCTCAGCACGAAAACCGTCGAGACCCACCGGGCGCAGCTGATGGAGCGGCTCGATATTCACGACATTGCCGGCCTGGTCAAATTTGCCATCAAGGCCGGCCTCGTCCATCCGGCTCAATAGCGGGAATGCGCGAGGTGTTGCGCGACTGTCTCCAGAGACCCTCTCCTCAGGAATTTCCTCATTGGCGGATTCGGAATGCGGGGAGGATACTTGCGCGATGGAATGGCCGGTTGATCGTGTCTCACTCGGAGTGAAGACGGCATGAATGTCATCGGGTTATTGGTGAGAGGCACGCAGGGGGAGGAATATCCGATCATGGCCGGTCCGGAGGGATCAGCCGGAGCTGTGGCCTTTCGCGTGTTTCAGCGGCAGCCTCAGGGGTGGCGGCCGGCAACATTGTCGCCGGCTGACGATGCCCGCCTTCGCGGGGAGGTCCTGTCGGCGATCCATAAGCCGGCGCAGCAGTGTGGAGTGATTGTTCCGGGGCCGGTCCTGTGGGGCCATCCTGATGCCTCGACGAGAATATGCGACCGATGAGGTGCCGCTCGATCCGCGTGCTTGTGGTGGACGATCACCTGGTCCTGCTCCAGGCCTTGCAAGAATGGCTGTGCAGTGTGCCGTCGGTGATGCTGGTCGGGATCTGTGGTTCTGCCAAGGAAATGCTGGCTTGTCTGCCGGAGCGGCGGCCCGAGCTCGTGCTGCTCGACGCGCACATGCCGGAGATGGGCGGGTTGGAAGCGGTCGAGCCGATCAAACGATGGAATTCGTCCGTGCGAGTGGTCATCATGTCTTTCGACGAAGTCCATCTTGCCGTCGCGCGGAGGATGCCGCTCGTCGACAAGGCCATTGATAAGCACCATCTGCGGGAGCAGTTTCCGCTGCTCATTCAGGAGTTCGCTCGTGCCAGACCCTCCATCTGAGACGCTACCTCCCAGCCTCTGGGCGTGATTCTCTCCTCGCCCTCCTGACGGTGATTGCAGTATGATGCCCCTCTCACGGAGGAGGCCGCATGCTCGAGCAACGCATCGACGAAGTGACCAAAGCTAATCAAGCCTTTTACGAGGCCTTCGGGAGCCTCGATATCGCCAAGATGGATCGCATCTGGGCGCACCAGGAATATGTGACCTGCATTCATCCCGGCTGGACACTTCGGTCGGACTGGCCCGAAGTGCGCGACTCCTGGGTGCTGATTTTTAACAATACGTTCTCCATGCAATTTGAATTATCCGAGGTCATGATCCAGGTCGCGGGCGACATGGCCTGGGTGATCTGTGTCGAAAGCATTACCAGCCAGCAATCCGACGAGCCGCAAGAGGCCAAAGTGCTCGCGACAAACCTCTTCGAACGCATCGGCGACGAGTGGCTCATGATTCATCATCATGGGAGTGCGGTGATGGGGTAGGGCGCGGGTCGTTGTGTCGTTTTCTGTGCTCGCTGAGCGCGCACGCAAGAATTTATTGAGAGCCTAAAATGTGGGCGATGCTCGCTCAATGCGCGCAGGAGAAAACGACACAACGACCCGCTTGATGAGAGAAGGAAGAAGGGGCGATGCTCGGTGAATGCGCCCAGGAGAACACCACCCCACCGCGCGCTTGAATAATGTTGTAAGAGAAGAGGGAAGAGGCCAATCGAATGGTTGACCGCTAAGACGATGAGTGCAGTTCAATACACATTCTTTGGAAAAGTTCACCCGGAACGATGCAACGTCTCCATCACTGAGTTGCGCGCACAGGTAAGGTCTCTAGATGGTGATGTTGACGGAATCGTCCGCCACTCCATTTCTCTATCACAAGTGACCGCAACGTTTGAGTGTGATAGGCCGGTACAAAACGTCTATACACTTAAGAATATTGTTGAAGAGGGGATTCGTGTTGCACTAGATGCGCTGGGGTACACGTTGGCTTGTGGGTATGATCTTGAGATTATTCAGATGATTGATTCGATCGGGAGTCCGCCTGTTGTATTTGGGGTTGGAATCTTGGCCATCAACAAATCTGCCGAAAGCGCAGGTGTGAAGTTTGAAAACATCGTCAGCACTTATGGCGATACTAAAGGACAATACCTTCAGCGTTGTCTTGCTGATCTCCGTGAAGCTATTCGTGCCCCTAAAGACACTGGTTTTTTCTGTTACCGGGGAATTGAATGTCTTAGGCAGTTCTTTCTTCAGGAAAAGAAGGCTAAGGATGACAGAGCATCCTGGGAACTGATGCGTTCTGAGCTAGATGTTGAACGTGGGGATATCGAGACAATCAAAGGGTTTGCCGATCCGATAAGGCATGGAGGAGGCGGGGGGATCAGTGATGCAGAGCGAGCAAATGTATTCACCTTGACCTGGAATACTGTTAACAAGTTCATCAAGTATGCAAACAAAGGTTACCAAAAGGGCATAGTTTGAAAGAAGTTGAGAGGATGGTGGAAAGGGCAAAAAGTATCCGAAACCACCCAGTTCAGCTCTTCGGTGAGTTTGAGGGCATTTCGTCGATCCGGACGGTCTTGGCCCATTCGACGGCGAAGGCGTCGGGTTCGTTTCCGCATATCTCCCGGTCGCTCAGCGATAGATTTCTCTGCGGTGCCCAATCTTCACAATCTCGATCGTACGGCGGTCATCATCGACAGCGTAAACCACACGATAATCCCCTTGCCGGATCCGATACCGATCCTGACCGGCAAGCTTCTCGCTACCTGGCGGTCGAGGATTGAGCGCGAGTTCGTTGATGCGGTCTATGATTCGGCGAAGATCCGCTTTTGGAATGGCCCGCAACTCGCGGTCTGCGGACTTCTTGATGAGCAGGCTATAGGAGCCCGTCACGCTTCAGGTCCTCGATCACTTTCTCAAACGGACGGGAGGGCTCTTTTCGTCGTGCGGCAACGGCGGCGAGATCGATGTCGTCTTCCCGCATCGCTTCCAATACCGCGGCATTGATGAGGTCGGAAACGGTTCGATCCGTCGAGGCTGCCTTGGCTTTCAGGGCTCGGTACACTTTTCGTTTCAGATACACCGTGGTTCTTGTGTCTGTTGCCATGGTCGTCTCCACTCTTCTGAAGAGGGGTGCTATCTCTTGTAGCGGCATTGTAGCATGGCGGAGGAACGTCGGCCAGCTTGCCTTGGCTGAAGGGACGCGCTGTGTTTTCGTGGGGCGACCGGTTAGCTCTTCGGCGAGTTGGAGGGGACTTCGTCGATTTGGATGGTCTTCACCCATTCGGCGGCGATGGTGTCGCGTTCGGGCATCGACATGGCGGCATACTTCAGGAACATCTGCGGGCCTCGGCGGCGGCGCCACGTGAGGAAATTCAGGAAGTGGTCTTTGCACAGGGACTTGGTGCCCGCCGGTGCGTAGGGGGCGGATTGGCAGTTTGGCGCGCAGCAGTTGATGTCATGCATAGTGTGCCTCGTGTAATGTAATGCGTTTCAGTATGCCGGTGGTCGCATCTCATTTTCAAGGCCTCAGTGCCTGGCTTGACCCCTCCGGCTTCATAGGATAAGGACTATCCATGGGATTCATCGCACCGCTGATTGCCACGATTCTGCTGTCACTTATTACGGTCGGTTGCATGTCTGCCTCACGAGAGGGATTGCCTCCGGGCAGTCCGTTCCTGGCTGAAGGGGTCGTGAAGCCAGAGGCGCTTCCGCAAGGGATCGCGGTCGGCGATGTCTCCGGCCATAGCGCCGCGCTGTGGGCGCGAACGGATGGTCCGGCGATGGTGCACATCGAATGGGCGCCCGCATCGGCCTGGGATGCGGCGGAGAAGATGGGGACGGCCGTGTGGCCCATCCTGCGGACAAATCGGGTGACCACGGCAGCGGAGAGCGATTTTACCGCGACGATTCCCGTCCAGGACCTGGTTCCCCGCACGCGCTATCGGTATCACGTGCTGGTGGGGCATGTGGCTGCGCCCAATGAACCTATCGAAGCGGTGCTGGCGGCACGCGGGGAATTCGTCACCTTGCCGGATGAGGGGACGCCGGCGCCGGTCACATTTGCGTGGAGCGGTGATCTGGGCGGCCAGCAGCGGTGCCGGGTCGGACCGGACGGGTATCCCATCTTTGACCTCATGCGCAGGCAGCACCTCGACTTTTTCTTGTTTCTGGGTGACACGATTTATAGCGACGATACCTGTCCTGCTCCTCCGAACGAGCCGGGAGCCGATTTTAAAGCCACTACGCTGGACCAGTATCGGGCGCGGCATCGGTATCAGCGCGGGTCGTTGTCTCTCCGACGGTTTCTTGCATCGGTGCCGGTGTACGTGACCTGGGACGATCATGAAGTGAAGAATAACTTCGCCGGACCTTATGAGGAGCACATGCCGGCGGGTCGTCAGGCCTTGCGCGAGTATTGGCCGATTGCGTCGCCGTCCGACGATCCGCAACGGCTGTATCGGACGGTTCGCTACGGCGCGGACATGGAACTGTTCATTCTTGACGATCGCCAATATCGCAACAAAAATTCAGATCCGGACGGTCCGGAGAAGACGATGCTCGGTAAGAAGCAGTTGCGGTGGTTGTTGCAGGGATTGCGCAATTCGTTGGCCACCTGGAAAGTGATCGCGACGTCAGTCCCACTCTCGATTCCCAAGGGGGGAGGGGTGGCCGTCCCCGGCAACGATGGATGGGCAGGCGGTCCTGATGGTACGGGGTTTGAGTATGAACGGCAGGTGATCGTCGATACGATTCTTACGCAGCATATCAAGAATGTGGTGTTTCTGGCGGGGGATGTGCACTACGTGCAAGCCAGCGCATACGATCCGAACGGGGATGGGGTGCCGGATTTTCATGAGTTTGTGGCGGGGCCGCTCTCTGCAGCTCCGGGACGCATGTCGCCTCCGACGCCGGCGCTGAACGCGACGAATCTTATTCAAGAAGGCGGGTACTATAATTTCGGTCTGGTGCGGGTGTCTGCGTCCTCTTTCGATGTCACCGTGCTTGACGACCAGGGAACGGTTCGCTTTTCCCATCATCTGACGGCGAAGTAGCCGACACTCTCTAATATCCCTCTTGCATTCCCGACCACGGGCCAGTTACCGTACCACCTTGTTGCAGGCCGGTTTCCAGGGGTGTTCCCTCTATGCTGTTTCAGGTGTTGTCGGTCGTGGGCGCTCTCATGGTGCTGACCGCCTATGCGTTGATCCAAAGCGGGATCTGGCGCGAACTGAATGCAGGCTATCTGGCCTTGAACATTATCGGGTCGCTGTTGTTGGGCGTCGTGGCGATCGAGGATCAGCGGGTGGGGTTCATCCTGTTGGAGTTTGCCTGGGCCGGACTCGGGTGTATCGGGGTAGTGCGGGCGATCAAGGCACGGAAAACAGCGGACGCAGTCTTATAAATCACGTCGGATAGCACGACACAATCGTACGCCCTTGCGTACGTTACATGGGGGGAGATCACGTCATGGCAGGGTTGATGTCAGCAGATGAAGTCTATCAGAGAGCGGAAGATGCAGCGGCAGCGGCGACGAGCCTGGATGAAAAGGCGCTGCAGATCGATTATCAGGCGTTGAAGGAAAAATTCCGCGCCGCCCTGGGCGATCGCAAAGTGGCCTTGTTCCACATCAATAAGTTTTTGCCGGAAGGCTATGAAGACCAGGGCCGGTTCAACCTGGTGCTGCTCACCGCCGGCAATGTCGTGTTCGACATCGTCATCGGCGATTCCTACTTCCGGTACGATGTTGTGTCGGTCGGACAGTTGGATAAAGTGCAGGTGATCGATGCGATGTGGGACAACAAGGAAAAGCGTCGAGAAGAACCGTTTCTGAGCCTGCGCCTCATGCACGGCGAAGAAGCGCACCTCTTGCTGGCGCTGGACGATGAAGAGCGGGCGAGCCTGCTGGCGTTTGCCCGGGCAGTGTCTGCGTCCAGGAATCCGGAGAAGTAATCGGCGCGTATTCATGCCTGCGTGAAATTAATCCGGTGATTCATCGCCTTGGCCTTGCGGATCAGATGTTCCGGGTGGCGCTGTTGATCGGTGCTCTTGCCACGCTCTGTTCGTGTTCGTGGTTCGGCCCGCAGACCCGTCAGGCCGTTGCTCCCGACCATCGTCCGGTGCTTGTCCTGCTGCCCGTCCGCCTTGAGACGACCATCTCCAACGCTTCTCAAGTGGAATCGGTGCCCGACGACCTGTCTTCCGAGGAGGATCAGCGGCGAGCGGCAGGCGCCGTTCAGGCGATCCGATCCGAGACCCGCCGAATCTTTTTCGAAAAGCTCGAGAACGGTGAGCAGTTTCGTCCCGTGCCGTTGGAGGACGTCGATGCTGCGGTACGGGAGTTGGGGCTCACACCAGATGGAGAGGTGAGCCGCGAACAACTGACCGGTCTAAGAGATCGCCTGAAGGCGGACCTGGTTGTGCGGCCGACCGTGCTCGATTACGGCAAGGTCCGATGGTATTGGTTAGCCGGAGGGATGCTGGCGGATATGACCTGGGAGACCGTCGCGATCGGGCTCGCGTCCGCGTGGAATCCCGGCATCATTCTCGGCAACGTTGGGTTTGAGCTGTTGACCAGCACGCCCGTGTGGTTCGGCGGCGGCTATCTGTTCGGCATCGTGGCCCGGCCGGTGCGGGCTGAAGCCGTTGCTTGGGATCCGATTAATGGTGAGGCGGTTTGGGATAAGCAAGAATTCGCATTGTATATCTGGGGCCGTTTAAAGCAGTTGCCGGAGGAGGTCAGAAAGAAAAAGGAGGCCCAGCTCTATCTCAACTTGAATCTGACGATGGAGGAACTGGCTGGTTCCTTGCTGGACGAAGAACTGACGATTCCAGCACTTGAGAAGAAGCGTCGTCCCCCGCCGGTTCCTGAGTCGTATTAGAAGAGGGCACGATCAGCGTTGGTAGAAGGGCAAGGTGTGGACCGTCGCGTCGTGCCGCTTTCCCTCGATTTCGATCGAGAGCAGCGTGTTCGGCGCGGAAAAATCGCGCAGCGGGAAGCCGAAGGCGATGATGCCGTTTTGCTGTGGCGAGGCCGTTGCACTGCCGATCCAGCCCACTTCACGGTCTCCGCTGAACAGTTTGGCGCCTTTGGGTGGAACCACCGATCCTGTGACGCGCAGCCCTACTAAATGTCGGCGCACATTGCCGTAGGTGTCCATTCGTGCCACGACTTCCTGGCCGGGATAGCAGCCTTTGGTGAGGCTGAAGGCTTTGCCTTCTAAGTTGGCTTCCGGTGGGACGATTTCTTCGTTCAGCTCGGTGCCGGCTTTGGGGATGCCTGCTTCCATGCGTAACGCTTCGCGGGCCTGACTGCCGACCGCTTTGATCCCGCTGCCCGCGCCGGCTTGCATGAGGCTGCTCCAGGCCGTGGCGATTGCTTCGGCGGGAAGTAAAATTTCCAGATCGATCTCGCCGGTTTCTTCGGTTCGAATCACCAGGGCCTGCTGTCCGCCGATCTGGGCGGTCACGAAGTTGATCGGCTGCAGGCCGCTGCAATCGACGCCGAAGGCTGATTTCACGGTCTGTGCCGCTTTGGGTCCGCTGACCAATAACAGCGCCCAACTTTCTGCGCAGTTCTCCATCTTGGCCTTCGTGCCATAGAGCAGAAACTTTCTGAGCGCGGCATGGGTCGCGTCGCCGATTTCCCCGACGTCTTCGAGCATGACGGCGTCCGTCTGCACGTAGCAGCGGAAATAGGTGAGCATCTTTCCCTTGTGTGTCAGGAAGCTGGAGTAACGGCCCTGGCCAGGTTGGAGCGGCAGGATATCGTTGCTGATGACGCTCTGCAGCCACTTCATCCGATCGTCGCCGGTGACTCTGACTTTGCCGCGATGGGAGAGGTCGGCGATGCCGACGGCCTGACGAACCGCTTGGTACTCCGCGCGCCAGTCTCCATAGTGGGCAGGCATCTCCCAGCCGGTGACTTCTTCAAACGTCGCGCCGAGTTGAACATGTTGTGCGTGTAGACGGGATTGTTTCATAGTTCCTTTAGGCTAGAGGCACGAGGCCAGCGGCAAAGGGACGGATCTTCTCATGGGACCTCTAGCCCCTAGCCTCTTGCCCCGAGCCATTGAGTACTTCATCGACCAGATCTTTAGTCCGGGCCGAGAATTCATTTCGCGAGACGATTTTCGTAACCCCCAGTGTCTTGGCCCTGTTCCAGGTGTCCACTTCCTCATGGTTCGCGTATGCAAGAATGGGAATAGCTTGTGATTGAGGATTTGTTTTCAGGGTCTCAATCGCCTGAAAGGCATCGAGGGTCAAATCGTTCATGTCCAGAATCACGGCGCCAGGGAGCGTGGCGGCGGTTTTTTCTGCGATGTCTTGTTGGGTTCGTGCCTTCTCGATGCGATAACCGCCGGTGCGTAAGGCGTCACGGACTTTGGTGTAGAAGAAGATATCGGTCACGGCGACGAGAATAGTTGTTTCCATAGCGTTGGTGATTTCTATTGGCTGACAAGTAGGCAAGTGATCAGGCTGACAGGCAAAGGCTCAATCTATTCTGTCTCGTTGTCAGCATGTTTCCTGCCAGCCTGTCAGCTAATTCAATGAGCTGATCAGCCGTCCCAATGATTTCTTCGCGAGCGCATAGCTGGGGTTGAGCGTAAGCGCTTTCTTGTAGGCTTCGATCGCCTCGGTCCAACGGCCTTTTTTCTCGTAGACTCGGCCGATGTTCAAGTGCGGGAAGGCCGGGCTTTCATAGCGCCTGGCCTGCATGGCTTTCTGAAACCAGACGATCGCTTCATCGAAATCGCCTTTTTCAATCAAGTAGGCGCCGATGTCGTTGTAGGGGTTGCCGAAGTCGGGGTCCTGCGCGATGGCTTTGTGGCATTCCTCGATGGCGTCGTCGAGCCGCCCCATGAAGCTGTAGGTCCAACCCAGAAACGTATAGGCCTCGGCCGTGGGATGCACGGCCAGCGATTTCTTGTAGAGATTGACGGCTTCTTCCAGGTCGCCCTTCATCTGGCGTTCATAGGCCTGTTGGAAGAGGTGCCAGGCTTCGCGCTTGTCCTCTTCACGGCCTTGGCCCTGCTCTAAAAAGTCTTGTACATCCATAATCAGGCTGATGAAAAAGGTCCCCGGCGTCGTTCTCGGTTGTGCGAACTCCTCAACGTACTGAGAAGTACGCTTGCGGGTTCGCACTCCCTGCGGCCTTGCCGGATGACCATTTTGATCAGCCTGCAGGCCGGAGGGCAGTGTTTGCTCCGCGTCTACTCGTTCTTGAGTTTCTTCTTAATCAACTCCGCTCCGTAGCGTCCTGAGAGCAGCATCGAGCCGAAGGCCGGGCCCATGCGCGGGGTGCCGTACACGGCGGCGACGGCCAGGCCGATGACGAAGCAATTCGGATAGACCTCGCCGGTCCGGTCCATGACTTCTTGCTCCGATCGCGAGACCCACATGGCGCCGTTGCCCGGAACGGATTTGTACAGGTTTCGCTTGTGGAGCAGGTCCACAACGATGGCGTCGTGTCCGGTCGCATCCACCACGATCTTGCTTTCCAACGCGATGGGATCGACATGAATGATGTCGTGCCCCGCCATCTCGGCGGTGGTGTTGTTCACGACGACGCCTTCGAGGATGCCGTCCCGGCGCAGAATCAAATCCACCACGCGGGTAAGATTCAAGACTTTGGCGCCGGCTCCATAGGCGGCGGCCACCAGCGCGCCCGTCGCATGCGGCGGGTCGACCATGTACATACCCTCGCATTCTTTGATCTTCTTGCAGGGCACCCCGATCTCTTCGAGAATCTCGTTGGCCGGTTCGCAGATCGTCGCCTTGTTCATCAAGTAGCCGCCGGACCAGAATCCGCCGCCGAGCGCAAGGCTCTGTTCGACGATCAACGTGCGGAAGCCCATCTTCGCGAGGTCATGCGCGCAGGTCAGGCCGGACGGCCCGGCGCCGACGATGATGACGTCGCTCTCGATGAGCGAATCGAATTCTTTATAGTATTCCCGCGCGATTTGCCGGGTGATGTCGCGTTCTCTTAACGGGGCTGGTGTTGGCTTTCCCATGCTGATCTCCCCCTCGATGGCTGCTGGAAACGGCCCCCAACTTCGGGCCTTGTTGGATGATCGTTTTGAGCATCCTCGCTTTCTATCGGTAGATTTCAGATCCGGTCTTTTTAAACTCTTCTGATTTTTCCTTCATGCCAATCTGGATGGCGTGTTGTTCATCCACTTGTAACTGCGCGGCATAGTCGCGCACGTCTTGCGTGATCTTCATGGAGCAGAAATGCGGACCGCACATGCTGCAGAAATGCGAGACCTTCGCGGCATTGTCCGGCAGGGTCTCATCGTGGAAGTCCTTGGCTGTGTCGGGATCGAGCGAGAGATGGAATTGATCTTCCCACCGGAACTCGAAGCGGGCTTTCGACAGGGCGTTGTCCCTGATCTGCGCGCCGGGGTGCCCCTTGGCCAGGTCCGCCGCATGGGCTGCGATCTTGTAAGTGATCACGCCGGTCTTCACATCTTCACGATCCGGCAGGCCCAGGTGTTCTTTGGGTGTCACGTAGCAGAGCATCGCGCAACCGTACCAGCCGATCATCGCCGCGCCGATGCCTGATGTAATGTGGTCATAGCCAGGCGCAATGTCGGTGGTCAGCGGGCCAAGCGTATAGAAGGGCGCTTCGTGGCATTCCTTCAGCTGCTTCTCCATATTGACCTGAATCATGTGCATCGGCACGTGGCCGGGGCCCTCGATCATCACCTGCACATTATGCTTCCAGGCAATCTTGGTCAGTTCGCCCAGCGTTTCGAGTTCGGCGAACTGGCCTTCGTCGTTGGCGTCGGCGATGGAGCCGGGACGCAGCCCGTCGCCCAGGCTGAACGACACGTCGTAGGCCTTCATGATCTCGCAGATCTCTTCGAAGTGGGTATAGGCGAAGTTCTCCTGGTGATGAGCCAGGCACCACTTGGCATGGATCGATCCGCCGCGCGAGACGATGCCGGTCATGCGCTTCGCGGTCATCGGCACGTAGGCGAGGCGGACGCCGGCGTGGATGGTGAAGTAGTCTACGCCCTGTTCGGCCTGTTCGATCAACGTGTCGCGGAAGATCTCCCAGGTCAGGTCTTCGGCTTTGCCGTTTACTTTTTCGAGGGCCTGATAGATCGGGACCGTGCCGATCGGGACGGGCGAATTGCGAATGATCCATTCGCGGGTTTCATGGATGTTCTTGCCGGTGGAGAGATCCATCACGGTGTCGGCGCCCCAGCGGATCGACCAGATCATCTTTTCGACTTCTTCTTCGATCGACGAGGCGACGGCGGAGTTGCCGATGTTCGAGTTGATTTTCACCAGGAAGTTGCGGCCGATGATCATCGGCTCGGTTTCCGGATGGTTGATGTTGGCGGGAATGATCGCGCGGCCTCGCGCCACTTCTTCGCGCACAAATTCCGGTGTGATGACCTTCGGAATGCTGGCGCCCCAGGCCTGTCCGGGATGTTGCGCGATGCCGCCGCCATGCCCGTTGCGGGACGCGAGTTCTCGCGCCACTTCGCGGGACTGGTTTTCTCTGATGGCGATGAATTCCATCTCCGGCGTGACGATGCCGTTGCGGGCATAGTGAATCTGCGTCACGTTCCGTCCGGCTTTGGCGCGGAGCGGCTTGCGGATATGTTGAAAGCGCAGCTCATCGAGTTTGGGATCGGCCTTGCGCATCCGGCCATATTGGGAGGAGACATCCGACAGTTCCTCGACATCCGCCCGGTCCAGCACCCATTGGCGGCGGAGCGGGGCGAGCCCGGCGCGCGCGTCGATGGTGACGGAGGGATCGGTGTAAGGACCGGAGGTATCATAGATGGTGATCGGCTCGTTCGGCGTCGGCGCGCCGCCGTTCATGGACTTGGTCGGGCTGAGACTGATTTCCCGCATCGGCACGCGCACGCCGGGATGGGCGCCGCTCACGTGGATCTTGCGCGACGCCGGGAAGGGCGCGGTCGTCAATGCGGCTGTGCTGTCCATTTTATTCTGGCCGTTCGATCCATTCGTAATACCCATGGGGATCCCCTTCTTCTTTCCTCTTAATCTATGGGCGGAGCCGGTGATGCAAAAAAAAACCGCACCTGACAGGAAGGGCGCGGCTGAAAGTCGTCCCGGTGGTCCGGCGACGCGTCCGCTTCCCTACGCTGGTATTACCCAGGTCAGGTTGTGAGGGTCGTCCGATCATTCGGACTCTCAGCCTGATGGCCCCCCTAGCTATGAAAAGATCGTATGCTCGGCCCCCGGCGTTGTCAACGGGCTAATAGGCCTACCGGGCCGCTAGGCCTTCTTCACCGAGAAGGTTCATGGAAGGTTCATTGATTGTGGGGTGGGGCTAACGTAGAATCCAATTCTCAGAATTACTACTGAGGTCTATGTGAAAACGACTGCGACGATACCCAGACCGATTACGGACTATCAAGGCCTCTCGCCTGAGGAACTCTTTCGCCGAACGGCTGAGGCGAAGCGCGCCCTAGGCGATCGGGTCATGATCCTGGGGCATAACTACCAACGAGACGAAGTCATTGAGCATGCTGATTTTCGCGGCGATTCGTTGTTGCTCTCGAAGCTGGCGGCGGAGCGTTCCGAACGGCCGTATATCGTGTTCTGCGGCGTCCATTTTATGGCGGAGACGGCGGATATTCTGAGCCGGTCGAAGCAAACAGTGATTCTTCCCGACATGGCGGCCGGTTGCTCTATGGCGGATATGGCGGCCATCGAGCAGGTCGATCAATGTTGGGAGACGTTGGGGCGCATCCTGCCGGTGGAAGAGACCGTTATGCCGGCGGTCTATGTGAATAGCGCTGCGGTTCTCAAAGCTTTTTGCGGCGAACATGGCGGGATTACCTGCACGTCATCGAATGCGCGAGCGGTCATTGAATGGAGCTGGGCCAGACGCGAGAAAATCCTTTTTTTCCCCGACGAACATTTGGGCCGCAATACGGCCAACAAGATGGGGCTGCCGCGCGAGCAGATGATTGTGTGGGATCCCTTTCAACCCAACGGCGGCAATACGCGCGAAGCAATCCAACGGGCCAGGCTGATTCTCTGGAAGGGGCACTGCAGCGTGCACCAGATGTTTCAGCCGGTGCATATCGACAATTTCCGGAAGCAATTTCCGGACGGCAAGGTGATCGTCCATCCGGAATGCCATGAGGATGTCGTGAACAAGGCGGATCTCTCCGGATCGACCGAGTTCATCATCAAGACCGTCACGGCGGCGCCGGCTGGAACCGCCTGGGCGGTCGGCACAGAGCTGAATCTGGTGAACCGCTTGAAGCGCGACCTGACTGATAAGAAGGTCTTTTTTCTCTCCTCGACCGTCTGCCAATGCGCCACAATGTTCCGCATCGACGGCGCGCATCTCTGCTGGGCCATGGAAAACCTCGCCGACGGCCATGTCGTGAATCACATCGTGGTGCCCGACGAGGACAAGCGATGGGCGAAGATTGCGCTTGATCGCATGATGTCCGTCAGCTGAGGCTTTCGGCTGGCGGCGCGAGGCCAGTGGCGAGCGGTTTGGGTCAACGGAAAATTGAGATTGCTACCGGTTCCCCCCTCCTGTAAATTCCCTCTTTGCCCATTGCCTCTAGCCACTGGCCTCGTGCCTACGAGTTTGACATATGGATTACAAAGCTACGCTCAATCTGCCGAAGACCGATTTCCCGATGAAGGCCAACCTGCCGCAGCGGGAGCCGGACATGCTTGCCTGGTGGGAGCAACAGAAGCTCTATGAACAAATCCAGGAGGCCGGCCAGGGGCGCCCGCGCTATGTGTTGCACGATGGCCCTCCCTATGCGAACGGTCGCATCCACATCGGCCATGCGCTGAACAAGATTCTCAAAGACATCATCGTGAAGTCCAAGACGATGGCGGGTTTCCAGGCGCCCTATGTGCCGGGCTGGGACTGTCACGGCCTGCCGATCGAGCATCAAGTGATGAAGGCGTTGGGCGACAAGAAGAAAGACCTGGACACGCCGGCCATCCGCAAGCTCTGTCGTGAATATGCCGAGAAGTACGTCGCGATTCAGCGCGAGGAGTTTCAGCGGCTCGGGGTGTTGGGCGAGTGGCAGCAGCCCTATCTCACGATGACGCCGGCTTACGAAGCGTCGATCATTCGCGAGTTCGGAAAGTTTGTGGAGCGCGGCGGGGTCTACAAAGGCCTGAAGCCGGTGTTGTGGTGCACGCAGGATCAAACGGCTCTGGCGGAAGCGGAAGTTGAGTACGACAACCATACTTCGCCTTGGGTGTATGTGAAATTTCCTGTCGTGACGTCGCCCTCGGTGCTCAGCGCCACATTCCCCGGCATCGCGTTTCCTGACGGCATCACGTCGGTGTCGGTCGTCATTTGGACCACCACACCCTGGACGCTTCCGGCCAATCAAGCGGTCTGTCTCCATCGCGACTTCGACTATGCCTTCGTCCAGGTCGGCGACGAACTGCTGGTCGTGGCCGAAAAACTCCTGGACAGTGTGGCGAAGGAGTGCAAGCTCGAAGGCTATCGGGTCATCGGGGTGAAGAAGGGCGGAGAAGGTTTTGAAGGATTGGAAACGCAACGGCCGCTGACGACCGGCCTGTCGCCGATTCTGCTCGGCGATTTTGTGACGCTGGAGCAGGGAACAGGCTGCGTGCATATCGCGCCGGGCCACGGGATGGAGGACTATATCCTGGTCCTGAGCCACAACGCGAGCGCGTCGGTCGGCGAGAAGCTGGAGATTCTGGCGCCGGTCGATAACGGCGGGAAGTTTACGGACGTTGTGAAGGAGTTTGCCGGTCAGCATGTGTTCAAGGCCAATCCGAAAATTGTGGAATTTCTTCAGGCCAACGGGCGGCTGCTGGGCCATGGCTCGCTGAATCACTCCTATCCGCATTGCTGGCGCTGCAAGAGCCCGGTCATCTTCCGGGCCACCGAACAATGGTTCGTCTCGATGGATACGAACGATCTGCGCAAGGAAGCGTTGGCGGAAATTGAACGGGTCCAGTGGATTCCGGCCTATGGCCGGGACCGCATCAACGGCATGATTCAAAACCGGCCGGACTGGTGCCTCTCGCGCCAGCGTGTGTGGGGCGTGCCGATTCCCGGCTTTACCTGCGCGGGTTGTCGGACCGTCGTCGCCGATCCAACCATTATCGGTCACGTCGCCGGGCTCATGGAGTCGAAGGGCGCGGATGTCTGGTTCGAGCGATCGGCAGCCGAGTTGCTCCCGGCCGGGACCGTCTGTGCCGAGTGCGGCGGGACCGCGTTTGAAAAAGAGCGGGACATTCTCGATGTCTGGTTCGAGTCCGGCGTGAGCTTTGCCGCTGTGCTCAAGCCCAGGAAGTGGTGGCCGGCTGATCTCTATCTCGAAGGGTCCGACCAGCATCGGGGCTGGTTCCACAGCGCGTTGCTGGCCGGCGTGACGACCGATCGCCGCGCGCCCTACAAGGCCGTGCTGACGCATGGGTTTGTGGTCGATGGCCAGGGCAAGAAGATGTCCAAGTCGGCGGGCAATGTCGTGGCCCCGCAGGATGTGATCAAACAATCCGGCGCGGAAATTCTCCGGCTCTGGGTCTCGGCGCAAGATTACCGGGAAGATCTGCGTATCTCGCAGGAGATCCTGAATCATCTGATCGAAGCCTATCGCAAGATCCGGAATACGAGCCGGTTCCTGTTGAGCAATCTGTATGATTTCGATCCGGCGAAGCATCGCGTGCCTTATGCGCAGCTGCCTGAATTGGATCGCTGGGCCTTGATGCGATTGGGCGAGCTGATTCCGCGTGTGCGGACGGCCTACGACGACTGTGAGTTTCACGCGATCTTCCATGCGCTGAACAATTTCTGCTCGGTCGATCTGAGCGCCGTCTATCTCGATATTTTGAAAGACCGGCTCTATACGTTCCGGACCGACTCCCCCCTGCGCCGCGGATCGCAGACGGTGCTGTTCGAGATCGTAATGGCCATGACGAAACTCATGGCGCCGATCCTGAGCTTCACCGCGGAAGAAATTTGGCGGGTGGTGTCTGCGCAGGTGCCCGGCGGTCTCGGCACGCAGAGCGTGCATCTGGCCTCGTTCCCGGAGGTCGATCCGTTGTGGCGCAATGCGGAGTTGTCGGCGCGCTGGGAAACGTTGCTGGACTACCGCAGCCAGGTGCAGGGCGTGCTCGAGGCGAGCCGACGCGACAAAGTCATCGGATCGTCGCTTGAAGCGCATGTTCAGCTTGAGGCGGATGCCAAGGCCTATCAGTTCCTGAAACCCTACGAGAAGGATCTCGGGACTGTCTTTATCGTTTCGAAGGTGACGCTGTCGCAGGGCTCTGCGGATCGCGCAGGCATTCAGGTGTCGGTGGCGAAGTCGTCGGCCGCTAAATGCGAACGCTGCTGGAATTATCGCGAGGCGGTCGGCGCGGACGCCGAACATCCGACGCTCTGCGACCGGTGTCTGGAGGCGATCCGTTGAGCGGTTCCCTGCTGCGCAATCTGCTGCTGGCGTCGTTGACCGGCAGCGTGATCGTGACCGATCAGCTGACGAAGCTGCATATCATGCAGACGATGCGGCTGCATGAGTCCATCCCGATTATCCCCAATCTGTTCAGCCTGACCTATATCCGCAACCCCGGCGCCGCGTTCGGATTGTTGGCGGGGAGCAGCAATGCCTTTCGGATGGTGTTCTTCGGGCTGACGTCGATTTTTGCCTTGGTGTTGCTCGGGACCATTCTCTACCGCATGCCGGAGCGCGACTGGATGGGGCGGTTGAGCGTGTCGGCGATTCTCGGTGGCGCGGTGGGCAATCTCATCGATCGCCTTCGCTTCGGGGAAGTGATCGATTTTCTGGATGTCTATGTCGAGAACTATCACTGGCCGGCATTCAATGTGGCGGATTCCGCGATCACGGTCGGCGTGATCTTTCTGATCATCCACTTCATGTTTGAAAAGCCGGATGTCCCGTCTGTCGTCCCTGAGCACCCTTCAGCGCGCACTCCCGCTCCGTAAGTCTGGCGAGCATTCTTCGCTGCCGTCGTCTGTCGTAGCGCCGCCCTACCGCACAACCATGAACACCAGGATGCCGAGCGCGATACGGTAGTAGGCGAACACCCGCAAGGTGTGCCGCTGGACGTAGGTCAGGAAGGCTGCGATGACGGCCCAGGCCACGAGGAAGGACACGATCATGCCGATGCCCAACGCCGCAAAGTCGGCCTGATTGAACGTGGCTTTCGCCTTCAGCATTTGATAGGCGGTGGCGGCGATGATCGTCGGTAAGGCGAGAAAGAAGGAGTATTCGGTCGCCACTTTGCGGTCGAGCCCGGCGAGTAAGCCTCCGATGATAGTGGAGCCGGATCGCGACATGCCGGGAATCAACGAGGCGCACTGCGCCACGCCGACCCAGAAGGCGGACTTGATCGAGACCCGGTCCAATTGGGCGGTCTGGATTTTCGGCTGTCGGGCTTCGACCGCGAGAATGATCAGTCCGCCGATGATCGAGGTGGAGGCGACGATCTGTGGAGTGAACAGCACGGATTTGATCCACCCGTGAGCGAGGAAGCCGACGCTTGCGGCAGGAAGGAAGGCGAGTCCCAACCCGATCACAAACCATAAGTGAGGATGGGTTTGCATGGACGCCCGGATCAATGCGCTCCAGGTCGGATGCCGGCCGCTCCGCTGCAAGGTCAGCAACGCGGCTTGTTCCTGCCATGCGCCGGTGAGCAGACGGCTGATTTTCTCCCGTTCAAAGACGATGACGGCGAGAATGGCGCCGAGCTGAATCGAGATTTCCGCATTGGCGGCGGCATCACCCGTGAACCCGAGGGCATGGCCCACGAGAATCAGATGCCCGGTCGAAGAGACCGGAAGAAATTCCGTCAGCCCTTCCACAATGCCAAGGATAACCGCTAATGCAGGCCCCCATTCAGTCATGACGTTCCTGTATTGAAAAATGTGCGTATGGCTATGACGTATCTTCGCGACTATCACAGAGCTATCCGCTGCCGTCAAGTTCGCAGGCGCTTCTTGCCGGTGGCTCCCGAGCGATCGAGATCCGCGGCGACAGCTGCAAATAAGTTGACAAAGAAGGACTGTTGGCATACACACAAATTGAATAAGTGCAGACGAATGGAGGGTACGGTCGTGTTTTGTCGGCAGAACACCGGTCGATCTCACTAATGCTCGGTCACTAGATTAAGAGGGGGAGGTTCGTATGAGACGTGAGTGGATCTTGTCGGTGCTGGTGGTCGTGGCCATGATGACCAGCGGTTGCGTAGTCTCGAATAAGAAATATCAGGACGCGCTGGCGGAGGCGGATAGCGCAAAGATGGAGTTGGAAAAGACGCGCCAGCAGAAGAACGCGATGGAACAGCAGGTGAAGACGCTGAAGGAGCTGAACGTCAAGTTCGGCGGCGAGGCGCAAGCCGCTCGCGACGAACTGCAGCGCATTGAGCATGGTCGGGATAAAGAGCGCGGCGCGCTCGACACGCGCACGAAAGAATTGGAAGATAAGTTGAAAGCAGTTTCTTCCCAGAATCGGAATGTGCGGGCGGAGTATGAAGATGTGAAGCGGCACAATGAAACGCTGAAGTCGTTGGTGGCCCGCTACCAGAAAGAGTTGAAAGATCGCTCGCACTCCGTGACCGCGGCGGTGACGCCCTCTAGTTTGCCCCCGCTTCCGGGCGCCACGGCAGCAACTGTCACGCCTGCAGCACCTTCGGCGGCTATGAATGTGAACAAGGCGTCTGCGAGCGATATGGTGTTGTTCCTGGGGTTGAAGAAGGACGAAGCCGATCGGATCGTGACGAACCGTCCCTATCGTGTGAAGGGCGAGTTGGTGGCCAAAAATGTGGTTCCCAAGGAAACTTTCGACATGATCAAGGATCGTATTTCCGTCAGCCCATAACTGTCTATAGGGCGCCGACGTGGTCGATGAGGGCCGTTTCCCCGCAAGGGGAAACGGCCCTCGTGCTTTCGGGGGGCTGTCGCGGGATGATTCGTCTCGCAGCTTCCTGCTATGATGAATGCTCTGGCGGGGCAAGGATTATCTTATGCGACGACTCGGGATTGTGCTCGGCATGGTAGCTGTGGGGCTGGCCATCGGCGGCTATGTGTTTTTCACTGGAGAACGCAAAGCGCCGGTGCGTTACCGGACCGCCGCGGTCGAGCGAGGCTCCGTCGTTTCCATCGTGAGCGCAACGGGCACCATCAACCCGGTCGTGTCGGTGCAAGTCGGCTCGCAAGTTTCCGGCATGATCAAGAGTCTCCACGCGGACTTCAATTCGCGCGTGAAGGCCGGCGACATCGTGGCGGTGATCGATCCGGAACCGTTTAAAGCTCGGCGGGACCAGGCCGCGAGTAATCTGGAAATGGCGAGAGCGAATGTGGCCCGGGCCAAGACCGATGCCGCGCAACGGAAACGCGAACTCGACCGGGTCCGCTCTCTGATCGATCAGAATTTTGTGTCGCAAAATGATGTGGATGTGGCTGTGACCAACGCGCAAGGCGCGGAAGCGCAGGTGCGCGTGGCCGAGGCGCAAGTCAGGCAGGCGGAAGCGGCGTTGAACTCAGCGGAACTGGAATTGAAATACACTACGATCCGTTCGCCGGTCGACGGCATCGTCGTGGCCAGAAACATCGAAGTCGGCCAGACCGTCGCGGCCAGTTTCGCCACACCGAATCTGTTTCTGATCGCGCTCGACTTGACGAAGATGCAGGTGGATACCAATGTGAGCGAGTCGGATATCGGCGGGATCGCCGAGGGAAAGGATGCGACGTTTTCCGTGGATGCCTATCCCGGCGTGCGGTTTTCCGGATCGATCCGCCAGGTGCGGCTGGCTCCGATCAATGTGCAGAATGTGGTGACGTACAATGTTGTGGTAGCCGTCGACAATCAGGATTTGCGCCTGAAGCCCGGGATGACGGCGAATGTCTCCATTGTCGTGGCGCAAAAAGAGCAGGTGCTCAAGGTGCCGAACGCAGCGTTGCGTTTTTCACCTCCCAAGAGCGACCGTGCGGAAGGCGGATCGGCTGAAGGGAAATCGGCGAAGGCCGAAGGACGACCGGCTGGCAGCCGGTCGTCGCATGGCTCTGCGGAATCCGGCCCCCCCGCACGCAAGGTCTGGAAGCAGGATGAGTTCGGTGAGCCGGTCTCCGTGCCGGTTCAGACGGGGATTTCCGATGGTGTGTCGACGGAGATTGTCGGCGGATCGCTGGGGGAGCAGGATACGGTGATTGTGGGGCTGGATGTGCCTCGAGCGAATCGCCAGGGGAGCGAGCTGCCGCCCGGCTTCGGTGGCGGCGGCGGGCAGCGCCGCTCGCGTGACCGAGGTATTTAGTGGTCAGGGCTTACTCCGTGCAGTGCGTGATCGAATGCCGCTGACAAGGCAAGACATTCATGGATAGTGGAAACGGCCGGCCGGTATCGTTGATTCAGTGCGAAGACTTGTGGAAAGTCTATCGTCTGGGCGATGTGGAAGTACAGGCTCTTCGCGGGTTGAATCTCACGATCGAGCAAGGCGAGTTTGTCGCGATCATGGGGTCGTCGGGTTCGGGGAAGTCGACCCTGATGAACATGCTGGGCTGTTTGGATCAGCCGACCAGAGGCCATTACTGGTTGAACGGAGTGGATGTCGCAGCGCTTCGCGCCGACGACTTGGCCGAGATCCGGAATCGCCAGATCGGCTTCGTCTTTCAAAGCTTCAATCTGATTCCCCGCACCAGCGCGCTGGAAAATGCGCAGCTTCCTCTCTTCTATCGAGGCCTTCCTCTTCGCGAGCAACGGGCGCTCGCCGCGGCGGCGCTGGAGCGTGTCGGACTGAAGGGGCGGGAACAGCACTATCCGACGCAATTATCCGGCGGGCAGCAACAACGGGTGGCCATTGCCCGCGCCTTGGTCACGAAGCCATCCCTCTTGCTGGCCGATGAACCGACCGGGAATCTCGATACGGAATCGAGCCGGGAAATCATGACGATTCTCGATCAATTGAACAAGGAAGAGGGGATCACGATCATTCTGGTGACGCATGAATCCGACATTGCCGCCTATGCCGCCCGCGAGATTGTAATCAAGGACGGCCAGGTCCTCACCGACCGGCATACCAAGCCTGAGCATCCCTCCTTTTTGGCGGGGCGCTGATGCCTGCCTTTCTCCTCCTCACGCTCATGACGGCGATCCGTATCCTCAGCCGCAACCGGCTCAGGGCCGGGCTGACGATGCTGGGGATTGTCATCGGGGTCGGCGCAGTGATTGCCATGGTGAGTATCGGAGAAGGGGCGAAAGCGGCGGTGCAGGCGCAAGTCGCCAGCATGGGAACCAATGTCATTATCGTTCTGCCGGGGTCTACGACTGTCGGTGGCGTGCGGGGCGGGCAGGGTGGAGCGGTCACGCTGAATGTGTCCGATGCGCTGGAGATGAAGAAGCGTATCCCGTTGCTGCGCGATACCGGATGGGCGAAACGTGATGTCATGCAGATCGTCAACGGGAACAAGAACTGGAATGGCTCCGTAAATGGAATTTCTCCCAGCTATCTGACCATCCGCGACTGGTCGTTCACCAGCGGTGGTCCGTTTACGCAGGCCGATCTGGATGCCGCGGTGCGTGTAGCACTGGTCGGGCAAACGGTGGTGGAAAATCTGTTTGAGGCGGGCGAGGAGCCGGTCGGGTCCGTCATTCGGATCAAGAATGTGCCGTTTCGCGTGATCGGCGTGCTCGCGCCGAAAGGCCAATCGGCCCAGGGGTCGGATCAGGACGACATCGTGTTTATTCCCTTCAGTACCGCGGAGCGAAAAGTATTCGGGACGCTGTTTATCGGATCCGTCGGGGCCTTGTTTGCCACGACGGAGCGGCAAGAAGATCTCTTTGCCGCCGTCGACCAGATTCGAGAGGTCTTGCGATTTCGGCATCGTCTCCAGACCGAACAAGGGGATGATTTTACCATTCGGACGCAGGTCGATATCGGTAAGGTGCAGGAAGGCACGAGCCAGACGCTGACGGTGATGTTGCTGTCGATTGCAGCCGTCTCACTCCTTGTCGGCGGCATCGGCATTATGAATATTCTGCTGGTCTCCGTGACGGAGCGGACGCGGGAGATCGGCGTTCGGATGGCGGTGGGCGCCAAGCGGCGGCATATCCTCATGCAGTTCTTGATCGAGGCCATGACCTTGAGTGTCGTCGGCGGGACGCTTGGAATTGTCGTCGGGGTGGTGGGTGCGAGGCTGACGACCGTCATCGCGGGGTGGCCTACGATTATTTCCGGCGACACCGTGATCGCGGCGTTTGTCTTTTCGCTCGCGGTCGGGCTCTTCTTCGGCCTCTATCCAGCCAATAAAGCGGCACGCCTCAATCCGATTGACGCGTTACGCTACGAGTAGCCGTCGGTTCAAGTCGCACATCGTCTTCATGTGCAGGCGGTATTGGCGATGTGGCTGGGGTGTGTCCCGTGAGGCTAGGCAGCGTGTGAAGAGCCGGCGGGATGGGTGAGTTCAGGGGGATCCAGCACCTTTTCAATGGCCCGTTCGGGCGTGACATTCACTTGGTCTGACAGGTCGATGACGAAAGGGGTAGATGTCTCTTTCCCGCTGGGAGTATGGGTGATTGTGACGACAGGTCGATGCAGCGCCGACGGATTCAACTCCGTCACAACAGCCTTTTCGTTGGTGTTCAACTGTACGCGGCTGTGAACCGGGTAGATGCCGATCAGTTTGATAAAGCGCGACAGGATGACCTGATCGAACGCCCCGTCCTGGGATTCCCGGAAAATCCGTTGCAGCGCTTGATGGGGTGCCAGCGGCGACGCTCCGCCGAATCCGGTGATCAACTCATCGTAGTAATCGGTAATCATCAGAATGCGCGAGCGTTCCGACGTAAACTCGCCTTTGGCGCCTTGGGGGTAGCCCGAGTCATCAAGACGGATATGGTGCTCCCCGATCATTTGTAAGACTCTGGTTTCGAATCCCCCTTGCCGTTCAAGCGCGAGAATACCCAACCGCGGATGCGATTGAAGTATCTGCCGGTCGTGTGTGGAGAGCGGACTGGAGGTGTTGGCGCTTCGCTGAATGATCGGTGCAGGAATCTGGAGCAGGCCGATGTCGTGAAGCAGCGCGGCCATGGCCAGTTCCTGGAGTTCGAGCGGGTTATAGCCGAACGATTGTCCGACGACGAGCGACAAGGTGCAGGCTGAAAGCGCATGTTGGCTCAGGGACGAATCCCCTGCCCGTTGCTGGCTGAGCGCCATGAAGATGGCTGAATTCGGGAGGGTTCTGGTGACGATCGCGACTTCCTGCACGGCTTCGGCGGCCGGCTGAGGGTCAACGGATCCCCGTTCGGCAATAGACGAGAAGACCGAGTGAACGGCTTGTTCCAGTTGTTTTCTGGCAACCAGGGCTTGGGCGTACTCTTCGTTCAACTGGGTCAACGGCTTGGGAACCGGTTTCAATGGAGCGATGTTTGTAGTCGGCGCGATCTCTTGGGAAGCGCTCGGCCGGTCGAGGTTCGTCGATGTTTCGACATCATCCCCGCGGGACAGATCAATGACGAGGTGTCGTGCCCCGGCGCGGCGCAGTCTTTCAATCTGGGGCGCATGTTCGATGAGCAGCGAGCGCCGGATGAACGGCGATTGAAACCAGGAGAGGTCGATCTTAGCGACATACATCCCGATGCGCAGTTGATCGATCGAAATAGTTTTTGTGGCCATGGCTATGGGCAAGAAAAATAGTTGAAAGAGTTCAAACCCTTATCGGTCGAGTCAGCGGGAATCTAAAGAGGGCTGCCGGATGTAGTGGGTCTGCTATCGGACCGCCAGGGAGAGAGAGAGCCGGATGCGAGGGTTCGTTCGATCCACATCCTTATAGAGATGTGTTTCTACAATGCGATTGTCATTGAGGCCGATCCCTTCACAGAGGGCGTCCTGGGCGATTTTGAGCCCGCCATCGACATCGCGCCGGAGCGGCGAGGTGAAAAAAAAGCGGATAGAGAGGGCCAGGGATTCCGATTGGAGTCGATGCATCAGAGCTCGTTTGTGAGGGGATTGCGACAGAGCCAGCCAGAGCTGCCGACCGGCCTGCTGCTTATAGGTTCGGCCGGCCGAAGACAGGACCCGGCGGCCTCGGACCGTGGCGTACTGATGATTGATGCTGGGAGGGACGGGGAGCGTGATCTCGATGGATTCGGCGGTGACGATTGCAGAGAGAGCTGGAATATGAAGCGGCGCTTGGGGATGTGACTGTCGAACGGCTGGGCGTAGATTGGCAACGGACGGTCGTTTCGACAGCGGTTCAGGTTTGGTTGCCGGTCGATAGGAGACGACGCGAACGGGGACTTTTGAACGAGGGGAGTCTGTGCGACGTCGTCCGGCAGGCATGGAGCGAACTTACAGGAGGTTCTGGATCTTCGACATGTTCTGTTCGTAGCGGTCTTCGGTGCGGGCAATGTAGCGGCGCCACTCGCTGGGATTCCAGACTTCCATCCGGTGATACATCCCGACCAGTATGATTTCAAGATCTTCATCCAAGGGGATCTGTTTGCGCAAGCGGCCCGGAATGAGGATGCGGCCGGTCTTGTCGATTTCCGACGTGCCGGCCTCGGAAACGACAAAATGCATGAAGAGGCGGCTCTGGTCTTCGTCGAGCGTCGTCTTGGTCCGGTCTAAGACCTTTTCCCATTCTTTCAAGGAATAGATAAGAAGGGATTGTTCCGGGCCCTTGAGGAACGTGACGGCCTGGCCGTCGGCTTCGATCTGCTCGCGGATCGGGGAGGGGACGATAAAACGCCCCTTCTCATCGACTTTGCAGAGGTATTCGCCGGCGAACATAGATCGATCCTAATTTATGACGGGAGGGCGGTTCTGGTCCGGTCGCGGATCCACTGTTCCAGATCCGAACGAACGAATCGCCATTCTTTTCCAAGCTTGAAGGCTGGAATCTGTCTGTTCTGTATATAGCGATAAAGGGTGCGGGTCGTAATCTTCAGGTACAGACACGTCTCCGACACCGTCATCAATTCGCTCTTCGGGGCTCCCCCCATCGTCCCACCTGTTCTGAGAGGGTCTATTTTTCATAAGGCTCCAGAAGGTAAGGGCCATTTTAGAGAGTGAGGACGGATTGTCAAGTAAAAATACATGACAATGCCTGTCATAGACTGTCAGTGCTACTATCATCGGAGGATTCGGTGTCCGCCGAATCCATCATGGCTTCGACTTCCTCTCCGACGTCCTCACCCATCTCCTCCCCCATGTGTTTCATGAAGCGGGACACTGACTCCGGATCGTGTTCATCCAGCCCGCCGAGGTTGTCCGGGTTTGAAAGGGATTCAAGCCGGGCCTCCTCGGACTTTGGAGAGGAGAATCTGGACAGGAGGCGGTCCATAGACTGGCTCCCGCAGTGTTTGCATGCAGGTGGCGTCGAACTGGCCGGGCTCAGCACGAGCAAAGCGCTCCGTTTTCGACAATCGTGACAAAGGTACTCATAGATGGGCATGACTATCCCCTCAAGATTCCGAGCGGCCCTCTGGCCCGTTGGGCCAGAATTCGATCCGGCACGATGTTCGACTCGATCGTTCGTGCCAGCGTCAGGACGAAAATCGCTTTCGCTCCGGCCTTCCGTAGCGCCTTGGCACATTCGTTCACGGTCGTGCCGGTCGTAAAGACGTCATCGATCAGGAGAATGCGTTTCTGCGCAATCATTTCAGGGCGGCGGACTGCAAAGGCCCGGCGAAGATTCTTCATCCGTTCTTTTCGCGACAACGTGCTTTGGGGTTCTGATGGAACGGTTCGAACGAGATTGGTGAAGGAAAGAGGGAGATCTGCGTGCTTGGCCACCTGATCGGCGAGCAGCAGCGATTGATTGAATTCTCGCTCTCTCAAACGGGTGGGATGCAACGGGACGGGAATGACGACGTCGGCTTCCAGTGGGGTAGGCAGGGTATCAAGCATTAATCGTCCCAGCGGTTTGGCCAGTGACACCTTCCCCCGGTATTTGAACAGGCAGATGGCGTCCTGCAAAGGCGGCAGATAGGGATAGAGAGTCCAGGCTTTCACATAGGCGGGTGGGCGAACCGTGCAGTGGTGGCAGCGATGGGCGGGGCTGTAGGTGAGTACGACGGGCGAGGGGAGCGGACGATCGCATTGCGAGCAGCGAGCCAACCTGAGCGGAGCGATGGTGTTCCAGCAGGTCGCGCAAAACAACGGAATGGGATCGGACGTGAGCGGCGCGCCGCAGGCGGCACAGTCCGCAGGCAGGAAAAATCTGACCGTGTGTCGTAGCAGGCCGGGTACTTTCTGAGGCCACGATGCCATCATGGGTCATCCTCAGATGATAGGGCGCACAGGTGGTTGTAGGATGAAGATCGGTCGACTGTCAAGGTTGTGAGGCTCTAAACGGTTGTGTTATACGAGGACGACCGTTGCGCAAGGAATCACAGAAACCGGGGTGTATTGCGGGCATGGTGAAGCTGGTCCAGTTGTCCAAGACCTATGAGCGTGGCGAGGCCAGCGTAGCCGCGTTGCATGAGGTCACTCTCGATGTCGGGCGCGGCGAGTTCTGCGCGTTCGTCGGACCGAGTGGATGCGGGAAGAGTACGTTGCTGAATCTGGTGGGCGGCCTCGATCGGCCTTCGTCCGGAGAGCTCTTTCTTGACGGACGGGCGACCACCGTATTTACCAGCAACGATTGGACCGTGGCGCGGCGGGAAGTGATAGGGATTGTGTTTCAAGCCTTTCACCTGGTTCCAGGGTTGACGGCCCTGGAGAATGTGGCGCTGCCTTTGATGCTGCGTGGCGACGGTGGCCGGACAGTGGCGCAACGGGCGGAGGAAGTGCTGGAGCTGGTCCATATGACCCACCGGCGCCAGCACCGTCCCGGAGAATTGTCGGGCGGGGAGCAACAGCGAGTGGCGATTGCCCGGGCGCTTGCGCACCGGCCGAAATTGCTCCTGGCCGATGAACCGACCGGGAACCTCGATTCGCATCACGGAACGGATATCATGGGATTGATTCGATCGCTGGCAAAAGCAGGCGACGTCACAGTCCTGCTGGTGACGCATAGCCAGACGGCCGCGCAATGTGCCGACTATATCTGGACGATGCAGGACGGGCGGCTCGTCTCGCGCGCGCCGGCGCCGGCTTTAACGGGGGTGGCATGACGGATCTCTCGACGACGATTGCAGGGGTGAAGTTTCCCAGCTGTTTCATGAACGCGGCCGGCGCGCTCTGTGTGACGCGTGACGAGCTCATGGCGCTGGGCAAGTCCCGAGCGGGGGCCATTGTCACCAAGTCTATGACCGTCGAGGCGCGCCAGGGTAATCCGGAGCCCCGGTACTACGGCTTTCTTGGAGGCTCGATCAATTCGATGGGATTGCCCAACCTCGGGTATCGGGCCTATGCCGAGCTCATTCCCGAGTTGAAACAGTTCGGCAAGCCGGTGATCGCGAGCGTCGCGGGATTGTGTGAAGACGATTTCCCTATGATCGCCGCCACGATCAACGCGGCGAAGCCGGACTTAATCGAAGTGAATCTTTCCTGCCCCAATATTCCCGGCAAGCCGCAGATCGGCTACGACCCCGAAGCGTCCGAGCGTTTGCTGAAACGGGTGCGCAAAGTCATCACTGTCCCCATGGGCGTGAAGCTTCCGCCTTATTTTGATCCGGCGCACCACGAGGTGATGGGCAAGGTGATCGGCCGTTGCGCGGTCGATTTTCTCAACACGATCAACTCGGTCGGAAACGGCCTGGTCGTCGATCCGGAGACGGAAACTGTCGTGATCAAGCCGAAAGGCGGATTCGGAGGACTGGGCGGCACGATCATCAAGCCGGTTGCCTTGGCCAATGTGCGGGCCTTCTATAAGATCTTTCAGGGAAAGATTCCCATCATCGGCACCGGTGGCGTCATGAATGGCATCGATGCCTTCGAACACTTCCTCTGCGGAGCCTCGGCGGTGCAGGTTGGCACCGTCTTGGTTGAAGAGGGGCTGGGAGCCTTCGGACGGCTGGAGAGGGAACTAGCGGCCCAGTTGAAGAAGAAGGGCTACGGATCAATTGCGGATTGTCGGGGGAAGGTCAAAGAGCTGTAGCGGTTACTTGAGACCGAAGTTGCGGGGCAGTAATCCATGCTGAAGTCCCTGCCTCAGCAATTGCGCGACGTTCCTGACGTTCAACCGTCTCATCAGATTGAAGCGATGCACCTCGACGGTGCGGATGCTGATCGCCAGTGTTTCCGCAATTTCCCGATTCGTATGGCCCAGGGCGACCATCTTGAGAATTTCCCGTTGCCGGGGGGTAATGGAGAACTCAGCCTTCGGACTCCGGTCTAACTGAAGTGCGTTGTTCCCTCGACTACGTGCCATGTGTGACTCCCGATCAAATGTTTCTCGTCAATCTAGCAAAGGGTCGGCGACCTGTAAACGAAACGGCCATTCTGTGCAGCCCGTAAATCCTTCGTGTGTGCGGGTGTTTCCCATCACCATATTACTACGTAAGTGTCTGGCATGTGTGCGCAGACGGGAACCTTAAGATGGCGTGGTTGAAAGTCGTCGCGCTTCTTCTCCTATCCCATATGACCCAACGGCCGTTCCGGACGGTGCTGACCATTGCGGGCGTGGCGCTGGGCGTGGCGGCGTCCGTGGCGGTGCGGACCGCCAATATGGAGGTGCTGCACTCGTTCGAGCAGGCAGTGCTCACCGTTGCCGGTCCGACCACCTTGGAGGTTTCCGGAGGAGATTTTGGACTGGATGAACAGCTGATTAGGAAGGTGCGGGAGGCGCCGGGTCTGGCCTCCGTATCCCCGGTGCTTGTGCAGATCGCAGTGAGGCTCGATGCCGGAAAGTCCGGTTCGGCGCTGCAAGTCATCGGTTTGGATCTGCTGGCTGAGTTCGACTCCCGCGGCTTTCGGGTGGCGCAGGAGGAGAACGACAATCCGCTCGCTGACTTGCTGAAAGCCGACAGCCTATATATCGGGAGAAAATTGGCGGCGGAGTGGCATCTCGAAAAGGGCAGTACGGTCCGGCTCCAAGCCGGACCCCAACAGGTACAGTTGCGGATTGCCGGTGTGATTCAGGACCGATCCGACCGGGTCTCGTCCTGGGATCGCGTGGCGGTGATGGACATTGCCGCTGCCCAAGTGCTCTTCGGGCTGGTCGGAAAGCTGGACCGCATCGACCTAGTCACAAGCCCTGAGGTCGAGATTGAAACGGTGGCGCAGGCCGTGCGAGCCGTTGTGCCGCCGCATGTGACGGTAGAACGGCCGGCGAGCCGGACACGCCAGGTCGAGCAGATGGTGCGGGCGTTCCGATTGAACCTCACGGTCTTAAGCTGGGTCGGGCTGCTGGTCGGCATGTTTCTCATCTACAACACGATGGCGTTCGCCGTGGCGCAGCGCCGGCGGGAGATCGGTATCTACCGCGCAATCGGCATGACCGAGTCGCGCGTGGCTGGACTGTTTCTCGCTGAGGCGGTCTTATTCGGGCTGCTGGGCGGCATGGTCGGAAGTGTAGGCGGCATCCTGCTGGCGCAGAAGCTCGTGTCGCTGGTCAGCCGGACAATCTCGGATCTCTATATCCCGGTGAGTCAGGGAGCAGCATCCTGGTTCGACTCGGCGGAACTCTGGCAGGCGTCATTCGAAGGCATTTTCATCGGCTGTCTGGTCTCCATGGTCGGAGCCATCGGGCCGAGTCTCGATGCCGGCCGCACCGCCACTGTGCGGGCCCTGGCTCCCGGTGATTACGAGAGCAGCCGGCAGGTGCGGGTGGGGGGATTGGCATGGGGCGGAATCGGATTGCTTCTGGTAGCCGGGGGGCTTGCTCTGGCTGAGCCGATTGGCGGCGTGCCCATCCTGGGCTATCTTGCCACGTTCTGTTTATTGGCCGGCCTGTCTTGCCTTGCCCCACTCTGTATCACCGGCTGGAAAAAACGGGCGTTGCAGAGTGAGCATCCCGCCGGTATTCAGGGTGTGATGCGAGAGATCGCTGTGGAGCATGCGGCCAGAAATCCAGGCAGGAACGGCGTGACCGTCTCGGCGTTGATGGTGGGGCTGGCCATCATGATCGGCGTCCTCATCATGGTGCGCAGTTTCCGGCACACGGTCGAGCTCTGGATCAATGACACGGTCATTGCCGATCTCGTTGTGGCGCCTTCGAGCTGGTTGCGGGAGGCAAACAGCGGGACCGGCGCGAAGAGTCTGCCGCCAGGCTGGCGCGAAGTCCTGAGCACCATCCCCGGCGTGGCTGAGGTGGATACCTATCGGGATGTGCGTGTGGAGGTGAAGGGTCAACGCGTAGCGATTGTCTCACGCGATTTGCGGCTCCACGCCAGGCGCAGCCAGTATCTTGTCCGTCAGGGCAATTCCACCGACGTGTTGAACCAGGCGGTCGAGCGCGGAGGTATCATCGTGTCAGAAGTGCTGGCCAATCGGCTCGGCGTTCGCGAAGGCCAATCGCTGGAAATGATGACGCCGCAAGGAGCGCGGTCGTTTCCGGTCGTGGCTGTGTTCTACGACTACGCCACCGACGGCGGGAAATTGGTGATGGATCGAGGTCTCTATCAGTCGCTCTGGCAAGACGAACTTGTGACCGTCTTTCCAATCTACCTCCAGGCCGGGGCAAGCACGGAGCAGGTCCGGCAGGCGATCGTCGGCGGGTTGCAGCAGGCGCAGGATCGGACATTACCCCCGCTCATCATCAGCAATGCCGAGTTGCGCAAGGAGATCCTCGACATCTTCGACCGGACGTTCCTGCTCACCTACGTGCTCGAAGCGATTGCGGTGATCATCGCCATGCTCGGCATCGTGAATACGCTGGTCACCTCGGTGCTGGAGCGGCGCAGGGAGTTTGCCACGCTGCGCGCCATCGGCGGCAGTGAGGGCCAAATCAGACAGCTGGTCTTGTGGGAAGCGGCCTATCTGGGACTGATCGGGATCGTATTGGGACTCATCGGCGGCGGGCTGCTGTCGCTGCTCCTCATCAAAGTGATCAACAAGCAGTCGTTCGGCTGGACGATTCAGATGATCCTGCCCTTCGGCGCTCTCGCCCAAGCCGTCGGCCTCGCGGCCGCCGCAACGCTGGTCGCCGGCTACTTCCCCGCCGGGTGGGCCGCACAGCAGCCGGTGGTGGAGGGATTAAGAGAAGAATAGGCGACCAGGTTGGTCTTCCGTGCTCAGGGAATATGTGATCTCAGCTGACATGCCCAAGGGGAAATGCCTATTGGGTGAGTAAGCTATTCCAGGCGACAGAGAGTCCAAGCTGCTTGGCGAGAGCGGATACAGTCCGTCGTTCACTCTCGCTCGGTCGGCGGATCGTGAGGATGTGTCGCGCATCCAACCGGTCTTGCGGCCCGCCCGCATAGAGCTTCAACAGAATGAGGGCTTGCCAGGAGACGACCTGAACGGTCTGGTCCAAGAGAGGGAGGGACTCCACGTTCTGAAACACGATGGAGTTCCACTCGGATGGCAGCAAGATCAATTGGACGGGCACTGAGCCATCATCGACGGTGACGTGAGTTCGAAAGACGCCGCGCAAGGGATCGTCTGCTTCGCCTGGCTGAAACTCGGTATGAAGGTGTCGGGATAATGTCGCAGGATCCGTCGAACCGATGGCGAGCGCAAAATCCACATCCTGCGTGGCTCGTGGAATGCCCCATGCGGAAACGGCGAAGCCTCCGATGAGGGCATAGTGATCCAAAAGCCCACGGGCTTTGGCGTCGTCCAGACGGCGTACAATTTCAGCTAGCGCTTGAGCGAACACGCTCGTTGCAGTTGGTGGCAGGTGTCGGAGAGTTCCAGGGCCAGCAGCAGACGTTGAGCAGGAGACAGCCGCCGGGCGTCCTCAATTTTGTCTTTCAAAAGACGATCACCGACTGCACTGACTCTCCGAGCCGACGCATACCGATGGGATGTTTGGGGCTGCTCAGCCATGCCGTCATTCTACACGCAATCAGGGTGAGAGGAAATACTGGAGGAAAACTGTCGCGGGCTTGCGCTGCCTTGCCGCAGCGGCAACGCTAGTCGCAGGCTACTTCCCCGCCCGCTGGGCCGCCAAGCGGCCGGGTGTGGAGCGGTTACGAGAAGAGTAGCCTATCCGATAGTCAACGGCACAAGGGTCATGGTGTCGTTACCGAAGATGTCGATGACTTTCACGGCGATGATGTAGCGGCCGGGCTTGTCGTAGCGGTGCGTGGCGGTTTTCAGTTCGAGGTCGCGGTCCTGGCGAGTACGGAAACTCTGCCATTCGTTCTCAAAGATGTAGGCGCCGGTCCAGCGTTCCTCGAAGTCGTCGGCAGATAGCTCAAGGTCGCGTTGCGCCGGTTCTTGTCCAGGGAGAAATCCCTGCACGCCGCTGAGACCGGTTCCGCGAGGAACCTTGATGATCTCCTTCCGGCTTTCATAATTGAAATCCACGGCCCAGTAGTCTACCCAGTCGGTCCATTGCTTCGTCAGCACGTCGCGGGTCACGACGCCCTGCTTGTCCTTGCTGATCTTGAGGAGCTTGCCCGCCTCACACACCACCTCACTCTTGCCTTCCTTCAGCTCAGCGGCGATGGACTCCACCAGGCCTTGTGAGTAGTAGACCGAGAAATCCGTCAGCTCGACGGCCAGCGTGAGCTGGTCTTTCTTGTCGAACCGCGGCGTGACTTCGATATAGGCCACGTCGTGGAACCGCACTTGCCCCTTCTCGACGGCGCGCTTATCAAAGACCTCCGGCGGAATGGTCTTGGGCGCGAGGTCAATGCCCTTCTGCTTTGCCTCATCCAACACGGCGGGGAATAAACCCATCTCAAACTCAAAGGCCAGCACATCCACGCGCGAGGCGCCGCGCTTGCGGCATTCCGTAATGACTTCCTCGATGAACAGCCGCCCTACCGGCAGGTTGATCGGGCCGACGACCACGAGCCGCCCACCGTTCTTGCCATGAAAGAAGCCTGTATCCGGCAACGGCTCCGCGCGGTAGGCCTTCAGGATCAGCTCACGGAATTCCGATTCCTTTTTCGCCAGCGCCTGTTCTTTCTGTTTGCCGGTGAGACGTCCCGCGACATTGAGATAGGCCTGGCGCTCGTAGCGGCCCAGGTTCAGCACCTCGAAGGCGCGGAAGGGTTTGCCGGAAGCCTTTAGCTCGCGCTGGACTTGGATCAGCCTCTTGCGCGTGGTGTGAATCCCGAACTTGCCAAGGTCGGTGGCGATCCATTTACGCCCGAGCTTTTCGGCCACAGCGGCGGTCGTGCCGCTGCCGCAGAAAAAGTCCGCCACCAAATCGCCTTCGTTGCTGCTGGCTTGAATGATTCGGTCCATCAGAGCTTCCGGCTTTTGCGTTGGGTAAGCAACGCGTTCCTCTGCTTGGGAATTGGCAGGTGAAATGTCCGCAAACACATCGCCGATTGCAACGCCCGGCATTTCGTCCAAATACCGCTTGTATCGCGGGACTGCACCGGCACTTGGCTGAACAATGCGCCCTTCGGCAATCAAAGCCTTCATCTTTTCTTCGCTGTAACGCCAGAAGCGAGTCACACCCATGACCCCGTAGCGAGGATGACCGCGCGTTCCTGAACCAGGCGCAGTCACGTCCCAAAGTCCGTATCGCCTGCCCTTTCCGTCAACGTGCGGATACTTTGATTCAACGTAGTCTTCGTCGTAGGTGGCAAAGGGCTGCTGGAAATACGGTTTCGTTCCGCTGTCTCGCGCATAGTAGAGAATCGTCTCGTGGATTCGCGGCCAGTTGAACGCGCCTTGAACGTAGTCGTTCTTCGTCGTGGTTCGCTTCCAGATGATTTCGTTGACGAAGTTATTTTTTCCAAAAACTTCATCCAACGACAGCCGCACATAGCCAGCGACCCGCCAATCGCAATGCACGTAGATGCTGCCGTCGCTGTGCATTAAATCACGCATAAGAATGAGGCGTTCGTAAATCATGGCGATGAAGGAATCCGCGCCGCGTCCCCACGTATCGCGGTAGGCGATTTGTTCGAGAAGGTTCGGTTCTTTGTGAAAGGTCTCGCCGCCGATCTCGATGTCCATGCTGAAGTCCGCGCCCACATCGAAGGGCGGATCAATGTAGATGAGTTTCAGCCCGCCGGCCTCCTCGATCTGGCGGCGGAGCGCCCCGGCCTTGAGCGAGGAGAGAATCAGCTTGTTGTCGCCCCAGATGAGTTTGTTGGTCCAGCCCTTGACCTGCCGCCCGCCCATGTCGAAGCCGAGTTCTTCCTGGTCGCGCTGTTCCTTCCGGGGCTCATCAATGTGTTCAAGCGTCTGGAAGGGCAGGATAGCCGTGCAGACTTCACGGGACTTGCCGTTCCAGACCAGTTCGACCTCGCGTTTGTCGGCGAAGAGAAGGAAGCGGTACTTCTCGGGCAGCGGCTTGCCCTGCTCGATGAGCTTGATCAAGTCGCGCTTCTCGGCGTCAGAGAGGTCGTATTTTTCGCTGTCGTGTGGACGTGCCATCGTGAGTTAGTACCCTTACTACTACCCTTATTTACGAGTTACTACCCTTACTGCCGAGATACCGCCACCGGGCCGCCGGACCTTTGCCCTGACAGGTCGCCTCCCCGACCTTCTTCAAATCCGTCAGCAAGGAGCGAATCCACTCCCGCCCGACGCCGGGACAGGTTTCTTCGATGTCGATCAGGCGAAACTCGCCCGATTGTTCACGAATCGCCGCCAGCACCAGCCCTGCCTTGGCCCCACGGGGGGCTTTGACCTCACCGGCGCGGCGCTCAAATTCGCCATAGGCGCGGCGGGCGACGGCGAGGAAATGATTGAGCCATGGCAGGACGTCATGTTTGCCTTCGTGCCAGCGCCGGGAACTTTCCTGAAGGACACGATAGTAGTCTTCTTTCGCCTCCTCAATGAGCCGCTCCAGGCTGATGTACCGGCCGACATCATAGCCCTGCTGGTAGAGGGCCAGCAGCGTGAGCAGCCGGGAGACGCGGCCGTTGCCGTCACGAAACGGGTGGATACAGAGGAAGTCGAGCACGAGCGCCCCGATGGCGACGAGCGGCGGGATGTGATCCTGCTCGATGGCGTGGCGATAGACCAGACAGAGTTCGTCGATCGCAGCGGGCGTGGCTTTGGCTGTGACGCATCTGAAGCGGACGATGGGCGCCGCGCCCGGACGCAGCTCAATGACCTCGTTGTCCACTTTCTTGAACTGACCGGCATCGCCGCTGCCTTCCTGACAGAGCCGATGCAGACGGCGCAGGAGGTCGGGAGTGATGGACAACGTCTCTGATTCGGTATGGATGAGGTGCAAGGCGCGGCGATAGCCCATGATGTCTTGCTCGGACCGGTCTTTGGGGCGAGCATGGCCGAGCACGAGCGGGCGCAGCCGGTCCGGCGCGACGGTGACGCCCTCAATGCGATTGGACGATTCGACGCTTTGCACCAGCGCCATTTCACGCAGGGCCTTCAACACCTGTGGCGATTGTCGGGTATAGAGCTCCTGCTTACCCTTGGCCTCGGCCAGGTCGTTGAGCAGCCAATTGGTGCCCATCGGCACGGCCAGGTCGCGCAGGCGATGGTTGCGAAACGTCATCATGGCTGACTCTTATACTCCGTGAAACTTGCCGCAAGCGCGGCGAAGGTGCCCGGCGTATGCTTCTCGAACCCCGGTTGATCGACATAGACAAAGTCGTATCGACGGCCGTCTTCCTCGGCAGCGGTGGCGTCGGCGCACCATAGTTTGAGCCGCGCCATTTTCTGCGGCAGGTCCAATTCCTCCCGCCCTTTTGTTTCCACGATCCAGACTGTGCCGTCGGTGGTGCGCACAAGAAAATCCGGCGTATAGGTGGAGAGGTCGCCGTCGGCTTTCACATAGTCGAGCTTGAACCCGACCGCCAGATAGTTCTTGGCGAACGCCGCCACGTCATTTGCGGATTCCAGAAAGGCCGCGAACGAGAGCTCGAAGCCACCGGACTGTGCTTCCCCGACGGTTTTGGTGAAGATTGATTTTCTCGCCGCAAGGAATGGACGATGTTCGGTGCGAAAGGGGCGTGTCTCCCGCAGGCGAATCCGGGCCTCGATGCGCGTGGCACCGCGGTCCTGAATGGTCAGCGCGTTGATGGCGGCCTTGAAGGCATCGTACAGAGCTTTGCCGACTTCCGGCTCGGAGAGATTGCGCAGGACGACCGGATCTTCGAGGTTCACCGGTGACTCGGCGAACAGGTGCTCGCGCATGAAGGTCTTCACTTTCCCATAGAGCAGGTCGTAGCCGCCGACGAGGCGCAGATCCTTGAGCAATTGGCGCGCGAAGAAGGCGACCACGGAGCGGTAGTCGGCAGGCCCTGAGCCGTCGAGCTGTATCGTATGGTGAATCTCCGAGTCGAGCATCGTTTTGAAGACGATTTCTCGCGTCTCTTCCGGCGTGAAGGGTTTCAGCGGCAGCTGCTTGTTGCCCAAGGCCGCTGGATTCAGCGCATCGAGGTCTTTAAAGTCGCGCTGAAAGCGGCGGGTGAGCTTGGGAAGCGGAATGTCCAGGTCGTCGAGATTCTTGTCTGGGTTCTCGGTATCCACTTCGACAATGAGCGAGTCCTGGCGGGTGGTGCCGCCGCCCATCGGAACGCGCTCGAAGCTGACACCCTCCGTCTGGATGGATTCGACGAACTCCATAAAGGCAGGGGTTCCCAAGACCGAGACGGTTTCTTTGGTATCGGTGCCGAAATACATCCGGCGCAGGCCGCGCCCGAGGGTTTGCTCGGGAAGGATTTTGCTCTCCGCGCTGTACTCCCGCAGACCGACAATCACCGTCACGTTACGCACGTCCCAGCCTTCCTTGAGCATGAGCACGGAGACGATGGCCTTGTAGGGCGACTTCCAGGAATCGATTTCATTAGACTGTTTACGGAGGAGTTCCAGCTCCTCCTTCTTCTTGCCGGAAGCGGCTTCGGAGATTTCGCCGTTGTTCTTGGTGTGGATGACCAACACCCCGCCTTGCAGTTCGGGACAGATCTTTTCGAGATAGGCTCCCACGTCATCGCAATTGCGGGTGTCGTCCACCATGACGAAGAGCACGGCTTTTTTGCCGAGCGACTCATGTTCGGCATAACTCTTCTTCCATTCCTCAATCCCCAGCGCAAGATAGTCAGTATACTTTTCCGTGAACAGGGCGCTCTTACGCTCCTGAAGCTTGGCGCGGCTGGCCGCGTCGGGAAGGACGGGATGTTTCACGACGTTCTGATGAATCGCTTCAACCAGCGGGTAGTCGGACACCGTCTGCACGAAGATGGCCCCGTCATTGTGGCGCGGCGTGGCGGTCACGTCCACTTGCAAGGCGAGGCGGCGATCTTTCTGCAACATCTTGTGATGGATGTCCTGAATGGATTTGAACCAGGCCATCTTCGGGTCATGAATATGGTGCGCTTCGTCGTTGAAGACGGCCAGTTCCTCGATCTCGCGGACGATCTCGCCCAGGTCGGTCTGGCTCTCGGTGGTCTTGCCGGCGGGTTTGGGGCCGAACGGGGACAGGAAGTAGTCGCGCAAGTCGTCGTCTTCCAGCGAGGGATCGGCCACATCGCCGAGAAACACCCGGTGGATGTTGGTGAGGAACAGATTTCCCGTGTCGCGGACGACGCGCACGTCGTCCTGGATATGCAGGGTGAGTTGGAAATCGTCTCGCCAATTGCGGCCCTCATAGCCGTTTCCCGGCAGGATCGGATCGTTGAAAAATATTTTGAGGCCGTCGAAGTCCGCCCGCAGGCGGTCGAGCACGATGATGTTCGGCGCAATGACGAGAAAGTTACGCGAGAGCGCGGAGTCCGTCTCGTAGGTTTTATGGAAGAAGCTCCAGGCGATCAGCAGGGAGAGAACTTTGGTTTTTCCCGCGCCGGTCGCCATTTTCAGGACGTAGCGGGGCCAGTCTTCATCGAACATGCCGGAGGAGACCGCGCCGGACGCATCGAAACGAAGCAGATCGTACTTCTCGCGGGCTCGGCGCACCTCGAACAACCAGATGACCGCCTCCACCGCCTCTCGTTGGGCATAGTAATAGCGGAAGGGGGAGAGCGAGCCGTCAGCGTTTTCGGTCAGATGCTCGCTCTCGAACCAATGACGGAGCAACGCTGCCGAAGTAGCCGACGCGCCGGCATATCTTTGGGCTCGCCAGGCAAAGACTTCCTCGCGCACTTTGGCCACGAGCGGCGGAAGCAGTTTTTCGTAAGCTGTGTCGCGGAGGGCTTCATCGGCAGGAAACCATCGTTGCTCAGGGATGAGCGGCAGGTATGGCGAAGTGGGAAAATCAGGGTGCAGCGACATGGTTGCTTTCGCTCATGAGGTAACGACTTGCCGCCGGAGAATACCTCTTTCCTGAAGGGAAATCATCCTTTCCTGAATAGGGCCAGGGGGCAATCGTCGATCATGCGAATAGAACGGGTGTGATTGACACGAACCTGGAAAGATCTCGGAGCGACTGTCGTTTGTGAAGCGCGGAGGGGACGCCGGATACGATTGTGTAGGGTGGCGCGTCGCTGTGGGCAGCTGTCATTCACGAAGACGGCGCCATCACGGTTTCTTCGCCACGACCTTGCCGTCTTCCCATACATAGATCGGCGTGCCGTGCATCCGGGCGGTCTTCCTTGCTACCTTGGCGGCTCTTCGGAGTGCGCGTCCGACGGCTTCGGAAAAACGCTTGCTCTCTGTTACTTCTTTCTTCTTCATGCATTTCGCTCCAACAAGAGTGGCGTGCTTCCCGAATTATCGTACACAGACCATGTGTAAGCCAAGGGGCTATAGAGGCTGAGGAAATTATCACGACTACGGGCAAACCTTCGGATGACATCTGCGCGAGGGACGTTGTGGCCACCTTGATGGACTCGCGCGGCGATCCGTTGAAGCGCAAGTTGCACGGACGGCAGCGACAAGAACACGATCTCGATCCGGTATCCGGCGGTCTTCCATCGCTTCAGAAGCTGAAGATACGTCCGGCCGCTCAACGTACTTTCAAAGGCAAAGCTCTCTCGGGCTTTGACCAATCGGGAAAGTTCGGTGAGAACAAGTCTGCCGGCTTGCCGGGCTGCCAGTTCAGGGCGAAGCGGAGATAGCCCACCGGCAATCAAGTCGGCATTCACGAAATGAATGACGCCGACTTCTCGAAGAAGAAACTCCCTGGCGAACGTAGTTTTTCCAGCACCATTGGGACCAGCGATAATAATGCAGCGAGGGTGCTGAGCCGTTCGGTCGTCCACTGTGCCCGTTAGTGCGCCACCGGCTGTTGGTAGTCCACTTCGATCTTGAAGCCCAGATCTTCGATCATGCCCCAGACTTCGGGGGCCGGAGAGCCTGGTGTCGTCAGGTAGTTGTTCACAAAGACAGAGTCGGCCGGGTAGAGGGAGAGGGGCTGGAGGCTGCGGAGGTTGTGTTCGCGGCCGCCGGCGATGCGGATTTCCGTGCGCGGATGCAGGAAGCGGAACAGGCAGAGAACTTTGAGGCAGCGCTGCGGTGTGAGAGCGTCGATATTCTCCAGGGGCGTGCCTTCCACCGGATTCAGCATGTTCAACGGAATCGAGTCCGGCTTCACGTCGCGGAGCGCAGTAGCCAGGTCGATGAGGTCTTCGTTGCTTTCCCCCATGCCGACGATCCCGCCCGAGCAGATTTCTAATCCGGCCGCCCGCGCATTCTTGATGGTCGAGAGCCGGTCCTGGAACGTATGGGTGGTGCAAATCGACTCGTGGTAGGCCTCACTGGTGTTCAGATTATGGTTCACGCGATCGACGCCGGCGGCTTTCAGCCTCTTGGCCTGCTCATCGCTCATCAAGCCGAGCGAGCAGCAGATCTGAATCGGGATTTCCTGCTTGATCGACCGGACGGCTCCGGCGATCTCGTCGATTTCCCGGTCCAGCGGGCTGCGTCCGCTGATGACGATGCAATAGCGCTGAGCCTTCGAGGCGGCGGCTTCGCGTGCCCCCTGAATCATCTGCTTCTGCGGGAGCAGATTGTATCGTTCGATTGGGGCGTTCGAGACGGCGGATTGCGAGCAATAGCGGCAGTCTTCCATGCAGGCGCCGCTCTTGGCGTTCTGCAGCATTTGCAGGCGGACGGTGCGGCCGAAGTATTTCGAGCGGACTTGAAAGGCGGCATGCAACAGCGCCAGCAGGTCGTCGTCCGGTGCGGTCAACACGGACAGCGATTCCGCTCGTGTGAGGGGCTCATCGTTGAGCGCTTTGTTCGCCAGTTGCATGTAGTCGGTCATGACAGACACCTTTCAGTCCTGCGTGCGGAAAACGGATGTGATCAATACGGGTTGTACGATATGGAAACGGGGGAAAACCTACACGGTTTCAAACGGAGAAGCAATGCCTTGATAGGGAACAGCGCGAGCGGAGGATGGGCCGCTCTCTGCGCCTGCGGCGGGTTGGCCGGCTTCGAGCCAGGGGAGCGCGGTGAGAGTATTCCAGCGAGCGCAGCGGCGGCAGCGGCCGGACCATTCCAAGGATTCCTGCTGGCACTGGGTGCAGATGTAAGGGACGATCACGCGCTTCTTGAAGCTGAGCGCTTTTTTGAGTTCGACGATGGCCTGCTCGAAGTGCTGCTTGCGCAGGTACAGATTGGCCATGATTTTGTGATAGTCCAGCAGATGGTCCTGCGGCCCTTCGATAGTGGAGAGCGCGTCGAAGGCCTCGTCGACCATTTCGAGCCGATAGTAGAGTTTCCCCAGATAGAATTGCAGCACAGGATTCTGCGGGTCCTGTTGCAGGGCCTCCTTGTAGGCTCGGATGATTTCGCCGGGCTCGCCCTGCTCCAGGAACAATTCCTCCAAGCGATGGAGGATGATGATGCTTCTGGTTCTGTTGTAGACCTTCTTTAGGATTTCAACGGCATCTTTCGTCTTGCCTTCATGGATGAGGATCTCTCCGATGCCGATGTAGGCCGGTAGGAAGCTGCGATCTTTCTTGATGGCGCCGCGGAAATACCGGCGGGCTTTGTCGGGGTGACCGCGCTCCAACAGCTGGCGGCCGACTTCGTACATGCAGCCGACAAGGAGATCCGCTTCGGCCTGCTTTTCCGACTCAGGCAGATTCGCTTTCAGCAGGCGGTGTTGAATTTCCAGGGCATCGCTCCACTTTTCCAGGCGGATCAGCAGGTCGCGTTTGCGGATCAAGGCGGTCAGGTTATCCGGCTCGATCTTGAGAATCTTCTGCAGCGCCTGCAGCGCGTCTTCATAGCGCTTGGCGCCTTCCAGATCTTTTCCCAACTCCAGCAGGACTTCGATATTTCGATCGTCGACGCGATGGGCATGCTGGTGCAGCCGGATGGCTTCGGCATAGTTGAGTTCGGAGCGGTAGATATTGCCCAGCCACAGCAGGGAGTCCACGCGATTGGGATCCATGGCCAGGGCTTTCTCGAACAAGCTCATGGCTTCGACTGTGCGCTTGGACATGAAGGCGTGAGTGCCTTCGCGGTGGAGGGCATCCACTTTTTCTTTCCGTCGCGCCAGGCGGCTGCTTTGCCAGGTGATGATGGCATGCGCGGTTTGCTGCAAGCCCACCATGAAGGTGACGACCACGGCGCCGATCGCCATGGAAATGAGCACCAGTGTGACCGGGCTGAGCTCAAATTCCACGGCAGAGCTGGTGCGGACCAGCACCATGCCGGGGTTCAGTTCACGGAAATAGCTGTAGATGAAGACGCCGGCGCTGATGAGGAAGATGGTGAGCAGCAGTCTGAACATGGTCTAGACCGATTTTCGCGCTTTGGAGGCCCTGACGATAATGCGCCGCTTGGGTGCCACGGGTTCTTCTGAAGGCTTCTCTTCGGGAATGCTCAGCGGCTTCGCATCGCTCCACAGACGCTCCAGCGCATAGTGTTCGCGGGCGTCCTGCCGGAAAATATGCGCGACGACATCGCCGAAATCCATCAGGACCCACTGGCCTGACGTGGCGCCTTCGATGCTGAGAGGCCGGTCGTCCTTGGCGGTCAGGACGTCGCTGACATGGTCTGCAATGGCGCGAGTTTGTCGGTCCGACTCTGCCGATCCAATGACGAGGTAATCTGCTACCGAGGTTAACGGGCCGACGTGGAGGATCTGGACATCCAGGGCCTTCTTGTCGAGCATCGCTCGACCGATATCAATAGCTGTGACCTTAGATATGCGTGCGATGCTGATCCTTTCTATATAACTGTTGGCGAAGTATATAAGATTCCACAGGGGGCGGCAACAAATTTGCCGGCATTGCCCCACGCTGAATGCGGTGTCTGATGTCGGAGGCAGAAATGGGAGAGGGCGGAAGCGGCAAGCAGATGATCGTGCGCCCTGACGGGAGCGGCAGGTGGAGCCGATCGAGCGCCCCGGTATCCAACGGCGCCAGCTGGTCGGGGTTGACGTTTCGAAGGAAGGGCAGTGTGGCCAAGCTCCGGAAGGACTGCCCCGGCCTGGAGATGACGACGAACGAGCAGGCCGCCAGCAGCGCGTCGGATTCTCGCCAATTGGGTAAGTCGAGGAACGCATCCAGGCCGATCAGGAAATACAGTCTGGTCTCTGATCCGTACCGGCGCTGAAGTTCACGAACGGTATCGATCGAGTAGGATTTCCCCTGGCGTGAGATTTCGATATCGGAGAGCTCGAATCCTGGCGTGTCGGCGATGGCGAGACGCGCCATTTCATATCGGTGGCAGGCCGGGGCGAGGGCTCTGTCTTGTTTGTGCGGAGGATCTCCCGTCGGAATGAACAGCGTCCGGTCGAGGGCTAGAATCTCATGCGCCTTCCGGGCGATGGCCAGGTGGCCGTTATGAATCGGGTTGAAGCTGCCGCCGAAGAGGCCGAGGCGCATAGGTCGTGCTCAGCGCTAGAGGATGACCAGATTGTCGCGATGGATCACTTCGTCATATTCCTGCGGCCCGATCTGTTGCTGGATGTCCTGCGTTTTCAGCCCTTTCATGCGGCTCAGCAGGTCTGAGGAGAAGTTCACGAGACCCCTGGCAAATTCTTTTCCGTCCTGATTGATGCAGCTGATCGGATCGCCCGAGTCGAATTGCCCGGTGACCTCAATAATTCCTGACGCGAGCAGACTCTTTCCGCGCAGGGTCAGGGCGTCGACGGCGCCCCGATCGACCCGAATGTGTCCGCGCGGGCGAAGGGTAAAGGCGATCCAATGCTTGCGGCTGTTCAGGCGGCGTTCCTTTGCGAGGAACAGGCTTCCGCCGGGCTCCCCTTTCAAGACTCTGGGGAGCAAACCGGGCTGCTGGCCGTTGACGATCAACGTGGCGACGCCGTATTCACCGACCTTCTTGGCTGCGCGCACCTTCGTGGCCATGCCTCCGGTGCCCTCGAAGGTGCTGGAGGCGCCGGCTTTGCGTTCGACTTCTCCGGTGATCTCGGTAATGAGGGGGATCAGTGTGGCGTCTGGATTTTTCCGCGGATCATCCGTGAACATGCCGTCGACATCAGACAGGATCACGAGCAGGTCGGCGTCAACCAGCTGCGCCACTTCTGCGGCGAGGGTATCGTTGTCGCCGACGCGGATTTCCTCGACGGCGACGGTATCGTTTTCGTTGATGATCGGCAGCACGCCGAATCCGATGAGGGCCGTGAGGGTATAGCGGGCGTTGAGAAAGCGGCGGCGGTCGGCAAGGTCCTCGTGGGTCAGGAGGATTTGGGCGACTTGAATGCCGAGCGGCTCAAACGCTTTCTCATAGGCCCACATCAGCCGGCTCTGCCCGACGGCGGCGGCGGCCTGCTTGATGGGGAGGCTCTTAGGATATTCTTTGAGCCGCAGCTTTTTGATGCCGGAAATGATGGCGCCGGACGAGACGACAAGGACCTCTCGTCCGCCTGCGCGTAGCGCGGCGATTTCGCCGGCCAATCGCTCGATCTGCTCAGGCCGCAATCCGGTCTCTCGAGAGGCGATCAGGCTGCTCCCGACTTTTACGACAATGCGCGTAGTTTGTTTTAGGAGTTCGTCTCGCACGGCGTCGTCCTCAGGGACTCGACTTGTTTTCCGACATACGCGATGAGTTCGGTGAGCCCTTCCCGGGTGGCGGCCGATACGGGAAAGCATTTGTATTTGTGCCGCTTGCAGTAGGCCTGGAGCCGGCTCAGACGGTCGGACGTTCCGCCGATATCAATTTTGGTGGCCACGATCGCACAGGGGCGTTGGTTCAGCGATTCGTCGTAGGCGTCCAATTCCTGCCGCATGACCTCCAGGCTCTGGACCGGTTCATCCGGGGCCCATTCGGATACGTCCACGAGGTGGAGGATCATCGCGGTGCGTTCGATGTGCCGGAGAAACTGAAAGCCGAGGCCTTTGCCTTCGGACGCGCCTTCGATCAAACCGGGAATGTCGGCGACGACAAAGCTGCGGTCAGACCCCCAGCGGACGACGCCGAGATTCGGGATGAGCGTGGTGAAGGGATAGTCGGCGATCTTCGGACGCGCGGATGAAATGGCGGCGATGAGGGTCGATTTGCCGGCATTCGGGAAGCCGACGAGCCCGACGTCGGCCAGGAGTTTGAGCTTGAGACGCAGGTGCTTTTCTTCGCCCTCGGTGCCGTGTTCGAAGTGGGTCGGGACGCGGTTCGTGGGAGTGGCAAAATGGCTATTGCCGCGTCCGCCGCGTCCGCCATGGGCAATGACGACGCTCTCTCCGTCGGCGACCAGATCGGCCAGGACTTCGCCGGTCTCCTGATCGTAAATCACGGTGCCGACGGGGAGAGCGACAGTGACGGGCTTGCCGCGGCGTCCGCTGCAATGGGAGGCGCCGCCGTGCCGTCCGTCTTCTGCTTCGTAATGTTTCTGAT
>CAZWOX010000002.1:0-132877 GCA_964635345.1 uncultured Nitrospira sp.
TTACAAAACCGCTGCTCTGCCATTGAGCTACGCCAGCCAGTTGTGAGATGCCCGATGAACACCGGGCACGTACCGTCTCGCGCACCCTAGCAACTCGCCGAAGATTCTGTCAAGGAATAGGTCGAGAAACACGCGGCATGGCGACTCAGCTTTTGATGACTCATCATGCTTGCATTGATGCCATAGGATCTTTATTCTATGCGCGACAGTTCAATCCTTACTTCGGAATAAACGCCTGATGACTGCTCCCCATGTTTTAGTCATTGACGACGACCAAGCGGTGCGTGACGTGCTGCAGGAGACGCTGTCTTCGGAAGGATTTGCCGTCTCGGTTGCCGCAGATGCCACGACGGGCATGCAAGTCGTCAAAGAACATCCCGTTCAGATTCTGGTGACGGACTTCCAGCTGCCTGATTTTAACGGTCTCGAAGTCATTGAGCGAGTGACGAGGATCGACTCGAAAATCATTCCTATCGTGATGACCGGATTCGGGACCGTCGAGTGCGCGGTCCAGGCGATGAAAGCCGGCGCCTTCGATTTTGTGACGAAGCCCTTCGACCCCGATACCGTCGTGGTCGTCGTGAAAAAGGCCATCGAGTTTCAACGACTCCGCCAGGAAAATCATCTTCTCCGGAAAGCCGTGCGCGAGCAGTACCGCCTTGAGCACTTGATCGGCGTCAGCGAACCGATGCAGCAGGTATTGGATTTCGTGCAAAAGGTCGCCGACAGCGACAGCACCGTCTTGATTCAGGGAGAAAGCGGAACGGGAAAAGAATTGGTTGCGCGGATGCTCCACTTCAATAGTTCCCGCAAAGATCGCCCGATGGTGCCGGTCAACTGCGGCGCTATTCCCGAGACGTTGCTCGAATCAGAGCTGTTCGGACATGAAAAGGGCGCCTTCACCGGCGCGGCCCAGACACGAATGGGCCGATTCGAACTGGCCAACGGCGGAACGATCTTTCTCGACGAAGTCGGCGAGATGAATCTCTCGCTTCAGGTCAAGCTTCTGCGGGTGATACAGGAACGATCCTTCGAGCGGGTGGGGGGAAGTCGGACGATTCAGGTCGATGTCCGGATTGTCGCGGCCACCAACCAGGACCTGGAGAAAATGGTCGAGGAGAAGCGGTTCCGGCAAGACCTCTTTTATCGACTCAACGTGATCCCGATCGTGACCCCGCCGTTGCGCGACCGGCAAAGCGATATTCCATTGCTGATCGAACATTTCCTGAAGCGGTTCAACCATATGAAGCAAACCGCCGTCACCGGGTTTTCCCCTGAGGCGCTGGAGCTGTTGACGGCCTTTTACTGGCCCGGAAACATTCGCGAATTGGAAAATATGATCGAGCGCCTGGTCGTGCTCAAGAAACAAGGGCTCTTGACCGTCGCCGACTTGCCCGAGAAGCTGCACAAGAAAACGGTAAGTCAGCCCGAGTTGAAAGAACAGTTCATCCGTTTTACCGAAGACGGGATTCATCTGTCCAATGAAGTGGAGCAATACGAGAATCAGTTGATCGGAGAGGCCATGCGGAAGGCGAACGGCGTCACAGCGCGCGCGGCGCAGTTGCTCCATGTCAATCGCACCACACTCGTTGAAAAATTGAAGCGACGGGGGATGGATTCCAAATCCCGCGTCGACGCGCTGCCGAATTAGCGCGCCCTCTGTCGTCAAATCATTGACGATCCTCACGCATCCTTGTCGACCGATTTGACGGTCGGTTTATCCCGTCGGCTGAATCCTCTCCATCCGGCCCGATATTCAAACAAATCCGCGCTCCGCGGCTAAAGGCACGGTCTTTGCTGAAGTTGCCTTGCCGTGTACTCATCACACCGATCTTGGACACACCTGACCCTGTTTCTCCTCGCGTGGTTTTGCCTGCGCCCGTCGGCGTTCGGAGACCTCGCCCTGGTTCATGCCGGTCCGACGACAACAGCGCCTTCCGCTCCGGCTGACGCATCTGAATCGACGGACCTCGCATTCTCCATCCTGCCGGATGACGGACCGCGGCTCGAAGGGCAATCGCAAGGAATGGATGCGCTGGCATTGCAGGAAGGCATGAACGCCTATGGCAAGGGGGAGTGGGCTCAGGCGCGCCGGCTATTCGAGAAAGTGGTTTCCCAACAACCGGAAAGCGCGCTGACTCCCACGGCGATGACGTTTCTCGCAGAGACCGCCCTGAAGGAAAAGACGTCGAATGGCAATCGACTGGAAGCGCTTGATCGATACAAGACGCTGCTCCGCGATTATCCTCGATCGATGAACGCACAACGTGCGGAATGGCGCATGGCCGATGTGTATCTTTCGCAAGGATGGCATCAGGAGGCCCAATCTCTGTACGAGCGGGCGCTGTCGCATAACGCTCAGTCGCCCGACGGAGAGCGGGCGTTGTTGGGCATCGGCTATACCGCGTTGGCCCTGGGTAAATGGAGGGATGCAGAGCTGACGTTCGAGGATTTGCGGAAGCGCAGCAGTCACGATCAAATTCTTCTGCATGCCACAGTGGGCCTGGCCTCTTCCTTCTTTCGTCAGCGAAGGGTTCAGGATGCGTCGGCCATGTATGACCTGGCGTATCGACGCTGGCCAAAGTCCATGCGGATGAATCCGCTCGCACTGGGGCGCTATGGCTCGATTCAGCTGGATCTACACCATGAGGTGATCGGCCGGAGCTTGCTCCTGCAGTTCTATAATCTCTACCCCGCTCATCAAGACGCGCCGACCATGCTCTTGAGATTAGCCGATAGTCTTCAGTCGTCGAAACACCTGCCAAGCGCAGAACTGTTTTATGGCTATCTCACCACTCAGTATGCGGACAGCCCACAAGCGGCGCTAGCGGCGGTACGTCTGGCCACCATGAGAGTGGAGCAGAAAGTCGTAGCCGGTAGCCGTCCCGTGGAGAAAACTCCTGCCGGACTCCTGTACGACCGCCCCTCTCCGGATCAGAGCGTGGACGACTATCTCAAACAAATGCAGGCGATCGCTGCGCGCCATGACCACGATGCCATCGGGAGTGAAGCCCTGTTTCAAGTGGCCGCGCGTCTTGAGCAAGCTGAAGAGATTGCCCCGGCGCTGATCGCCTATAAGCTGGTGGCGGACCGGAACCGCGCGGGACAAGATGATCCTTGGCCGGCCAAGGCCGACGATCGGCTCGCCATAATCTTGCATCCCTGGATGGAAGCCGCTGTGAAATCGCACGACGATTTGACGCTGACGACGCTCTTTCATCGACATGGGCCCGCCGCTGAGCGGCACTATCTGGCTTCTCCGCTGTTGCTCGAAATTGCCGAAGCGCACGATCGTCTGGGATTTGCGACGGAAGCCGGCCGCCTCTATCAACTGATGGCCAAAGGGACCAAACGCCCTCTGGTCACTGAGCAGGCGCTCCTGGGGCTGGCGAAGGTGTACCTCTCGCAACGCGATACTGCGGCCGCCAGGAAGGTTCTGGAACGCTATCGTTTGGAGTATCCCACGGGACGCTTTGAGCAGGACGCGCTCCATCTGCTTGTCCGGACCATGGCGGAAGAAGGCGATCTGGCCGGCTTGCTGCATTTCTGTCGGGCCTGGATGCTCCATCATCCCAAACACCCGGAGCGATCCTGGATGTATCAGCAGATGGCCGCGGTATTTCTGCGCCTCGACAAGCATGAGGAAGCCGTGATTGCCACAGAAGAGGCCTTTAAAGCAGGCGCGCCGAAGACCGCCGCCGCGCTGCTCGCCTATGCCGATCTGCTGGCGCAGATGAAGCGGTATCGAGAGGCCATCGACATCTACTACACCGTCGTCGAAAAGAAGCCCGATCAGGCTCAGCTCCAATGGGCTCGGCTTCAGATTGTCCGTGGCTGGCAGGCCTTAAAACAACATGATCGCGCCACGGTGGCGCTCGCCGAGCTCGGGCAGACGGACGACGCGCTGGTGACCCGTTTTTCAAGTTCATTCCATGAAAGCATCAAACAGGAGCGGCAGTTGCCGCAGGAGGGACTATGACCACATCGACCGCATTGCACCCGGCTGAACGAGACCTGCTTCAGGAGGCCTTTCACACCTTTGACCAAGCGGCCCATACGCTGCAGCAGTCCTATTCGACCCTGACGGACCGTATTGAGCAGATGGATGTGGAGCTTTCGCAGAGTAATGCCGCCTTGCGGCAGCAGCTTCAGGACAATGAGGCGATGCGGACACACCTGAGCGGGATTTTGGACTCCCTGACGACCGGGGTCTTGGTCCTGGATCTCGGCGGTCGTGTCACGAGAGTGAATGCGGCGGCCACTCTGTTACTCGGTCGCCCTGCCGATGCGCTCCGGGGGCAATCCGCCGCCGCGCTAATGGCCGAGCTCCAACTCACCGTGAGCGAACAGCCTCAGCGGCACGAATCCCATGTGCTCACCATTGCCCAACGGTCATTGGAGGCCTCTCCGGGGCAGTCTTCCGGTCGGCTGATCCTCATTCACGATGTCACCCAGATGTGTCAATTGGAGGAACGCCTGCAGCGCCAGCAGCGCTTCGTGGCGATGGGTGAAATGGTGGGGCGCATCGCCCATGAGATTCGCAACCCCCTGGGCAGCATCGAGCTGTTCGCCTCCATGCTGCGGCGCGACTTGCAAGCGCATCCCGCAAGCCTGACCTATGCTGAACAGATTTCTCAGGCGGTCCATGGCCTGGATCGGTTGCTGTCGAATTTGTTGATCTATACCCAGCCCGAACGGACGGCGCGCGGGTGGCAGACCGTTGAAACGCTGGTGTTGGATGCCTTGACCTTAGCGGCCCACGCCATTACCAAGACCCCCGTGGACATCCGGCTTGATCTTGATCCCCGTATTCCGGCGATCTGGTGCAACGAAGGGCAGTTCAAGCAGGTGGTGTTGAATCTGATCCTGAACGCCATTCAAGCCATGTCTACCGGAGGCATTTTGACACTGAAGCTCGTGAAAGCGGACGATCAGTCCCTCGGCGGACGCGCGATCCGCATGACGATCACCGATAACGGCCCCGGGATCGATCCGGCCCATCGGTCCAGAATATTCGATCCGTTTTTTACGACGAAGGACGAGGGGACCGGGTTAGGTCTGGCGATCGTGCACGCGATTATCGATGTTCATCATGGGCGGATCGATGTCGAGAGCCGGCTGGGCGAAGGCACGACGTTTACCATCCTGCTGCCTCATCCGATGGAACCCACCAGGGCAGAAGAAGCGATGCACGAATGGAATGGCCAGGGGGAAAGACCGTCCCCGATCCGGAGTCTGTCACCCCTATTGAGATGATGGAGGAGCGCGCCCATGAATGACCGCGAGACCGCAATAGAAGGCTCTGAGAGCCGCGATCGCATTCTGATCGTCGATGATGAACCGTCGATGCGCACGGCGCTCATGGAGTCCGTGCGTCGACTGGGGTATGAGGTACAAGGGGCGATCGACGGTTCCGATGCGTTGGAACGGATCACGCGCTTCCGTCCCTGGCTGGTCATTACAGATCTGAAGATGCCGCGCATCACCGGATTGGATCTTATCAAAGACATTAAGGCGCGCGCGCCGCAGACAGTGATTGTCCTGATGACGGCCTATGGGACCGTGGAGACCGCGGTCGATGCCATGAAGTTCGGGGCGAGTGACTACATACTCAAGCCGTTCTCCATGGATTTGCTCGAACGGGTCATCACGAACCTCCAGGAAGGACGGGATCTCGAATCTCCCGGAACTTCGGTTGCCGTCGAAGGGCGCGCGATTCTGACCCAAGACCCGGGCATGATCCGGTTGCTCAGCACCGTCGAAGGCGTGGCAGCCAGTCAAGCGACCGTCTTGATCAATGGAGAGAGCGGGACCGGAAAGGAATTGCTGGCCCGGTTCATCCATACGCGCAGCCCTCGCGCCCACCGGCCGTTCATTGCCGTGAATTGCGCCGCCCTGCCGGATGGTTTGCTGGAAAGCGAGCTCTTCGGACATGAACGAGGCGCGTTTACCGGCGCCCTGATGAAGAAGATCGGCAAGTTTGAAATGGCCCACACCGGCACCATTCTCTTGGATGAAATCAGCGAAATGAACTTAGGCTTGCAGGCCAAGCTCCTGCGGGTCTTGCAGGAACGGGAGGTCGACCGTATCGGCGGGCGCGATCCCGTCGCCGTCAACATTCGGGTCATCGCGACCACGAACCGCACCCTCTATCGCGAAGTGGAACAGGGGCGCTTCCGCGAAGATTTGTATTACCGGCTCAATGTGTTCCCCATCACCGTTCCGCCGCTGAGAGAACGACCGGCCGATATCGCCTTGCTGGCGCGTCATTTTACTGGCGCCTCCGCCGTCAGAAATGGCGTCGCTCAACCGGCCATGTCGGAAGCCGCCGTGGCGCATCTCCAAACGCTCCTCTGGAAAGGGAACGTGCGGGAACTTGAAAACGTCATGGAGCGGGCCGTCTTGCTCGCCGGGCAGGGAACCATTCTCCCGATGCATCTCCCCGAAGCCCGTCAGGACACGGCGGCATCCACGAGCCCGGCTCCGGCCGGCGCGCCTACACCGGTGAACGGATCGCTCTGGGAAATGGAGCGGGAGCTGATTTTTAAGACGTTATCGCGGGTGAAGGATAACCGGACCCATGCGGCGAAAGAGCTGGGAATCAGCATCCGAACCTTGAGAAATAAACTTCGAGAATATCGTGAGACGGAACTGCCGCTGACGATGTCGGAGAACCAGTGAGTGACAGATCTTCCCATCGGTATCGTGTCACCCGGCAAACTTTGCCGGGTCCGGTGAATTGACCGGGCTGCAAGCGATGCATTCTGAGGCATCGACGTTGCTAGAGAACGTGAGATGGGTATTCACACAGGAGGAGGCGGCCATGGAACTGCTCGATAAAACCATGCAGTTGCTGCATCGAAGTCTCGATCTCCATAGCGCCAGACAGCGGGTGATTGCCTCCAACCTGGCCAACGAGGAAACGCCGGGGTATCGCGCATCCGATCTGCAGTTCGCCCAGCAACTTCAAGCGGCGCATAAGGGTCGCTTGCCCATCACCATGGCGGTGACACAAGGACAGCATATCGGATTGCGCGGGCAGGGGTATCAGACCGTCACGGGAAAACTGACGGAAGCGCCGGCCGGCGATCTTCCTATGGATGCGAATTCCGTCAATCTGGAATTAGAGATGGCGAAGTCCTCGGATAATGCCATGCAATACAACGCGGCGGCGAGCATCACCGCACAACGGTTTCGCCAGTTGCTCAGTGCGATTCGCGACGCCCGCTGAAGGCAAAAGGAGAAGCAACGATGGATATGTCTGATTCGATGGCAGTCTCGGTATCCGGACTGGACGCCCAACGGCGCCGGTTGAACGTCATTGCGAGCAATCTGGCCAACGCCCAATCCACCCGCACTCCCGGCGGCGGACCCTATAAGCGCCGGGATGTCGTGTTTCATTCCGCTCCGGTGCCCAGTGCGTTCCAGAAAGCGTTTCGCCAGGTGGCCATGGGCACGACGGCGCACGCCCTGGAAGGCGTGTCGGTGGCGCGCGTCGTGGAGGATCAGAAGCCGGGACAGTTGATCTACGACCCGCATCATCCGGATGCCGATCCCAAAGGGTTTGTCCGTTTGCCCAATGTGAATGTGATGGAAGAGATGGTCAATATGATCGGCGCCTCGCGGGCCTACGAGGCGAACGTGCAGGCCATCAATGCAACGCGCGGCATGTGGACCAAAGCTCTGGAAATCGGGAGGTAAACCATGACACCCATTCAAGGCATCTCGCCGGTGATGCCTGCGATAGCGGACGGGATCGCTCCGGTCGGAGCGGCGGAGGCCTCAGGACCGGGCGGCTTCATGGATACGCTCAAAAACGCCATCGGAAAAGCGAATGACGTGCAGATACAGGCCAATCAGGCCGTCGATGCCCTGGTGACCGGCCAATCGCAGGACCTCCATCGTACGATGGTGGCTTTGCAACAGGCCGATGTGTCGTTCCAACTGATGATGCAGATTCGCAATAAGCTCGTGACGGCGTACGAAGAAATTCAACGGATGCAAGTGTGACCGGAGCCTATTGAGGCGGATGAGGTAAACCAGCTGTATGTTTTCGAAATTCTCGATCAATCAACGCATGATCATTCTGGTTGCGCTGGCGGGATCCGTCGCCGGCCTGATTGCGCTCGCCCTGTGGACGCAACAGCCGGATATGCAGGTGCTCTTCACGAATCTCAACAGTGAAGACGCCTCATCGATTATCGATAAATTGAAGGAATCAAAGACGCCTTACGACACAACGGGCGGCGGAGCCACGATTCTTGTTCCTGCCGCGCACGTCCATGACCTTCGCTTGACATTGGCCAGCCAAGGGATCCCCAAAGGCGGCGGCGTCGGTTATGAGATTTTCGATCGCACCTCTATCGGCATGTCTGAATTCGTTCAGAAACTGAATTACCGGCGCGCGCTCCAAGGTGAGCTGGCTCGCACGATTGCGCAGATGCCGGAAGTGGAACGCGCGCGCGTCCATTTGGCGATTCCTGAACGGCGGCTGTTTGCCGCGGAACAGGAGCGACCGCGCGCGTCAGTGGTTGTCTCGCTCAGGAATGCCCAGGTATTGAGCAAGGGGCAAATCCAGGGCGTCGTGCATCTGGTCGCCAGCAGCGTGGAAGGCTTGCAGGCCCGTGATATTACCGTCGTCGACGGCCACGGCCATCTTCTTTCGTCCACGGCCCAGGACGAAACGGCCGGTCTGACCAATACACAGCTTGAATATCAGCGCGCGATTGAAAAGGACATCGAAGGCCGGATTCAGACGATGCTCGAACGGATCGTCGGATTGAATAAGGCGGAGGTCAGGGTCTCCAGTTTGATCGACTTCAGGAAAGTCGAAACGACCGAAGAGCGGTATGACCCCAACGGGCAAGTCGTCCGAAGCGAGCAGCGCGGCCAGGAGAAGGCCAACGGTGTCAACGGCATGTCCGGCGGTGTGCCGGGTGTCCAATCCAACGTGCCTCCCGGAACGGAAGCGGAGGCGACGCCGACGAGTTCCAATGCGACCCAAACGAAGAATGAAACGGTGAATTACGAAATCAGCCGGACCGTCTCCCGCATCGTGGAGCCCATCGGTTCGATCAAGAAACTGTCGGTGGCGGTCTTGGTGGATGGAACCTACGAAGCGCCCAAAGCCGGGGAAGGGGAGACGTCCGACAAACCGACAGCTGATGTCATCAAGAAATATATTCCTCGCAGCGAGGAAGATCTCAAGCGAATCGAAGACATCGTCAAGAAAGCGATGGGCTATTCGACAGAGCGCCAGGATCAGGTTCAGGTCGTCAATGTCCAATTCGGATTTGGCCCCGAAGAGCCGGCGACGGCGACGGTCGAGGCCGTCGCAGAGTCCGCGCAACCCTGGATGCCGTACATGCGGTATGGTGTCGGAGCCTTGCTGTTCCTGCTCATTCTCTTCTTCGTCGTCCGGCCTCTCATTGCGATGCTGGCCGTCTCGGCGGTTGAATCGACGGCGGCTGAAGCCGCCGCCCAGGCCTTGCCCGCGTCCGTCAGCGCGGTAGAAGCCGCGTTGGAATCGAGCGCGAATCGCGCTCAAATCGTCGATATGGCCAGAAAGAATCCTGATGGAACCGCGGTGGTCGTCAAGCAGTGGTTGAAAGGCAATGCCTAGCCATGGCCGGTGACGCCAAGCAGATGTCCGGTGAACAGAAGGCGGCGATTCTGCTGCGAGCCATCGGAGAAGAAGCGGCCGCTCAGGTCATGAAGCAGCTCGATCCCAAGGAGATCAAGAAGCTGGGACATTACATGAACGGCACCGCGCAAATCTCCAAGGAAGAGGAAGAGGTTGTTATTTCTGAATTCGAAAGCGCGAGCGCAACGGGAGACGTTCAGTTTAAGGGCAATGAATATATCCGGAGCGTCTTAATCAAGGCGCTGGGCCCGGAGAAAGCCAAAGCCATCATCGATTCCATGACGCGCAAGAGCTATCCGGGGTTGGAAGCTTTGAAGTGGGTCGACGCAAAAGCGCTGGCAGGCATGATCAAAATCGAGCACCCGCAAACGATCGCCGTCATTCTGGCGCATTTGGAGAGCGAGCAGGCCAGTCAGCTGTTGGCCCAACTGCCGGAATTCATGCGAGGCGATGTCGCCTTGCGATTGGCGACAATGGAAGAGGTGCAACCCGATGTCTTGGAAGAGCTCAGCAATACGATGCAGGAGGCGCTGTTGTCGAACACCGGCATGCGCGCGCAAACGCTCGGCGGGGCGGAGATGACGGCGGATATCATGACCCGCCTCGATAAGAATACCGAAGGCACTATCATGGCCAAGATCGCGGAGAAGAGTCAGCCTTTGGCCGATGCCATCCGAGCCCTCATGTTCGTCTTCGACGACCTGATCAAGCTGGATGACCGCGGCATGCAGGAATTGATGAAAGAAATCAGCAAGGAAGACCTCCCGCTGGCGCTTCGCGGCGCCAACACGGAGATCAAGGACAAGTTCTTCAAGAACATGTCGAGCCGAGCGGCCGAGATGCTCAAGGACGATATGGAGTCCAAGGGACCTGTCAAGATTACGGATGTGGAGCGATCTCAGCAGAACATCCTCAAAGTGTGCCGCAAGCTGGAGGAAGAAGGCCGCATTGTGGTGGCCGGCGCCGGGGAGGAGATGCTGTAAATGGCCACGAGCGCCTCACTTCCGGCGAAATCCTCTGCGCCGGCATCGGGTGGATCTCCGAAACTGCATGGGTCGATCCTCGTCGTCGATGACGATGAGATCGTACGGAATCTCTTTGTCGAACTCTTTCGATCGGAAGGCGTGGTCATTCGTGTCGCCGGGACCGCCCAAGAAGCGCTGGCGATGGTGAAACAAGCCCCGCCGGCTCTCCTGATGGTGGATGTGACGTTGCCGGATCTGGACGGAATTCAACTGTTGGAGCAGGTTCAGACATGCGACCAGCGAGTGATCAGCGTCGTGATGACCGGATCGCCGAGCGTCGACCTGGCCGTCCGAGCGATGAAGGCCGGCGCAGCCGAATTCTTTATGAAGCCGATTCAGAACGATGTCGTATTGATGACCGCTCGACGGTTGCTCGAACTTCATGCGTTGCGCGCGGAAAACACGGTATTGAAACATGCGGTCGTGCGAGCCGGTGGCTTGCGCGTGCAAAGTATGGTCCTGCAAACATTCGGCGAAGACGGCGCGACCCGTGGCCAGGACGGACTCACGGAATTTGAGCGCGGTATTGCCGAAGGCGAGCGACGCGCGTGCGCCCGAGACGAAGAGCGGCGGCGCCATGAGCGGACCGTGCTCTCGAATGCCGTGAGGCAGTTCGATCAAGCCTGGCTGGCCCTGCATCAAACCGTGGAAGAAGAAGTAGTGAGTCTGGCTTTTCAGATTGCCACCAAAGTGCTGCACGAGCGGGCCGACCAGGTCAAAGAACAAGTGGCGGCGCAAGCCAAAGCCGCTCTTGCGGCATTGAAAGAGTCCGGACGAGTGACGATTACGGTGCATCCCGCCGACGCCGGAACGCTCGAAGCGCTGCGGGCCGAATTGAGCCGGGTCGGCGATCTCATGCTCTCGCTCCATATTGATCCGGATATGACGCTGTCCCGAGGGAGTTGCATCGTGCAGACGGTCAACCGAGTGGTCGATGCGTCGCTCGATACGCAACTGACTCGACTGGGCGAAGCGCTTCGCGCAAGAGGAACACATGCCGCTCAGTGATCTTCTTGAACAGATCGAGCCATTGGACATTACCGGGCGTGTGGCGCAAGCCGTCGGCCTGGTCATTGAAGGCACCGGCGCTCGCTCGACGGTCGGCGATATCTGTCACATTTCAAGAGAAGACGGCACAGGGGTGATTCCTGCGGAAGTGGTGGGATTTCGAGGGGATCGTGTCTTACTGATGCCTCTCGGAGAAATGCAAGGGATCGGTCCTTCGAGTCGCATCGCAATGACCGGTCAAGCGGCCGGCCTCGCGGTCGGTCCCGCTTTGCTCGGACGCGTCTTGAACGGGCTGGGAGAGCCGTTGGACGGCAAGGGCCCCCTCGCCGCACAGACGCACTATCCGCTTCGGACAAGTCCCCCGAATCCATTGTCGCGGAACCGGATCACGACTCCATTGGATCTCGGCGTCCGGGCGATCAACGGGTTCTTGACCTGCGGGCGCGGACAAAAGGTCGGGATCTTCGCCGGCTCGGGAGTCGGCAAAAGTGTCTTGCTTGGAATGATCAGCCGCTACACGCAGGCGGATGTCAACGTCATTGCCCTGATCGGCGAACGCGGACGCGAAGTGAACGAGTTTCTTGAGCGCGATCTGGGCCCTGAGGCCCTGAAGCGTTCGGTCGTCATTGTGGCCACGTCGGATCAACCGCCGATGGTCCGGTTGCGAGCGTCTCTGGTGGCGACCTGCATTGCCGAATACTTTCGCGACCAGGGACGCCACGTCTTATTGATGATGGATTCGTTGACCCGGTTGGCCTACAGCCAGCGAGAGGCCGGGTTGGCGATCGGCGAACCGCCCACGACGAAAGGCTATACACCGTCGGTATTCGCCATGCTGCCCAAGCTGTTGGAACGGGTGGGGACCGGACCTGGGGTCGGCACGATTACAGGGTTGTATACGGTGCTCGTGGACGGCGATGATCTGTCCGACCCGATCGCCGATACGGTGCGCTCTATTCTGGATGGACATATCGTCCTCTCGCGCGCCCTCGCAGCGCAGAATCATTTCCCTGCGATCGATCTGCTCCAAAGTACCAGCCGGGTCATGCGCGATATTGTGACGCGTGAGCATGAAGCGGCGGCGCGCCAAACGATCGAGTTAATGGCGCGGTATCGTCAATCTGAAGATCTGATACTCCTCGGGGCCTATAAGCAGGGGATGAATGCGGCGCTGGATCGCGCGGTGCGCGGCCAAGACGCCATCAACGGGTTTCTCCGTCAGGCGGTTGAACAACCGGCTGACTTTGCCTCGTCGCGACAGGACCTTCTGACCTTGGCACAACGGACATGAGCGCACAGTCGCTGCGGCATTATCGGATTCAGATCGAGGAGCAGCTCAAGATGGAGCTCGCGGAGGCGACACAGCAACTCTTGCAAGCGGAACACTCCATCGCGCGCTTGGCGGACGATCAGCGGCGGCAGGAGGAACGGTACCGTGAAGAGACCCGCCGGGGATTGACCATCGAGCAATTACTGCAGTGGCAATCCCACTTTGAAGCGCAGGCGTCCGCAACGGAGCAGGCCCGCCGAACCATGGCGCATCGGCAGCTGCAATGGGATGAGGCGCGAGCCAAGCTGGTGACCGCGAGCCAGGATCGCCGGACATTGGATCGACTGATCGCGCGGTATCGAGAGGCGGCACTGACGGAACTGCGTCGGCGCGAGCAAATGACGACGGATGAGTCTGCCCATCATCGATTTGCCGGCCAGGGAGATGCGCACTCATGAAGCAGAGACCCGCGAGTCCAGTCTCCGATCGCATCGCACTGCGGCATGCCGTGAAGCCTCAACCGTCTCTGACACGGTCGGAACGGCGCTCCCATCTCTGGACGTTGGCCGGAGGCGTCACCGGATCGGTCTTTCTGCTGTGGGCGATGGTGCAACTGGGCCAAGCCTCATCTGAGCCGCAATCGAAGCCGGCCAAGCCGGCGGCTGCGACAGCCACGTCACCGGCGCCGGAATCTGCCGGGGGGGTTGAGTCAGCGGCCGACACCACCGCTCCACCGGCCACGCAAGGACAGGCAATTGAGACGCCACGAGAAATCATTGAGATGTTAGATCAGCGTAAGAAGGATCTCGATCGCCGTGAAACGGCCGTTCGACAAGAGGAAGAGCGGCTCCTCGCCCTCAAGACGGAACTGGAAGGGCTCCTCACACGCAATGAAGCGATGCAGAAGAAGCTTGAGGAGTCACGGCGGCTTCATCAGAAGCAAACGACGGAACAGAAAGTCCAGCAGGAACAGTTTATCGCTGATCGGAAGGCCCTTATCGCCAAGCAAGCTCAGGATCAGAAAAGTCAGAGCCAGGCGCAACTCGCAAAGATGTATGAATCCATGCCGTCCGAAGAAGCCGCGGCCAGACTCGAAAAGATGCCTGAACACAAAGCGATCGAAATTCTTCGCATCGTCAAGCCGAAGACCGCCGGAGCGATTCTCTCTCAAGTCCGTGTGGAACGGGCCGCCAAACTCACCGAACAGTTGCTCGTGACGGCCCCCTAACCCAGTCCGCCGCGCAGGTGGATGCATCTTGCCTACGGACTAGGAACTTCTTTCCTCCTTCTTAAAACCGGCTATTGACGTTTCCTTCGTTTGCATCGATTGGCGCAGAGTTTTCGGCTACGTGACCTGGCACGAGGCTTGAACTGTGCCGAGCATGTCATCGGACAATCATTGAGAGGCCTGAGGCCATGATGGACGTTCAACTACCTCATATTGCATCTGCCGGCGCCTCCGGCGCGACAAGCGCGCAGAACCCATCGCGCCCAGGACAAGGGGAAAGGAAACGAGAATCGGCCGGATCCGGTAAATCATTCTCATCTGAATTACATGAGATTCATACGGCAAAGGAATCGCGTCATGAGATGCGGCGTAGCCGGACAGAGGATGATGAGCACGATGCCCAGACGTCTTCGGACGAGTCTACACCCACGGCAACAACTCAAACCTCCTCAGGCGCAATCAGGGATGGACAAACGAACGACCGAGCCGCCGAACCTTCCCGGCATGACTCCGACACCGTCACCGCGTCGCCGTTGCCCGATGTGACGACGCAAAGCGTCTTACTCGCGCTGATCGCTCAGCCCATTGCTAAAACCGATGCTCAGGCCCTGACGCCGACCTTATCTGGTGAACAGACGAACACCGCGCTGGAGTCCGTGATGCCTTCTGTCATGGAGGACGGGACATCGTTGCCGGTCACGGCGGCGGACTCCTCCACATTTCCGCAGATCGGTAAGAAAGAGATGCCTGCCGAACCCGCAGATGCCACGGCAGCCATTCAAGCAGGCGCAATCCTTCCCGCTGCCGTCGATGCCACAATGCTGCGGAGTTCATCGACCGGCCAAGATACAACTCTGAGGAGTCCGGTTCAGCCGGCTCCCGACGAGCTTCGCAATCTTCAGCAGGAGAAACCGGCATTCGCGCTCACGAGCGAGGAAGAGCCCCCTATCTCAGCGACAGGTGAGGCGACGAATGAGTCGATGCTCCTGCCAAACGATCAGCGGACTGCAGTACGAGAAGAGCGCCATGCCGTCACAGCACCGGCAGCCGAGCAGGTCCAGCGGCCGGAGGACAATCGGCCGGTTGTCATGCAGCAGTCGGTTCCGGCACAAGAGATCCAGGGGCAGAAGGAAGATGTGGCGCCTCGCCAGCCGTCCGTTGCTCCGATCGCGCAGCAAGAACCCGCGAACCAGGAAGCCGAAAGCGGCATGGAATGGTCCGGCCGCGACCATCGCGAACGCCACGCAGCAGGTCAGGCCATGGCACAGTCCGCCATGCCGGACGTCTCTGCGCCGGCGACGCCGTCACACTCTCCGTTGATGACGAATGGGATAGATCACCGGGCGTTTTCTTCCGCGCCTTCGGCCACACTTTCTGTCGACCCCCAGCCTGCGACACCAACTCTTCCTGTTCAGCCGACGGATTGGATGCCAGGGTCTGCTGCGAACCAGACCAAATCGATGGTGCTTGAGCTTTCTCCAGCCGATCTGGGTCGGGTGAATATTCGTATCGCGGTCAATCAGGATACCGTGCACACGCATTTCTCATCCGAACGGAACGAGTTAGGACAGTATCTGGTGAATGGACAAGACCGATTGCAATCAGCGTTGAACGCGTCAGGATTGGATCTGGGGCGGTTCCAGGTCGACATCGATCGCCAGAGCGCCGGACGGTCCTTCCAACAGCCGGCGTCCCAGGAACAGTCGCACGGCCATACGCCGCAGGGAGAAAGTCGGCGCGCCGGACAGGGGCGTGAAGAAGCGATGCGTGACACCAGGCCGCGTCGCGGCATGGTGAATCTTGTGGCCTAGCGATAAGGGAGTTGGATCATGGCAACAGTGACCGCAGCAACATCCCAAACGACCCCCGGTGTCACGGCTCCCGCAAGCGGCGGGATCTCCGGAGCATTGAGCGCTAACCAACAGCTCGGCCAGAACGATTTCCTCAAGCTCCTGGTCACGCAGCTGAAGAATCAGGACCCACTGAAGCCGATGGACAATACGGCGTTTGTCGCGGAGCTGGCCCAATTCAGCCAGTTGGATCAGAGCACCAAGCAAGTCCAGTTGTTGGAAAAGAGCATCGCCCAGCAAACAGATTCGATGCAGTACACCTTGCTGCCGATGATTGGGCGCAATGTTCAGGTCGAAGGCTCGCTCATCGATCTGAATAATGGACCGGCGACACTCACGTATGCGTTGGAGCGTGAAGCGGCCACCGTGCGGGTCACCGTCCAGGACAAACAAGGGAAGGCCATTCGCATGCTGGATTTGGGCACACAGAGCGCCGGGAAACAGGAAGTCCAGTGGGACGGACGCAACCAGAACGGTCAACCGATGCCGAACGGAACCTATCAGTACCAAGTCCTGGCAAAGGACGCGAAGGGTGCAGCCGTCGTCGCCGCTCCGAGTTCCGTCTTAACGATTTCCGGCGTGCGGATGGTGGATGGAACTCCGCAACTCGCCGCCGGGGATTATGTGATCGACCGCAAGGATATTGTCGAGTTGCGATAAATCGAACGATCCAAGATTTGCTACGAAGGAGGGGGTGATCCATGGGTATTCTGTCGTCTCTATTTGCCGGTGTGAGCGGGCTCAATGCCAACGGCACGGCGTTGTCGGTCATCGGAAACAACATCGCCAATCTCAGCACCGTCGGGTTCAAGGGGAGTCGCGCCACCTTCGCCGACTTGATCAGCTCCTCGATCTCGGGAGGATCCGGCTCGGTACAAACCGGAATCGGCGTGGCCCTCACCTCGGTGCAGGGGGATTTCACCCAAGGCTCGCTGGCGACCTCCTCGAATGTGCTCGATCTGGCGATCGACGGCAACGGGTTCTTTGTGATGAGAGATGCGCAGAGCGGCACGTTCTATGGACGAAATGGCCTCTTCCGTTTGAATCAAAACAGCGTGGTCGTCGATCCGACCGGCTTCAAGTTGCAGGGATTCCTCGCTGACACAACCGGTACCATCACCGGTAATATCGGGGACATCGCCTTGCCGACGACGACCGCGGCGCCGAATCCCACGGCGACAGCGCTCCTGGCAGCCAACTTGAACTCCAGTACGGCGACAACCGGAGTCCGAGGCAACATTATCGGATCGGCCGCTTCGGTCACGACCTCCGCAACCGGTAATAATGCCTTTACCATCAATCTGAACGGGGATGGAGCCCAGACCGTGACCGTGGCGAACGGCCTTACCGGATCAGCGCTCGCCAGCGCCATCCAGAGCGCGGTACGTAGTTTGACCGCCGCCAACCCATACTTGCAGGCGGCCTATGACGGCTTTGAGGCCACTGTCGGCGCGAGCAACATTTTCACCTTCCGATCGGGTATCTCAGGAACCACCAAGGATGCAGCGACGAATACCGGCGCCGTGATCGTCGCCGCCAGCGGTAGCAATACCCTGGCCTCGAATCTGAACATGCTGGCCGGCACCTCAACCACCGGCACAGATTTCGATGTGACCGATCCGGTCGGCACCTCCAACTTCACCACGTCGCTGACCGTCTATGATTCACTGGGGAACGATCACCTGTTGACCACCTATTTCACGAAGGTTGGATCGAATACGTGGAACTATAACGTCGTGTCGAGCACCGCCGACGTGAATACGGCCAACTATCATTCGAGTAATATCGATACCACGCTTGGAATTGTGCGAGTCGGCGCCGGAACCCTCACATTCGGGACCGATGGGACACTGCAGCGGGAAGGGCCGGTGGTTCGATTCGATACGAGTACGGCAGCGGGGACGGTGGGAACGACGGCGGGAGAACTGCAGATCGACTTTGTCGGAGCCACGCAAAACCAGCTCATCGAGTTCAATTTCGGCGACAGTGTGATTACGGACGGGGGGAACGGTTTGACCGGATCGACGCAATTCGGCTCCACGTCCGCGTTGGTCCAGCAGACTCAAGACGGGTATGCGGCCGGCTCCCTCCAGGCCTTCAGTGTCGATACGAACGGCGTCATCAGCGGCCGGTTCTCGAATGGGCAACTGCGCGCCCTGGCCCAGGTGGTCCTGGCGAGATTTCCGGATCCCATAGGTCTGACCCGGACGGGCAAGAACACCTTCGCCGAATCAGGAAATTCCGGTCAGCCTGTGACCGGATCACCGGATAGTGCCGGTCTCGGTCGCGTCCTGTCCAATTCGTTGGAGTTATCGAATGTCGATCTCGGTCAAAGCTTCATCGATATGATTGCCGCACAGCGGGGTTTCCAGGCCAACTCCCGCGTGATCACCACGTCGGATGAAATTCTCCAGGAGTTGGTGAATCTGAAACGATAGCGGCCCGTCTCAGCCGGAGTGATCCGTTAGAAGAAATCACTCCGGCTCTCCTCTTCTCTTTCCATGCCCCTTCCGCCGATAGACCGCCCGCAGGACACGTGGCACCGGCGTCACCTCACCGTCAGATTTCTGACAGCGTCAAGAGACCGGCTCTTCACCGGCTGTCTTCCGCTCATTTCTTACAATCGCGCTCTTCATCGCCTTCAATTGGCGTGTGGTTCTTTGCCGACTCAATGACAGGCGACACCATCCCAGATGGCATATCCATTGCACAAACCCCTGTGACGACAATTGTGCGTGTGAATTGAGGAGGTCTCCATGTCAGACGAAGCAGCAGCCCCTGAAGCAGGAAAGACCGCGGCGCCGGCGCCCGCGCTTCCCATTAAGCTTCTCATTATCGTTGTCGCCGCGGCGCTCGTCGCCGGACTCGGCGGCGCTTTTGTGATCGTGAAATTCATGGGCGGTCACAGCAGCGGAGGAGGAGAGGCGGGGGATGAGCATAAGACCGAAGCCGTAGCGAAGCCGGAAGGGCACGGCGAACCAGCCGGAAAGGGCGCCGCCGGAGCAGCGCCAGGCGTCGTGTTCGATCTGGACCCGTTCATCGTCAATCTCGCCGACGCGCCGGATATCCGCTACCTCAAGATGACCATTAAGTTAGAGGTGGAGAATGAAGGGGTCTCGGCGAATCTTGCCGCGCGCATTCCTCAGCTCCGCGACACCATCCTGGTGTTGCTCTCCAGCAAAGATTCCGCCGCGATTCGGAGCCCGCAAGGCAAATTCCAACTCCGGGATGAGATCACCCAGCGGATCAACGGCCTGCTGCCTAAGCCAGGCGTGAAAACCGCGTACTTTACAGATTTCGTCGTTCAGTAGATCGTCCTCTATGGAAAAGATTCTTTCACAGGATGAAATCGATGCGCTGTTGAACGGCGTGGTCTCCGGTGAGGTCGAAACGGCGCCGGCGGCGGAGGCTGCGTCTGACGCGACGACCGGTGTGAAGGAATACGATCTCCTCAATCAAGAGCGGATTATCCGGGGGCGCATGCCGACCCTGGAGATGATCAACGATCGATTTGTACGACGCCAGGCCGTGGCGTGGACCGGCGTGTTGCGGGAAGCGATTGAATTTGTGGTAGTCGGAACACAGGTCATCAAATTCGGCGAATTTCTGAAAAAGATTCCTATGCCCTCCTCGCTCAATGTCTTTCACATGGCCCCCCTGCGAGGCAGCGGGCTCTTTGTGATGGACGCGTTTCTCGTCTATCTCCTCGTCGATTACTTTTTCGGAGGAAAAGGGCAGACCCACGTCAAGCCGGAAGGCCGTGATTTTACCGCCGTCCAAGTGCGGATGATCAAAAAGCTGCTCATGCTCGCGCTCGCCGATCTTGAGAAAGCCTGGCAGGCGATTATGCCGGTGAAAGTGGCTTATGTGCGCTCCGAGAGTAATCCCCAATTTGCCATGGTCGTGACGGCCTCAGAGGTCGTGATTGTGGTGACGTTGCAAGTCATCATCGGGGAGACCACCCGGGATTTATTTGTGGTGTATCCCTATTCGATGCTCGAACCCATTAAGGACAAGCTCTACTCAGGGCTGGTCTCGGATCAGTTGGAGCAGGACGGGTCCTGGAACAGCAAATTCCGCGACTTGATCCATGAGTGCGAGTTGCCGATCGCCGTCAAGCTCGGCTCCACCACGGTCACCGTTCAGGACGTGCTGAATTTTGCGCCCGGCGATGTGGTGATGCTGGACCAGCGTCCCGGCGATCCGCTGGAATGTTATGTCGAGGACTATCTCAAGTTTCTGGGAAGCCCTGGGGTATTTAAGGGGAATCACGCCTGTCGTATCACGAAGGTGCTGACTTAACTCGTAGGGAGGGGAGACGACCGTATGGCCGACGACGATGCCCATCAAGCCGCCGAAACCATGACGCAGGATTCTGTCGCCGCGACGCCGGCCTCGTTTCCGCCGGTGACGAATACCGCAGTCGCGGAACAGACGAAGAATATCGATTTCATTCTCGATATTCCGATGAAGGTCTCCATCTACGTCGGCTCGACGAAGATGGCCATTCGAGACCTCTTGCAGCTCGCGCAAGGATCGGTGATCGAACTCGATAAATTGGCCGGAGAACCGATGGAAGTCATGGTGAACAATAAGCTGGTGGCCAAAGGCGAAGTGGTGGTCGTAAATGAAAAGTTCGGCATCAGGCTCACCGATGTGGTGAGCGCTGCGGAGCGTGTCAAGCAACTCGCCTAAGAAACAGGAGCGCGATACCGTGGTTGATGTGTGGGACAGCATGGGCCGGACACTCTTGGCGTTGGGGATAGTCCTGTTGCTGATGGGAGCCGTCGCCTGGATCGCTCGTCGAGCGCTGTCACAACGCATCGGCATGTCCGGCGGCACACCCCTGATCCGGATCGTGGCGAACAGTTACCTGGCTCCACGACAATCCATTGCCCTCGTCGCAATTGCCGGAGAATACTTTGTCGTCGGTCTGGCGGCAGACACGCTCATTCCTCTCGGTCGCATCGAAAACACCGCAAGCCTGGCGACGCTTGTATCATCCGCCGGTCAGACCGGCGATCCGTGCGGGATTTCCCCTCGCAGCCTGCTTTCAACCGACTGGTGGCAGGACGTGACCAACGCCTTCGGGCAGGGGAAGCAAGGCGGACCGCATGCATAGCGTGAAGCGCTTGGCCGCGCCGTGGACCAGGCTCGCCTTGATTGCCGCCCTGATCCTTATCGGCCTGGGCATGGCGACACCGGAGCCGGCGTGGGCCGCCGGGCCGTCGGTCAGTATCGATTTGGGATCGGATTCGCCCAAGCAGACGGCCGTCGTCATCCAGATTCTGATCTTATTGACGGTCCTCTCGCTGGCGCCGGCGCTCTTTATCATGGTCACGTCGTTTACGCGTATTGTGATCGTCCTCTCGTTCCTCCGCCAAGCGCTCGGGACGCAGTCGGTTCCACCGAATCAAGTTCTGCTGGCGCTCGCCTTGTTTCTCACGATGTTCATCATGGCTCCGGTCGGACAACACGTGTACGGCGACGCTCTGCAGCCGCTGCTGGCCGAACAGCTCTCCTATGAAGATGCCTGGAAGAAGGGCATCGAGCCGGTCAGAGAATTCATGTTGCGCCAGCTTCGAGACAAGGATCTGGAGCTCTTTATTGCACTCAGTAAGATTCCTAAACCAGAAAAGGTTTCAGATGTGCCGACTCACGTCGTGATCCCGGCCTTTATTCTCAGTGAATTGCGCATCTCCTTTCAGATCGGTTTCTTGATCTACATCCCTTTTTTGATTGTCGACATGGTGGTGGCCAGCATTCTGATGTCGATGGGCATGATGCTCTTGCCGCCGGCCGTCATTTCATTGCCGTTTAAACTTATTTTATTTGTGCTGGCCGACGGATGGTATCTCGTCGTCGGATCGATGGTAAGGAGCTTTCAGTAATTCTATGACACCGGAAATGGTTACTGAGCTTGGACGGCAAGCCTTGGAAACGACCATCATGGTCTCCGCCCCCATCTTAGGGTTGAGCCTGCTGGTCGGTTTGATCGTGAGCGCCTTTCAAGCCATGACACAATTGAATGAGCCGACCTTGAGCTTTGTGCCCAAGGTTTTAACTCTCTTCGGCGCCATTCTCGTGTTTTTGCCCTGGATGCTGGGCGTCATGACGAGTTTCATGACCAATCTCCTGACCAATATTCCCGACTACATTCGCTAGGACCGCATGGGACTGACACAGACCATTCACCTTCTCCTTCCGCAATTTCAGGCGTTTCTTGTCCTGGTGTCCCGCATCGGGGGACTGCTGGCCGCGCTGCCGGTCTTCAGCGGACGGACGATCCCGATCAAGGTCAAGCTCTGTCTGGTATTGGCCTTGAGCCTGATGCTGGCTCCGTCGATTTCGATGCCTGCCCTGTCGCTGGATCCAATGATCTTGGCCGGGGGCATGCTCAGCGAGATGGCGATCGGGGTCACGATCGGTTTGGCGGTCCGCTTGCTGTTCGGCGCGCTGGAAGTGGCCGGCGAACTGTTGGGCATTCAAATGGGATTCGGGGCGGTCCATCTGTTCGACCCGGCGACTTCACAACAAACCCCGATGGTCGCGCAGTTCTTTACCATGGTGGCCTCATTGATCTTCCTCTCGCTGAATGCGCATCTGTTTGCCATGGCGACCATCATTCACAGCTATGAAGCGATCCCTGCGTTCGGCGCCCATCTATCCTCGCACTTGGGAGAAGAGATTCTCCTGCTGTCGCAGCGGATGTTTACGATCGGCCTGAAATTGTCCGCGCCGGTGCTGATCGCCATTTTGCTCATCAATGTCCTCATGGCTTTGCTCGGGCGCGCCGTCCCGCAAGTCCAGGTCTTCGTCTTAAGCTTTCCCATTACGATCGCCGGCGGGTTGCTCGTCCTGAGCCTCGGCATGCCGTTTACCGTCGCCTTGATCGGGTCGGAATTCGAACAGCTCCAACTCACGATCGAAGCCTTACTGAGGAGTCTCGGACGTGGCTGAGTCGGATAAGAGCAGCCGGACAGAAGAGGCGACGGAAAAGCGCAAATCGGAGGCGCGACGCGATGGGCAGGTCGCGATCAGCCGCGATGTCGGCACCGCGGCGGTCCTTATCGGAGGGGTCGGATTTCTGGCCATCGGAATGCCGATCGGACTGCGGCAGTTAACCGACGTCACGCGGCGCGGGCTGTCATTGTCGTTCGACGAGACCTTCTGGAAAGCGCTGACGGTGGAACATATCCATACCGTTATCGTGCAGATCAGCGCGACGACGATGATCCTGATCCTTCCCATTCTCGCCGTCATTCTGTTCATGGGGACCGGCGCGTCGCTGGCGCAAACAGGGTTTCTGTGGAGGCCGAGCGCGCTGCAGCCCAATTTCAGCAAGCTCAATCCGATCAAAGGCTTGGGACAACTGTTCTCCGCCAGATCCGTGATGGAGCTTCTCAAAGGCCTCGTAAAAATTGTGATCGTCATGAGCGTCGGACTGTTTACCGCGCGTCACGATCTCCTCATGGTGCCGGGGCTGATGGACTACGACCTGCCGGCTTCGATCGAAATGGCCGGGCACCTCACGCTGAAAGTAGCGATGGGCGTCGTGGGAGCATTGGCGGTTCTCGCGGCCGTGGACTACATGTATCAACGGTTTGAGTGGTCCCGTGACCTCCGTATGACCAAAGAGGAAGTCAAGGAAGAGCACAAGGCATCGGAAGGCGACCCGTTAGTCCGCGGCCGTATCCGCTCCGCGCAGCGCGATCTTGCCAAGAAACGCATGATGGCGGCGGTGAAGACCGCCGATGTCGTGGTGACAAACCCCACGCACCTGGCGGTCGCGCTGAAATATGACGCCGCACAGAAAGCCGCCCCGTTCGTGGTGGCCAAGGGCGCCGGGTTTGTCGCGGAACGCATTCGTGAACTGGCTCGTCATCATGGGGTGGCGGTGATCGAAAACAAGCTTGTGGCTCGAACGCTCTACCGGCTGGTCGATATCGGGAAAGAAATCCCGTCGAACCTGTACCGCGCCGTTGCTGAAATTCTGGCTTTTGTGTACCGGGCCAAGGGAGTCGATCCCGGACAGCTATAAGGAGGGCCGTAGCGCATGGCATCCACGACAACCGTTTCTCCGGTCGAGCATCCTCCGCTGCTCAAGCACCCGGACATTGTCATGTCCGTCGGTGTGGTCGGCGTGCTCATGGTCATGCTGCTGCCGCTTCCCCGGTTTTTATTGGACCTCTTGCTCAGTTTCGATATCACGATATCCATCATTATTCTATTAGTGGGATTGCAGGTCCGGCGGCCGATGGACTTTTCGGTATTCCCCTCGATTCTCCTGATGGTCACACTCCTCCGGTTGTCCCTGAATATCGCGTCGACGCGCCTGATTCTGTTGCACGGCAATGAGGGGGCGGCGGCGGCAGGGGAAGTCATCCGTACGTTCGGCACCTTTGTCGTCGGCGGAAATTACACCGTAGGTCTCGTGGTGTTCGCAATCCTGGTGATCATCAACTTTGTGGTCGTGACGAAGGGCGCCGGCCGCGTGGCGGAAGTCGCCGCCCGCTTTACGTTGGATGCGATGCCGGGCAAACAGATGGCGATCGATGCCGACCTGAACGCGGGTCTCATTAAGGAAGATGAAGCCCGGCGGCGGCGGAAGGATATCGCGGAAGAAGCCGACTTCTACGGCGCCATGGACGGCGCCAGCAAGTTCGTTCGGGGGGACGCAGTCGCGGCGGTCATCATTGTCGTGGTGAATATCGTCGGAGGACTGACCATCGGCATTCTACAGCAAGGCATGAGTCCCGGGTTGGCGGCGCAAACCTACACGCTTCTCACCGTTGGTGAAGGTCTGGTCGCCCAAATTCCCGCCCTGATCGTCTCAACCGCCACCGGTATGATCGTGACGCGAGCCGCGTCGGAAAACGATCTTGGCGGAGAGATGACCCGCCAACTCTTGAACTCTCACAGAGCCGTGGGGACGGCCGGCGGAATCTTGCTGGCACTCGGCTTGGTGCCGGGTTTACCGCACCTGGCGTTCCTGGTGCTCGGAGCCGGTGTGTGCTGGATTGCCTATCATCTTTATCGACGGGAACAGGCGCCCGAGACCCTGGCTCCTCCGCCGGTGACCGCCAAAGTTGACGAGCCGGTCGCCCACATCGCCCCGCTCGATCTGATGGAAGTGCAAGTGGGATACGGGCTGATCAATCTCGTGGAAGGCGCACAGGGGAATGCGCTCCTGGATCGAATCAAGGGGTTGCGCAGACAGTTTGCCGAATCCATGGGGTTTGTCGTGCCCCCCATTCATATCCGGGACAATTTGCAACTCCGTCCGAATGAATACGCCATCATGCTGAAGGGGGTCGAGGTCGCCAAGGCCGAAGTGCTTCCGGGGCATGTGCTGGCGATCGATCCCGGCACGGCGCAGCGTGGAATGGTGCAAGGCATTCCCACCAAGGAACCGGCATTCGGATTGCCGGCATTGTGGGTCGCTGAGGACCAGCGTGAGCAGGCGCAGATGGCCGGCTACACCGTCGTCGATGCCAGCTCGGCCGTTACCACGCATCTCTCTGAAATCATCAAACGTCACGGGCACGAATTATTGGGCCGGCAGGAAGCGCAAGCCCTGCTCGACGAAGTTGGCAAGACGCATCCGAAGCTGGTGGAAGAGCTCATTCCCACCATGGTCTCCCTGGGTACGGTGGTTCGGATTTTGGGCAATCTCCTCAAAGAAGGGATTCCTATCCGGGATATTCGCTCCATTCTGGAAGCCGTCGCCGATCATGCGATGACGACGAAAGATGCCGAACTCTTGACGGAAATGGCTCGTCAATCGCTGGCCCGGACCATTACCAAGCAGTATCAGTCACCGGACGGCTCGCTCCCGGTCATTACGCTCGATCCGCGCCTCGATCGCACGCTCGCCGAGCAGGCAGCGACGTTGCCTCAGGGAGCCATGCTGAATCTGGACCCCGCGCTGTCGCACAAACTTCTGGCGGCGCTCAAGCAATCAGCGGAACGCGTGGCGGCGCGAGGCCAGCAACCGATCCTCCTCTGCTCTCCGGCAGTGCGGCGGCATTTGCGGCGGCTGACGGACCGGTTATTGCATTCTGTGCCGGTGGTCGGCCTGAATGAAATCGATGCCATGGTGAGATTGCAATCGCTCGATACCATCCGGCTGGACTCAGAACTTCCGCAACCGTCGTGAGGTGAACAATGAAAGTCAAAACATTTCATGCCTTGACCATGCAGGATGCGATTCGAGCGATCAAAGAAGAGTTGGGGCCGGATGCCGTCATCCTCTCATCCAAGGAAGTGCACCAAGGCGGTCGTCTGATGAGTTACTTCAATAAGCCGGTGTTGGAGGTCATGGCTGCAACCGAATATGATCCGCTGCCGCCGATCAAGCCATCGCGGGACACATCGACCCCGAGCGAACCACGGACAACTCCACAGGCGTCATCCGCCGCCGGCACATGGACCCAGCCGGCCGGGCCGGAGGTCTTTCGCGACACCTTGCAGGGCATGTTGGCAAAGCCGCTCTCTCCATCCGATGGAATGAAGCAGCCTTCGGCATCTTCTCCGGCCCCTCGGCAGACGCGCCCGGCAATGCCGCGGTCATCAGGTATAAAACAGCGTCGCTTGCAAGACCTGCGTAATGAATTGCGCGAATTGAGCCGGGAGATCGGCGCGTCGTTGCCGGCGGCCTCACAATCCTTGAGTCATCATACAGAGCCGGCCATCGCCTCGTTCTGCCGCAATCTCGTCGCGCAGGGACTGCGCCCGTCGAGCGCAGACAGACTTGGACGGTCGTTGAGCGTGGAACTGGCTCGTCGCAGTTCGACGGAACCGCGCGACCTCCAGAATGCGTTGGCGGCATGCCTGGCTCAAGACATACGCGTGAGCGGATCGCTGCTCTCCGGTGCGGGAGATCGGACGGTCGCCATGATGATCGGAACCAACGGAGCCGGAAAGACGGCGGCCATCACCAAGCTCGCGGCACACTATCAATTGGAAGAGAAGAAGTCCGTCGCCATTGTCTCGCTGGACACCTATCGATTGGCTTCAGTCGAACAACTTCGGATGTATGCCGACGTGTTGGGCATCCCCTGCGAATCGGCGTTGTCGGCCAAACAGGCTGCGGCCTATGTCCGCAAGCATGCCGATGCGGATCTGATTCTGATCGATACGGCCGGTTTTGGAGAACAGGATCTTGCCTTGGTGCATACCCTGCATCAGCTCCTCAAGACCGAACCGGAGGTGCAAACTCACGTCGTGGTCTCGGCGTCGACGCGTGAGCAGGATTTGCAGCGTCAGGTGGCGCAGATTCATGCGCTCCCGCTCTTGCGGCTGATGTTCAGCAAGCTCGATGAAACGGATTCATTCGGAGCGCTTTATGAATTGAGTCACCAATCGGGAATTCCTCTGTCCTATTGGAGCGCCGGTCAGCGGGTTCCAGAGGACCTTGAAGTCGCCACCGCGCCACGGCTGGCCGAGCTTCTCGTCGGCCGCCGCTACACCGTTCCGTTCCGATCCTCTTTGGACGCCCACGCGCCGGCGGAGCGATCACCGTCGCTCAACTCACACGCAGTCACTATGAACACTGTCACGCGGTAGGAGGAAAAACCATGCAGAGTGGATCGTTGACACCGATGGCGGGGGACGTGCCGGAGCGAGCCTCCGCACTGACGCGCGTCGTCGCCGTAGCCAGCGGCAAAGGCGGCGTCGGCAAAACCAATATCGTGGCCAATATGGCGATGGGATTGAGTCAAGCAGGGAAGCGCGTTCTGGTCTTGGACGCCGATCTCGGGCTGGGCAATCTGGATGTGCTGCTGGGTTTGGTCCCTGAGCATACGATCGAGCATGTGCTGGCGGGGACCCACTCTTTGGATGATGTCATTGTCGATGGTCCGGGAGGAATCCGGGTCTTACCTGCCAGCTCAGGCGTTCCACACCTGACCTCATTGAGTGAATCGCAACAAATGCTGCTCTTGGAACAACTGGAGGCCCTCTCGCGTGACATCGATGTGTTGCTGATCGATACCGGGGCAGGCATTTCACCGAATGTGACTTTTTTCGCGTCCGCGGCTCAGGATGCCGTCGTCGTGGTGTCTCCCGAACCCACGTCTCTCACAGACGCCTATGCGCTGATCAAGGTGTTGACCCGACAATACCGGGAACGTCGCTTCAAAGTGTTGGTCAACATGGCGAAGAGCCCGCGAGAAGCGGCGGAGGTGTTCAGAAAACTCGACACCGCTGCGGATCGTTTCCTGCATGTTGCGCTCGAGTATGTCGGCTATATCCCCCAGGATGATTATGTTCCGTTGGCAGTGATGCGTCAAAAGGCGCTGCTGGAGCTGTTTCCCGCCTCGCCGGCGGCTCAGGCGCTGACGCGGCTCGCCGGGCAAGTTTTGCAGTGGCCGATGCCGAATTTTCCTAAGAGCGCTGTGCAGCTGTTGTGGCAACGCTTACTTCAGACCACCGCAGTCATGTGATGGAGTCAAAGGCATATTTATTATGAGTAAAACGGCGGTTCATCGTATCCATCAAGGTATCCATCAAGCGATTCCCAGCGGCGAGGCTCATCGGGAACAGCTGATCAAAGCGTTTGCGCATGTGATTCGGGCGATGGCCCATCGCCTGGCCTTTCGATTACCCGCGTACCTGGATGCCGAGGATCTGATCTCCGTCGGGACCATCGGTCTCATGGATGCGATGGAGAAATACGACCCCAATCGAGAAGCGAAATTCAAGACCTATGCGGAGTTCCGGATTCGCGGCGCCATGCTGGACGAAATTCGCTCGATGGATTGGATTCCACGTTCCGTGCATGAACGAATCGGTTTGCTGCAAAAAACGCATATTGCGCTCCTGAATCGACTGGGGCGTCCTCCATTGGATGAAGAAGTGGCGTCCGAGCTCAAGATGCCCCTGGATGAGCTCGACGACTTTATCTCTCGGGCCCGTGGGGCCGTGATGATCAGTATCGACGACTTGGGACTCCAAGAACCGGACGGGCACAAAGTCGTCAGGATGCTTGCCGATACGCATCACCCGGACCCGTTGTCCACCTTAGTGAACGAGCGCGAGCGCGAGGCGATCGGCGAAGCCATTCAAGGATTGCCTGAAAAGGAACGGCTGGTTCTGACCCTCTACTATTATGAAGAACTGACGATGAAGGAAATCGGTGAGCTGTTGAAAGTCACGGAATCCCGTGTATGCCAGATTCACACCAAAGCCATCCTCCGACTGAAAGCCTTTCTTCATGCCGACGGGTAGAAGTCGGGACACGCCGGCCGGGGACGGCTTGCTCGCCCCCGAGACAGGTCTTACCGTGATGGTTCGTGGCGGTTTGTGCCGGATCGCCCTCTTCCCATTCAAGCCCTTCAGTTCTCTCTCTGAATAGCCGAGACAGAGGCATCACCTAGAAGGATGCTTCCGCCTCTTGTTCATGGATAGAGAACCGCCTACATCGGCCGGCTCAACGCCCCTCACGTCTCCTGTCGGATACCGTGGGCCGTTCACCCTGGGGCTCTCCTGCCTGGGTCGCTCGCGCTCAAGAATCAGCGCATCGTCGCGCGCGAAAGCCATCGGCTGTTTTGCGCTGGCTCTCACGACCGGCTTCTTCGCGGCCCAATGGCTCATGAGTTCGCCGGTGAGAACCTCGCTCGGCATGAGCCGTGGCGGCTCTCCAAGCAGCGCCTCTCTCACCGCGCCCGAATCATTAGCCGGCGAAGTGGGGCTCTTCATCAGTGTCAGTCTCAGTCTTGCCGGAATATGGTTTTGGCCGGTTTCCCACCGAAGCAAAATCCAGCCCCGCGAAGAAAGCCTGGCGGCATACGATCATGTGACAGGCCTGCCCACGTTGCGTCTCTTTACCGTGCTCCTCGAGCAAGGCTTAACCCGAGCGTCGCACCTGGGCCGCAGTGTCGGCGTGCTTGTCGCAGACCTTCATCAGTTTCGTCCGCTTCCGACCTCAGTGACCGCGCCCAATATCTCCTTGATCGCGCGAGTGCAGGCTGCCCGCATCAAGAGCGCGCTGCCCTCGAACAATACCGTCGCCCGCATCGGCGACCGGCGGTTCGCGATTTTGATTGAAAACGTCGTCGCACGGGATCAGATCGATACACTCGCGCAGAATATTTACCGCACCATGTCGCTTCCCCTGATGATTGAAGGACAGGAGGTGCTGCTGACCTGCCAGATCGGAGGAGCCATGTATGGCTCCTCCGCCGCGCCAGGAGAAACCCTGTTGAGTCAGGCCGTAAAATCGTTGGCCTTCGCGACCTCCGAGAATCCCATCCGATTCTCCGATTCCGTCAGTGACACGACCGGCGCGTCCTCCATGGCGGCGCATGCGGGCTAGGCAACTTCTTCCTCATCGGCGGAACTATTCGCCGATCGAAGGAAGCAGGGTGGCCTGTTCTCTTTCCGTCCGACCGTCGATTATTTGACAGCCTGCCATTTTCCTCAGCATTTCTTTCTTCCCTCATCGAACAGATCTGCGCCGGCTGAATATCACGGCCTGGCATGCAGGTTGCTGTCTCCTCTTGCGAAACGACCGATCAAGGAGACCAGACCGTGAATCGAGGTATCTATCCAATCCTGTCCGGCGCCCTTGCCCATGAGCGGCGGATGCAAGTGTTCGCCAACAACATGGCGAACGTGAATACCGCCGGATTCAAGCAGGATGAGCAAACTTTCAAGGCGGTGTTCCCCAAGGCGCATCTTGCCATTGCATCAACGCCGGGAACCGTCTCCCTCGCCAACCAAATCGTGGCCAAGCCATTCGGCCCGACGGAACGAGTGTATACGGCACCGAATGCGGTCAAAACAACGTATGACGCAGGACGAATTCGCCTCACCGGAAACCCCCTCGATCTCGCCATCCAAGGCCGTGGATTCCTAGAAGTCAAAACACCTCAAGGCACGCGCTATACCCGCAACGGCATGCTCTCTCTCGATAACCAACGCCGGCTTGTCACCAATCTTGGACATCCGGTGATGGGGACGAAGGGGGAATTGAAGATTCCCGTCGGGAAAATGGATATTTCCAATCAGGGAGAAATTAAAGTCGACGGCAATTCCGTCGGCACCATCAAGGTCATGGATTTTCCCGATACCGACATGCCGCAAAAATACGCGGAAGGCATGTTCATCTCCGATAAGGGGTTCCCAGCCAAAACGCCCCAAGTCCAGGTCGGGCATATCGAAGATTCCAACGTCAATTCCATCGGTGAAATGGTCAAGATGATCGAGGGCATGCGCGGGTATGAATCGGCTCAGAAGTTGATTCAAACCCTGGATCGGATGGCCGAAACGGCCATTCAAGAAGTCGGACGAACGGCCTAACGGAAGTGATGAGTAAAGAGTGATCGGTGATGCGCAATAAGGAAACCAGCCGTCCGCACCCATCACGCATCACCCATCACGCATCACTGAGAGGAACAATATGATTCGGGCAATGTGGACAGCCGCCACCGGAATGACGGCACAACAGATCAACGTCGACACCGTGGCCCACAATCTGGCCAACGTCAATACCAACTCCTTCAAACGCAGTCGGGCGGAGTTTGCCGATCTGCTCTACCAAATCCAGCGCTTGCCGGGCACCAGCGCGTCGAATGTCGGCGTGTTTCCCGTCGGTATTCAAGTCGGCGCCGGTGTCCGCCCCACGACGGTATCGAAGGAATGGCTCCAAGGCAACATGCGCCAGACCAATAACGATCTGGATGTCGCCATTGATGGACCCGGGTTCTTCCAAGTGTCCAGACCGGATGGCACCATCATGTACACCCGAAACGGGTCGTTCAAACGCGACAACGTCGGCAACTTGGTCACCGGCGACGGCGACTTATTGAATCCCGTAATTACGATCCCATCCGGCGCGCTGAAGATGGACATCGGTCAGGACGGCACGGTATCCGTTCTGCTCCCTGGCGTAACTCAGGCTTCCCAAATCGGCCAAATCCAGCTCACACGATTCGATAATCCGGCCGGGCTGGTCGCAATGGGAAACAATCTGTTCATCGACAGCTTTGCGTCCGGCCCTCCGACGCAGGGCACAGGGGGATTCTCCACCGGATTCGGGACGATCCAGCAGGGATTCTTGGAAAGCTCGAACGTCAACCTGGCTGAGGAAATGGTCAATATGATCATTGCGCAGCGGAGCTACGAAATTAACTCTAAAACGATTCAAGCGTCTGACGAGATGATGTCCATCGCGAACAATCTCAGACGATAAGGAAGAAGCCATGACCAGTATTCGCATCATCATCGTCGCCGCTTGTATGCTCGCCGCCGGGGTCAATCCGGCCATCGGCGCCACTGCGGAGAAGCTCGCCAAACCGGTATCGATCGGAGGGCACGCGCCCAACGGACCGGCCCTCGGCAAGTTGGATGCGACCCGGCCGGCGATGCGGGAGCTGCATTTTGAGCAAATCCAAAAGACCATTCAGAGATTTCTCGAAGGAGAATGGGGAACGCGGGTGAAATCGGTGCAGGTCACCCTTCTGGAACCGCTGGATCCGATCAAGATTCCTGTCGGGGTGATCGAATTGCAGATCCCTTCCGTCGCCGGAGGCTCCACGACGATGGGGCGAAGAAGCTTCGCTATCCAGGTCATGGTCAATGGGAATGCGTGGAAGACCGTTGAAGCGCTGGCCGATATTTCCGCCATGATCGATGTGGTCGTCCCGGCGCGATTCCTCAAATCTGAAGAGACGATCGAACCGGACGATCTGACGACAGCGCGGATCGTCACCTACGATGTGAAGCATCCCTTCATCACGGACCCGGAGGCCGTCATTGGGAAAAGCACGGTTCGTCCGTTGCAGCCGAATACTCCGCTTCGTCCGACGTTCTTGAAAAAGCCGTTTATGGTGAAAAAAGGGGACCACGTCATGATCGAAGCCAGACGTGGAAACTTTTCCGTTCAAACATCCGGGGTGACCAAGGGCAGCGGCCAAATCGGACAAACCGTCATGGTGGCCAACCTCGATTCAGGACGAGAGCTGCGGGCAAAGATCGTCGCCCCCGGCTTGGTTCAAGTGGACTTTTAAGGGTGCGCATGCGCTGTGTAATCGCTCGAACATGGGGCGTGGCGGCGGCCGGTGCGATACTGAGCGCCTGTAGTCTCACGCCCTCTGTCTCCTCCAAGTTGACCGTGCCGCCGTTGCCTCCTCCCAAGACCATCGGCTCGTTATGGCAGGAGGAGAATGGTCGCGCCTACCTGTATGAAGATATGCGCGCGATGCGGGTGGGGGATATTCTCACCGTTAAGATCGTCGAAAAGCACAAAGGGTCAAAGTCAGCGGATACGGCGGCGCAGCGGGAATCGACGATGGCAAATTCGCTGGCCGGATCGGGCGTCGGCTATTTCGGCATTCCGGGTTTCCGGTTGAGCGACGAAGCCCGGCGCGGACTCGGAGTCGACGCGTCGGCAAGCAATAAGTTTACCGGAAAGGGAGCGACGAGCCGGGAAGGGACCTTAACCGGCACGATTTCGGTCATTGTGATGGAAGTGCTTCCAAACGGCGACTTACGCGTCGAAGGGCGTCGTGAAGTGTCGGTCAACAGTGAGAAACAGCTGATGACGATCTCCGGCATTGTGCGGCGGGTGGACGTCGATACGAAGAATACCGTGCTGTCATCGGCAATTGCCGATGCAAAAATCGAATATGCAGGGTTGGGGGTTCTGGACGATGTGCAGCGACCGGGGTGGCTGGTCCGCATTCTTGATTGGGTCTACCCGTTCTAACGAAGGACGTCCCTTGTGAAAACCATCGCCAAACGGACAGTCTCGGCGAAGCGGGGGCTCTGGCATGAGGCGGTTTCGCTCCAGTCGTTGCAAATGATGGTGATGAGCGGTGTGGTCAGGCGAGCGGACTTAGACCCGCCTCAGGATCCCGTGCGAACCGGATATTGGCACCGCGAAAGAAACACCGTCGACATTCCGCAAGAGTCGGCCTCGGAGCAGGGATGGATTTCGAGAATTCTCTTAGGTCGAAAGCCGCCCATTCAGTCTGCGCGCAAGTTGTAATACGAGGGGATCGCAACGCCAATGATGACACGTTATGCCAAGCCATGGATCGTGGGAGCGCTCGTCGGATTCTTGTGTCTGCCGCTTTCAGCGGAAGCGGTCCGAATAAAGGACATCGGAGCCATTGAAGGCATTCGGGAAAACCAACTCATCGGTTATGGATTGGTTGTCGGGCTCGATCGAACGGGCGATCAGGTCATCGGCGGTCAGTTTACGATTCAAGCCATGATGTCCATGCTGAATAAGATGGGGATCAATTTGGTGATCGATCCGATCCAGTTGCTCACAAGAAATATTGCCTCCGTCATGGTGACGACCAAGCTTCCCCCATTCGCCAAACCGGGCCAGGCTCTGGATGTCGTGGTGTCTTCGATGGCCAATGCAAAGAGTCTGCAGGGCGGGACGCTGCTCTTAACTCCTCTGAAAGCGGCCAATCAACAAGTGTTTGCCGTAGCCCAAGGCCCGGTCTCAGTGGGAGGCTTCCTGGGTGGGACAGGCGGACCGGGAGGAGCGACCGTCACCAAGAATCATCAGGCCGCCGGCGTCGTGCCGGCGGGAGCGATCATCGAAAAGGAGTTGGTGGTCAATATCGATGCCTGGGAGACCGTGTCGGTTCTGCTGCGCCAGCCGGATTTCACCACGGCAATTCGGACGGCTGAGGCGATCGATGGCGTATTTGGGAAGGGCAGCGCTGCGCCCGTGAACGCCGGCCTTGTCAAAGCCACAATTCCATCAGCCTTCCATGGTCGCGTCGTCGAATATATCGCCTCAATTGAAGGACTCGATGTCTCGGTCGATATCGCGGCCAAAGTCGTGGTGAATGAACGGACCGGTACGGTCGTACTCGGCGAGCATGTGCGAATTTCGACCTGTGCGATCTCTCATGGAAATCTCACGATATCCGTGAAGAATACCCTCAATGTCTCTCAGCCGAATGCGCCACTTATTGGAGCGGCCGGCAACCAACCAGCGACCGTGACCGAAGATGTGCAGACGGAGGTGAAGGAGCAAGAGTCTCGTTTGATTGTGGTCGACGAGACCGTGACGCTGGGCGAGGTCGTGAGAGCGCTCAATGCCGTGGGAGTTACGCCTAGGGATCTCGTGTCGATTCTCTCGGCGTTGCGTTCTGCCGGCGCACTGCAAGCGAACCTTGAGATTATATAGCGAAGATACTGATGTGCTTATGTATTGCAATGATGATTGTGAAGCAGCCGTTGCCCGTTGTGCTACCCGAGAATCTCTATGAACATTCATGATTCGACTCACGCGCAGTTTCTTTCTGCTCCGGCCTTCACGGATCCACTGAGGAACCAGAGTGAAATCACCTCATTGAAAGCCAAGGAGAACGCGGCTGACCAGAAGGAGCTGATTAAGGCCGCCAAGCAGTATGAAGCATTCTTTGTGTCCTATCTGATGAAGGTCATGAGGGAAACCGTCCATGAATCAGAGATGTCCGGCAAGATGGGCTCATATTTTTACTCTTTTTACGACCAGGAGATTGGGAATAGGGCAGCCGAGTCAGGGGGCATCGGGATTACCCAAATGGTTCAGGAATATATCGAAAAGAATTATCCGCCGACCGCTAAAGTTCCGGACCGTGAAGACCGATAAGGTGTGCGACAGGGGTTGAAGCAACCGAGAGGGGAAAGCCCCGGTTGGGTCAACCGTTTCCGAGAAGAAGGAGAGAGATATGCAGATCTCAGGTGCAGGTCGTTCCGATCAACTGGCCAAGATTCTCTTAGGCACGCAGGAGACCAAGGGTCCGTCGACGCAACGGCAACCGTCTCAAAAAGAGACGGGGAATGACCGGGTCCAGATTTCGGATCAGGCCAAAGAGCTGCAGCGCATTCGCGCGCTCGGCCAGCCCCCCGATCACGAACGGACCGCGCGTGTCGAGCAGATCAAGAAAGCCATCGAACATGGGACCTATGATGTCAGTGGTCGCAAGGTCGGCGACGCGCTCATCAAGCAAGTGCTGACCGACGCGGTGTTGTAGCAGTTACGGTCCACATCGACCACGCAGCCAGGATGGCTGCGTCACGTCCGAAGCAAGTTCGCAGGGAGCGCGTATGCCTTCGGTTTCAACGGCACTGTCAGCACAATTAGTCACGATCCTCCTCCGGGAACTGGCCGCCTGCCGGTCCCTCCTCGAAACGGTCGAGGCGGAACGTCACGCGATCAAAACACTCGCCATCGGCGACTTCCACCCCATCAATGTTCGCCGCCTTGCGATACTCGAACAACTCCAATCCATTGCAGATGCGCGAGACCAGACGGTCCGCCAGATTGTGCTCGTGCTGTCGTTGCCGGACTCCATCGCGTCGTTGCACCTCCTGCTCGATCGCTGGCAAGGATCGGAGGCGTCCACCGTTCGTCGTCATCACGAGACCTTGATGGCCACCGCCAAGCATGTGCGTGAAGAGATCAAGCAGAACGTGGTCCTCATCGATGGCATTCGGGGGTTTGTCGAACATGCCTTGACCGCCGGAGCAACCGCCCTGACGGACGGCAAGGCGTACAACCGGACGGGAAAGCCTGCGCTCGCACACCCGTCATCAGCCGTCCTCTACCAGCAGGGATAGCCTATGGTCGGCTTAAATTCCCTCTTTGATATCGCCCGAACGGCTCTGAACACCGCTCAGCAAGCGCTGACGGTCAGCGGGCATAACATCTCCAACGTCAATACTCCGGGGTATTCACGACAGGAAGCCGTCTTGACAGAGCGGCCGCCTATTAACGGCCAACCCGGCATGACGGGGACCGGCGTGCAGGCCACTTCTATTCGGCGCCATGTCGATCGTTTCGTCGAGCAACAGCTCACCGTTTCCGACCAAACGCTCGGGCGTCTATCCGTAACTCGAGACGAGCTCTTTCGACTGCAAAATATATTCGGCGACAGCAACGATCAAGGCATCGGGGCCGCCCTCAGCGAGTTGTTTCAGGGGTTGCAGGATGTCTCGACGTCGCCGGGCGAGTCCTCGGCACGGTCGGTCTTGTTGGGGAAAGCGAGTCAATTGGCGGCAAGTCTCAACCAAGCCGCATCTGATCTCACCAACGCCCGCTCTTCGTTGAATTTCCAGGTCTCACAAACCATCACCGAGATCAATAGCCTCACGACCCAGTTGGCCGAACTGAACGGGAAAATCGTCACAGCGGAAGTCACGGGGCAGAATGCCAACGACCTCAGGGACCAGCGCCAGCTCGCGCTCAACGAGCTGGCGCAGCGCATCGATATCACCAGCATTGAAAGCGGCACCGGAGGGCTGACGATATTCGCGGCGCGCGGGCAGGTTGTGGTGGAAGGCGATACGCATCGCGATCTGGAGGCGGTCGCTTCGGCGGACAATGAGGGGCTTTTTGAAGTCGGATATTCGACAGGCGGAACCAGAACCGTCAGTCTCGACCGGCAAATCACCAGCGGGCGCCTTCGCGCGTTGCTTGATCTGCGAGACACCACGGCCCAGGGGCTGCAAGATCAATTTGATCGCATTGCCGCGACGCTCTCGAATGCGGTCAACCTGATTCATCGTCAGGGCTTCGGTCTTGATGGCTCCACGGGACGGGATTTTTTTACGCCGCCCGCAGTCACGACTCAGGCTGATTCCAACAATCAGGGCTCGGCGGCGATCGGCAGCGGAGCCGTGACCGCAAACAGCTTGCTGACTTTTCACGACTACGAGGTCCGGTTTACTTCTGCGACGGCCTATTCCATTGTGGATGCCACCACAGGGGCGACCATTCGAGGGAATTATACCGGCACCGCCGTTACGCCTCCTTCGAGCGCCGCGCCACTCTCCATCATCACCGGAACCAACGACACCTTGACCGTCTCAGTCGACGGGGTCGCGTCCGGAACGATCACGCTGACAGGAGCCGCGTCACCGGGCCAGTCCTATACCTCCGGCGCAGCGCTGGCCCAGGAAATCCAGTCGCAAATTAATGCCGATGCCACATTGCAAGCCGCGGGACTGACGGTATCGGCCACATTCGACACGGTCACCAATCGGGTGGTACTGACATCCAACGGGACCGGCGCTTCCTCGGCGGTGAATGTGACGGGCGGCAACGCCAGAACCGGTCTCGGCCTGCTGGCTGGGACCAGCACCGCGGCCTCCGGCACCTATAGCACCCCCTCCACGTTTATGTTTGATGGCATCAGCGTCACACTGTCCGGCGCCCCGGCGGCGAATGATGTGTTTCGAGTCAACTCTTATCGCGACAGCGCGGGCAACGTTGCCGTCGCCCTGACGGATCCGGCCACAGTCGCCGCCTCCTCCACACGGGCCGGCATCCCCGGCAACAACGCGACGTTGCTCCAATTGGTGGCTCTCCAATACCAACATTTTGCGAGCTTAAATAACAACACCTTTCATGACGCCTATCGCAGCACCGCGGCCGATCTCGGGGTCTCTGCTCAAACGGCCGATCGTGAGCTAACGGCACAGGAAATCCTCCGCGATCAAATCGACACCTTTCGGGCACAAGTTTCCGGCGTCTCGATCGATGAGGAGCTCGTGAATCTCGTCAAGTTTCAACGGGGATTTGAAGCGGCAGCCCGCTTGATCCGCGTGACCGACGAGATGTTCGACACCTTATTGACCCTGAAGCGCTAGAAAGGAGCCGCCTCCATGCGTGTGACTGAGCAGCAGACTTTCGGCGTCCTGGTCAATAATCTGGAACGGTCACGCGCGCGATCCTTGGAGTTGCAACAGCAGGTCTCGACGGGAAAGAAAGTGCGGAAGCCGTCCGACGACCCGAGCGCCTTCAACCATATCAGCCTCGACAAGGCGTCGGTCGCGTCGATTGAGCAACGGTTACGCAATATTTCCTTCGGCAGGACGCGTCTCGACCTGAGCGACAAACTCCTGAGTAGCACGACGGACACCCTCAGCCGGGTGCAAGAGCTCGCCGTTCAGTTCGGCAGTGATACGAACGGCCCGGCGGAACGCGTCATCGGCTCCAGCGAAGTCCGGCAGCTCTATTCATTGGTTCAGCAATATGCCAATGCCGAGTTGAACGGACAGGCGGTATTTACCGGCACCAGCACCCACGGCCGGACGACGGGGCTCGCGATAACCACGCCCGTTACGTTGACCAACGGCACCAATGATAGTCTCGTGGTCTCGGTCGATGGGGTGACGTCCGGCACGATCGATCTGGCATCGGCGACCGGAACTTTGACCGGGGCCGCCCTTGCGGCGCGCATCCAAACCCAGATCAATGCCGATACGGCGCTGACCGCGGCCGGCAAACATGTCACGGTGACATTTGAGACGGATCATCTCGTCATTGCGTCCGATGCGCATGGACCCGACTCAACCGTGACGGTGACCGGAGGCACCTCTCGCGCCACGCTGGGGCTTGTGGGGGGAAGCCGGACAACCGGGGATAAGCCGTTTGCGCTCACGGCCGCCATCAGCCCGGGATCGACCAATACCGGCGGCGCGGTGGTCAACCAAGGGACCGTCGTGGATGACAATCTGGTCACTCTGGACGATTACGTGATCCGGTTTTCATCGGCGACGCAGTATGACGTCTTGGATGTGACGGTTCCGGTGAATGTGACGAAGAACGGCGCCAATACAGGGGGAGCCTTCGCGTCCGATGCCGGGATTATCGGACCGGCCAATTTGACTCTCAATTCCTATGCGATCCAGTTCACCTCAAGCACGCAATACAACATCGTGAACACCACGACGAGTGCCACGGTGTCATCCGGAAACACCTACGTGTCAGGCAACGCCGTTGAGTTTGACGGTCTCCGGATTGTCCTCACCAATAGCGATCGCGGCGGACCGCAAAGTGGTGACGCGTATGCCGTGAGTCTCGCTCCACGCACCGTGCTGGCCAATCAAACCTACAGCACGGGGAGCGATATCAGCTTCGACGGAATCCGGCTGCAGCTGTCCACGGGCAGCGGCGCTCCGGCAACGGGCGACCGGTTTGCCGTGGTGACGGGGTTGCAATATCAAGGCGATGCCGGCGTCCATCAAGTGGAGGTGGGCAATAATCAAGTGGTGCCCACCAATGTGTCCGGGGATCGCGTGTTCAGCGGTCCCAATGTCGATCTGTTTGCCTCGATCAAGACCCTCGTGACCTCCCTCAGAACAAACTACCGCGGGGGCATTCGCGACACGATCGGGGATGTCGGCGCGGGGCTCAGCCAGGCCGGCGCCGTCCTGGGAGAAGTCGGGGCCTTGTCGAATCGGTTGACCGGCAGCGCGGGCCGGCTGGATGAATTCAAAACCTTCTTTGCCCAAACGCTCTCGGAAACGGAGGATGTGGATCTGGCTAAAGCGATTTCCGACCTGACCTTGCAACAATACGCGATCGAAGCCGCCGGCCGAACCCTGAACCAACTGTTCAGCAATTCTCTCCTGAAATATCTGCAATAAGTACGGGCAGGGGACTTAAGGTTTCAGCAGAAAGACCGATAGGCTCGTAGGGTGTATCGGTTCAACAGCCACGGAAGGCGTTCATGCTGGTCCTGACACGACGACGCGGCGAAGGTGTGACCATCGGTCCGGATATCCGGGTCATCGTCCTGGGAATGAAGGGCGGACAGGTTCGCCTGGGGATCGAGGCTCCCCACACGATTGAGGTGCATCGAGATGAAGTCTATGCGCGGATTCAGGACGAGAATCACTTGGCTTCGAGAACGCAAGTCATTCCACTCGACGCCTTTCGACACCTTCTACCGCCGAAACGGCGGAGCGCTCCATAAGGATGCATGATGCAATGTCGCTCAACGCGCTTCGGTAACTGTGACGTTCGCCCCGACGCACTGCTGACATTTCCAAGCGGCATCTTGGGGTTTCCCGACGGTCGTCGCTACGTCATTCTCGATCACGATACGGACGCGCCGTTCAAATGGCTGCAGTCACTCGACGAACCGGGATTGGCCTTTGTCATTCTCGATCCTGCCTCTTTTTACCCTGACTACGATGTCCAGGTTCCCCACGAAGCGCTTCTTGAGGTGGACGGCAAGGATGACGACGAGTTGATCCTGTCCGTGCTGCTCACCATTCCTTCCAACGACCCGACAGGCATCACGGCCAATCTGCGGGGACCGCTCCTTATGAACCCTCGCACGAAGCTCTGCAAACAGCTGATCCTCTCCGACAACTATCCCACGCGTTTCCCGCTGTTCTCACATAAGCTTTCCGCTCAGACGCTTGCCCCCAAGCCGGTCGCATCGGCCGTCTGTTCCGCCTGATCCGTTGTTCGATACGGCACACAGGACGAAACAAGAAGGACGTCAGGCGGCGGCCTCTGTCATCGCGCCGCTCGGCCCACGATAGCCTTCGAGGATCCGAAGCAGGCGAAGCATTTCCATTTCGAGATGCGCATAGACCGCCGGAGCGTCGTGCAGCGTCCCCAGCCGGCCGACGGCTTCTAAGCGGCCTGCGGCCAGCGCCACCTCCGGAGCGCAGAGATTGCCGGCCGTCCCCTTGAGCGTATGAGCGGCCCGCTCGACCGTCGCGGCGTCCCCGAGAGAGAGCGCCTGCCGGATCAAGCTCATCATGCCGGCCTGTCGTTCAAGAAACAGGTCAACCAGCTGAACCTGGAGATCCTGATCGCCTCCGATGTTTTGGAGCATTTGGGACGGGTCGAAAATTAACCGTCCATCGGATGCCGGACCCAAGCTCTTCACCACGCCTTTATCCGTATCTTCTGACGCAGGAGGCATGACCCACCGCGCCAGTGTGGTCCGCATATCCTCCAGCTTAATCGGCTTGGCAAGATAGGCATCCATGCCTGCCGCCAGGCAGCGCTCACGGTCACCTTGCATCGCATTGGCCGTCACGGCGATGATGGGAATATGGCGAGAGGCCGCGCCTCCCGCCTCCCGCCTCCTGATCTCGCGCGTCGCTTCAAATCCGTCCATGACAGGCATCTGGCAATCCATGAGGACCGCGTCATAGGCCCCCGCATCGAGCGCGGCTAACGCTTCCTGCCCATTCTCGACCAGATCGGGCCGGTACCCGAGTTTCTCCAGCATCCGCACGGCGAGCTTTTGATTAACGCTGTTATCTTCAACGACTAAGACCCTTCGGCGCGTGGAGTGTTCCGCTAGGGTGTGTCGTGTAATCAGACGCGGAGCGGCCGTATCATCCGCCTGCGGAGTATCGACCGGCGCGCGCGCCATTCCGAGCACCGTGCGCAGGCAATCCCTCAATTCATCGTGTCGAACGGGTTTGGTGAGATAGCCCTTCGCTCCGACCTTGCGGGCGCGCTCGGCATGCCCCCGTTGTAAGAGCGAGGTCATGACGACGATGCGCATTGAAGCGGCGCAGGAAAGGCTCTGGAGCTCAGCCGCCAATTGCAGACCGTCTTTTCCGGGCATCACCACATCGACAATCGCGCAATCGAATGGGGCGCCGCGCCGGAACGCTTCTTCGATCTGTTGAATTGCGCGCGCCGCATCCTCCGCAAGCGCATCCTGCATGCCCCATCCGGAGACCAGATGATGCAAGATAAGCCGGTTGGACTCATTGTCATCCACGATGAGCACACGGCGGCCTTGAAGATCCGCCATGGGAAGAATGGCCGACACCGACGCGGGCTGTTTCGGAAACCGGGCCGTACACCAAAACGTACTGCCGCGATCCGGCGCGCTCTTTACGCCGATCTGTCCGCCCATCAATTCAATCAATTGTTTGGAAATCGACAAGCCAAGCCCCGTTCCTCCATACCGCCTGGTCATGGTCGAATCCGCCTGGACAAACGGCTGAAAGAGCTTGCCCTGGGTTTCCTGGCTGATGCCGATGCCGCTGTCCGTCACGTCGAATCTGAGCAAGGCGTCGCCCTCGGTCTCTTCTTCGAGATAGACCTGTACGGTGACATCTCCGCGCTCGGTAAACTTAATGGCGTTTCCGACCAGATTCGTCAGAACCTGGCGGAGCCGGCCCGGGTCGCCCCGCAATCCGGTCGGCACGGCCGCATGAATGAGGCCGTTCAATTCCAAACCCTTGGATTCGGCGCGTTCGGCAAACTGCTTGAGCACATCCTCCACGGTGGTCCGAAGATTGAACTCGATCGACTCCAGTTCGAGCTTGCCCGCTTCGATCTTGCTGCACTCCAGGACATCGTTGATCAAATGCAGGAGCGCTTCCCCGCATTGGCGAATGGTCTCGGCATACGAACGCTGTTCGGGAGCGAGCGCGGTGTCCATCAACAAGCCGGTCATGCCGATCACCCCGTTCATGGGGGTGCGCAGCTCATGACTGATTGTGGCGAGAAACGCCGCCTTGGTGTGAGTGGCGGCTTGCGCCTCCTGAAGCGCCCGATCCAACCGGAGGTTCTGAGCGGTCAGTGCTTCGGCCGAGGCGTGAAGCGCCTCTTTCGCTCGCTGCGTTTCCGTCAGATCCACGGCATACCCGCGGACATGACGATCTGCCTTTACCGGACAGAAGACCCACGCATAACGCGCGTCGGGCAGGCGGGAGGCGATCTCCTGAATGGGCGTGTCCGAGTCCAAACAACGCCGCACCAGAACCGGTAAGTCCTGCGGGGCCACTTGCGGAAATCCGTCGGTTCCGTAGCCGAATCGCGTCAAGAGCCCGCTCATCACCGGATTGGCATAGATCAGGCTGGCCTGATCGTCGAGCTCAAGAATCGGGTACGGACTCTCGTCGGCAATCGCTGCGAGCCGATTACGATCCTGCGTGAGCTCCTCCTCTCGAGACCTATCTTTGAGGCTGACGGAGACTCCGAGTTGTCGATCGAAGCCGGCCGGCATACAGGTCCACTCCACCGGAATCGCATGGCCCCGGCCCTGCCGTACGATCACCTGAGCTGGTTGCCTGGGTTGCCTCGCGCGGTGGACCTGCTGAATGAGCTGTCCGGTGACGTCAGAATTCAGCCCGGTCAACTGCTCCCACAGTTCCGGAAATGATGCCCCGAGATATCCGGCCGCAGCCCCCCCGCACAAACGGGCGCCTTCGGCATTCATCGCGGAGATGACCCCGTCCTGGCTCAACAGGATGATGCCGATCGGCAGTCCGTCCAAGAGTCCTTCGTATGACTGCGGCGGCCGCTTCTTGGTCGGCCGAGTCGACGCCGAACGCTGCCGTTGGGGAAGCTGCTTCATTAGGCCGCCTGATCCATGCCGTCGCCCAGGTACATGGCAATATTGACGCGCTCTCGGACGGGATCCAACACGCGTAAGACCGTGCGCGACACCTTATCCTGCGAAGGAAGAGAGAGATCGATCTGTTCGGGATTCAGATAGGACTCTCCGTGCGGCCCCCCGGTAATCTTCACTTGAGGTTTCAATCGTTGGTCCGGATTGACACCGATGACCACCGCCTGCTCTCCGGTATTCAAACGAACAAGGCTTCCGACCGGGTACACGCCGATACTGCGAATGACGGCCTCAACTAACGGTTTGGGATATTGCCCGCGTTCTCCGACCAGAAATAATTGCCGGACTGCATCATGAGGAATCATCGCCGGTCGGCCTCCGCGGCGGCTGACCATCTTGTCATAGAGGTCCACGATTCCGACAATTTGGGCCAGCGGAGAAATGTCCTGATCCTTCATTTTCCGTGGATACCCGCTTCCATCGCAACGCTCGTGATGCTCCACCACAACTCGACACACCTCCTGGTGGAAACTCGATTGCTCCCCGAGCACGGCGACGCCCAATTGAGCGTGCTGCTCTAAAAGGCGCTGTTCCGACTCAGTGCACTCGTCTCGTCTGCGGACAAGATTGCGGGGAAGCCGGATATACCCGATATCGTGCAGGAGCGCGCCCGTCCCCAGATGTTCGTAGAGGGACGGATCGACGCCGCTCTCGACGGCGACGACCAGCGACAAGATAGCCGTATCCAATGCATGGGCGCCCAGCGAACGATCGAACTGTTTCACCTTGAGAAAGCTGCTGTGCAGCAGGAGCGCGCTGCGGTCGCGCAACACCTGGCCGAGGACGCCCCCCACGATCGCCTTGGTTGCGGCCGGAGCCGGCGGGACTCCGCGTTCTAGGTCGGCAAAGATGCGCTCCACGGCCTCTTGGGCTTCTCCATACACGGCCGCAACCGGAGACTCACTGCCGTCCAGAGGGACCGAACCGGGTTTCTCCGGCGTCTCACTGCCGGGATGTCCGGCGTCCAACGCGCCTGCTGAAGCCTCCGATGCGACGGGCGGCGTGCGCGCCGACGCCTGCACGTCCAGTCCCTTGGTCGTATCGATGGTGACCTGTCGGACGCCATGCTGTTTCATCACGCCGATCGTCTCGACATCGCGAATCAGGCGTTTATGGAACAGAAAGGGCGTGCGATACCAGGGAAGATCCATCTCCACGACGAACATGCCGGGTATCAGTTGCTCAATGGAAATCTGCTTCATCCCACTCATGAATTCGTATCTCCTCGGTTGCCAAGCTCCGAATGCGCATGCCCGCTTCGAGAGGATCCCACATGTCATATCGGTTCCCAGGGGAGCGATCTTAACGACCGGAGGACAACAACATCCTGGCTTGAGATCGTTCGCGGTCCCGTTCGCCTTTTCGTGAGATCTCCCTCAAGAATTCCTGTGCGTTTTCCGATACAGAAGCACGCGTCGATCTGCGCGCAACTCGACCGGATACCCGCAGCCGTCATTCATGGCGACACGCATTCACATCACCCAGCTTCGTCCCGGCATGCGCATCGAGAAACTCGATTGTTCCTGGTTTGCGACGCCCTTTTTCCGGCACCGCATGGCGGTGACATCGATGGAACAGGTGGAGCAACTCAAAGCCTGCGGTGTTGAAACCCTCGACATTTCAGGAGAGCTTGAGACTGACTCTCCTGCAACGGAAAGCGGGATCCAAGAAACCGCTGAAGCCAGCACTACTCCTCCCGTCCTCACTGCGCCGCCGGAAATCACCGGTATTCCATTCGAAGAGGAACTGCAGGCCGCCAAGCTCGTCTATACCGCAGCGAAGAATGTCATCGAAGAAGCGATGCTCGACGTTCGCATGGGACGAGACATCAATATGGACGCGGTCAATCAGGTGGTATCGGAGATGGCCGACAGCGTCCTCCGGAATCCTGACGCTCTCACAAGCCTCTCACGGTTAAAGCATTTCGACGAATATACCTTCTTTCATTCGGTCAACACGTCGCTGCTGGCCTTATCGCTCGGGCGCAATCTAGGGATCGACCAAGCCTTGTTGCACCAACTCGGCGTCGGCACCTTGCTCCATGATATCGGGAAGACGAAAGTCCCTTTGGAGATTTTGAATAAGCCGGGCAAATACGAAGCTCCTGAATTTGAAATCATGAAGCAACACGTGATGCGGGGAGCCGAAGTCCTCTCAGGGACGACCGGGTTGACGGACAACTACCTGAAACCGGCGCTCGAACATCACGAGCGCGTGGACGGGACCGGCTACCCCTATCGGCGCCGGAAGAGCGAACTCAGCCAATTCGGGATGATGGCCGCGGTCGTGGACATTTACGACGCCATCACAAGCGATCGCTGCTATCACAAAGCCAAGCCGGCGCATGAAGCGCTGCAATTCCTCTATCTCATCTCGCAAAAAGGCCATCTTGAACATACGCTCGTCCAACGGTTTATCCAGGTCGTCGGAGTCTATCCGGTCGGCTCAGTCGTCCGGCTCAATACAGGGGAGACAGCGGTGGTCAGGCGAATCAATCGGCCCACACCGTTACAGCCCGAGATCATGGTCGTCAAAAGCGCAGGCAATACGATCATGGCGCATCCCGAGACCGTTGATCTTGCTCGCATTCAAGGAGCGACGCAGCGAGCCATTGCGGCAGTGACCGATCCTGTGAGCACCGGCATCAACCCCACCGTCTATCTCGACCAGGAGCCCTCATGAATGATGTGACCACGACACAACCCACGCCGACATCCTTTCTCACGGTCGGCCTCTCCCTCAAACTGTCTTTCACGCTCAACGGGCAGAAGGGGATGTACGGGGCGACACTCCTGGGCTGGAAAGACTATGCATGGCTGGTCTGTGAATGGCCGTTGCAAGTCGGCCATGGGGTGGAGATTCCGCGAGGCACTCCCTGTACGGTCAGCTATCTCCATGATGGAAAGCTGGTGGGATATCGAACCGAAATTCGCGACATGTTGAGCGCGCCGGTGCCGCTCCTCTTCATTGCATTTCCGCAAACCGTGGAAGAAATGCATTTGCGCAAACATGCCCGTGTGTCCTCCTGTGAGCCGATTGTCCTTGAACGGGTGGATGGCGCCGCGGCGGGCGGAGCGTCGCCGGCGGCGATCATCGGCGGACTGCTTCAAAACCTGAGTATCGGCGGCTGTAGCGTCATCGTGCCTCAAGCTCCGGCCTGGCTCCGGGCAGGAACCACACTGCGCATGGAGTTTGAACTGGCCGGACTCGGTCACGTCACAAATTTGACAGGGCTTGTCAAAAGCGCCGAGGCCACGCAAGGCACCTGGACGCTCGGCATCGAATTTCGTTTTCAAGAAATGGAATACATCGAATACCGCGGGTGGGGTGGATCCGTTCATCAGGCCATCGAGCAATGGACCACGCAGAAAGCAAACGATTCGTTTCCACTTCAATAACCCGCTCTCCGTCTCGCTTTCTTCTGCGCCTTCTCCTGTCGCTTCTTTCCTCCTTGCTCGGCAAGTTTTACCGAGTGAATCACGCGTTCTTCCACGGTTTCGCGGCAAGCTGTCAGATTCCATGGCGGAATCAATGGCATATAACTTGTACTAACCTCTTCCGCCGGACTAAGCCTATCGAGATGACGATCGAGGAGAGTACGCCATGGAAGGCAGCCATTCAGTGCAGCAGACGATGAACCCACGATGGTGTCTGGCTTACGACACGATCGATCGCCAGGACATCGACAGATTGGTGGAATGGCTGCAGACCTATCCTCGTTTGACGAAAGGTCCGATCACCGTCGATTTCGAGTCGCGTTGGTCGCAATGGCTGGGCTCTTCCCGCTCTGTCTTTTGCAATTCGGGATCGTCGGCCAACTTGCTCATGTATTACGCGCTCCTGGCTTCCGGACGCCTGAGGAATAAGAAAGTCATCGTCCCCAGTGTGGGCTGGGTGACGTCGATCGCGCCGGCCATTCAATTCGGCTTTGAACCCATCATGTGTGAAGCCGACCCGGACACATTCGGCCTCGATCTCAACCACCTCGAAGAACTCCTGAAAGAACATCAACCCCAGACCGTGATGCTTGTGCAGGTCTTGGGTGTGCCGCATAAGATGCGCGAAATGCTGGCCCTGAAAGAACGCTATGGGTTCGTCTTATTGGAAGACGCCTGCGCCGCGATCGGCGCGAGCTATGAAGGGCGAAAAGTCGGCTCATTCGGCGATATGGCCGGCTTCTCCTTCTATTTCGGCCATCAAATGTCGACCATCGAAGGCGGCATGGTATCCACCAATGACAAACCCCTCGCTGATCTCCTCCTGATGCTCCGGAGTCACGGATGGAGCAAGGATCTGGATGCTGCTACCCATCGCGCACTGGTCACCCAACACCTGATCGATGACTTCCACTCTCCGTTCGTCTTCTACGAACCGGGATTCAATCTTCGCTCGACCGATCTGAATGCCTTCATTGGAATCGGGCAAGTGGAGAAACTGGATTGGATGACAGAACAGCGCCGGGCGAATCACGGGCGTTACCTGGATCGCCTCAGTTCCAGCTTCTATGTCCAGCGCCCCCCGAAGAACAGTCAGGTTGCCAGCATTTCGGTCGGCTTGTTGGCGGAGTCGCGCCAACAGCGCCGGCGGATCGTGCAAGCACTCGTGGCGCGAGGGATTGAAACCCGCATTTTCTCGGCCGGCAATCTGGGGCTCCATCCATTCTGGACAAACCGGTATGGCGTGACGAGTTTCCCGGTGGCCGATCGCATTCACCACTGCGGCTTCTTCCTCCCGAACCATGCGGCGCTGACACCGGACGATGTCGCCGCGATTTCGCAGGTCGTCCTGGAGGCCGCATGACAGGTCCGCTGCTGGTGACTGGTGGAACCGGGTTGCTGGGATCGGCGATTCGGAAGATCCGTCCTGACGCGATCTTTCTGTCGCGCGCAGACGGAGACCTCCGCGATCGCAGCGTTGCGCAACGGCTGATAGAAGACATTCGGCCGGAGCAAATCCTTCATCTGGCGGGTTTGGTCGGAGGCGTGAAGGCCAATGCGGCGAACAACAGCCGCTTCTTTGAGGATAATGCGCTCATCAATACGGCGGTGTTATCCGCCGCTCGTTCCCTTGGAATACAAAAACTTATCTCATTTCTCTCAAGTTGCGCCTTTCCTCTCTTTTCTGATCGGGCGACGACCGAAGACGATCTCCAGGCCGCGCTTCCCTATGACGGCAATGCGGGGTACGGCCATGCCAAGCGGATGCTGGATCTCCACACTCGCCTCGTGGCGAAAGAAGAGGGATGGAAGTGGACCACGCTGACACCGGTCACGCTCTATGGTCCCCAGGATTCGTTTGACTCCGAAAGCGGTCACGTGGTGGGTTCGCTGATCCGTCGTTGCTGGGCCGCCAAAACAACCGGCACGCCGTTCGTCGTGTGGGGGAGCGGCCGCGCGGTGCGCCAATTCGTCTTCGTCGACGATGTCGCACAGATTGCCATAGAGACTATCCGGCGCGAGCTGAATTCAACGACCACCATCATTGCGCCGGATACCGGCATCACGATTCGGACCTTGGCCGAAATGATCGCATCCATCATGGGATATACGGGGCCGATCGTGTACGACCGGAGTCAACCTGAAGGCGTGCCGGTGAAGCGCTTGCGCAGCATGACGTTCTCCGAGCGGTTTCCTGATAGCCGGTTCACCAGTCTGAGAAGCGGTCTCGAAGCGACCGTACGGTGGTTTATTGAACACTCAACATCAGGGGACGGAGTCTCACGCAACCCTCCGCCGCTGTGTCATCAGGCCTAAGGAGTCATTTCTTTATGACCACAGCAACATCCCATGTGCTCGTGACCGGTGGGGCGGGCTATATCGGATCGGTCCTGTGCAAACAGCTCCTGGACCGGGGTCATCGCGTCACCGTCCTCGACAGCTTTCTGTATAGACAAAACAGTCTGTTGGATTGCTGTGCCTTTGACGGGTTTCGTGTCGTCCGAGGCGACTGCCGGGATGAACGCATCGTCACGGATCTCCTGCATGACGCGGATGTCATCGTTCCGCTCGCTGCCCTGGTGGGAGCGCCGTTGTGCGATCGGGATCGGATCGGGGCTTACACCATCAACTTCGAAGCCGTGCAGATGCTGGCCAAGCTCGCCTCGCAACAGCAACAGATCATCTTCCCGGTCACCAACAGCGGGTATGGCATCGGACAACCGGGCGTTCCCTGCACGGAGGATTCGCCGTTACGCCCCATCAGCTTGTATGGCGAGACGAAGGTCAAGGCCGAACGGGTCGTGCTGGATCGCGGCAACGCGATCACGCTCCGGCTGGCCACAGTCTTCGGCGCGTCTCCTCGAATGCGGATGGACCTCCTGGTCAACGATTTCGTGTGGCGCGCGGTGCATGACCGGGCCGTCGTGGTGTTCGAGGGCCACTGCAAACGCAACTACATCCATATCCGCGACGTCGTGAAGGCCTTTCTCCACGCCATGGATCACTTCGAGAGCATGAAGAATCGCGCCTACAACGTCGGTCTGGACGACGCCAATCTCTCGAAACTGGAACTGTGCCGGGAGATCCAACGACACATTCCTCAGTTTGTCTTCTTTGAAGCTCCGATCGGAGAAGATCCCGACAAGCGGGACTACATCGTATCGAATGAACGGATTCTCTCGGCCGGGTTCAAGCCGGATTGGTCGTTAGAACGAGGGATCCAGGAATTGACCAAGTGCTACACCATCGTGACCGGAACGGGATACGGCAATGTCTAGCGCCGGCATCCGACGAATAGAAGGAGGGGCGCGATGATCATCAGCCGCACACCCTTTCGCATTTCCTTCTTCGGAGGCGGAACCGACTACCCCGTGTGGTTTAAAGAGCACGGCGGCGCCGTCCTCGCCACCACCATCGACAAGTATTGCTATATCAGCTGTCGGTATCTGCCGCCTTTTTTTGAACATCGCACACGAATTGCCTATTCCCGCATTGAGCAGGCCAAGACCAACGCCGACATCGAACATCCGGCCGTGCGCGGCGTGCTTCAGCATCTCAACATCTCTCACGGACTGGAGATCCATCACGACGGTGACTTGCCCGCAAGAACCGGATTGGGTTCCAGCTCTTCGTTTACCGTCGGATTGCTCCACGCGCTCTATGCCTTGCAGCACTCGATGCCGAGCAAGGCGGAACTGGCTCATGCGGCCATCCATGTCGAACAGAATATCCTCCAAGAATCCGTGGGCTGTCAGGACCAAGTCATGGCCGCACACGGGGGACTTTGTCGGCTGCAGTTCTTTCAAAACGGGGAAATCGGGTATACCCCGCTCGTCATGAAGCCCGAGCGGCTGGCGGCATTCCAAGACCATCTGCTGCTGTATTTCACCGGGTTTTCACGAACCGCCTCGGAAATTGCCAAAGAGCAAATCGCGAAGACAAAGCAACGCCGGGTTGAGCTGTTTGCCATGCTGCAAATGGTGCAGGAGGGCGTCTCCATCTTGTCCGGAGATCGGGACCTCGCGGACTTCGGCGAGCTGCTGCACGAAGCCTGGATGGTCAAGCGCAGCCTGACTTCGAAAATCACCACGCCGATGATCGATGACATCTATGAGGCGGCAAGGGGAGCCGGGGCGCTCGGCGGCAAACTGTTGGGAGCCGGCGGGGGCGGATTCATGCTCTTCTTCGCGCGGCCGGAGGCGCATGCCCCGATACGGGCGGCCCTGCCGGGGCTCCTGGAAGTGCCCTTTCGCTTTGAAGGCGTGGGAAGTCAGATCGTGTTCTACCAGCAGGAAAGCCCGATCGTTCGCGACGTGTCGTGGGGCGAGGAGAAACACAGCGTGGATATTCACGCCTCGACGCCGTTCGGAAAGGTGGCATGATCGGCATACACCCCCATGACTGCGACCTCCTCGTGCTCTGCGGTGGCCAAGGCACCAGACTTCGGTCAGTGATCCACGATCGCCCCAAACCGATGGCTCCGGTCGGCGATCGCCCCTTTCTCGAGTTCGTCATCGACCCGTTCGTGGCACAGGGCATTCGGCGTGTCATTCTCTGCACCGGATACATGAGCCGGCAGGTGGAACAATGGTTTCTCGCGCAGGAGCATGACTACGAACTGCTGTTTTCCCGCGAGCCGCATCCAATGGGTACCGCCGGAGCACTGGCGCAGGCCGCGCATCTCGTCCGGAGCAATATAGTGATCGTCGTCAACGGCGACTCAGTCTGTGACGCGCACCTGGCCGAGTTGCTGGATCATCACCGCGCGACCGGCGGATGCGCAACGCTCACATTGACTCCGGCCACAGCCAGGACCGACGCAGGCTGTGTTGAAATGAACGCCGACACTCGACTGACCGGCTTTCAGGAAAAAGGTCCTGCCCGGCCGGGGTCCTTTCATAACGCCGGCATCTATGTCTTTGACCGCTCCGTTCTGAGCCGGATCCCGGCCGAACGCCCCTCTTCCATTGAAACAGATCTCCTTCCCGGGTTGCTCGATCAGGGTCTGTACGGATATGTGACCGAGGCTCCCTTGTTCGATATCGGCACACCGGAGCGGTTAACCCAGTTTCGCGCGCATGTCGAATCGCTTGCCCCGGCAGCCATGGCCGGAGCATCGGCCTCGCCGGACAGGAGGCGGGCTCGATCATGACGACACCGCAGATCGTCGGCGCACTTCCATTTTCACAACGTGGCGAGCGGCTGATCGGCCAGGAGATGTTTAAAGTGATGGACCGCGCCCAGGCGCTCGAGCGCGAAGGTTATCAAGTTTATCATCTTGAACTCGGCAACCCCCGGATTGCTCCGCCTCGGGAGATCATCGATGCGACAGTGGCCGCCATCGAGAAGAAGCAACTCGGCTATGCCCCGATGGCAGGGCTTCTGGAACTGCGCCGGGCGCTGGCGGAGCGGTACACACGGACCGCCAATCGTGTGCTTGGCGCGCATCAGGTTGTGATCAGCCCGGCGAATCTGATTATCAGCCAGTTTCTCGACGTAACCTGCAATCCAGGAGACCGTGTCGCGCTGTTCACACCGGCCTTTCCCTCGTACTGGGCGGCGAGCGCCCATATCGGACTCGATATCGTTCCCATTTCATTAAGTCAGGAGAATGGATTCCACCTGGCCGATACGCATATCGAGGCGGCCTTAGCCCTGCGCCCCAAGGCCATCATCGTCAACTCGGCCAATAACCCGACAGGAGCCGTCTATACCCAACCCATGTTGGAATTGTTAGCCCGGCGTTGCGAAGAAGAACAGGTCTGGCTCCTGAGCGACGAAACCTACGGTGACCTATCCTTCGGCTGGCCGTTCTTCAGCCTGGCCGCTTGCGCTTCGCCGCAACTGGTGGTGCTGTCGTCATTTTCAAAAGTATTCTCTATTCCCGGCTATCGCGTCGGCTATGCCATGGCCCATCCGTCTGTGGCGGACAAACTGGCGCTTTCGACATCCACACTGATTTCCTGTTTGCCCGCCTTTACGCAACTCGGTTGCCTGGCCGGCCTCTCCGTGCTCGATCGCTATGCGGCCCAGGTACGTTCGCATTGCAACCGGGTGACCAGCATCTGCGCATCGATGATCAATCGATCCGGTGTGCTGCGGTGCGCCTCGCCCGAATCCGGATTCTATCTCTTCGTGGATCTTCAACAGACCGGGCTCATCGATACATCCTTCAGCGCGCGCCTGCTCGAAGAGCAGCATACGGCGGTCACACCGGGAAGCAGCTTCGGCACCGACTGGTCATCGTTCATTCGCATCGCGACCTGCGGACAGGAGACGGATGTGCTGGAAGGCGTTCAGCGAGTCATTCAATGTGCCCGGCAACGACGAGGAGCGCATGCCAAAGCCGCTTGATGTGTTGTTCGTGACGCCCCCAAGCCGGGTTCAAGTCTACCAGGATCTGAGCCGCGATCTGGCGGCCATCGAACCGCCGGTGTGGTCGGGATTGTTGACGACCTTTATTCGAAACAACGGATGCGAGGCGGCCATCCTTGACGCGGAAGCTCAAGGTTTTACCCATCGGCAGACGGCGGAAGCCATTGTTGCGGCTAATCCGCGGCTCGCCGTGTTTGTGATCTATGGACAGCAACCCTCTGCCTCCACTCAATGCATGCCGGCAGGTCGAACCGTCTGCGAGATGCTGAACAGCCTGTCGAACATTCCCTCGCTGGTCATGGGCACACACGCCTCCGCGCTGCCGAAACGAACGCTCCTCGATGAGCCGTACACCTATGTCTGCCAGGGAGAAGGACCTCACACGATTCTCGGCCTGCTTCGCGTCCTGAACGGCTTACAGTCCTCACTGTCGCAGGTGCCGGGTCTCTGGTACCGGCAGGACGGACAAGCGGTTTCCAACCCGACTGCGCCACCGATTGCGGATCTCGATGCCGTGCTCCCGGAGCAGGCCTGGGATGTCCTCGATATGACCCGCTACCGCGCGCACAACTGGCATTGCTTCGACGACCTCGATGCGCGCCGGCCCTACGCGTCGCTGCAAACAAGCCTCGGTTGCCCCTTCAACTGTTCCTTCTGTTGCATCAATGCTCCATTTGAAGTCCCGATGCTGAGAACGTGGACCCCCGACAACGTGATCCGGCAGATCGACCGTCTTGTCCTGGACTACGGCATCACCAATATCAAAATTCCCGACGAGATGTTCGTCTTGAACCGCCGCCATGTACTCGGGGTCTGCGACCGCATCATTGAGCGGGGCTACCGTCTCAATATCTGGGCTTATGCGCGCGTCGACACCGTGCAGGATCAGGTGCTCGAAAAGCTGAAAGCAGCCGGGTTTCATTGGCTGGGTCTGGGTATCGAATCCGGCAGTCAGCATGTACGGGACGGCGTCGAGAAGGGACGCTTCGGGGAGCCGGAGATCGTGAATACCGTCAAGAAAATCCAGGCACACGGTATCCATGTCGCAGCCAACTACATCTTCGGACTTCCGGACGACACGCTCGACAGCATGCAGGCGACACTCGATCTCGCACTCGCCCTCAACACCGAATGGGCCAACTTTTATTGCGCCATGGCCTATCCGGGGTCGCCGTTATATGCCCAGGCAAAAGAGAAAGGGTGGTCTCTGCCGGACGATGCCGGCGGACCGGGCTGGATCGGCTACTCGCAGCACGCCTACGACACCCTTCCGCTCCCGACCGACAGGCTGGCAGCGACTCAGGTCTTAGACTTTAGAGACCGGGCCTTCCAGCAGTATTTCCAGAACGCCGGCTATCTCACGATGCTTGACCGAACCTTCGGCCCTCGCGTCGTACAGCATGTGAAGGACATGTGCGCGCACAACGTGCGCCGCCGCCATCACGACCTGACGACGGTCCCGGCAGCCTAACCACAACCTTAGGGAGAGACGGCATGATCAAAGTTGCGGATTACATCATCAATACATTGGCTGAGCGTGGCATCGATAAGATGTTTGTCGTGTATGGCGCCGCCAACGGCGATTTGATCGACGCCTTCACGCGAACGGCTGCCACCGAATACGTCGCAGTCATGCACGAACAGGCCGGGGGATTCGCCGCGGAAGCATACGCCAAAGTCAAAGGGGTGCCGGGAGTCGCCATTGCCACCAGCGGGCCGGGGGGCATGAATCTACTGACGGCGATGGGCAATTGTTTTTACGATTCCATCCCTTGTGTCTTTATGACCGGGCAGATCAATTCGCGCTTCCTCCGTCCGGATCCGTCTATTCGCCAAATCGGGTTTCAAGAAACGGACATTGTGGCCATGGCGGCGCCGGTGACGAAATACGCCAAGATGATTCTGAAGCCGGAGGATGTCCGGTATGAACTGGAAAAAGCCTTGTGGCTTTGCCGGAACGGTCGTCCCGGTCCGGTGCTGCTCGATATTCCGCTGGATGTGCAGAAGGCGACGATCGATGCGAAGCAGTTGATCGGGTTCGAAGCCCCGGCGGCGGCAAGTTTCGATGTAGACGTGGTGGATACACAGATTCAGCGCTTACTGGCAGATCTGCGGTCGGCGGAGCGGCCGGTCATGTTGATCGGAGGCGGCGTGCGGCTGGCGGATGCGCAGGACGAGGTGCGCGAACTGGGGCGGCGGTTGAAGATGCCGTGCTTTCCAACCTGGAATGCGCTGGATGTCATTTCTTCCGACTACGAATATTACGGCGGCCGTGTCGGAACCTATGGCGGCGCCGGGCGCAATTTCGGCATTCAGAACAGCGATCTCCTGCTCTCGATCGGCAGCCGCATTTCCGGCCGCATCACCGGCGGGAATGTCCAAAGCTTCGCCCGCCGCGCCAAGAAGTATCTCGTGGAAATCGATCCGGCCATGGTCCAGCGGAAATTCCAGCAGGTGCCGTTCGACGTCAATATTCTCTGCGATGCCAAGGTGTTCACGCGCCGGCTGTTCGCCGCGCTGGACCGCAGCAAGAAGGGCTGCGGCGACTGGACGGGATGGACGGCTCAAGTCATGGAGTGGAAGCAGAAATATGATCCGGTCAGACCGGAGTTTTTTGCTCAGAAGGAGCGAGTCCATCCGTATGCCTTCATGCGGCGCCTGTCTGAAAAAATGGGCGCGACGGACATTCTCGTCGGCGATTGCGGGGGCAACATCGTCGTCAGCAACCATGCCTTCGAGACCAAGTACGGCCAACGGAACCTGACGAACAACGGCAATTCGCCCATGGGCTTCTCGTTTGCCGGCGCCATGGGCGCCTGGTTTGCCGATCCGTCACGCCAGGTCGTCTGCACGATCGGCGATGGGGGGTTCAACATGAATCCTCAAGAACTGCAGACCTTCGTCAATTACGGCGTGAAGGTCAAAACGTTCATCCTGAATAATCATATTTACGGCATCACCAAAGCCTACCAGGAAACCAATTTCCAGGGCCGCGCCGAGGCCTGCGGACCGAAGGGCTACCGGCCGCCGGACTTCATGAAACTTACGCAGGCCTATGGCATCAAGACCGTGACCATCGCCGACCATGCCGAGATGGACGCCAAGATCGAAGAAGTCCTGCAATTCGATGGACCGGTCGTCTGCGATGTGGACATGCGCGAGTATCACACCTATGAGCCGAGAATCTTCGGATGGAAGACACCCATCGAGGATATGTACCCCTATCTCCCGCGGGATGAGTTCCGCAAGAACATGACGATCGAACCGGCCGAGGGATGGATGAATCCGGAATATCCCGACGTCGTAAAGGCACAGCAGCCGTGAGCAGCATGACGGTGATGACTTTCCTAGCTGAACCGATACGAGGTGCCCGATGAAGGTGCTCTTGCTCTACCCCTCCTGGACCGGCGCCTATGGATTATTCGGTCACTTTGCGCGGCGTAATTCGACCTGGCCGCCGCTGAATCTCGCCTTACTGGCTGCGATAGCCGAACAGCACGGACACGATGCGACGATCATGGACGGGGAGGCCGAGCAGATTACGTTGGACACCATGGTCCGGCGCGCCGTGGCGCTGAAGCCTGATGTGATCGGATTCACCGCAACGAGCCCGTTCTTCCATATCGGCAAAGCCGTGGCCGAAGGCATCAAACGCATCGCGCCCCAGATTCCCATCGTCGTCGGTGGGCCGCATATCACCATCATGAAGGAGCAAGCATTGCTCACGGCGTTCGATTACGCCTTTGTCGGCGAAGCCGAGGAGTCCTGGCCGAAGTTTTTGAACCAGCTTGGGCAGGGCAGGGATGTCTCGAACGTCGCCGGGATTATTTTCAGGCGAAACGGCGAGCTGGTATCGACCGGTCAACCGGCAGACATCACTGACCTCGATGCGTTACCGGCGCCGGCCCGGCATCGGCTGGATATGTCACGCTATAAACTCGGCACCTTGCGCGGGCGCTTGCCGTTCACTTCCATCCAAACCATGCGCGGATGTCCGTGGAAATGCATTTTCTGCGCTTCGGAAGCCTTGAAAACAACCGCGGTGCGGGTTCGGTCTCCGCGCTCGGTCGTCAATGAGATGAAGCAGGTTGTCGAGCAGTTCGGCACCCGCCACTTCTACATCGTCGACGATGTCATGACGTTGTGGAAGGAACACATTCTTGAGATAGCCGAGCTCATTACCCAGGAGAAGCTGGAGATTACGTTTGAGGGAAGCACCAGAGCCAATCTGGTCGAGGAGGACGTGATTGCCCGACTGGTCAAGAGCGGCCTCATCCGTTTGTCGTTCGGACTTGAGACCGTTGATCCCGAAATACGCAAGACGATGAAAAAGCAGGTTCCGCTAGAGCACTACGTGAGAGCGAATGGAATCTGCAACAAATACGGTGTCGAGGCTTTGAACTCCGTCATGATCGGATTGCCGGGGGAAACACGGGAGACCGTCCGCGCGACGTTGAAGTTTCTGCGTCACGCCAGAGAGGTGAAGCAGGCGAACTTTGCGATTGCGGTGCCCTATCCCGGTACCGAGTTTCACAAGCTGGCGGTGAACGGCGAAAAGGGCGTGCAACTGATGACGCAGGATTTCTCTGAATACCGACGGTACGGCTCTGCCGTCACCACCGTGGGCGATCTCTCGCCGAAAGACCTCATTGATCTCCAGAATGAGGGATTTGTCAGTATCTACTCCGCGCCTTGGCGATGGGTGCCCATGTTGCAGAAACACGGGGTGATCGGGGGAACGCTGATGCTTTTCAGAGTCGCGCGGCTGCTTTGGGGCAAGGTCTTCACGCATAAACTCAACGCGGCCAGCGAACAACTTGTCAGCCTGGGTGACGGAGGATTCGGCAGCGTGCAAGGACCTGATCTGGCGGCAGCAATATCGATTCCGCAAACAGGCGGACAGACAGTATCATCCGCTGGCGGGTCTCCCTTGCTTCAAATCCAATCTCCAGCGCGGCGTATTGCTGCGCCGGCCGGTCACTTTGGGGATCCTCGCAATCCGAACGGGTAGGGAGTGCCGTCGGCACAGCACACAAGAGAATGACATCATCAGCACGTCCCACCGCATTGCTGCTTCAGCTGGAATTTCCCACGTGGGCAATCGCTCGCCCTTGGACCTATACCGCGAGCTTTGCCGTCCGGGAAGGGCTGGAGGCTTCCGGCGTCGACTGTATGACCGTCCCCGTCATTTCTGACACCCCTTGCGCCTCGCCGTATTCGTGGGTTTCGCATGCGCGCCGCATCTTGGGTAAGCGCACCTTCGATCAGGTATGGGTCTGGCTCGTCCATGCTCCCCTCGATACGGAAACGTTGGAATGGGTGTCAGGTCTGGCACCGGTTCGTGTCGGCATTCTGATGGAATCACTCCGCTACGACGGCGCGACGTACGCGTGGGCGCCGCACCTCAAGCTGCGCCAGGCCCATGTGGAAACACAAATCCGTTATATGACGCATGTGCTCGCTCCGGACGAGCGAGACGCGGCCGACCTCCATGACCGTGGCGTGACCAAAGCGCTCTGGTGGCCGACTATGGTTCCGGAACGATTCATCGTCACCCCGTCGGTCCTGCCGGCGGAGCCGCACGCCGTCTTCCACGGGACACCCTATGGATCGCGTGAACGGTGGATGCAGAATCAGGCCTTGCGTTCCAGACTGGTCTTCCCCCAGGCAGGCCCGCCGACCGAGTACCACCGCCTGTTCGACCAGTTGCAGCAACGGGCCGCACTCCGCCTGCGCCACGGTTCCATCGATGAAGCGGCTGTCACGCAATATGCGGAGACGCTCCAAAAGATTCGTCTGGGCGAATTTACCGAATGGATGGCGGGGCTCCCGCGGTGGGCCGCCTTCGTCAACCTGCCCAGTCTTGCGCAATTCTACGGGGGGCGCGTATTTGAAGGCATCGCCGCAGGCCGCCCGGTCATTTCCTGGCGGATTCCCTGCCATCCCCGAAACCTGGCACTCTTCGAAGAGGGCAAAGAGATCCTGCTCTTTTCCCCGGATTCCCCCGATGAGCTCGCCGGTCACATCGACCGTCTGCTGCGCGACCCTGGCTTTGGAGAATTGCTCGCTGAAAACGCGCGGAGAACACTACGGCGGTTACATACATCCGAGGGTCGGCTGCACCAGACTCTCGAATGGCTCGCATCAGGCCGGCTGCCGGAATATGCGCAGCAATCATCTTCGCCGGCTCTGATATCGTGTCGCTCCCTGGATCGTGCGGACGTCCGGAAGGATCCCCCGCGAATCGTTGACGCGCGATGGGAGCCATCGAGCAGGGAAGCCCCGCACAATTCGGCAGATCGGCCGCCCCGCATCCTTATTCTGATGCCGGACAATCCGCCATGGTCTGAAGCCAAAGGCTGGTGTTATTACTCGAACTTCGGGCTGGTCGAAGGCCTTGAGTCTGCCGGCGCACAATGCACCATCATTCCAGTGCACGACGCCACTCCCGATTGCGCGCCGACATCATGGCTCCGGCACGCACGGACACTTTGCGCAGGACAACACTTCGACCAAGTCTGGTTCTGGCTGCACTATTGCCACTATACGACAGCCTTTCTCGAATGGCTGACGACGGTAGCCCCTGTCCGCGTCGGGCTGCTCACGGAATCGATGGCCTTTACCGACGGGGAGCGTCAAGACTCACGAATTGGCATCCACACAATGTTCCGCCGGCAACTCCGCTATGTCACGCATATGCTCGTCAGCGACGAACGGGATGAAGAAGAACTGATCGCACGGGGATGGGCGAACGCGCTGTGGCATCCGACGGCGGTCCCGACACGCTGGATCAATGCTCCGCTGCTTCCGCCGGCTCGCCCGCAGGCCGTATTTTATGGACTTCCCCACACCCGCAGACGGCCATATTTTGAGCATCCGCCATTGGCGAACCTCCTTCATCGGCCGACGACGGTATCGGAAGACTATACCGATCTTCCTCGTGCCTTTAACGAGTGTCTGATCGGAGCGGAGGACCGGCTGGCTCAAGGCGCTGTTCCCACCGTGCGCGAGTTGGATCAGCATATTGCTCGCTACCGAGACATTCGAGAACGGCTATGCGCTCACTGGCAAGAGGAGCTACGCCAATGGACCGTACACATCAGCCTGCCGAGCGTCTTTCAGTCCTACTCCGGCCGTGTGCATGAAGCGATGGCGGCCGGCCGGCCGGTGATCTCGACCACCTATCCGGACCGCCCCAGGACGATGGCCCTTTTTCGGGACGGGGTCGATATTCTTCTCTGTCGAAATGAACCGGACGCTGTCGTCGAACGGATTCAGTATGTCCTGGCCAACCCACAGATCGGCCTGGCCGTCGCCGAGCAGGCCAGAACGACACTCCGCCGGCATCACAGCGCGGAGCTTCGCGCGCGCCAGGTCTTGCAGTGGATTCAGACCGGGAAGCGACCACGATACGGCCACGACCGCGCAGAAACCGCCGCACTCGAGCCATCTGTTGAGACGCGGCCCATCCCTTCGCCCGCGATGCTCGCGGCCGACCGTATCCATGAGGTCCCAGTGTCGAACCCCAGGAACCCATACCTCAACAACGACGAAGCCGACCGCACGCTGGTGCAAGCCGTACAAGCCGCCCTGCATGCACGCGACCTCCCACACGTCGAACGACTCCTGCGGGCCAATTCGCGGCCGTCTTGGCAGGGCTGGCTGCTCCAGGCCGAACTGGAACTTATGGCAAAGAACTATGCGCTTGCCTGCGATCTCATGGAAACCAGTGTGCGCCGGGGGGGAGGCATCGACGCTGCGTTACGACTGGCCGCCATTCATCGGGCGGCCGACCAATCTGAGCAGGCATGGGACTGGTACGAAGAAGTCCTCCTTGCGGATCCCGGGCGCCAGGAGGCGCTTGATCCCCTGGTCACGCTCAGCGGGCGACTTGGACGGTTGGACCGGCTCGTGCCCATCTTGTCCCGGTTTCTGACCAAACATCCCGCCGATTTCAGCGCACGACTCCTGCTCGCCACCATTCAGGTCAAACTGGAAGACACCCGAGCTGCGCAACGGGAATACCTGATTCTTCAGCAGATGGCCCCCGACCATACGTCGCTTTTCCGTCTCCGCGACTCACTTGCGGCACAGTTGCAGAGATCGCCATCCAGCATGAACCAGAACGCAGCGGTTGCAGAGTCTTTGCGCAGGTAGAGGATCGGCTAGCCCCCGTCCCCTGAACATTGACCGCATCATTTCTACCGATCTGCTAGGCAAGAATGGCCTGCCCGGCTCCTCGACCTCTGACCGTTCCTCAGCTCTGGGCCAATCTACGTATTTTCTCCCCTCCGTCCACCGGCAAAGCGTGGCACAGTGCTTGAAGAGAAAAGGAAAGGATTCATACTCTAGCCCAGGTTCAAAGAGGAAGTGCTCATGCGTCCGTTGTCGACACCGCACGCAACCCCGAACGTCACCGTCTTTATCCTCACGGTCGGCGACCTGGTCTTTGACGACTGCAAGAAAGCCATCGACGCGCAGAATTCGACCTCATTTCAGGTCGAGCTCATCGAACATGTCCATCCCTTCAACGCGGCAGCTCAAGAAATGATTCGGCGTTGCCGCACCCCGTACTTCATCCAGGTCGATGAGGACATGATCCTGCATCCCGATGCCGTCGGACGGATGGAGCAGGCGATGACGCAGGCGCCGGCTGAAGTCGGCATGATCTGCTTCCATCTCTATGACGAGGACCGGGAATGCCCGATCCAAGGCATCAAGATCTACCGGACGGAGTTGATGAAACGGCTGTCGTTCCGCGATGTGAAAGCCAGCGAAATGAATCTGCTCGACCAGATGGGCGAGCAGGGGATTCGCTGGATTCTCCATCCCGATACCTTGGGACGCCACGGAACTCGCTATACGCCGGAAACCATCTACCGCCGCTACAAAACGATGTACGAAAAGGACATCCGGCAATGGAATCTTTTGACTTCGGATATCCACCGGAAAGCCCACAAGTTTCGCGAGACCGGCGACATTCTCCAATTATTTGCCCTGCTCGGAGCCACGCATGGCATCATCGATGCGCCGAGGGTCGCGGATCGAGAAAAAGATGCGCGCCTGTACAATCTGAAAGAACTGGAGGTTTTCGGACGGCTCTTCACAAAGACCCCGCCGGTCTCCCAAACGTATGATCCCAGTCTTACTGCAGCTCCGCTGCACAATCCACCGATTCCTTTCGAGCAAGTCCGGTGGACTCGCGCCGCTGTGCCCACTCAGTCCTCTGTAACAGCGCGGACCGCTCGACCGCAGAACCAATCTCAAGCCGAACTGCAGCCGCAGCTTCCCGATTCAACACGCCGGGTGCTGATCGTCACGCCGTACTTCTGGCCGTCGGTCGGTGGTGTGGAAACGGTGGCAGAGGATCTTGGAGCGGGTCTCATTGCCGCAGGATTCCATGTGGCGGTCGCCTGCTATGACCATCCCGAACGAAATATGGATACCCATCGAGGCATCGACATCATCCAGGTTGCGCCTCCTGACCAAATGACGAATGGTATTCCTACCGCAGCCAACCAGGTGAAGCACCTGGTTGGGTCGAATCGCTACGACACCTGTATCCTGCTGGGCTCACCCATGAATGCGTTCTTCTACGCCATCCTAGAGCTACAGGACCTGAAGAACCGACGCATCCTATTCCAGCCTACCATCAACCAGGAAGGCTACGACTTCATCCAGCAACGACCTGTCGTCACCCTGCTCTTGAAACAATTGATGGAACAAACGACGGCCATCATCGCGCTCGGACATGACACGCTCGAGGCCCGCCTCTGTCGGGAGACGGGGATTCCGGCCACCACCATCCCGAACGGTACAACCACACTGACGCCGTCCTTCGACTTCAGACAGAAGTACGTCATTGGAGCAGATCGTTTCCTCATCGTGCACGTAGCCAATCTGTATCGAGTCAAGAACCATCTTGGCCTACTTGACGCGCTGAAGAACTTACCGCCAAGGGCCATGCTTGCCATGGTCGGCCATCCGACTCACGAAACCGACTACGTTGCGGAAGTGCAACGCGCGCTCTCGACTCGCCCCGACGTACTCTATATTCCGGGACTCGATCGAGAGGGCGCAGCCGCAGCGATTCAAGCTGCGAATCTCGTGGTGCTCTCCTCTGAAGCCGAAGTTTCTCCGCTCTGCATTTTAGAGTCCATGAGTATGCAGCGGCCATGGATGGCGACGCACGGCTGTGGAACAGCCAACGAGCAGGCCGGCGGGCTGATCCTTCCCCTGAGCGAATTCCGGTCGGCAGTCGAACGGTTGATGGCACACCCGGAGTATTGTGCCGAGCTGGCCCATGCAGGTTATGAACATTGGAAAAGCTGTTTTCAGTGGGAGCGCATCCTCGCGGGATGGGTCTCATTGGTTCACGACGGTCACCTTTCACAATCCTTTGACACACCGGACGCAATTGCCCGCACACGTGACGACTTGCGGTCCCGCTTCCGTTCGCTCATGGCCGCCGGATCGCCACCGCAGCCACAAAGCGACACAAACCATCCAGCCCCGTCACGAGCGAGTACACAGTCGGGCATCCCATCTGACACACCACTCCCAATGCACATCCGTGCTACACCATCACAAGAGGACCGAATGGATCAGGATCAGTTCTATGTCAACATGTTCGTCAAGAGCCAGGCGTGGTCAACACCCGAACCCAATCAGGACGAAGCCGCACGATGGTCGAAGATCGCCGGCTTCATGGAATACATTCTCCGCCGGTTCAAGACGGCTCATCCTGATGGCACCCTCCGCATACTTGAGGTCGGCTGCGGACGAGGATGGCTGAGCAATCTGGCATCACCATACGGGACCGTTGAGGGTATTGAGCCGGTGGCGGGAGTCATCGATCACGCCCGCAAGATGTTTCCCCACATTCGCTTCGAGGCAGGCACGGCCGAGACAGTCCTCAAACGGCCGGACTTTGCCCCTTACGATGTCGTGCTCTGCTCCGAAGTGATCGAACATGTGCCGGATCCGCAGAAACGGGCGTTTCTGGACGAGATCAAACAACTGCTGACCCCGGAGGGGTATGTCATCCTCACCACTCCCCGGGGAGAAATGTGGGAACGCTGGAAAACCATCTCGCCCCCTTGTCAGCCGATCGAGGACTGGATTACTGAACAGCATCTTGAGCAACATTTTATAGCCCAGGGTCTGACACCGTTGGGGCTGGAACGGATCTACGTCGAGATCCCGAACCTTCGCTACATTCCGGCTCCCACCCCGCATGATTTGAAGACGTTGAATCTGCTGCCGATCTACCAGGTCTGGATAGCGCAGAGAGCGGCGGAAGATTCTCGCGTCCGGCGCCAGGCGGTGAATCGGACGCCCACGGTCAGCGTCATCATCCCGACGTATAATCGGCCCGACCGCCTCCGGACTGCGCTGGCCAGTGTCTTCGCTCAGGATTACCAAGATTTCCAGATCATCGTGATCAACGACGGCGCCACGCCCGTCGAACCGGTCATCGCCGCATTGAACGATGACGGACGCATTACTCTGATCAACCATGATCGGAACAGAGGGCTGGCAGCCTCACGCAATACCGGCCTCCGCCACGCCACGGGAACGTATGTGTGTTACCTCGACGACGACGATCGCTTCCTTCCGAATCATCTCCGCACGCTGGTCACTCAATTAGAGACCGGTGAGTGCAAAGTGGCCTATACCGATGCCTGGCGAGTCCATGAACAGATCGTCGGCGAGACGATCTCCGAAATCGCCCGTGACCAGCCCTATGCGGACGAGTTTAACCCCCACCAGCTCCTCATCGGCAATTACATTCCCGTCCTTTGCGTCATGCATGCGCGGGCGTGCCTGGATGAGGTCGGCGGGTTCGACGAGAGTCTCTTTGTCCATGAGGATTGGGATCTCTGGATCCGTATGGCGACCCGCTATCCCTTTATGCATATCCCCAAGACAACCGCCGAATTCACCTGGCGCACCGACGGCTCCTCGATGACCAGCCGGTCCCGGGATGCCTTTCTGAGAACCACGGAAATTATCTATCGCAAGTACGCTCCCTATGCAGTCAAATACCCTACCGTGTTCGAAGGGCAGCAGAACCACCTCCGGGACCTGAAGCGTGCCCAAGCCCGCAAGCACTTTGCGTGTTCCATCATCGTCCCCGTGTGGAACAAGGTCGAACTCACCCGTCAATGTCTCATCGCACTCGGTCCGGCCACCGAAGATGTGTCATTCGAACTGATCGTCATTGATAACCATTCGACGGACGGCACGCCTCAATTTCTCGCGTCGCTGGGTGGCGATGTCCGGATCATCACCAACAACGAGAACCTGGGATTTGCCAAGGCCTGCAACCAGGGGGCGGCTGTCGCCACAGGCGAGTACCTCGTATTTCTGAACAACGATACGATTCCGCTCAAAGGATGGCTGAGCGCGCTGGTCGATGAAGTGAAGAGCGATCCCGATGTCACCGTCGTGGGCAGCAAACTGCTGTATCAAGACGACACAGTGCAACACGCCGGCGTCGCCATCGATCGGAACAACCTGACGCCCTACCATATCTACAAGGACCTTGCCGGAGACCACCCCGCAGTCAACAAACGGCGGGAACTGAACGCCGTGACCGCCGCCTGTCTCCTGATCCGTCGCTCGGTCTTTGCGGAACTCGGCGGCTTCGATGAGGGGTTCTTCAATGGTTTTGAAGATGTCGATCTCTGCCTGAAAGTACGGGAGAAGCAGGGCCGCATTGTCTACCAGCCGCGCAGCGTGTTGTATCACCTGGAAAGCCAAACGCCGGGCCGCAAAGAACACGACCAGGCGAACGCGCGCCGCTTACAGGAGCGTTGGGGGCGCTGTTGGTGGCTGGTCGATGACGACAGCATCTACGTAGGGGATGGCTATAAAGCCATTACGGTGGAGAAGAACGGCATCTCATCGTACGAACTGCATCTGCTCGACACGAGTGAAGAGCGGCAGGCCTGGGCTCTCGTCGCATCCATGCAAGGGGCGGCGCATCACCGGGACTTGGCCGCGGTTGAAGCTGTCTTGCGGCGGCATGCGGAGTGGCCGGCCGACTCGTCCATTCTGCAATGGGCGGCTTCCGTTGCGACGGCCATGAAACTTCCGGACATTGCGGAGGAGTATCGACGCCGGGTTGCCGGCCTCAATGATCCGGCATTTCGCGAGCTGGAGGAGATTCGCGCCGCACTCACTGCCGGTCAACTGTCGATGGCTTCAAGCCGCGTCGACGCATTGCTGAAGCAATATCCCACCCATGCTGAGGCGCTGCTCCTTCGGGCTATCCTCCATATGCAGCGGGAACAATACCGCGAGGCTGAAATCGCCTTTACCACCGCGCTCAACCAAGGCGCCGACCGCAAGAAGTGCCTCATGGGCATCGGCATGGCCTCAATGGGGCGCGCCTATCCGCAGGGGGCCTGGCAAACCTTTCTGCGGGTTCTGGCCGAAAACCCCGATGACGCCGAGGTGATTCATTGGCTGCTGCGGGCCGGGACGGCACAAAACCGCTGGCGCGAGTTGAGCGTTCAACTGCGCAACTTCCTCGCGCGGAACCCCAGTGATTTGTCGGTCCGGTTCGCCTACGCCGGTGTGTTACTACGAGCCGAGCAGGTGGAAGCGGCGCATCATGAATACGACCGGCTTCGAGCCTTGGCGCCGTCTTATGACGGACTGGTCGAGCTGGAGCAGGCCATCGCGGCAAAAGAAAGCCTCTTGGCGATGAATGTGTCCAGCGCCTAGGAGAGCATGGCCAGAACGCTTGTCATACAACTGGCGCGACTCGGCGACCTCGTGCAAACGATGCCGATGATTACCGCCTTGCGGAAGCAATGTCCTTGCGACACCATCGACCTCCTCTGTCCGGATCCGCTTCGAGACATTGGAACGCTGATTCCCGGACTCGATCGAGCGATCGGATGGGACGGAGCCAGATGGCATCGCTGGGCGGCGCGCGCCACACAGGGCATCCAGCCGGACCAGCGGAAGGAAATCGAGCAAGAGCTTGCCGCCCTGTGTCCACACCTCTACGATCGGGCATTCGTTCTCAATCAGCACACCCGCGCCGTCGTCGCCGGTACGCTCCTGGCGAAAGAGTGCGTCGGACCGCTCGCCCAGGGACCGCTCAGTGAGCGGCTGACACCCTGGGCGGCCTATGTCCGGGAAATTGCGCGGACGCGCCGATCCAACCGCATTCATTTGTCGGATGCGTTTTGCGGCATGTGCGGGCTCCTTCCTCCCGGAACGCCTCCGCGCTGTTCGACGCCGCTTGTCTCCCCCTCGCGCAACCTGGAACAAATCGGGCGAGGCGGCGGGCCCTGGGTCGGGATCATTGTCGGAGCAGGGGATCCGGCCCGCCTGGTGCCGGTCGACGTCTGGCGCACATGGATTGTGCGGTTTCTGAGCATTCTCCCAAGAGGCCGTGTCGTCTTGATCGGCCACGGAGCGGAATGTGAGCGCGCGCGGGACATCCAACAGACGCTGCCGCCCTCGATCCTCGGACGCATCTGGGACGTCACCGGACAAACCACCATTCATGAGCTGGCGCAAACACTCACCCGTTGTCATCACGTCATCGGCTCAGATACAGGCCCCTTGCATCTGGCCGCCGCGGCCGGCACCCCGACCCTTGGGTGGTATTTCGCGCAAGCCCGGGTCCACGAGACCGGCCCCTATGGTGCAGGGCACCGCATTTGGCAAGCCCAGAGTGAAGATCGAGTGTCCGTGGCGCCGGCCCATTGGCCCATCGAACCGTCCCTTGATGCGCTCTTGAATGAATCCCCTCGATCACAGCCCCATTGGTCACAGTGGACCAGCCACACCGATCGCTGGGGAACATACTACTGCGAAGCCGGGCAGGTGACCGCGCCGCCCCAGGAACGCGAAGCCCTGTGGCAGGAGCTGTCACCAGCCATGCCGGCATGAGGAGCGTATGAATCTGCTACAGGCACACCTCGACGGTATTCGAAAGACCTTTCCGGACCTGGTTGCTGCGGTTTCAGAAAGCGCCGGAGGAGTACTCGCCATCGTTTCGTCCCGAGAGGGCAGTCCGTCTGCGACGCAAGACGGGCAATGGATTCACAGCGCCTACGATCCGCGAAAGGAAGCCCGATCATGGGCCGCCCTGCAAGCCAAGGAATGGCGCGCCGGAGAGCTGGGGGTGGTGCTGGGCGCGGGACTCCTCTATCACATCGAGGCTTTAGTCGCATCAAAGCCCGCCTGCGCTCGACTGGCCGTCGTGATCGCCGACATTGCAGCGTTCAAGGATGCCCTGGCTGTCCGCCCTCTGGGCCCCTGGTTTAACACCATTGAATGGATTTGGGGCGGCACCGATGAAATGGCGACGCAGCTCGCATCCAAATCGGCCCCGCTCCGCTTCTTCACCTACGCGCCGGCGGCGCGCCCGTATGCCGCACAACACCAAGCCCTCGATGCGGAGCTCCGCCGGCTGCTCGCGACCAGGCAGCATGGACGTCTGCATGTGGCCGTCGTAGGGCCGATCTATGGCGGCTCATTGCCGATCACCGGATACGTCGTACGGGCCCTTGAATCCCTCGGGCACCGGGTGAGTTGGGTGGACCACAGTATCCATCACGCCAGCTATGAGCGGTTCAATGCATTCCGCGATCCCCGCCATCGTCTCTCGATGCAAAGCCGCTTTGCCGATGTGCTCAGCATGGGAACGCTGACCGAGCTCGCGGAAGATCCTCCGGATCTCGTCCTGGCTATGGCGCAAGCGCCCCTGTCGCTCGGCGCCCTGGAACATCTGCGACGGAAGAAATTCATCACGGCCATGTGGTTCGTCGAAAACTATCGGCATTTGACGTACTGGCAACAACTCGCTCCCGGATACGATTATTGGTTCACCATCCAACAAAAGAACTGTCACGACGCCCTCCGGCGGGCCGGCGCGCCGCATGTCAGCTACCTCCCCATGGCCGCAGATCCATCCGCGCATCGCCCTCTGACGTTGACGATGAACGAGCAACTGGAATTCGGATCGGATCTGTCGTTTGTCGGCGCCGGATATGCCAATCGCCGAGCCGTCCTCCCTCGTTGGATCGGCAAGGACTGGACATTCAAAGTGTGGGGAAATGAATGGGAGGGCGCCGATGCGATGGCGCCGGTCTTACAACGGCACGGAGCGCGGATCGACACCGATACCTGCCTCAAAGTATTCAACGCGGCGGCCATCAATTTGAATCTCCACTCGAATACCGGCGAGGGACTGGACCCGGCGGCAGACTTTGTGAATCCCCGCACGTTTGAACTGGCCGCCGCCGGCGCCTTCCAACTCGTCGATCAACGGGCGCTCCTTCCCGAGTGCTTTACCGAAGACGAGATCGTCGATTTCGGAAGCATCGACGAGGTGCCGTCCCTGATCAGGACCTGGCTTCGAGATCCGGTCGGACGCCGGACCATCGCCGACGCGGCCCGCCGGCGGGTCTTGAGGCAGCATACCTACGAACATCGCATGAAAGACCTTCTGGCCGAATTAGGCATGCGGGAGCCGGATCGGTTGGGTTCGATCCTGCAAGGAGAGCGGACCGCGGAGGTTCTTGCCGCGCAGACGACCACGCCGTCTGAACTGGTCCCGATGTTACGCCGATTTGCGCCCGATCAGCGGGTCGAACTGAAGGATCTGGCGGCGCAGATTCGCGCCCGCGGGCCCCGCACAGAACTCAGCCGCGAAGATCTGCTCATTCTCATGCTGGAAAGTTATCGAACTGAAACCAGGGACTTGGTATGAACCGGCAGGCGCTGATCCTCAACATCACGCGGATGGGCGACCTGGTCCAAATGGGAGCCTTGCTGTCCAGGCTGCAAGAAGAATGGCCGGGCGTGGCGGTCGATGTGATCGTGGACCGCCGGTTTGCCGCCGTCACGTCCTTGCTGCCTGGGCTCCGAGACATTATCGCCTACGACTTCCATGCCCTGATCGATGACAGCCGCGCGGCCGTCAAGAGCGCCGCCGCGCTCTATGCGGACCTCGCCGCCTGGGCTCGCCCCTTGGTGGACAGACGCTACAATCGCATCATCAACCTCACCTTCAATCGTCCGAGCGCGTTATTGGCTTCGTACATCGGCGCATCGGATATCCGCGGCGCCCGATGCGCCTGGGACGGGGAGAGCGTGATCGAGAATCCCTGGATGGCGTATTTCACCGACATGCATCATTTCCGCGCCTTGAATCGATTCAATCTGGTCGATGTCTACGCATTGGGAGGAAGCGGGCCGGGCGCCTACGCGCCATTGTCGGTGCGAGTGACGACGGCCGCGCGCGAATGGGCACAACGCTTTCTCACCGCTGCGCCGGAAACGTCTCACGAGTGGATTGCGGTGCAAGCCGGGGCGAGCGACGCGATGAAAGCCTGGCGACCCGAGCATTTCGGTCGCGCGCTGGCGCACCTGAGCGCCGGATGGAAGGGTGGAATCGTCCTCATTGGAACCCCGGCCGAACAAGACACCATCGCCCAGGTCGCACGAATCTATCGGGAGGCCGGAGGACGCAATCCCGTCCTCAATGCGGCAGGACACACGACGCTGGAGCAGTTGGTGGGCCTGCTCGCGGAATGTCGTCTCCTCTTAACCAACGACACCGGTCCGATGCACCTGGCCGTCGGAGCGCAGGTGCCTGTGATCGACCTTTCCGTCGGACATGTGGATTTCCGAGAGACCGGTCCCTATGGACCTGGGCATTGGGTCGTGCAGCCGGAGCTTGAATGCGCCCCCTGCGGATTCGATCAGGTGTGCGCCCATCACAGCTGCAAGGATCGCCTTCCGGTGGCCATGGTGGCGGATTTGCTCTTGCACGTGCTGGCCAAGGGAGAGTGCCCCCCGGCCGCGCCCGGCTACCGGCTCTATCGCTCGTCCGTCGACGAAGATCAGTTGGGAAGCTATTGCGCGGTGGGAACGGAAGAGTCCTCAGACCTCGACTGGTATAGCCGGTATTGGAGACGCTATTGGTATGAAACACTGACCCACACCGCCAGCCGTATCCCGGCGGACTCGACCCTGCCTCAGAATGCCGCCGCTGCGGCGCAACATCTGGCCGGCATGATGCCGGACATAGAGCGACTCTGCCGTCAAGCCGATGCCATTGTGCAGGCAGCCGCACAGGCGGCGCAAACACCCGGTTCATTGCAGGCTCTTCAACGGGAACAAACTGCGCTGCGCGAGCGCATGGTACTTGTGGGGATGGCCCATATCGCCAGTTCCCCGGTGACGACCTCCTTTGTGCGTTCCATTCACCATGATCATGTCAGGGGACTCGATCGTATGGCCCGGCATCATGCCTTGGCGTACCGGCAATGGAGGCGGCATCTCACAGAGATCCATCGACATCTGATTCAGAGTCCCTTGAAGTCCACATTGCGGCGATCGGCCATATTCACCGATTCCTCAGCCGCCCATGCGGGATAGCGGCCGGATGACTCCAGCCTATCCCGCGCAGTCAAGAAGGAGAGACGTCATGCATGTCATGCTCGATCAAGATCAGTGGGAAGTCGTCGAAGCGCTCAGCCTGGGCGACGTGTTGGCGGATATCAGCGAGAAAGCCCATGCCCGCTCACGCCTGATCACGTCCCTGACCGTGGATCGGCGCACCATTACAGATCGCGATTTGGACTCGGCCTTCTTAGGTGAGCCCATCGCGCGATTTGCTCATCTCCAAGCCGTTTCTCAAACTATGGATGAGGTGATGCGCGGCGCCGCGTCGACGATTCAGCATTACGCCGATCTCCTCCGCAATGAAGCCCAGGAGCTCGCCTCGCATATCCGCATGGGAGACGAACGGCTTGCGTCATTGGATGCATGGCTCGGCAAACTGGCCGACTATCTCGAGCTGGTGGAATCCAAGCCCGCGAAGACGCATCCCGATCGCGCCATGACCCCCTGGGTTCAAGCGTTGCTGGAGGCGCGCGCCCAACGAGACCTCATTCGCGTGGCCGATCTCCTTGAATATGAGCTTGCGCCCAGGTTGGAGTCGTAGGATGACCGGCGTGCTCATTACGGCCGGTTTCTGCCGACCCGTGCGGTTGACCGTTGTTCCTTCGGGCCTCTCAAGTCTCAGCGACATCCACCGATAAGGGATGCAACCGCTCTCTAGGCGTAGAAGGGTAAGGCGCTTCTGCACGGACGCGGAGGCGAGACAAGGACAGTATCAGCAGTCGGCAAGGAGGACGCATCCATGGCATTAATTATCAACAACAACCCGGCATCAATCTCTGCCCAGAGAAACTTGTCGGCCAGCACCAACCAATTGGGACGCTCGGTCGAGCGCCTCTCTTCCGGCCTTCGGATTACCAGAGCCGCGGACGATGCCGCCGGACTCGGTTTATCCGAATCCTTGCGGGCGCAGATCCGCAGCATCAATCAATCAGTCCGCAACTCCTCGGACGGAATCAGCTTGACGCAGATCGCCGACGGCGCCGCGGCGACGATCGGCAATCTCCTGTCGCGTCTTCGGGAGTTGTCCTCGCAGTCCGCCAGCGGCACGGTCGGCAATACCGAACGGTCGTACATCGATCAGGAGTTCGTGGCGTTGCGGTCGGAAATCGATCGTATCGCGCAGGTGACCGAATTCAACGGCCAGGCCTTGACGAGCGGCAGCTCCATCAGCTTCTCGATCGCCATCGGGTTCCGCAGCGGATCAGGCAACACACTCAGCTTGAATCTGAACGACATCACGACATCGTCACTGGGCATCAGTTCGGTGAACGTGTCCACGTCAGCCAATGCCACCAGCGCATTGTCGAACATCGATAGCGCGATCAGCGCCATCGCGACCGCCCGCGCCGAATACGGTTCGATCCAGAACCGGTTTGAGGCGACGATTGCGAATCTGGAGGTGACGAGCGAAAACCTCACCGCCGCCGAATCGCGCATCCGCGATGCGGATATCGCCTATGAAACGTCGGTGTTCACCAAGAACCAGATTCTGGTGCAAACCGGCATCTCGGTCTTGGCACAGGCCAATAACCTGCCGCAACAGGCCTTGGCCTTGCTGCAGAGGTAATAATCGGGGTGGACGGCCGCTCATGGTGAGCGGCCGTCCTCGCCCAAGGTTCACACGGAGGCTGCCATGATTACACCAGTAACCGGCAAAGCAGATCTCCTGACCACACCCGCCCGCGGGGGTGAACCGGATCATGCAGCGGCACAACAGCCGGCTGCCGCACGGACGCAGACTGATACCGAGAACACGCCAACCGGCCCGATCGATCGGGCAACCCTCGAACGGGCGGTGGCGAAGGTCAGTGAAGACATAAAAACGCACGACACCAACCTGAAGTTTGAAATCGATGATTCGACCGACCGGGTGGTCGTCAAAGTCATCGAAAAAGATTCCGGAGAAGTGATCCGCCAGTTCCCGCCGAAAGCAGTGCTTGAACTGGCGAAATTCTTCAACAGCTCAAAAGGCTTCCTTCTCGAAGAACAGGCTTGAGCCCGTGAGGGAAACGAGACATGGCGACGATCAGTTTCGGCGGGCTGGGGAATGGACTCGATTTCGGTCAAGTGGTGGATCAACTGGTGAAGGTCGCGCGCCTGCCGGTTGACCGCCTGACCGAAAAAAAGGGAGCCGTCAGCTCCAAGTCGACGGACTACGCGACCTTAAGCACGAAATTGATCGCCCTTCAGGGCGCCGCGGACAAGCTGCGGCTCTCGACCTCCTTCGACCGGACGACGACGAGCGTGTCCGATACCAGTGCGTTGAGCGCCGTCGGCTCATCCACTGCCACATCGGGCACGTACTCCATCAAGATCACCCAACTCGCGCAGTCCAACCAGATCACGAACAAGGCCGCCAAAACCGTGGCCACAACGACGACCGATATCGTCGGGGGCGCCTCCGGCTCCTTTATTTTCAAAATCGGCAGCGGAGCCGATCAAACGGTGACGCTCAGCAACACCGCCACGCTGGAAGATCTCAAAAGCGCGATCAATGATCTCGGCGCCGGCGCTACGGCATCGATCATCAACACCGGGACCGATACGACTCCGGCCTATCGGCTCGTCCTCACGTCTACGACCACCGGAGCCTCCAACGGCATCACCATTGTCGCAGACAATACCACATTGGATTTCCTGAACAGCAGCGGGACCGGCGGCAGCGATACGCTGCAAGCAGCCCAAGATGCCATTGCCGTCGTCGGAGACCCTGCGCTGAATCCAGTCACTGTGACACGAAGCACCAATGCCATCTCCGACGCCATCGCCGGCGTCACCCTCACATTGCTGAAGACCACCGGGACGTCAACCGTTCAAGTCAATGTGATCCGCGATGTCACTGCCGTGAAGGACAATATCAAAGGGCTGGCGACCGCCTATAGCGAAGTTTTCAAGTATATCAACGAGCGGACGACGTACGATACGGTCACAAAAAAGGGCGGCAACTTTTTCGGAGAACCCACCGCTCGCGGAGTCCTCTCCCAGATTCGTACGGCGTTGTCTTCCTCTATAGCCGGCGCGGGCTCCCTGAATACCGTCGGAGCATTGGGATTCAAGACAGACCGAGAGGGGACCGTCACCGTCGATGAAGCGAAGCTCGATAGCGCCTTGAGTGCGAGTTACAGCAATGTCCGGACCTTGTTTATCAATCAGACCGGAAGCGCCGGGGTCGCCCAATTGCTCAATAGCGCAGTCGATTCACTGACCAATGTCGCCTCCGGTCAACTCACATTAAGAAAGAACGGACTCGCCAAGCAAATTACCAATCTCTCCGCGGACATTCTCAGAAAAGAAGATGCCGTCGCCAAATATGAAGAACGGCTTAAGGCGCAATATGCGGCGCTGGATGGACTCCTCAGACGCCTCCAAAGCCAAAGCAGTTCATTGCAATCCAATTCGTCCGGTGGGAACTGACCTCATGACGCAGTAAGGGACACACCTTTATGGTCGCACAATACGCCCGGCAGTATCAGCAAACTCAGATCCTGACGTCCTCTCGCGTGCAGTTGGTGGTCTTGCTCTATGATGCCGCCATTCAATCCATTGAATTAGCGCGGCGGGCCATTGAATCGAACAATCTTCCTGACAAAGGCCGCTTTCTCGGGAGAGCGATTTCCATTGTCGGGGAGCTCGACAGTGTCCTTGATTACGAGCAGGGGGGAGAGATTGCCAAATCGCTGCATCGCCTCTACGACTATATGCTGGCCGAGCTGGTTGAGGCCAATGCCAAACACGTGAGCCGTAAACTCGATGGTCCGGTCCGGTGTCTCTCGACCCTGCGGGAAGCCTGGAGGGAAGTGGCGGCCCAACAGCAAGCGCCTTTGGCGCTGTCACGCTGACATCATGCAGCAGGACTCCGACATGGACCTTCAGACGATTGCAAGCGTGACGGAGGCGGCGGGGGCCGCGGCGGCCAGGGGGGAATGGGATCGTGTCGATGGCTACTATCGACAGCGCGAGAAACTTCTCTCCCAGGAAGCCCTTTCCCCCGAGACACTGGCGCGTGTGCTGACTGTGGATCGCACGATTGAAGAACAGATCAAGATAGCCCAGGCCGGATTGGCTTCGCTGCTTGACGAAGCCGCCCAGACTCGCCGGCGGATACAGGGACTGCGCCGATGGAACGGCGCGATGTCCTCGGACTCAGGGACGATTGAGCGGCACATCTGACCATCGCGCCGGAGGGACCGACATGGGGATCGAAGTCCATCAGATACATAACCTGGTTCGCACCTATCAACGCGCGCTGCAGCCGGCTCCGACGGAAAACACGCCCGAGCCGACCAGCCGGCGGGACGACCGCGTCTCCGTGTCTGCGGAAGCTCGCGTGCGGCATGAGCAAGTCTCCGCACGTCCCGAACATGACCGCGACGACACAAAGAGGTCCAGGTGAGCACACAACCGCATGACGGTTCCTCGCGCATCCTTCTCGTCGGGACACCCGCGCTGCATCGGGATGCGCGCTGGGTTCAACTTGCGCGGCATGGATTCGCCTTCGTGCCCGTCGCAAAACGAGACTGCACGCTCGGCACCGACCGCACCGCAGATATCCAGGCCATCGTCTATCAGGTGGGCGCCCGAACCACGGACACACTGGCTTTTCTCGAAACCGTCGCAAATCGACAGAGCGACCTCTGCGTCATTCTCGTCGGACGGAACCAGAAACCGGACACCGTCGCACAGCTTCTCCGCAAGGGCGCATTCGACTATGTGAATTGGCCCTGTTCCCAGTCGCGCATAACCGATTCCCTGGTGAGCGGGTTACACAACCGGCAAGCCTTCTTGGAAGTCCGCAACCTCTCCGGAGATCTGGCCACCGCGAATCAGTCCCTCGCCCATGAGCGCGATATCCTCAAGCAATTCAATCGGCGCCTGGCCGGACTCAATCAATTGACACAGGCGCTGGCCGGATCCCTGAAGCCCGAGGATGTCGTTCAGGCTCTCTTTACCGGTGTTCCCTCACTCACCGGGGCAGACCTCATCGGCTTGGTCCGAACCAATCCGGAGCGCGTCTGGACGTGGTCGAAAGACGGACATCGTGAGCGGGAAGAAACGCTGAAGGCGCAACTCCTCGGACGACTCGGGCGATCGCCCCAGCGGGTCACATCAGGCGCGACCACGCTGCGCCTGGTCGGCTCGCGTCGCGTGCCGTTGATGAGAAGTGAACATGCGATGCCCGCGCGTCCGCAGCGAGAAGCGCATGCGACACACGATATTCCGTTGGCGATCGGCCCTCACGCCATTGGAGCGCTGCACGTTCAACGGGCAGGGTCCCCGCCCTTCACAGAGGACGAACAGCAGTTGCTGGCAACCATCGGCACGTCGCTGTCGCTCACGTTACGGAATGCCGACGCCCACCAGGATCTCCAAGACATGGCGTTGCGGGACCCTCTGACCGGCGTCTTCAACCGCCGCGCCCTTGATGAACCGCTCCTGCGTGAATTGAAAGCGGGCCTCCGCTACGGGGCGCCCGCCTGCTTGATGATGCTGGACCTCGACTATTTTAAAACCGTGAACGACCGCTTGGGACACACGGCCGGCGATCTCGTCTTGAAAGAACTGGCCTCATTGATGACGGACACCGTGCGCGACGTCGATACGGTCGGACGATATGGGGGAGAAGAGTTTGCCGTCGTCCTGCCGCACACCTCGATCGAGCAGGCCCAGCCGTTAGCCGAGCGCCTTCGCGCCCTGATTGAGACCCATGTGTTTGATGTCGAGGACGGCGTCGTTCGACTGACCGCCAGCATCGGGATCGCCGAGGTGCGCAATCCGGCCATAGCCTCGGTCGAGGATTGGGTGAACGCGGCCGATACGGCGCTCTACGACGCGAAAGCGCTGGGGCGCAATCGGGTGGTCGCGCACGTGCCGATTCCGCTCGCTCCGGTTCAGGCCGCCACGCTCTGCGTCGCCGCCTAGGATAGGCAAGAAAGAGTCAGGCCCCCGATGAATCACGCGCAGTCGCTCCGAGAATCTTCCCTCGCCGTGGATGAACGCCGGGAGTGGATCCGCGTCGACGATCACCTCTTGATGGAGTATCGCCTGACGAGCGAATCGGCCGACACCCCCCAGCCGGACACGCCGCCGCTGACCGATGAGATGATCGCAGCCGCCGTCGGCAAACCGACCGCCGATCTGCTTGCGCGCGCAGGCGATACGCTGGCGGCGTCGCCGTTTCTCCCTTGGATCATGAAAGTCGATTGGTTGATGGAGGTGCTGTTGCGCGGCATGGCGCATATTCAACCCGACAGCATCGCCATCGCGCGACTGACCGAAGTGAATATCAGCGGGGGAGGGATCAGCTTCGTCTCACCGCGCCCGTTCCAACAATCGGACCTGTTGACGCTGAAACTGATTCTTCCGCCCTTCACTCCCGTCAATACCACCGCGAAGGTCATTCGCACGTCGCCGTTGACCGGCGCGCCGGGCCATCTCATCGCGACGCAATACGTCGAGCTGGCAACGGATGATCACGAGCACATTATCCGCCACATCATCCAGACGCAAGCCGAACGGCTTCGGGCCAGACGGAATACCGGACACTAGAGGAAAGCCCTACGCCGTTCGTTCCTCACCCCCGACATTCTCCCGAAAGAGAAGAGTCCTACGCTACGGATTAAGCAGCTTTCGCTGAAGAGCTTGCAATACGTTGCAGGAGAGTCTCGGCGATGTGCGCAAGCGCCACCGAAGCCGGAGCCGCCGGTTCCAGCTCCGTGACCGGCAGATAACTGCGCACGGCCCGTTCCATGGCAGGATCGTCCGGGATTTCCCCCAGGAGAGTCAGGTCGCCGCCGACATACTCCTTCAAGAGCTTCCGAAGCTGCAAGACATTGACACGCGAGCGTCCGGCGACGCGATTGAGGATCAGGGCCGGTTGAAACGTGCGCAGTGCCGTCTCGGCGATCCCGCGTCCCGCTTCATCCGTTTTTCCCGCCACATCCAACACTTCTTCGACGCTGCTGAAGTCGCGGTCAGACAAGGCCTCAGCCATCGCGTCACGGGCAAGAAACGAGGATAACACGCGGCGGATCGCCGCCAGCTTGATGAAGCGATAGAGGTCCAAGACCGAGGTAGGGTCAGGCGTGGCGACGGCGACATGATGATCGGCCATGAGAAAAAAATCGAGGGCATGGTAGCTGGTCCCGGCGCCGATATCCGCGACAATGATGTCGGTATCCAGCTCCTGAAAGCTTCTGATGAGCCGCTTTTTCTTCGAATACGGCATGTTCGCCGTGGCCAGCGTGTCACCGGTGCCCGGAATAATGCGCAGATTCTTGTGGGCGGATAACGGCTGGGCGACCTCCGACAGCGTCGCCGCGCGGCGAGTGAGAAAGTCGGTCAACGTGAGCGGAGGATTCAGCAGACCGAAGAGAATATGACTATCCGCTCCCCCCACATCAAGGTCGGCCAGCACGACGCGTTGTCCGTGCTTGGCCAACAACAGCGCAAGGTTCGCCGAGACGACGCTCTTACCGACGCCTCCCTTTCCCGACGCGATCGAGATGATCGTGGCCATTTGCGCAAAGTTCCTGATGCGTGGCGGTAGATATCGAGTCCTTCATCGGCTGAAAAACTTCCAAACCTAAGCCTCAACCGCTTCCGCATTGCGCGGCGCACTCCGATCGATAACACCGGAAAACCCGCCGCGCTGCTCGACGCGAATTCCTCCTCAAGTTTTCCATCGGGCGCGCCGATAATTTATTCACTATGAATAATCCGATTTCAGCATCACTCGCGACTCAGGCAACGACAACGGATGGCGAGATCATGACGGTTCAGGAAGTGGCGCGCTTTCTCCGCGTGCCCAAGTCCACCGTCTACAAACTCGCGCGGATCGGCGAATTGCCGGCCTCGAAGATCGGGAAGCACTGGCGCTTCCTGCGACGCGACATCCATGAGTGGATGCACAGTCGGTCTCAAGCCGCGTAGCGCTGTTTCGCGGCGTCCGGATCGATCTCGCGCAACCACCGACACTCAGGATGCGCCCGACGCGGGAAAGCGTCGCCGCCTTGCCCGACAACCCCGCGCAAGCAAGGGAGTCCAATGGGTAGTCCCGTCACCAAAGCGGAAGCGGAACAGCATACACGCGGCCTGGACGCCGACACGTTCAAGTCGCTGCGTGAGTTTATCTACAAGCAAACCGGAATTTCCTTTCAAGACAATCAGAAATATCTCCTGGAATGCTGCCTGGCTTCGCGACTCAAGGAACATAAACTGGCGACGTATGCCGACTATCTCGCCTATCTGCGATTCGATACCTATCGGGATCGTGAACTGGTGTCGCTTTACGGGCTCATCACCACGAATGAAACCTATTTCTACCGGGATCAGCCCCAGCTTGACGCCTTTCTGAAGACCATCGTGCCGGCCGTCATGGAGAGAAACAAAGACTCCCGGCAATTACGGATCTGGAGCGCCGCCTGTTCATCGGGCGACGAGCCGTACACGCTGGCGCTCATGTTGTCCGATTATGCGCCGCTGGTGAATTGGAACCTCGAACTTCTTGCCACCGATATCAGTGAACCGGTCCTGAAACTGGCCAAGGCCGGCGTCTACACCGCCCATGCCTTGCGCCATGTTCCGCCTCACCTCAAGACCAGACATTTCAATGCGCAAGGGGAGAACTTTGCCATTTCCTCAACGATCAAAAGCCGGGTCAAGTTCATGAGCTTGAACCTCTACGATCGCCCCCGCCTGAAGCTGGTGCGAGGCATCGACATCGTCTTTTGCCGAAACTGCCTCATCTATTTCGATGAGAAAGCGAAACATCAAATTGTGACCGACCTGGCAGGAGCACTGAAGCCGAACGGCTATCTCGTGATCGGCTTTTCGGAATCACTGACCAAGATGAGCGATGTCTTTCGCTCGCAACACGTCGGCCGCTCGATCGTGTACCAGAAACTGTAAGACACCGGAGGAGGACCCATGCCAGCAGATCCCAACATGAAAATTCTGGTCGTCGACGACATGTCGACCATGCGCCGCATCGTGAAGAACATCCTCAAGCAATTAGGCTTTTCCAATATGGACGAGGCGGAGAACGGACAGGAAGCCCTTCAGAAGCTCCGCGCGGACACCTTCGGTTTCGTCGTCTCGGACTGGAATATGCCGGTCATGCCCGGCATCGAGATGCTGCGCGCCATACGGGCCGACGAGAAGCTGAAGCATATCCCGGTTCTCATGGTGACGGCCGAAGCGCAGAAAGAAAACCTGATCGAGGCCATTCAGGCGGGCGTCAACAACTACGTCGTCAAGCCGTTCACCGCGGAAACGATGCAAGAGAAGATCAATAAGATCTTCAACACATAGGAAGGACAGCTCCCATGATCATTCGCGATCAGGTGACACTCGGCGGCGCGAAGACACCCGGCGACGACGAGCAGGGCCCGTCCGACACACAGCTCTACGATAAGCTCGGCGAGCTGACGCGTTTTATAGACAAGACGATTAAGACCATTTCGCAATTTACCGACCCCATGAGCGCGACGTCCGAGCAATTGCCGGCGGCCACGACACACTTGCGGGATCTCCGCAAGCTCACCGAAGACAGCTCGCACACGGTGATGCAACTCGTCGAAACCATCGACGCCAACCGCAAGACGATCAATCTGCAGTTCGACGCCCTCATGAACGGTCTCGCCAGCTCCAGTCCCGGCGCCACCGCCGCGAAGCTCGCCGCCATTCGTAAAACGCTCGACAAAGACGGCCCCGCTCTGGTGGACATCATTACCGCGATGTCTTTCCAGGATCTTGTGGCCCAGCGGGTCAATAAACTCGTCACCATCATGGAGGAAGTGGAGCACAAGTTGCTCGAACTGGTCGTGATTTTCGGCCCTTTCACCAAGGGCGCGGGCAAGTCAGAAGGCAGCAAAGCGTCGGAGATGCTGAAGCAATTGGAAGCCTCAAAACACACGTCCATGAATCAGGATGTGGCGGACGAGATTTTGAAGCAGTTCGGATTCAACTGATCAAGTGATGGGTGATCGGTGAAGAGTGATGAGTGAACGGCGGGCCCTCCAATACGCATCACTGATCACGCATCACTCATCACAGCGCATCATCGGAGGGTGCCATGGACGATGAGACACAAGAAATACTGAACGATTTTCTGACCGAAACGACGGAAATGATCGACGGCCTCGATCAAAAGTTCGTCGAGCTGGAAACTCAACCGGACAACAAGGACCTGTTGAACGAGATTTTCCGCGCCATGCACAGCATGAAAGGCTCGGCCGGATTTCTGGGGTTCAATCATCTCGTCGATGTCACCCATCGGGCCGAAAGCATTCTGAATAAGCTCCGCCAAGGAGAAATGGCGGTCGCTCCTGAAATCATTACAGTGATTCTTGAAACCGTCGACACCGTCAAGCTCATCATGGCCGACATCCGGGCCAAAGGAACCGACAAGCATATTCCGATCGAAGCCATGGCCAGGAAACTCGACGAGGTCCTGGCCGGGAACATCGGCGGATCGGCGCCGGCACCGGCGATCGCCGCCTCGGCGGCGCAGCCGGCGGCGCCACCCCCGACCGCCCCGGCGCCGGCAGTCTCGCCTGAGCCCCCGCCGCAACTCGGCGAAATTCTCGTCAAGGAGGGGCTGGTTTCAAAAGAACAGGTATTCGACGCCCTCACCGCCCAATCGAAACAGGGAGAGGCCAAACAACCGTTGGGCGAGCTCCTGATTCAGGCCAAGGCCATCACGGAAAAGGCGCTCGACCAGGCGCTGCAAAAGCAGGAGAAGCAGCCCAAGGCCGAAGAAGATCAGACCATTCGCGTGGAAACCCGGCGCCTCGATTCGGTGATGAACCTCGTCGGCGAGCTGGTGCTGGGCCGCAATCGCCTGATTAAAATCGGGGGGGTGCTTGAGCAGAACCACGAAGCCGACCCCCAGGTCCGCGCGCTCGGCGAAACCCTGACTCAATTGAATCTCGTGACCACAGACTTGCAACTGGCCGTGATGAAGACCCGCATGCTGCCGATCAAGAAAGTGATGGCTAAGCTGCCCCGCATGGTCCGGGACCTGTCGTCGAAGCTCGGCAAGCAAGTCAGGCTGGAAACGCACGGAGAAGAGACCGAGCTTGACAAGTCGGTCGCGGACGAGATCGGCGATCCGCTCGTGCACCTGGTCCGGAACGCGATCGATCACGGCATCGAAATGCCGACGGAACGGCATGCAGCCGGCAAACCCAGCGAAGGCATCCTGCGCATCGCCGCCAGCCAGGAAGGCAACAGCATCGTGATCCGCATCCAGGACGACGGCAAAGGCATCGCGCTCAGCAAGATCAAAGCCAAGGCCCTATCCAAGGGGCTGATCAGCGAGGCAGAACTGGCAACCATGGAGCCACGGGAAGTTGTGAACTTGGTGTTTATGCCGGGATTCAGCACGGCAGAGAAAGTGACGGATGTCTCGGGACGGGGCGTCGGGATGGATGTCGTGCGGACCAATATTCGCAAGATGAATGGCACGGTGGAGATCGAATCCGAAGAAGGCAAAGGGAGTCTCATCACCATCAAGCTGCCTCTGACCATCGCCATCATTCAGGCCTTGATGGTCGAAGTCGAGCGAGCCACGTTTGCCATTCCGCTCAGCTCGGTCATCGAAGCCGTCCGCATTTCCAAATCGGAGATCAAGACGATCAACGGACGGGAGGTCCTCCACCTCCGCGATCGGGTCCTGCCCCTCATCCGGCTCGCCAAGGAATTCGATATTCCGTCGGATCATGAGCGGGACCGGTTCTATGTCGTCGTCGCGGCGCTCGGCGACAGGCGCATCGGCGTCGTCGTCGATGAACTGCGATCTCAGGAGGAAGTGGTGATCAAGTCCATTTGGGACTATCTCGACAGCATTAAAGGCATCTCGGGAGCCACGATCACCGGCGAAGGCAAGGTGGTGCTCATCCTCGACATTTCGGAACTCGTCGAGAATGCGCAAGCCTGGCATGCCCCCGCCATGGCGGCCTAAGGACCGCATCGCTCGTGAATCGTCGTTCGCGCGCGCTTCACGAGATACGAACGACGAATACCGGAGGAACTATGTCAACACTGATTAATGAAATCGATGCGCGCACGCGATTGGCTGGCGCCAATCAAATGGAACTTCTTTTGTTCCATCTTGGGACCGGCGAGGTCTTCGGCATCAACGTCTTTAAAGTCCGGGAGGTGATGAAATTGCCCCTCCTGACCCGCGTCCCGGAAGCGGACAGCCGCGTGCTGGGAATGGCCAACATCCGCGGCACGATGGTCCCCGTCATCGCCCTCAAGCGAACGCTCGGGCTCGGAGACCACGAGGTGGACCCGGCCAAACCGGAATGCAAAGAGAACGGCATTCTCATCATCGCCGAATACAACGGCAGCTTGCAGGCATTTCATGTGGCCGCCGTGGACCGCATCATTCGCACCTCTTGGTCGCACATCAAGACGCCGCCGGCCCTGGTGTCCGAGAACAACAAAGGGGCCGTCACGGCGGTCACCGTGCTGGACGACGGGCGCATGATCCTGATTTTGGACGTCGAGAAGCTGCTCAGCGATATCTGCCCGCGGTCGGACGAGGAGGTCTTCGCCGGCTTTCAGGAGAAACCCGCGCTCAAATCGAAGTGCGTCCTTTTCGCCGACGACTCGTCGGTCGCCCGCAACCAGATCAAAAAGGCCCTCGACAAGCTGGGCATGAGCTATATCCAAACGACGACCGGCAAGGAGGCCTGGGATTATCTCACGAAGCTCGGACAGGACGCCGCGGTGCAGGGGCTGCCGCGGGTCACATCGATCCACCTGATACTCAGCGACATCGAAATGCCGGACATGGACGGATTCACGCTGACTAAACAGATCCGCTCCGATCCGCGCCTGGCGCACCTCCCGGTCGTGCTGCACTCCTCATTGACGGGCAGTTGCAATCAGGAGAAAGGGGCGCAGGTCGGCGCCACCGACTACGTCACGAAATTCGATCCGATTCAATTTGCAAGCAAGTTGACACAGTACATCAAGTAACCGTGCACCGGAGATCGGGATAGTCTGGCCCATCATGCCGAAGCCCATTCAAGTCCTCGTCGTGGACGATTCGACCTTCATGCGGAAAAGCCTCTCCGCTATGCTGACCAGCGATCCGCGCATCGCCGTCGCCGGCCTGGCGCGCAACGGGGAAGAGGCCATTCAACAGGTGCGCGCGTTGAAGCCCGACGTCGTCACGATGGATGTGGAAATGCCCGGCATGAACGGGATCGAGGCGCTCAAACGCATCATGACGGAGCAGCCGGTGCCGGTGGTCATGGTGAGTTCCTTGACAGCCGGCGGAACTTCCGACACCTTGACCGCCCTTGAATTAGGGGCCGTCGATTTCATTCCCAAGCAACTCGGGGATGTCGTCATAAAAATTTTCGATCTTCGAGCCGAACTGATCGACAAGATTATTGCCGCGGCCGGCGCGAACATGTCGCGCTGGCTGGAGGCGAGAGGCCGGAGGCCGGTGGCAACGCATCGGACCTCCGGCCCATCGCCCCTTGCCCCGAGCCTGTCGTCGAAGACGTCGGCCGCCGGGCGCGGCCACCGTCTCGTGGCCATCGGCTGCTCGACCGGCGGGCCTCAAGCCTTAATGGAAATGTTGCCCAAGTTGCCCGCGGATTTCCCGGCGGCGATCGTCGTCGTGCAGCACATGCCCAAGACCTTTGTCAAACCGCTTGCCGATCGCATGAATCAAATTTGCCCGCTGGAAGTCAAGGAGGCGGTGGACGGCGAAGAAGTGCGGGCCGGACTCGTGCTGATCGCGCCGGGCGGCCAGCAGTTTCGCGTCAAGAAGGAGAGTATCGCCACCAATATCGTCTCGCTCAGTCCGAACTACGAGAAACATCTCCACGCGCCGGCTGTGGACATCATGTTGCAATCCGTCGCCGCCCTGTATGGGGAACGCAGCATCGGCATCATTCTGACGGGCATGGGCCACGACGGATTGGAGGGCATGAAAGCAATCAAAGCGGCGCACGGGCGCACCATCGCGCAGGACGAGAAGACCTCCATTGTGTACGGCATGCCGAAAGCCGTGGTGGAAGCAGGCTGCGCGGACAAGGTGGTGCCCTTGCCGCACATCGTCGGCGAGATATTGAACATGGTGTAGCGGAAGGATCGGACACCGGCAGAGGACACAACCCATTCACTCACAAGAAGCAGGCAGGAGGACCTATGAGCACGCTGTTGAGGAATCTCAGTATCGGAACGAAATTCGTGGTCGCGATCGGGGCGGTCGCGACGATCGTCAGCCTGTGCGGCATTCTCGTTCTCAGCAAACAAGAGGACCTCAAGCTGGAAGAGGTTGTGACCCTCAGAGCCAAAACCATCGAGACGTATTCCCAGATCGTCCGTTCCTATATCACCAACAATTATGTCGCGAAAATCAAGAAGTCCAAAGCGGGCGGCGACATCATCACGGCGCGAGAACATGCGAATAACTCCGATGCCATCCCGTTTCCCGCGACCGCCATGCGCGAGATGGGAGAAGAGGCCCTCAAGGGAGGGTTCTTCAGCCTCCGGCTGGTCAGCCAAAGCCCTCTGAATTCCGTCAATCTTCCGCAAGACGAATTTGAAACCGACGCGATGAAGGCCATCATGGCAGGAGCGGACAGCTATGCCCGCGCCGAACAGATGAACGGCACGCTCTTCTTCCGTCGCGCGACTCCCGACAAGGCAGTCTCCGCCGCCTGCATCAGCTGCCACACGGATAAACGGCTGGGCGACGCACTCGGCATCCTCGTCGTGAATACACGCATGTCGGTGGTAAAAGAGCTGGCGGACAAGGCCCTGTACAACACTGCCGCATTGTTGTTCGGCATGGTCCTGGTCATGGCATCGACGACGTACCTGCTGTTGCGGATGGTCATTTTGAAGCCGATCCATGAGCTGATGACGATCTCGAAAGATATCGCTCAGGGCGAGGGCGATTTGACCAAGCGCGTGCCGGTTCACGGCACGGACGAAATCGCCGTCCTGGGGACCTACTTCAACCAGTTCATCGAGAAACTCCAGAACATGATCGGCAAAGTCGCCCATGTCACCGATAAGGTCGCCTCCGCCTCGGTGGAGTTGTCCGCGACGGCCGAAGAAATCTCCAAGGGCACCGATACCCTGACCTCGCGCGCCTCCCAGACCGCCGCCGCGGTCGAAGAGATGAACGCGACGGTCAGCCAGGTGGCGCAGAATTCCGGCAAGGCCGCCATGCTGGCGCAGGAAACCGTCAAAACCGCCAAGGACGGCGGCTCCGTCGTGTCGGACACGATCTCGGGCATGCAGCAGCTGTCCGACGCCGTGTCCAGCTCGGCGACGATCATTGCGGAACTCGGCAAATCCTCCGATCAGATCGGCGAAATCGTCCGGGTCATCGAGGACATCGCCGACCAGACCAACTTGCTGGCCTTGAACGCCGCCATCGAAGCGGCCCGCGCCGGTGAGCAGGGCCGCGGATTCGCCGTCGTCGCCGACGAAGTCCGCAAGCTGGCGGAACGGACGACCAAGGCCACCAAGGAAATCGGCGACATGATCCGCCAGATCCAGCAGGACACCCGCGGCGCGGTCGAATCCATGCAACAAGGGACCGTCAAAGTCACCAGCGGCGTGAGCCTCGTGAACCGGACCGGCGATGCGCTCTCCCGCATCGTCGAGATGGTCTCCGAAAGCGCCGACATGATCCGGCAGATCGCCATGGCCTCCGAAGAACAATCGGTCGCGACGCAACAGATCGCGAACGATATCGAAAACGTCGCGAAGGTCACCAAGGAATCGGCCTCCGGCGCCAACGAGTCGGCCAAGGCCAGTCACGACCTGAGCCAGCTGGCGACCGAACTGCAATACATTGTCGGATCCTTTAAGCTCTAACGAAGAGCGGGAAAGGAGGCACCGATGATTGTCGAAGAAAAAGCGCCGGGCCAGGTTCAGCAGGGAGCCGGGCCCGGCGGGACAGGCAAGGGCGGGGACGGCCTGGCGCAGTTCGTCACCTGCCGGATCGCCAAGGAAGAATTCGCGTTCGACGTGCTGAGCGTGCAGGAAATCAACCGGATGGTCGAGGTGACGCGCGTGCCGAAAGCGCCGTACTTCGTCGAAGGCGTCATCAACTTGCGCGGACGGATCATTCCCGTGCTGGATCTCCGGCGGCGCTTCGGGCTCTCGGCCGTTGAACGGACGGAGGACTCCCGCATTATGGTCGTCCTCGTTCGTCAGCGGATGGTGGGCTTGATCGTGGATGAAGTCGTGGAAGTCCTACGGCTTCCCCAAGCGATGATTGAGCCGCCGCCGTCGGTCGGCAGTACGGCCGGCGCCGAGTTTACCCAGGGAGTCGGACGGATCGACGATCGACTTTTGATCGTGCTGGACTTGAACCGGCTCTTGCTCCCGAACGAGCAGGCAGCCATGGAGGCGGCCACCCACTAAGAAAGGGAGTTATTCGGAGGATTCTCCGGAGGGCATCGGCGATGCGTCTCAAGGACACGCTCCAGCAAGTTGAGGGAATCACGCAGCAGATCGGACGCGCAATGCATGGTGGTCTGGAATTGTTGCATCGCCTCGGCCCACTTGCCTTCTTTCTGGAGCGCCTGAAACCGGCGGTGCTGTTCCTCCAGGATGGCTTGTTTGGCATCAAGCATCAAATGGTCCGACGAATCCATGCGCAGACTCCTTCTGTTGGGTAGCGCACCGTAACAGACGAGGATTTTCCGGCGCAATAGTTCAAAAGTAGGCTCAGGCATCGCATGATGTCTATCGCGCAAACCATCGCATTGTAAGGGACGATTGACTCGTGGATATATCGACAATACTCGGAATCGTACTCGCCATCGGATCGATCGTCGGCGGGCAGGCGCTGGAAGGCGGCCACCTGAGCTCCATCATGCAGCTGACGGCGTTCATCATCGTGGCCGGAGGCACGATCGGCGCCTGCTGCGTGCAGAATCCGTTATCGGTCGTGATCAAATCCATCGGATCGCTGGGCATGGTCTTCGGCAACGCCCCCATCGATACGAAGGGGACGATCAAATTGATTCTGGACCTGGCCACGGTTTCGCGCAAACAGGGATTACTGGCGCTGGAAGGCAAACTGAAGGACATCAAGGATCCGTTCTTCAAGAAGGGCGTGCAGCTCATTGTGGACGGGACCGATCCGAAAGCCGTGCACGAAATTCTTGAAATCGAAGTCGAGCATCATGAGGAGGCCGGCGTCAAGGCCGCCAAAGTGTGGGAGGCCGCCGGCGGCTACGCCCCGACGGTGGGCATCTTGGGCGCGGTCTTGGGACTCATTCACGTCATGGAAAATCTGGCGGACCCCTCCAAGCTGGGCGGCGGTATCGCGGTGGCCTTCGTCGCCACGGTGTACGGGGTCGGCCTCGCCAACCTTTTTTTTCTGCCCTTCGCGAACAAAATCAAGATGAAACTGAAGGAAGAGTCCGGAGCGCGCAACATCATCATTATGGGGCTGGTCGGCCTGGCTCAAGGAGAAAATCCCCGGTTGCTTCAGGAAAAATTGGAAAGCTTCCTGCCGCATGAGGAGCGTTCGAAAGAAGCAAAAAAGTGATTGGTGATGCGTGATGAGTGATGTGTATCGGACAGACTTCCCCCTCACTCATCACTGATCACCCATCACAGATCACAGCATTATATGGCCAAGCACAAACACGAAGAACATGAGAATCACGAGCGGTGGCTCGTGTCGTATGCCGACTTCATCACGTTGCTGTTCGCCTTCTTTGTCGTGATGTATTCCGTCTCCTCCGTCAATGAAGGGAAATATCGCACCGTCAGCGATTCGATCAAGGCCGCCTTGCATCCCATTTCGGCGCCTCCGGCGTCGTCCCTGGCTTTTACTCTCGGGCAACAGCGGCCCACATTGATGACCCCGAACCTTTCAGGCAACAAAGAAGTCGCCATCCGAAAGATGCGCGAGCTGGTGAAAAGCATGAAGGCGAACTCCCAATTCACCTTCATGCACCTCCAGGAGAAACTGAACGGGGACATCGTCATCACCATTCCGGATCAAGTCCTCTTCAACAGCGGAGAAGCCGCCGTGCGCCCCGAAGCCCTTCCGTTTCTTCAGGGACTCTCCCAAGCCATGATCGAGCTGAACCGGCACGTGCGCGTCGAAGGCCATACGGATAATGTGCCGATTCACACCGCGCTGTTTCCGTCGAACTGGGAATTGTCCGCCACCCGCGCCGTCATCGTCGTGCGGGTCTTATCGGAACTCTACTCCGTGCCGGCGGAGCACCTGGCGGCGCTCGGCTATGCCGACTCCAGACCTCTGGTCGAAAATCTCACGCTCGAACAGCGCGCCAAAAACCGCCGGGTTGAAGTGGTGATTCTGGAGCATGCGCCGGTCCGACCGGAACAGCAAGACAATGCGTTCCCCTCCGCGCCATCGGATGACATACCGGCGGAACTGCAAGCCCCAGGGGCAACACCCCCGCTCCCGACGAATTAATCGCCGATCTTCGTCGTCGTCATCATCGCAGGTATTTTTCTAAACAGGCTCAAGATCACTGTAGAACACTCCGATATAGAGCTGCCTTGCTGAATAGTAAAGGATACGGATAGCTCTGAATACGTCGCGGGAGGCTCCATGACGGGACCGATACATTTAGCCCCGACCGGCGATCTGACGATATTTGAAATCAGCGATTTCAAATCCCAACTGCAGGCCGGCTTGAAACAAGGCCACGGCATCGCCGTCGATCTCGGAAAAGCCGGCACACTGGATGCGTCCGCGCTCCAGCTCCTCATCGCGGCCTGCCGCCACGAATCGGTGCAACTCATCAATGTGCCGGCTCGCATCACAGAGCGTTTCGCGCAGATGGGCTGGACGCAACCGAAAGACCAAGGCCTCACGTAATGTGGAATGAACTTTCGCTCGCAGGAATCGGAGTCATCTGTGGCGCGCTGGGAATGGCCGGGTACTGCCGGCGCCGCCCGGCCGTACGGCGCACGGAAGAAACGGCGCCCCTCGAAGCGATTCAGGCCGCCACCGGCGCGCACTACCAATCCGCCATCTGCGCCACACTGGCGCCGCTCGTGCCGATCATGAACGGCCAGTTGCAGGGCGTGATCGCCCAGACCGAACAGGCGATCCTGGACTTGGGCCGGCGATTTCAAGAAATCGCCCATCGAGCCAAGGAACAGGCCAGCGAATCCGCCGCCCTCTTCTCGATCGGGGACGAGGACGATGTGGACGTCGTCGGAGAAACCGCCAAGACGCTGGAGCAATTTGTCAGGGACGTGTCGCAATCCGCGACCATCGCCATGAGTGTGTTCGCAACCATGGACAAGATGGATTCCAGCACCAAGGCCATCAGCGGGATTCTCGGCGAGATCACCTTTATTGCCGACCAAACCCGCTTGCTGGCTCTGAATGCCGCCATCGAAGCGGCTCGAGCCGGCGAGCATGGACGGGGATTTGCCGTGGTGGCGGACGAAGTCACGAAGCTGGCGAACCGGTCAGGGCAAGCCGCCGTCAACATTAAAAAACTCGTCATGGATGTGCAGCGGGAAAGCCATCAGGCGATGACGGAAGTGGAGGCCCTCGCCTCCGTCGATCTCACCAAGACCCTGGCCTCCAAAGATAAGCTCGATCGCATGACAAAGACACTCACGGAAAAGAACGACGCCCTGCGCTCGAATGTCGGAAACACGCAGCTCAGCGCCGAACGGTTAGGCCAGGATATCGCCGCCATCGTCATGGCCCTGCAGTTCCAGGATATCGCCCGTCAGAAGATCGAGCACGTCATCGAACCCTTGAAAGTCCTGCAGGAAGATCTCCTTGCGGCGACACGCGGGGTGGCGCCCGAGTCGTTCAACGGGACGACGGAATACGTGCACAGGCTGCAGCACAGCTACACCATGCGGGAAGAACGGCAGGTGCATTCCACGAACTTAGGCGCGGATCCCGTTGCCGCCCGGCAGGCGGCTCATGAGGATATCGTGCTGTTTTAGCCGGTTCTACGCGGGGATACCGCGTCGCGCAGACACCGATACGCCACACCGGGTGGAGGATGACATGGGAAAGACCGTGTTGATTGTGGACGACTCTTCGACCATGCGGCAAATGGTCGCCTATACCTTGAAAGGGGCGGGATATGAAATCGTCGAGGCAGGCAACGGCAAGGAAGCCGTAGGCAAGCTGAACGGAGGCGCAAAACCCGCCCTGGTCGTCACCGACCTCAATATGCCTGAAATGGACGGCATTACCCTCATCCAAGAGATCCGGAAGATGCCGGCCTTCAAATTCACGCCGATTTTGATGCTGACCACCGAGTCGGCCGATGACAAGAAGAAAGCGGGACAGGCCGCCGGCGCAACCGGCTGGATCGTCAAACCGTTCAACCCCGAACAGATGCTGAAAGTCATTGCGAAAGTGTTGCCGGCATGACGACCGTAATGGGTGATCTGTGATGTGTGCTCGATCGGATCTCGCCTTTCCTCCACATCACCCTTCACTCATCACGCATCACGAGGCCTTATGATCACCGATCTTTCCCAATTTCAGGACGCCTTCTTTGAAGAGGCGTCGGAGCACCTGACCACGATCGAGGACGGATTGCTGCACCTCGAACAGCGTCCGGACGATCTCGATCTGTTGAACCGGATCTTCCGGGCCGCCCATTCCATTAAAGGGAACAGCGGCATGTTCGGATTGACCGCCGTGGGGCAGTTCACCCATAAGATGGAAACGCTGCTCGATCAACTGCGGAACGGGCGTCTCTCCGTCACGCCGGCGATTGCCGATGTCCTGCTCCGCTCCACCGACTGCCTGAAACTGTTGATCGACGCAGCCCGCGGAGAAGCGGCTCCCGACCCGGCGACGATTGCTCAGCTTGAAGGCGAACTCGCCGCCGCCGCCGGAGAATCGCCGAAGGCCTCCAAACAGAGATCTCCCGGCGCCGCCGCCGGCTCAAGTCCGTCGTCGGGCCCCGCGCAACAGCGCTATCGCATTACCTGGACCCCGCCGGGCTGGCTTTTTCAACGGGGTCTCGATCCCTTGAGAATCATCGGCGAACTGGAGGAGATCGGCACGATCGAATCCCGTTCGCTCGACGTCAGCCGCCTGCCTGCTTTCTCCGCGCTCGATCCCGAAGTCTGCTGTTTCTCATGGACCTGCGAGTTACGCACCGTCAAGCAGCCGCCCGTCATTGAAGCCGTCTTTGACTTCGTCCGCGACGACAGTGTGCTCATCATTGAGCAGATTGAGGTGAAGGCCGAGGTTGAGGATCACTCCCAACGGTCCGTCTCAACCTTGCCATCAGAATCGACCTCAACCGGCGACCCCGGAGAGCCCAAGCCCTTGGGAGAAATTCTCGTCGAAACCGGTGTGGTCTCCCGCGAGACCTTGGACAAGGCCCTGGCGCAACAGAAACGGGTCGGAGAAATCCTGGTCGAGCAACATGCCGCCACCCCGCGACAGATCTCGCAAGCCCTCCAGAAACAACAGGAGAGCGCCGCACCTAAAAAAGCCGCCGACACCGCATCGATCCGCGTCGACACCGGCAAGATCGACAAGCTGATCAATCTTGTAGGAGAGCTGGTGATCACGCAATCAATGTTGAGCGATCTCGGCTCGCGGTTCAATATGGCCCAGCTTCCCGTCTTGCTCGAACGCATGGCGCAATTGGAGCGGAACACGCGGGAGATTCAGGAGCGGGTCATGGGGATCCGGATGCTCCCCATCGGCACCGCCTTCAGCCGCTTTCCCCGGCTGGTGCGCGATCTGTCCGGAAAATCCGGGAAGAAGATTCAGCTTGTCCTCTCCGGTGAAGACACGGAACTCGACAAAACCGTCATCGAATCGATCGGCGATCCCCTCACCCACCTGGTCCGCAACTCGGCCGACCACGGGCTTGAACCGCCCGATGAGCGTCTGGCCGGCGGGAAGAGCGAGCAGGGCATCATCCGTCTCAACGCCTTCCATGAAGGCGGCAGCATCTGTATCACCGTCGAGGACGATGGACGCGGCCTCAATCGGGACAAGATCCTGGCCAAAGCTCTCTCGCAGGGGCTGATCTCGGAATCGGAGAAGCTGTCCGACGACCAAATCTGGCCGCTTATTTTCAGACCGGGTTTCTCCACCGCGGACCAAGTCACCGATGTGTCCGGTCGCGGAGTCGGCATGGACGTGGTGAAGAAGAACATCGAAGCGCTCGGCGGGACCGTCAGCATCAAAACGGCGACGGGGAAGGGCACGACCTTTACCCTGAAGCTTCCGCTGACCCTGGCGATCATCGAAGGGATGACCGTCCGGGTCGGGCACGACACCTACATTGTCCCGCTCCTGTCCATTCTGGAATCCATCCAGCCGAAACAGGGCTGCATCAAGACGGTGGTCGGGAAAGGCGAATTGGTCGACGTGCGAGGGACCTATTTGCCGATGATGCGCATGTACGAGGTGTTCTGCCTGCAACCGGAACATACCGAGCCCACCAAGGCGATTCTGCTGATTCTTGAAACCGAAGGGGAACGGGTCGCGGTGATGGTGGACGAAATTCTAGGGCAGCAGCAGGTAGTGATTAAAAGTATGGAGCAGAATTTCCGCAAAGTCGACGGCATCGCCGGCGCGACTATCCTGGGAGACGGCACTGTAGGATTCATCTTGGATGTCCGCGGGCTGATCGAATTGGCACGACGTAGCGAGGCAGTGGCGGCCTAAATGAATGGTGCAGGGGCGCAATTTCTTGCGCCCAAGGCGGGCGTGATGAATCACGCCCCTACATGATGGACGCGGGATCATTGCAGAAAGGGGGGGGGCGTAATGGCGACGGCGGCTGAACCACAGACGAACAATATGGAACAGCAAATAGGCGCGGCGGCGGACGGCGGTCAATTTCTGACCTTTCAGCTCGGGGATGAGCTCTACGGCGTCGATATCCTCCGGGTCCAGGAAATCAAAGGATACACAGCCGTCACCCGTATTCCCAATACCCCCCCGCACATCAAGGGCGTGCTCAATCTTCGCGGCACGATCGTGCCGATCGTGGAGCTCCGCAGCAAGTTCGGCATGCCGGCCATCGACTACACCATGTTTACCGTCATCGTCGTCGTGGTGGTCCGCGAAAAGATCATGGGCTTGGTGGTCGATGCCGTGTCCGACGTGTTGAACATCGACAAGAAGGAGATTCAGACGGCTCCCCAATTCGGCGCAACAGTCGATGTGAGCGTTCTGAGCGGCATCGGCAAGTCCGGCGACAAGCTGGTCTCTCTGCTGGATATCGACAGGCTGCTCATCGACACGGCCGTCACGAACACCGTGGCCGCGGCGGCCTAAGACGGTGACGCGAGAAAGGCGCGCGTTTCCAGCGGTCAATTTCTAGGGCAACCCCTGACACTTCGAAACCGGAACCATGAAATCGGAAGCCAAAAACTCGAGAGGTGAACACATGCAACAGCGCTGGAACTCGCTTAACCTGACAACCAAAATGCTGACGGTCACCTGCCTCACCATTTTCACCGCCATGGCAGGATTGGTATGGTGGCTCAGCAGCCAAATGGAAACCGATGCCCTCACATTGCTGCAGGGTCGAAGCCAGATTATTCAGCGCCAGATAGAAGTCACCCGCGCCTATCTGGCGAAACACTATGTCGCCAAGATCAAGACCGCCGGAGAGGGCAAGATCAAAGTGGCGCAGGAACACAGCGCGCCCGATACAGTGCCGCTGCCCGCGACAGCGACGCGCGAGATGGCCGAAGAACTGTCGCAGGAAGGCCTGTTCAGCGCCCGCGTGATCAGCCGAACCCCTCTCAACCCCACCAACAAACCGCAAGACTCGTTCGAAGAAGAAGCCATCAGGGCGCTGGAAAGCGGGGCGAAAGAGGCGGTTCAGGTCGAGCCGGTCAAGGGGGTCATGACGTTCCGGCGCATGACGCCGGACATCATCAGCAACGAGGCCTGTCTCAGTTGCCATACTGAGAAGAAAATGGGCGACATGGCCGGGGCGATCTCCCTGCAGATCCCGATGACCAAGGCGCTCGAGCGGATCGACCACAATGTCCACATGCTCTACGCGGCGGCCGGGTTCTCGGCGATCCTGATGGGACTCGTGCTGTTCATCGGCCTCCGATCCCAGGTCATCCGTCCGATCCAAGCCCTTCAAGCCGTCGTCGACAGTCTGACCCATGGCGACCTGACCGCCCGCGCTCATATCGCCACGCGCGATGAAATGGGGCAGTTGTCCCAGGCGTTCAACGTGATGGGGGAGAATCTCCAGGCCGCGGCCGCCAAGCAGCAGGAAATGGCCACGGCCGCGCAGGAGCAGGCCGCCAAGTTTGCGCTGGAACGCGACGAATTCCAGGACGAGTTCAAGGTCCGCGAGGACATCATGAACCTGACCAGCATTGTCTCTGAATCCAACCTTAAGGGCGACATCGTCACATGCAATGACAAGTTCACCGAAGTCGCCAAGTACTCGAAAGACGAATTGATCGGCAAGCCGCACAGCATCGTGCGCCATCCGGACATGCCCAAGGAGGTTTTCAAGGCCATGTGGCAGACGATCGGACGGGGTCAAATATTCCGCGGCGTCGTCAAGAACCGCGCCAAGGACGGCACGCCTTACTACGTGGACGCGGCGATCGCGCCGATCCTCGGCAAGAACGGCAAGCCCCGCAAGTACGTGGGCGTGCGCTACGACATCACGCAATATGAGATCGCGCGCCAGAATATGAAGGGGATCGTCGATGCGATCGACAAGGCCTACGCGACCATCGAATTCGATCTGACGGGGACCGTTCTCACGGCCAACAACGTGTTCCTACAGACGATCGGGTACACCATGGACGAGATCAAGGGCAAGCACCACAGCCTGTTCGTCGAGCCGTCGCACAGCGGAACATCCGAGTATCGCTCCTTCTGGGAGAAGCTCGGGCGCGGCGAGTACGATGCCGGCCAGTACCAACGCGTCGCCAAAGGCGGCAAGAAGATCTGGCTGCAGGCCAGCTACAACCCGGTGATGGACGAGATGGGGAGGCCGTTCAAGGTGGTCAAGTTCGCCACAGACATCACGGCGCAAAAAGAGACGCAGGCCGAATTGGAAGCCTGCATGGCCGAAGCTCAGAAGTCGCTCGGCGCGTTGGCGCAAGGCGACCTTACGCAAGAGATGCGCGGCGCCTATCGGGGCGAATTGGAAAAGATCAAAACGAGCATCAATACCGCGCTCGCCAATCTGACCCATACCATGACCTCCGTGCGCGAGGCGGTCGAGAGCGTCTCAGCGGGCGCCGAGCAGATTACCAAGGGGAACGAGGATCTCTCTCAGCGCACGAGCGAACAAGCCTCGTCGCTCGAGGAGACCAGCGCCTCGATGGAGGAAATGACCTCCACGGTGAAACAGAACGCCGACAACGCGAAGCAGGCCAATCAGCTGGCCATCGCGGCCCGCGACATCGCGGACAAGGGCGGATCGGTCACGGTACGCGCGGTCGAAGCCATGGGCGAAATCAACAAAAGCAGCAAAAAGATCGCCGACATCATCACGGTGATCGATGAAATCGCCTTCCAGACGAATCTCTTGGCCTTGAATGCCGCCGTCGAAGCGGCCAGGGCAGGGGAGCATGGGCGCGGCTTTGCCGTCGTCGCCGCCGAGGTCCGCAACTTGGCGCAGCGCTCCGCGACAGCCGCCAAAGAAATCAAAGGTCTCATCAACGAATCCATCCAGCGCGTCACGGACGGCAGCGATCTGGTCGATCAATCCGGCAAGACGCTGGAGGAGATCGTCAGCTCCGTCAAACGCGTCACGGACATCATCGCCGAGATCACGGCCGCCTCGGAGGAGCAGGCCGGCGGGATCGATCAAGTCAACAAGGCGGTCATGCAGATGGACGAAACCACGCAGCAGAACGCAGCTCTGGTCGAAGAGACCACTTCGGCCAGCCAATCCATGCAGGATCAGGCCAAAGATCTGATGCGCCAAGTGGAGGTGTTCAAAGTAAAGGATGGGCAAGAGGCGAGGGGCCGAGGGCGTGTGGAACGTGAAACGGAGGGGAATGGCTCCGCAAGCCGGCAAGCGGGGCCTGTCCCGTTCGGAGGTTCAGGCCATCGGCCCCTGAAGACGGGACGAGGACAGGCCCTACGCGCCGGTCGAGAGCCTCTGGGTCGAACGACGGACGCGAAGAAGGGGGCCACCACTCCCGAACCGTCCGGCGTTGCGGCGGGCAACGGCAAGGATCGTCGCCAGCCCCACGACGATTTCGAGGAGTTCTAGGGAACGTGACGCCTCGTTGCTCCGGCGTCGTTTGCTTGCGAGAGACGCTTCACGAGATGCGTTTCATGAAATACGAACGACGGGGTTTAGGCGAAGATGTCGGCGAGGGGCGCCTGGAAGCCGGGCAGGAGCGGGGTGGACAGGGTCTCGTTCGCTTCCCGGGCCAGCTCTGCGGCCCGGACATAGCCCTGATCGGTCAGCCGATGGATTTTGACGGTCTCCAATTCGGGGTCCACGATCCAGTATTCGCGCACTCCGTACCGTTCGTAGAGTTTGCGCTTGACGATTTCATCGGTTTTCCGGGTGCCGTCGGAGAGGATTTCAACGACGAGATCCGGAGGCCCTTGAATGTTCTTGTCCGTGATGATGGCCGAGCGGGCGGCGGACACGAAGAGTAAGTCCGGTTCGACAATATCCTCGTCGGACAGGATCACGTCGTAGGGCGCGGCGAACACTTCTCCCAGGCGGTGGACATTCAAGAAGCCGGCGAAGGTCGCCGAGAGTTTCAAGGAAATTCGTTGGTGCTTGGTGGCCGGCGAGGGTGTCATGAAGTGGTCTCCATCGATGATCTCGTGGCGTTTCCCGTCGTTCGGGAACAGCAGATAGTCTTCGTAGGTGAACCGAACGCTGCGCGGCTGGGGCGACATGGAGGTCCCTCCTGAGGCGTGAGGGGGTCAGGAACCATTTGTCGGAACGACCCGAAGGGCGCTGCGCGCAAATGGTTCCTGACCCCGTGCTTACCGGGTACCCTAACAAGGAGCCGCCCGCCCGTCAAGGAGGGAGGTGTCCTGTCCGTTCCAGCACCCCCTAAAGAATCATCGCACAACGACCGATACACAGACGAGCGCGTGCGCGCTCGTTTACCGTGAACTGAGGGAATCGCATGGACTTCAAATCGATCCTTTGGTATGCCGTGCTGACCAGTATCACCGGGGCGTATTTTGTGGCGTTGGCCGGCGTGCGGTCCGCCAAAGCGCACGACGTTCCGCATCACGCTCGACGGATGATTATTGCCTGCACGGTGGTCGGGATCTGGCTGATCGCTTACGTGCTCAAGCAAGCCCTCTTCGGACGGGAGCAGTTCGGCGGAACCCCTCAGCAATACTGGACGGTGTACCTCCCCCTCTTTGCCGCGCACATGCTGTTCGCCCTGACCACGATCGCTCTGGGAGGATACAATCTCTACATGGGCTTGCATCGCCTGCGCTACGGCAGTGTCGGCGCCATGGCCGCAGGGGTCACGCGGCATCGCGTGCTGGGCACCCTGCTCCTGTGGACCTTTTCCGGCACAATGGTCACCGCCTATCTCGTCTACATGACGCTCTTCGTCTGGTACAAGGTCTAACTCCATGGATTACCCGATCACTAAACAGGAATACGACCGGATCCGCGCGCTGCTGTATCACGAAAGCGGGATTTCGCTCGGGGAGAATAAGCAACCCCTGGTCGTCTCCCGCCTGTCCAAGCGGCTGCGCGAGTTAAAGATCGACAGCTTTGCGGCCTACTACGACCGCGTGAGGCAGGACGACAGCGGCGGCGAATTCACCCGGATGCTGGACCTGCTCTCCACCAACAAAACCGATTTCTTTCGCGAGCCCAAACACTTCGACTATCTCAGAGAACGGATCCTGCCGGCCTTAGAGCCTGAGAGACGCATTCGGATCTGGTCCTCAGCCTGTTCAACCGGCGAAGAACCCTACACCATCGCCATCACCTTGCACGAACACATCGAGAATTCGGCGTCATGGGATATAGGGATCCTCGCCTCGGACATCTCGACGCGCGTCCTGGCCCATGCCGCCGCAGGACTGTATGGCGAGGAACGGATGACGACCGTTTCGCCGGACATCGCGCGGCGTCATTTCCTGAAGGGCCGGGGCAAAAGCGCGGGATTAGTAAAAGTGAAACCGCATCTCTCGAAGATCATCAAGTTCCGCCGCCTGAATCTGATGAGCGACACGTTTCCCATCAAGTCGCCGTTGGATCTGATTTTTTGCCGCAATGCAATGATCTATTTCGACCGCCCGACACAGGAACGGCTCATCGCCAAGTTTCATCGGTACTTAAAACCGGGCGGGCACCTGTTCATCGGCCATTCGGAAAGCCTGCAATGGCTGCAGCATGACTTTGTCACGGTCGCCCCGACGATCTATCGAAAAGAACCGTGATCGGTGAAGCGTGATGCGTGACGAGAGGAAACCTGGCATGACACAAGCCGCGACGATGACCTCGTCACCCATCACCCATCACCCGTCACCGGAATTTGCGCACATTCGCCGCATGACGGATCGGCGGTTTCCGCATGAAATCGCGTCCATCCTGCCCGGAGAATTCTTTGTCAGCCGTGAACCGATGGTGATCTATACCGTGCTGGGCTCCTGTGTCTCAGCTTGTATTCGCGATCCCCTCACCGGGGTCGGCGGCATGAATCATTTTATGCTCCCCGCACCCAGGGCACATCAATCCGGCGACGCCTGGGGCGGGGAGTCGACCCGGTATGGCTCATTTGCCATGGAACAGTTGATCAACGGCATCCTCAAGCGCGGCGGGATGAAGCACCGGCTCGAAGTCAAACTGTTTGGAGCGGGAAGGATTTACGAAGGGAATATCGATGTGGGAGCCCGGAATGCGGAGTGGGTCCAGAACTACCTCAACGAGGAAGGCTTTTCGGTCGCCAAAAGCGACTTGGGCGATGCGTTTCCCAGAAAAGTGTACTACTTCACCGATTCCGGCCGAGTCCTGATGAAGAAGATCGCACGGATCAAAAACCGCACGATTTATGACCGGGAAACGGAATACCAGCGGCACTTGCGGCAAGAGCAGGAACAACCGCAGGAAGATGTGACGTTGTTCTGATTCCTGTGATGGGTGATCAGTGATGGGTGACGGGGCAGGAGATAATCCGATGCTCCCATTCCTACTCATCACACTTCACGTATCACTCATCACGAGATACGAGGTTGATGATGCCCAAGATACGTGTCCTGAATGTCGATGATTCCGCGCTGATGCGCCAGGTGCTGGCTCAGTTGCTGTCCAAAGATCCCGACATCGAGGTCATCGGGGCCGCGCCGGATCCCTATATCGCTCGGGAGAAAATCAAAGCCTTGAGCCCCGATGTCATTACGCTCGACGTCGAAATGCCGAAAATGGACGGCCTGACGTTTCTCGAAAAGCTGATGCGCGGCCGCCCCATGCCCGTCGTCATGGTCAGTTCGCTCACGGAAGCCGGATGTCAAACGACCTTGCGCGCGCTCGAATTGGGAGCCGTGGACTTCATCACGAAGCCGAAGATCGACCTGCAGGAAGGAATGGAGGAGCAGGCTCAAGATCTGATCGCCAAGGTCAAAGCCGCCGCATCCGCGAAGGTTCGAGGCAAGGGGCGAGGGGCCAGAGGTACGAGCACTTCCGACGCGCCCCCCCTTGCCTCGCGCCCCTCGCCTCTCGCCTTTCAGGGGTCCGCCATGCTGAAGACGACCGACCTCATCATCGCCATCGGCTCGTCGACCGGGGGCACGGAAGCGGTCAAGGGCGTGCTCGAGATGCTCCCGCCGAACACCCCGCCCATCCTGATTACGCAACACATGCCCGAGCGATTCACCAAGTCTTGGGCCGATCGGATGAACCAGCTCTGCCGCATCTCCGTGAAGGAAGCTGAAGACGGGGACAGCGTTCTGCCCGGGCATGCGCTTATTGCGCCGGGGAGTTATCACATGACACTGGCGCGCAACGGCGCCCGCTACTCCGTGCGGATCAATCAAGATCCTCCGGTCAACCGTCACCGCCCGTCGGTCGACGTCATGTTCGATTCCGTCGCGCGCTATGCCGGCGGAAATGCCGTCGGCGTCATTTTGACCGGCATGGGAGGCGACGGCGCCAAGGGCATGCTGGCGATGAAACAGGCCGGCGCCTATACCATCGCGCAGGATGAAGCGAGTTGTGTCGTCTTCGGAATGCCCAAGGAAGCCATCAAGTTAGGCTGCGTGGACAAGATCCTCCCTCTGGGTGACATCGCCGGCGCCGTGCTGACTCATGTATCGCATCATTCTTAACATCTGGAGGTTTGTCATGCAGATCGCGCGTCGTTCCTACGGCAATGCCGACGTCATCGATATCACCGGTCAATTCAATTTCGGGACCCGGAAAGACTTCTCTGCCGAGCTGGAGAAGGTCAAGCAAGCGAGATGTACGCATGTCATTCTGAATTTCAAGGGTGTGACCTTCGTCGATAGCGCGGCCATCGGGCTGCTCGCGTTGGCCGCGCAGCAATTTAAGGACGCCAACCGGAAGCTGTCGCTGGTCGGCGCTCAAGGAACCGTGAAGCAGGTGTTGAATCTGGCTCATATCGAGCAAATGATTCCGACCTTTGTGAGTGAAGATGCAGCCATCGGCGGAAAAGCGGCCTGAGTGGGGACCGGCGCCGGCAAGGCCTGAACCAGTCCCTCGCACGACACACCGAACTGAAAGGAATCCCGTTATGCAGATTAAAGAACGACCGATCCCCAACGCCGTGATCCTCGACCTGAACGGGGATCTGACCTATGCCCATCGCGACGTCTTCAAAGCCGCCGTTGAAGCATTGCGCCAAAAAGGCTGCCGCCATGTCATTTTGAATATGGCCGATGTCCGGTTCGTGGATAGCTCAGGACTGGGTCTGCTGGCGCTGGTCTCCCAGAACTTCAAACTGAATCAGGGCAAAGTCAGCATGCTCAGACCCCAAAGCTATGTGCGGGAGATTCTGGGATTGGCCAATATCCCGAAGCTGATCCCGGTGTTCGACAATGAGCAGGATGCGGTGAAGGGAACAGCCCAGGCGGCCTAACAGATTGAGGACCTATGAATTCTACAATCCTCCCGACACAGCCTGCGCCTCACGCGACTCCTGCGTCCGCCACCATTCTGCTGGTCGACGACTCGCCGGTAAGCCGCATGGGTATGGCGGCGCGCCTCAAGCGGATGGGATTTCGCGTCCTCGAAGCCGTGGATGGGAAAGAGGGTCTCGCCATGCTGCGGTGTGAGCGTCCGGATCTGACGATCCTGGACTGGGTCATGCCGGAAATGGACGGGCCGACCGTCTGCGAGCAGGTTCGGCAAGACCCCGACATCCTGTCCAGCCAGCTCATTCTGATGACCTCCCACGATCAACCGGAACAAATCGCCGAGGGTTTGGCGCGGGGAGCCGACGACTTTCTGAGCAAAGCTGCCAGCAAGGAGGAGATCCTGGCCCGCGTGCAGTCCGGGCTTCGCGCCGCTACGCTGGTCCGCAGCATTGAAAGCGCGCGCGATGCGCTTCGCGCCAAGCAGAACGAGCTGGAGCACGAACTCAAATCGGCCGCCGACTACATTCACTCCCTGCTTCCCGTCGCGGGGACAATCGCTCCGCATATCGATATGTCCTGGATCTATCGCCCCTCGCTGGCCTTGGGAGGAGATCTCTTTAACTTTTCCACATGGGACGATCAGTCGGCCTACTTCTACATCCTGGATGCCTCCGGTCACGGCGTCTCTCCCGCGTTGCGAGCCGCCTCCTTCGCCACGTTCCTGAGAGCCGAAAATCTCCGGCATTGCATCACGCAGAACGATCCGGCGGCGATGCTGCGAGAAGCCAATCGACGCTATCCCCTGACGGCGGACGGGAGTTACTTTACCGTCTGGATCGGCTCCTTCGATCGAACCACGCAGCAGCTGCGCTATGCGACGGCCGGTCACGGCGGCGCGCTCATCCAGCGGCGGAACGGGACGGTCGAATGGCTGACGCACGCCCAGCTTCCCCTGGGTTTTGAATCCGACACCCTGTACGAGCTTACGACCGTCCGGATTGCCGACGGCGACCGCGTCCTGCTCATGAGCGACGGGATCTACGAAGCGCCTGCGCCTACGGGAGAGCTCTGGGGAACCGCGCGGTTGGAGACCACTCTTATGGCACATCAGTCCGCACCGCTCGGGGAGGCGCTGCCGGCGCTCATGGCGGAAGCCGAACGCTGGCATGGGTCTCCGGTCTTTCCCGACGATGCGGCGTTACTGGGATTGGAGTTCAGGCTATGAGCGCAGAAGGCGTGTTCAACCTCGCAGAAGCTCTCACACGCGTCGATGAGGACGAAGACCTCTTTCAGACATTGGTTGAACTGTTCATCGAGCAGGCGCCTCTGGATATGGCGGCCGCGCAAACGGCGCTCGATGCCGGCGATGCCGAGGCGCTGGCGCGCGCCGCTCACCGGATGAAAGGAGCAATTTTGCAATTCTCTGCCCCGACGGTATTAGAGGCAACCAAACAGCTGGAAGCGCTCGGCAAAGCCGGCGCCTTGGACCGCGCAGCGACGGTCTGCGCCCAAGTCGATCGGGAACTCCAACAACTCATTGCGGCGCTGCGCGCATACGCAGCGAACGGATCTGCATCATGAATATTTCCATCCCGTCCTGCACCGTTCTCGTGGTCGATCCCTGTCGGGAGACGCAAGCACAGATCTTGGAACACATACAAGATCGAGGATTCTCCGTGATTACGGCATCCGATCCGACCACCGCTCTGGCGACCATCGAGTTGACGGCCCCGGATATCGTATTGACCGATTCGTTCCTCCCGGAAGGCGCCGGCCTGACCTTGACCAAGACGCTTCGAGCCAGACAGGTGCCGTGCCCGGTCATCGTGATGGCCGCGCATCAATCGGAACAGGCGGTGATCCACGCCTTGCGCGCCGGGGCCGTGGATTTCCTGCGGAAGCCGATCGGCGTGGAAGAGCTGGCCCATGCGTTGCAACGAGCGCGCCATCTGCTTCCGGCCGATATGACGGAGACACCGGGCCTTATGCGTTCCGACTACGACCTGACGATCGATTCCGACCCGGAACATATTCCCGGAATTGTGTCCTGGCTGCTCAAGGCCACAGCCGGAGCATTGTCGGACATCACTCAGCTCCATCTCCGCGGCACGCTTCAAGAGTTGCTGCTCAACGCCGTCGAGCACGGTAATCTGGAGATTTCCTACCAGGTCAAACAACAGGCGATCGATCAGAATCGCTTAAGCCAGCTGGTGCAAGAGCGACTGACTCAGCCGCGCCTGGCCCAACGCACCGTCACGATCCATGTGCGTTGCGACCGTCGGGCCGGACTGCTGGAGTATCGAATTGCCGATCAGGGGAAAGGCTTTCAATGGAAAACGCGGCTGCATCGCGCCAGCAGCCCCTGTAACGCCGAAGATGCCAGCGGACGGGGAATTTTCCTGGCCCGGTCGTTCTTTCCCAATCTCCGCTACAACGATCGCGGAAATGAAGTGACGGTGCGGGTGCCTCTCGACTGATCTTCCCCGAGAGCGTCTGTCTGGTCGGCTCGGCGAGACCGGCGGGAAACGCGCGAGACGCGCGACGGGTCAGGTAGTCTTGTCGCGCCAATCCCGCGCGTCCCGCCGGTTATCTCTTGACGCCAGGCATTGAGAGGCTCTATCTTCCGGCATCATCCGTCTGCCACCGGGAGGTTTTGCATGACCAGTCGCCTCATCTCGACGTCGCTCTTACTCTCAGGGCTCCTCGCCGGTTGCGGGGGCAGCAATTGGGTCCACCCGAATAAACCTTCGTCTGAATTTACGAACGAATATAACCGCTGTCAAAACCTCGTGCTCCGCGACCCGAAGCTTCAGCAGGGGAGCCAGCTGCTGATTCTCAACGCGACGGAGCGCTGTCTGCAGCGGGAGGGCTGGCGCATCGTAGAGAGCGAATAACCTTTCGTTCAATCGGTTTTCACAATCTCGGCCCATCGCGCAAATGACGTTGTACCGTCTTCGCTCTCCCACCCCTTCTCTCAAAGCCTGCGAGTTAACCAAGAGTTAACCCATCGGTGATCCCGCTGGAATAAGTGGGCGGTACAGTGAAGAACAGGCTGTGATCGGCCTGGATGCGCTCGTCATTCTTCTGCCCGACTATAGCTGGAATCAGATCTTCCACGCCGTCGACCGCCTGGCCCGATGCGGCAAGCTGACCCTGCGGCGGCATCGGAGCGACTACATCCTCTTCTCGACCAACTACGCAGCCTAACAGATCTTCTTATGCAGGCCTTTTTCGAGCGATGGCCCACACCCGCATCAGTCGGATCAGTGGGGACCTGTCTCCCTGATGCGCAAGAGAGTTATCGGTTGATTTGTTGCGGCTGGCCGGCATTTGCCAATTGCACGTTGACTCGCACGACCCCCTCATTGAGCTTCCGGTAGGTATAACCCTCGGTAATCCGTGGCAACGCGTCGGCCTGCTCCTGTGTGGTGATGAGCGAAAGGGCCGGGACATAACGTCCTGCGGCCACTTTGACGCCGATCAGTTTGGCCCCCGGTTCGACCACGACGTGATCCCCCAGCTCAGTCCTGAAGACAAACGACTGCATCCCGACGAAGGTATCGTCGCCGACCCTGGCAGGACCATGGACTTGGCATTGATGGGCCAAAGAGACACGCTTCCCAATATAGACCGAGTACTTTTTCCCTTCGACCTCCACTTCGTTCTCAATCAGCTCATGGCCCCCTTCAAACGTCTCGAGTCCGTGCACGACGACGCCATCCTGCACGTTGCTTTCATCGCCGATGAAGATGTGCTCGCCTTCGTCTCCGCGAATCGATGCTCCCGGAGCCACGAAAATATGCTCGCCGATGATGACGGAGCCGTTGACTGAAGCTAACGGGTGAATGCGTGCGCTCTTGGCGATGACCGGCACATCGACTTCCGGGTTAAACGTCGTCTTCACATTCGGAGCCACCCAGCCGATCAGAACGATGCCGGCGACCAACACATTGAAGCTTAAGCTGACTGTTAACAGTCTCGATCGAATCATGCGTCCTCCTCCGATCAAGTCTCGCATGGACAGACTGAGTGGGTGTAGGGGCCACTATACCTTCCATGGCCTTCGTCTGACAACAATACAGCCTCCCACAGAAGAGGGGGCTAGAACCTGATGACTTGGAAGCAGAGCAGACTTCCATGAGCTTCGATCTGTTGCTCAGGACTGCGGTGATTACCAGAGTGCCGGCGACACGATTATGGCGTTGCGCCCAACAAGCGGACTGGCGGGTCATTAAACATAGAGGAGACTCACGCTGCATGTTTGCGCCCGTCCAAGCCGAGTTAACCAAGAATTAACGCACCGGTGACCTCCCCGGAATAGACTCTCGGTACAGTCTCTTCATATTCGAACGTAGTCGTCAGCCTCCGAACCACAGGAGACCCGCACTATGATCTATGATCCCTGGATCTTCATCGCGCTCTGCTGCTTCGCTCTGATCGTTCCTCTGGCCTACGCCGGCGCCACGCTGCTCGGCATGCAAGGGAAACGATACGTTCCTCTCCTTCGTTCACGCGATGCAGAGGGAGCGACGCACATGCTCGTCCTTACAATCGCCTCACTCAACCAGCCACTACGTCAAAGGAGGTTTCTATGGTCACAGTCAGTCATGTGATGACCCCTCGTGTCGTCCACATCGAAGCGGGCACCTCGGCGATCGATGCCGCCAAATTGATGACGCGGCACAAGATCGGCAGCGTCTTCGTCAAGAAGAATAACCAGTTCATCGGCATCGTCACGGAGCCGGACATCGTCCGGAAGGTGGTCGGAGCGGAACGCGCGCCTTACTACATTCCGGTCGAGGAGATCATGAGCAGTCCCATCGTCGGGATCGATGAGCAGCGGCCCATTACGGAAGCCGCCGACCTCATGGAACTGCATGGGACGCGCCATTTGGCGGTGTTCAAGAGCGGCGCGATCGTCGGAACTCTCTCCGTCCGGGATCTACTCCACCCGGTTTCTATCGACGAGTTCTAACGCAGAAGGAGAATCACCATGAACCGGAGAACACATTGATGCTGTCGCAAGTCATCGGTGAGGCCTTGATCGTCGGCTTCCAGGGCCTGGTGGTCCTGGGGCTGTTCCTCTTCCTGCAATCGCTCTGGCGCGATCTGGCGTTCCTCTTTTCTGGAAAGGAGAATCTATGATCGGCAGTCTGGCATCGACTGAAACACGCCTCCGCCTGCCCCGGCTCCGGCAGATCTTCGCGTCATCGGATCTGACCCTGCTCTGGGACAAAGGAACCCAGGCAGTCTTGAGCCTGCTCATCGTCACGATCCTGGTGGGACTGGCCGGCGGGGTCGTCAAGACCTTTATCGGCCTGCGGCTCCTCCTGACCGCCGATATCGATCTCGGTCTGCGTCACCTGATCGTGAATACCCTCATGTTGCTCGCAGTGGTGGAAGTCCTGAAGACTACGCTGGCGTATTTTTCAGAAGGCCGCGTGCGCGTCACCTTTATCGTCGATACCGTCCTGGTCGTCATGTTGACGGAAGTCATTTCCCAATGGTTCACCGGCGGGGATTGGCAGAAGCTGGCCATCCTGGCAGTAATCCTTGTGACGCTCGGACTCATCCGGGTCGTCGCTGTCCGGTTCAGTCCGGCACAACCGGCCCATACCTCGCAAACACCAACCATGGCCCCGATATTCTCATCCACACTCTAGGAGGATTCTATGTCTGCTCATGCACTTCTCGACGTACCTGCCCCCAGCCGGATAGGGACCGAGTCCCTTGAGGCCGTCATTCTCGGTCACCTCGACGAACAGGCCGTGATCGGCCTGGATGCGCTCGTCATTCTTCTACCCGACTACAGCTGGAGCCAGATCTTCCACGTGGTCGACCGCTTGGCCCGCTGTGGGGGAATTACCTTGCGCCGGCACCGCTCCGAATACACGCTCTTCTCCACACACTACGCCGCCTAGCCAACCGTTCCTTCGCCTTTCTCCGTACCCCTCTGATCACTTTGAGAGCCGACAAGAAAGGGGGGGACCTCCCCCTTGTGCCTGTGCGTCCTATGGCGGTGTGTCTCGATGCTATGCGGTAGGCTAGACGACAGGCGGAGACATATGTCGCACGATCTTGCCTTCCACCATATAGATGACCAATTCACCGATATTGGTGGCGTGATCCGCGATCCGTTCGATGTATTTCCCGATAAAGGTGAGGCGGATGGCCCGCGTAATCGTGGCAGGGTTTTCGATCATGAACGAGACAAGCTCACGAAAGAGTTGATGCGTCAGATTATCGACAAAGTCATCGTCGGCGCAGACTTTTCGAGCCAGAGACGCATCCTGCCGGACAAAGGCATCCAGCGCTTCACGCACCATCTTCATCGTCCAGGCGGCCATGCGCGGAAGATCGATGTAGGGCTTCAGCTGAGGCTCTTCATTCAACTCGATGACCCGCTCACAAATATTTTCGGCGAGATCGCTCATGCGTTCGAGTTCTGTGGAAATCTTCATCGCCGTCGTGACGAATCGCAGGTCTTTCGCCGCGGGCGCCTGCAAGGCCAACAGGCGGATGCAGGTTTCGTCGATCTCCACATCGTAGCGATTGACCAGCCGGTCCCGCTCGATGACTTGCCCCGCCAGCGCGGCATCGCGTTCGATCATCGCCGCAATTGCGCGGTCGATCTGCTCTTCGACCAACGCCCCCATCTGGAGCAAACGGTCTTTCAAGTCACCGAGTTCCTGATCGATATGTCGTTGCATGCTGCAAACTCCGATTATTACCCGAAACGGCCGGTGACATAGTCTTCCGTCAGTTTGACCGACGGGTTGGTAAACATCTTCTCCGTGCGATCGAATTCCACCAATCGCCCCTCGTACATGAAAGCCGTGTGGTCCGAGACGCGCGCCGCCTGCTGCATATTGTGCGTCACGATGACGATCGCAACTTTCTGCTTCAGTTCCGTGACCAGCTCTTCGATGCGCGAGGTGGCCGTCGGATCGAGTGCTGACGTCGGCTCATCAAATAAGAGAAGTTCCGGACCGGTCGCCAGCGCCCGGGCAATACACAAGCGTTGCTGTTGCCCGCCTGAGAGATTCATGGCAGATGCTTGAAGCCGGTCTTTAACTTCTCCCCATAAGGCCGCTTCATGCAGCGCCCGCTCGACCACCATATCCAGATCGGCTTTCAATGATACACCTCTGATCCGCATCCCATACGCCACATTTTCATAGATGGACTTGGGGAACGGGTTGGGCTTTTGAAACACCATCCCGATGCGCATCCGCACCTCGATCGGATCGACCTCAGGCCCCACGATATTCACCCGATCCGGATACAGCATGACAGCCCCTTCGTAGCGATTTCCGGGATACAAGTCATGCATGCGATTGAAGCAGCGCAGATAGGTGGTTTTTCCGCAGCCGGAGGGACCGATCAGCGCCGTCACACAGCGGTCGTAGACCGGGAGGGACAAGCCATGCAGCGCCTGCGCCTGGCCATAGAAAAAGTTGAGCCCCTGTGACTCCGCTTTGAGCACCGTTTGCGACACATCCAAGGCTTTCATGGCATCACCAGTGGATCCGTTTTCTGAACCGCGTCCGAATGACGATCGCCAGCGCATTCATCGCCAGACTCATGGCCAATAAGATCAGACCGGCCGCCGCCGCATTGACGTGAAACTCCTCTTGCGGCCGGGACACCCAATTGAACATCTGGATCGGCATCACCGTAAAGGGATCGAACAGCCACTCGAACGAGACGAAGGGGAATTCTCTCTGCCAGGGCGGGTGGGGGAGAAAAGCGATGAACGACAGGGCCCCGACGGTGATGAGGGGCGCCGTCTCGCCGACGGCGCGCGAGAGGGCCAGAATCATCCCGGTCAGAATGCCGCCCATCGAATAGGGCAAGACATGATCCCGAACGGTCTGCCACTTGGTGGCGCCGAGCGCATAGGCCGCTTCTCGAATCTGAGGGGGCACACTCCTGATCGCCTCTCGCGTCGCGATAATCACCATCGGCAAGATCAGCATCGCTAAAGTAAGACCGGCGGTGAGGAAGCTCTGCCCAAGATGCAGCTCGTACACCAAGAGCCCGAGCGCCATCAGGCCGTAGACAATCGACGGCACACCGGCGAGATTGGCGATGTTGATTTCAATCGCGTCTGTCAGCCGGCTTTTCCCGGCATATTCTTCCAGATAGACGGCGGCTCCGATCCCCAATGGAATCGCCGCCAGCGCCGTGATTAACATGACCAGAATGGTGCCGACCCAGGCGGTCAGAATGCCGGCTTGCGCCGGAAACCGCGACGGGAAGGACGTGAGAAATTGCCAGGACAAGCGGCCGGCCCCATCCGCCGCAAGCTGCCCCACCAGAGCAAACAAGACGAGCAGGGCGACGCCCATCACGAGCAGTCCTTCGAAGGCAAAGAAGCGATCGAGCCGCTTCCGCCGCATGATGCGACGTTGTAAGGCGGTGGCCTTAATATACTTGGCGATACCGTTTTTTAAGTGCATGGCCTGCAATGTTAAACAAAAGGGTGATCAATAGAAGCATGAGCCCCGTGGCAAAGATCGTTTGATAGCCCACGCTTCCGTGCGGCAGGTCGCCCAAGCTGACCTGAACAATGTACGCGGTCATCGTCGCCGCCGGCTCCAGCGGATTCAGCGTCAGCGTCGGTTGCATCCCCGCGGCAATAGCCACCACCATCGTTTCCCCGATGGCCCGAGAGACGCCCAGAACATAGGCGGCCGTGATGCCGGACAAGGCCGAGGGGAAGACGACGCGCAGCGCCGTTTGCATGCGGGTCGCGCCCAAGGCAAAGGCGCCTTCGCGCAGATAGACCGGAACCGCCCGCATAGCATCCTCGCTGACAGAACTGACATAAGGAACGATCATGACCCCGATCACGAGCCCGGCGCTTAGCATATTGAAGCCGGGAAGGTCAGGCCAGATGTGTTGCAAGGCGGGCGTCACGAACAACAGCGCAAAGTATCCATACACGACGGTCGGCACGGCGCTGAGCAGTTCCAGCACCGGCTTCACGAATTCTCGCACCGGACGCGAGGCATATTCGCTCAAATAGACGGCGATCAGGCTGCCCATCGGAATGGCCACGAGCAAGGCCACCGTCGTCGTGACGAGCGTTCCCGACACGAGAGAGAGAATCCCGTAATGCGCGTCGGCAAACAACGGGGTCCATTGGCGGTCTGTCAGGAAGTCCACCACGGAGACCTGCTGAAAGAAGTGGAACGATTCGTAGGCCAGCACACCGACGATCCCGAGCGTGATGGCCACCGAGGTGAACGCAGCCGACTGCAAGAGCAGCTCGATCGCTTTTTCCTTGAGACGTGGGACAAGTCGAGGAGAAAGACTCCTGACGAAGGTCTTCTTCTCCGCTGAGACCTCGGCGATGTGAGCCTCCATGGTGTCCATCCCTTTACCCCTTAGAGTGTCGCTTCCCGCCGAAGCAGTTCTTCGATCTTCATCCCGATCGTCGAGCCGCCTTGAAACGCGGTCCCGTATCGTCCGTTCTTAAAATGCTCGCCGGCCAGCGCATAGGCCTGCGGCGGCAAGGGCACATATTTCACCTGCGGCGCCAGCATCGGCACTTGCGCCAAATAAAACTCGACGAATCTTTTGACTTCCGGCCTGGCCGCCGACTTCGTACTCACATAAATAAACAATGGACGTGACAGCGGCTGATAGGAGCCGTTTTCGACGGTCTCGCGCGACGGACTCACCGGTCCATGCCCTCCGTCGATAGCCACCGCTTTCAACCGTTTCTTGTTCGGTTCGTAATAGGCGAAGGGAATGTAGCCGAACGCATGCTTGTCGTTCGCAATGCCCTGGACCAGCGTATTGTCGTCTTCGCTGGCCGTAAAATCGCCCCGGCTGGATTTGGCTTTCCCGACCACGGCTTCCGTGAAGTAATCGAAGGTGCCGGAGTCGGATCCGGCGCCGAACAGTTTCAGCGGCTGATCCGGCCAGGTCGAACGGATCTGGTTCCACTTGGTCACCCGCCCTTGTGCGGAGGGCTCCCACATGGTTTTCAATTCAGCCACCGTGACGGAGTCTATCCAAGTAGCTTGCGGGCTCACGGCAATGGTCAGGGCATCGAAGGCGATCGGCAACTCATAGAATTGGACTCCGCCGGCACGACAGGCGTCCATTTCACTGCTGGAAATAGGACGGGATGCATCCTGCACGTCGATCTCGCCGCGGCAGAACTTTTTGAAGCCGCCGCCGGTTCCTGAAATCCCGACCGTCACACGGACCGAACCTCTCGTCTCTTTCTGAAACTCCTCGGCGACTGCTTCCGTAATAGGGAACACCGTGCTCGACCCGTCGACTTTGATTAATGTCGTGGATGCCGAATGCCCGCTCTCAATCGGTATGGTCTGGACAGTCACAAGAACCAAACAGACAAGCGCGTTTAGTCCGACCGATCCTATTCTCTGCATAGCGGTTCTTCCTCTCACATACGTCATCTTCGCGGCATTCAACGCCTTGCCTGCTTGCCCATGTGCCCAACCTACGCCTGATGTTTTCCTGTGAGGTTACAGGTATGTTAATTTCCCGTTAACTTCCTCCCTGCCTGCTGAGTCACAGCCGCGCCCTCGCACCATGTCCGGGCATCACAGGGCTCAGTTTCTTGATGACCCTGCTGCAGTAATCCCAGCCGGCTTGACCTGACTGCAGTGAATGATTCCGCGTCGAGGAAGGAAGACTACGGAGCAGTCGGTGGAGCCGGTTGCCGCATATCCCGCCCCAGTTGAAGAAGATCGATCACCACGACGCGCCCTTGATCGATATAGGGCCAGAGCCATCGTTCGTCTTCCGGCACGATGGAGGTCGCAGGAATAAATGTGGCGCGAAACCCGGCGCGACTGATGGGGAGCAGCGGACTGTCGACCGGATCGATTTCCGACACGATACTCTGACTCATCCCTTCCGATGGCTTCGTGCGATTATTAGCCAGAATCAGATACAGATGCCGGCCATGCACAAAGAGACCGCCCGACGTGATGGCCAACCCTACGGCGGAAGTGGAGACGCGTCGATAAAACGTGACCAATTCATCCGGCTTGGCCTCCGCCAACGCCTGGCTTAGATGCGGCCCCAGGACAGCCTGCTCATCTTTTGAAAAAGCGGCGTTCAGAGACGCTTCGCCGGTAAGGATCGAAGGAACAAAGGAGGCCCTTGACTGGATCCGCATCCCGTTGAGCACATACCGGATCGCGTCGGGACTGACCGTCGCAGGATGACTATGGCCTGGACCTGCCTTGCTATCGGACTGAATCCTGATAATCGTGGCGGGATCCTGATAGACCGCGCGAGGGAGCGGACCCGTTGCGCATCCGCTCATAAGGGAGACCATAAGAATTGCCGCGAATCTTCTCCCTATCTGCATCGTCTCTCCTCGGACCATGGCACGCGGGCAGCAGGCGCACGATAACAGAACGGCGAGGTCGTGTCAGCGTACGGGAGCTTGCGCGGTCAACAGATTCTGCCCCAGCAGTTCAAGATTCTTGGAAATCTGCGCGGCGGTCAAGGGATAGAAATTGGCGCGAGCCACGGTTTCCTGCCCTTGGCGGCTGTTCACAAATTTGAGGAATTCACCCACCACCGAATCGAGTTTTCCATCCGGATTCTTGTTCACATAGAGATACAACGGCCTCGCGAGCGGATACTGGCCGTTGGACACACTCTCTGCGCTCGGCAGGATCGCCGGGTCCGTGGCGCCGGAAGCGAGCGGAACAATGCGAACCATGGAGCTGTGGAATCCCACTCCGGCATAGCCGACTGCCAGAGGGTCTTGGGCGATCGCGAGGATCTCCGAAGCCGATCCCGGTTGTTCCTGCACGTCGTCATGAAGCTCTCCATCCACCAGCGCCACATGCCTGAAGAATTCGCGGGTGCCGGATTTCTTGTTTCGTCCATACAGATGAATCGGTTGTTGACCCCATTGATCTTTGAGCCCGACCTGCCCCCAGGTGGTGAGGTGTTCCCCCTTGGCTCGCTTCAAGGTGGCACTGAACATACCGTCGACTTGTTCGAGGTTCAACCGTCCGATCGGGTTGTCGTTATGGACATAAATCGCAACGGCATCCATGGCGATGGGAATGCCGATCGGCTCGTAGCCGTGATGGCTGACAAACCCCTTCACTTCCTGTTCGGTCAGCGGGCGGGAGGATGCCAACAGACTGCTGCTGCTGGTGCCCTCTGTGCCCCGACCGATGGCCTTATCGCCCCGGCGTTGCATGGATAAACCCAGCATGAATTCCCGGATGGATTCGCTGGACCCCAGCCCTTCGACACCGAACTTCGCCTTGGGCTGAAAGGCCATAAACGCAGCGGCGAGCTTTGCCATAAGCGGCTGCATCGTATCGGATCCCGCGATCGTCACACGTCCGCCGATGCCTGGAGCAGGCTGATATTGCTCGAAGATGGAATCGCCGTTCGATTGGACCAGTACATTAGCCTGCTCCGCCAGAACGCGTTCGCCCCCCAGGTCCCATGCAGTGAGGGCAAGCACCATGAAAACAAAACCCGGCACTCTCCGTGAACGACTCATCTGTTTCTCTGCCGTCTGTTCGATCATATTGTCCTCTCTTTCCAAGACTCGTGAGCATCAATTAAAAAAGAACTGAGCCTGAAAGCGCAATAAGGAGCCATCGAAGGCATCCTGTGCCTGATTGCGGACCAGTTGTTCGTTGAGACCGTCCTTCAGCATGAGTTCGGTGACAAACCGCCAATGGGTGTCCGGTTCCCAGACCAGTCCGAAGTTCCAGGTGCGCGATTGCCCGTCCGGCGCGCCGTTGATCGATTTGATGCCGCCGTAATATTCACCATAACGGACATAGGGGGTGAGCATGCCGACGTCCGAGTACGACCAGGTGTAGTAGCCTTGCACATAGCCGCCGATCAGCGGTTTTTCCTCAATGATGTTTGTGGTCTCATTCCGTTTGGCGTTCTTTCCGACCGTGCCCTCGGCGAGCAGGCCCCAGGGCTGCGGCGGCGTCCATACATAGGCCGTGATGCGTTCATCGGTGGTGTCACAGCCTCCCTGTCTGTTCAGGCCTTGCCTACAGAGCGCCGTCGAAGTGGCGCTGGTGGGCTGACCGGCCCCGCTGACTGAATAGACTCCACGAAAGGCCATGACGCCGGTTTCGAGGAGCCGCCCGTTCGGCAGCTCAAACGGGTAGGCCAAGCGCACACCGATGTGTTTATCGCCGTTCAATTCGGCCTTGTTGCGACCTTGACCATTGTAGACCATGACACCGAAGACCCCATAATCCCCTGGGCCGTTATGATAGGCCGCCAATTGAGTAAACCGTTCCTGGGCGATTTTTGGACTCCAATAGTAGGCAATGCCGAGATCCCGTTCTCCCGGCGCACCGCTCTGAACCGATTCATGTCGGTCGAGTTCCTGTCGGTTTGTACTGGATCGATACGTATCGAAGGAGTTCGGCGCCCGGTGCTGGCCGAATCGCAAACGATGAACTTTATCTTTCGTCAGATAATAATCGGCATACGCGTCGATGATTTCCTTGTTAAACATGTTCTGTGTCGATTGGTCTCCTTCAAAAGCGCCCTGTAGATAGAACGCCAGCCGTTCTGAAATCTGGCCTTGGAAGACGAGGCGGATGCGCCGGAAATAGAACTCACGCGGCTGGCTGGTCGCCGTACTATCGCCGAGAGGAATGCTGAACTTCCCATCGGTGGCCCCCGCGGCGATCCGAAATTGGGTGTATCCGCTGATCCGGATGCGCTCGTACCAGCGAGGGTTGCCGGCCATCCCAGCTTCCGCCGTCTGCTCAAAGGCGCGCCGCTCCTCTTCCGCTTTCAGGCGAATCCAGTCATCCTGGGTGATGACCCCCTTTTCCAACAAAAGACTCTCGAGATTAGTGCTTTCGATAGTGAGGCGCTGACCGGCCCCGGCCCGTTGGCTTGTATCGGCAACCGGAGTGGCGACCGAACCGGCTTGAGGACCAAGGACGTCTGGTTCTGCCGCAACTGCAGCCAGAGTGCTTCCAATACCCAGCATGAACGCCAGACACACGACGGAAGCGCGTCGCAAGGTCGCAGGTGAACCCACCGCCTTTCCGTCTTTCATTGATTGCGATAGTTTCCGGATCTGCACGCTTCCCCTCCTTTGTTGAATCGACTTCGTGGGCACATCGTCTGCTCACGCAGGAGTATCCGGAAGGGAGGTTAAGATCCAGTGACAGCAGTGTTACAGACTTGTTAACTTTCGATTGGCAAATAGAAAACAGGAGGGAGGAACAAGCGGTCAGAACACCCGCAGATACTGCACGGCACTCTCGCCTTTATTCGCGTCGCGCCGGAGCACCACCCAGGCGGTCTTCGTCACCTCGTTGACGCTGATGGCCAGCCGGGCCGAAAAGAAATCGCTCATCACATCGTATCCGCTCTGAGTCGCGCGCAGTTTGGCGCCGATTTCCTGAAAGCTGCCGATGCGATCGAGATCTTCCTTCTTCTTATAGGGCCGTCCCTGGATGATTTCCGCCGCCATCGATTGCGTGATCGCCGGATCCAGAGCTTGAATCACCAAGGGGTCCGCCGTATTCAGATTGACCAGCGCGCCGCCTTCCTGAGGAAACACCGTCACATACCGCGAAAGCCGGTCCACAATGTCCGGGGTGAAGCCTTTGATCAGCCGCAAATCGCCCGGGCCTGAGAGCGGCGCATTGGCCGCGCGATAGGGCGGACGCTGCGATTGATAGTAGAGACTCTCCGCTCCGGCCGGTTCCTGGTTTTCATCCGGATCCACCCAATCGACCGCCGCATCGACCAGATCGGGGCTCAGTTGGAGCAGTTCGAAGAGCCGCTTGAATCGATCGATCTTCGCTTTTTTCTGAATGGCGTCGCCGGCAACGGCGGCCAGATCGTTCAGATTGAGCTTCCCCCGCTCATCCTCGATCTGCGCGCTCAGAAAGCCGTCGCCGATCGCATAGTTCTTGATCGGCATAGCCCAGAGATCGATCGGCGAGTCGTACGATTCGCCGGCCTTTTTATCCTTGAGAAAGTCCTGTTGGAGGACGGCGCGAGCCGCCTGAACGGCGGCGCGGGTGAGGGTTTGCGCTTTGAAGTTATCGCGAAATGCCGCCGCGTCGCGGTATTCGCGCCGGGCCTCGCCGTCGAATTCGAGAATCAGGGCAACGAGCAGGGCCAGTATGAGCAGGGCGAGAAGGAGCGCGACGCCGCGTTCATCATCCCTTCGCATAACTGACCACTCGGACAGTGGCATCGAGATTGACGGGATTATCGAATTTCGGGCGCACTTGCAGATGCCGGACTTGAAGTTCATATGGGGCCTGCTCAATCGCCAGCAGCAGCGCCATCAGATCCGGAAGTTGAATGCCGTCCAGGCGGAGATCGACCGCGGTTTCTTGATACCCTTGCGCCAGGGCTTGGACTTGCGGCTGCATGCCGGCGATCCGCTCGCGCACATGGGCCTGGTTCGCCGCGTCCTCGATGAAGGCCAGCAGAGAGAACCCCGCATCGGCCACCGGCATCCGTTGTTCCGCGCGGGTCAGTCGCCCGCGCTTGCTCGCATAGTCGGCCCCCAATGCCGCCAGCTCGCCGCTCTCTCGTTGCTTTTTGGCGGCCTGGCGATCCAGTCGATCCAGGGTCGCCAGCAGGGGATCGACGACCAGCAAGAACAGCAGGCTCGCAGCGACTACGACGCCGCCGACCGACAAGATCGTGCGCTCGCGCGGAGCCAGTTGAATCCATCGTTCCCGCAATTGGTGCATCATGGCTGCGCCACCGTTGCGCTCATCCGAAACACCACCTGATTCGATGACGCGCCCACCCGGGTTTCGCTCACGGCGACATCCTTGAAGCCCCCCCCGGCCGCATAGGTCTGTTTGATCTTCTCGACGGCTTCGAAGGAGGTCGTCTCGCCTTCGAGCAACGCCAGCGGGCCATCGATCGTCAGATCTCGAATCTTGACCGAGACGCCGGCCGGCATCTGTTTCATGAAGGCCGCCATCGTGGCGAGCACATGCTGCTGCGATCCATCGACGACGGCGAGCGCCTTGTCGACCCCGGCAATGCGAAAACGGGCCTGATCCAATTCCTCGCCCGGCGCAGCCCCCGGCTCAAAAAGTTGCGCATAGTGCCCCTGAAGAGCGACTTTCAGTTGTTGCACTCGTTGCTCTTTCACATAGAGATGCGTCAAACCGTCCGCAAGAGCCAATACCCCCAGGACCACGGCTCCCGCCAGAGCCAGCCGCTTGTCGCGCGCCGAGGCCCTGGACTGCGGGGCGTTCGCATCCGAGACGGCTTTCAAGTCGAGGGCGAGGCCGGCCGGCGTCGGCTTGAAGCGCCACTTCGGCCGGATCAGTTTCGGATGGATTGCCAACCCGAAGGCGACGGAAAACGCGCGCGGGCTGTTCAACCCGAACCCCTGCCGCGGGCCGACCGGATAGAGCCCCAGTTGATGCGCGACATATCCGCCGATCTCTCTGAGTTTCGCCCCTCCGCCGGATACCCAGCAGTGGGTGAACCGCCCGCGCTCGGTCCCTTCGTAACCTTGGATGGTGACGCGCAATTCTTTGAGCAGCGGCTCCAGCCAGGCATCGACCTGTTGGACATTCAAGCTGCGTTTGCGCCGCTCCGCGTCGGCAAAACTGCAGGCATGCCGCACCGCCAGCGCATGCGTCAGGTGATTGCCGCCCCAGAGAATGGTCCGCAAGACCACCGGACGCCCTTCGTGCACCAGACAGATGGTCGTCTTGGACGCGCCCACATCGATGATGGCCAGATCGTGCGGAACGTGGCCGCCTTCTTGTTGAAGAAACTGCGTCACCGAATACAGGGCCATAGCATCGACATTGATCGCAGCCGGCTCGATATCGGCCTGGGCGAGAAAGCGCAGGTGTTCGGCCACTTTGTCCCGAGGAGCCGCTGTGACCAGCACGTCCGACCCTTTGGTCATCCGCGACATCCCTTCGGCGGTGAGCCCGGGCGGAAGCACGACGCTTCCGATGGCCAGTTCATCCACCGGCATCGGGATCAGATTTTCCACTTCGAACGGAACGACCTGTGACAATTTCTCCGCATCTTTGAACGGAAAGGAGAGGGTACGCACAAATAGATCCTGGCAGGGGATCGCCGTCACCAAACGATCCGTGGCATAGAGCCCGTTGTGCCAGAGAAAGCCGCGCAACGATTGCACCCGTCGCGCCGGTTCCACATCTTCCGGATGCGCAAACGGCAGGGGCTGGTGGAAATAGTCGATCGTTTCACGGCCGCTCAGCCGGCGGCGAAACCGCACGGCCTTCAGACCGGTCTGGCCGATATCCAATCCGACACATTCGGTGGCAATACTCATGCAGTCTGAATTCCCCTCAAGATCACGTGCTACTCTACAACGCCACCCTGGCCTGTGCCAATGTTCCTATCACTTTGAACGTAAACGGCGTCCCGGTCGGCAAGGGAGGAATACCCAACCCGGGAGCCTTGGCCGCAAATCCCACACCGGGAATCACCGTCAAGGACAACGCCAACCGGCTCTGTTGTATGGGTTGCTGCATTGTCACCGTTCCCTGCCCGGAAAACGACCCGTCGATCCCGTCGCCCTTGAGTTCGGTCACGTCGCAGATCTGCTCACGACAGGCCAGGGCGATCGACAGGCTGCTGAAGGCCAGCGCGAGGATCCGGCCATTGCCCACGGGAATGTGATCCAGAGACAGATCCTTGGCATCCGCTTTCCACATACCCTCGCCGAATGAGGCGAGTCCGGCGGTCGCAGTGCGATCGAGACGATGCGTGAACTCACCGGTCAACATGCCACGTGTCGCATAGGGGCGAATCACCTTCGAAAGATCGAGCTTCTGAATCTTGCCGACCATGGCGACAGGGCCTGTCATGGACCAGGAGGAAGCCGTCACAGTCAATTTGACCGTGCCTTGCGTCGCAGTGGTGTCATCGATCTGCGCCGCGAGATCCAGGGCGACCCCGCCGGTCAGCAACCGCCAAAGCCCCACTTGGGCCCGCACCAGACCCAGTTGCAGGGGAGACCCGTCGGTTTTGGCCAACGTCATCTGCCGCCATTCAATCGCCGCCGGAAACCCGATCGTCCAATCCAGCGCGCGCACGTCCATACCGGTAGCCCGCTGCAGCTCTCCAATGATTCTCGTCTGCAACGCCCCATAGGGAAACGTGAGAGCGATCGAGAGGAACAACAGTCCGCATCCAAACGCCATCCACAGCAGCGGGGCTTTCCAAGCCGAGAGATCCTTTCCGGGCCACGTCATCAGGAGACTCCCACCGTAACCCATTCACGAATGGTGTAGGGTTCGGCGTCGGGCTCTTGGAAGGTGATTTCCAGCAGCAGCGCCGTCGGTAACGGTCCGGTTGAGCTCCATTCGTCCAGCCACACCTGGCCTTGCCGACTATAGTAGCGCACGTTGAAACCCTTCACCTTCGTCGCCAGGTTGACTTGATCGACCGACTCATCGGTGAGCCCGTAGAGATTGCGCCGGACGAACCTGATCAAGCGATCGCCTTCGCGCGTGTAAATCACGCGCAAGATCTCGCTCTCGCGCGCGGCTTGCGCGCCGAATCCATCCCCCCTGGTGACGAAGGCCAGCGTATCGGCCGACTGGCCGTCTTGCGTCCCGTTCAGCCCGACCCAGGGGAACGCCGTGTCCTTGACGCCGATCGTGAGTTCCTCGGCCATCAGCCGCAATATGCGCCGGACGGTCTGCTCTCGAGAGGCCGCCGTTCGACCGGCATCCACCACCTGCGTCGTGGTGAGCAAAGATCCAAACACGATCGCGCCCAAGGTCGCAAGCAGCGCAATCGCCAGCAGCGCTTCGACCAACGTAAACCCGCCTTCGCGTCTGGCACTAGGCATAAGCGATGGCGGAACACTTTTTCGCAGGAGGCTCAAACGAGCCGTCCAGCCAGGCCGCAGCAAGCGAAGAGCCGAAGCGTACTCGCTGGAGTACGTTGAGGGTCTGAGCGCCGCGAGAACGCCGCTGGCGGATTGTTTCAGCCTCCTGCTAGAAGGCGACGCCGGCAAAGACATAAGTACTCACTTCCAATGTTTCATCCTGCTGGCCGCGCAACCAGGAAATCTGGATCTTGACTTCACGAATGAGTTCCAGCGGCGTCGGTATAATGCTGCGCTTCCAACGATACCCGGGCGCGCGATCGGTTTCCGTGATCGACGAGAGAACCCCGGGCGCCGGCGTTTGAAACTCTCCCGTCGATTCTCCGATAGGGAACGAACCCGAGAGTTCGGTTTCCAAGAGTTTTTCCTGCGCCAGCAGTGTGGCCGTCGTCAGCTCCATGGATCGGGATTGCAGCTCCAAATCGAAATTCCTCAGGCCAAGCAGCACGGGGAGGGCGATCGCAAGAATCGCGACGGCCAGCAGCACCTCCAGCAAAGTAAATCCACGTTCGTCTTGGGGTCGGTAGGGCCGCATGGGGTGTAATTGCGTTAGGGCTTGGGCAAGCCGGTCTGGTTCCCGGCAGCCACCGTCGCCGTCGGAATCAGCAGGGGCTTAACCCGATCGGGTATGGATGCCGGCCGCTGAGGTTCAATGCGCTCATCGCCGGTGCGGATGGCTCCGGTGGCGGACTCGACGACGATGGCCAGCACGTTGTTACCGGCATCCGTCAGATGCAGCACCGCGTCATCGATCCGACCGTTGGGGTACAGCATCAGATCGAGACGGCCGGCTGTCCGCTTGATTGAGCCGGAGGAAGCATCGGCCAGACGGATGGTTTCCGGAAGCATGCGCGGCATCGCCCAGGCGGCATCCGGCAAGGGCTTCTCCTCTTTCCCTTCGATGGCCATCGCCCAGTATTGGTGTTGATCGAGGTCCAGATAGAGCTTCACCGGTTTCTGCGATCTCATGGCGATACCTTGAAGGGTCCGCAGCGATCCGATGAACTTCCGTCCGGTCGAGGCCAAATCGTCGCTCAAGTCGATGCGTGGAATGACGATCCCCAACATCGCCACCAACAGAAACATTACGATGATCATCTCCAGCAAGGTAAAACCATCCTCACCACCGGCGGGCATTTTCAACAACTTGCTAATCCTTTTCCAGATTCCAATTCGCAATGTCCGCATTCACGCCTTCTCCGCCGACCTCGCCGTCGGTGCCGAGGGACACGATTTCATAATCAGCCTTAATCTGCCCATATTGCCCCTGCTGGATCGGAGCCGGGCTCTGATACTTGTACTGATTTCCCCAGGGATCTTCAGGGAGCTTGTCGATATATCCGCCGATTTTCCATTTCTTAGGGATCACCCCCACCGACGGCTTCTCGACCAGCGCCTTGAGCCCCTGTTCGCTGGAAGGATAGACACCGTTGTCGAGCTTATACAGTTGGAGCGCCCCTTCGATATTTCTGATCTGCACTTTCGCGGCAGTCCGTTTGGCATCGTCCGTACGCCCCATGATCCGCGGGACGACCAGCGCCGCCAGGATGGCGAGGATCGCCACCACCACCATGATTTCGATGAAGGTGAAACCGCGTGCGTTGCGAAGAAGTGATGGGTGATGCGTGATGGGTGATGCGTGGGGATTTCGCGCACTTGGATTTCTGCTCCCCAGTATTCGCCAGTGTAGGATTTGCCATTGTCTTCTCATCGAATGCCTCCCAGTTCCTTTTTGCTCATCACGCATCACTGATCACTCATCACCGTCTATCGGACCATCTGACCCATTTCAAAAATCGGCAGCAAGATGGCCACCACGATAAAGAAGACGATCACGCCCATGACCAGGATCATGATCGGTTCCAGGAGCGATGTAAACCGGGCGATGACCCGCTCCACCTCGCCGTCGTATATCTGGCCGATGCGCCGCAGCATTTCTTCCATTTCGCCGCTGCGTTCCCCGACGGCGATCATATGCGTCACCAGCGACGGAAATTGGCCGCTGCGCTTGAGCGGGTCCGCGATCGTTTCGCCTTCCCGGATATTCTGCCTGGCGCCTTCGACCGCTTCCTCCAGGATCCGATTGTTCATCACGCGTTTCGAGACATCCAACGCATCCAGCAACTGCACGCCGCTCGACAACATCGTCGCCAGGGTGCCGGTCAGCCGCGAGATCGACACCATGCGCGCCACGTCGCCGATCAAGGGAATGCGGAGGATCAATCGATCGGCAACGGCGCGCCCTGCTTCGGTCCGGATGAATCGCCGCACGAGCAGCCCGCCGCCGACCACGGCCAGCAACATGAGCGGCCAGTAGGTGGAACAGAAGCGGCTGATCGTCATCAGTACCACGGTCGGGAAGGGGAGCGCCGCTTTCATGCTGGCGAAGACCGCCGTGATCTTCGGAACCACAAAGGTCATCAGAAAAAACAGGACACCCACGCCGACAATCAACATCAAGGCGGGATACAGAATGGCATTGGTGACTTTGTTCCGGAGCGCCTGTTGCTTTTCAAGAAACTCGGCGAGGCGAAAGAGAATCTGATCCAGCGCGCCGCTCGCTTCACCCGCGCGTACCATGTGCACATAGATCGGGGAAAAGTCTTTGCCGTAGGATTCCAGCACGTGGCTGAGCGCTTTTCCTGCGCGCACTTGCTCGCGCACATCGGCGAGCAGGGCTTTCGCCGGCTTCTTCTCAGACTGGTCGATCAAGACCCCCAACGCTTCGACCAGAGGAAGCCCGGCGACCAACAGTGTCGCAAATTGACGGGTCAGCATCGCCAATTCAGGTGCCGACAGAACCTGGGATCTTCCGAGCGGAGCCGATATGGCGACACGGTCATGCGCCAACCCGCGGCCCGTGGCTTGCCCCTGCTCAACCACGTCGGTCGGAAACACCCCGTCTTTGCGGAGCTTCAGGCGGGCAACCTTGACGCTCTCGGCATCGACGATCCCAGCGGCGGATCCGCCGTCGCTCTTATATCCGCGGTATTGATAGACCGGCATGACTAGATTTCAATCTCCTGCTGCGTGATCCGCATCACTTCTTCCGTCGTCGTCACGCCCTGGGCAACCTTCGCCGCGCCCTCCTGCTTCAACGTGATCATTCCCTTGGCGATAGCCGCCTGTTTGATCAACGATGAGTCGGCTTTGGCGCCGATGAGTCGGCGTACTTCGTCGTCGAGCACGAGCAATTCATAGATGCCCGTTCGGCCGCGATACCCGGTTTGCGAACAGTTCGGACAGCCGGCCCCACGGTAGAACGTAAAGGGCCCCTTGCCATCCAACCCAAGACGGCCGAGCTCATCGACGGTAGGTTTGTACGGCTTCTTGCAATCAGGACAGATTTGCCGCAGCAAGCGCTGCGCGAGCACCGCCATGACCGAGGAAGCCACGAGAAACGGCTCGATCCCCATATCGATCAATCGCGTCGCGGCGCTGGCCGCATCGTTGGTATGCAGGGTGGAGAAGACGAGATGGCCGGTAAGCGACGCATGAATCGCGATTTCCGCCGTCTCACGATCGCGGATTTCTCCGATCATGATCACATCGGGGTCCTGGCGCAGGATCGAACGCAGGCCGGCGGCGAAGGTGAGATTGATCTTGGGATTGACCTGCATCTGCCCGATCCCGAGCAGCTGATATTCGACCGGGTCTTCAACGGTAATGATGTTCTTATCGGGCGCATTGATCTGGCTGAGGGCCGCATAGAGCGTGGTCGTTTTGCCGCTCCCTGTCGGGCCCGTCACGAGGATAATGCCGTGAGCCAGTTGAATAAGTTGCTGGATGGACGAGAGCCGGTCGGTTGAAAATCCCATCTCCGTCAGGTTCAGGAGGCGGTTCTCTTTTTCGAGCAGACGAAGGACCACACGTTCGCCGTGCGAGGTGGGAAGCACAGACACGCGCAAGTCGACGTCTTTTCCCGCCGTCCGGATGGCGAACCGGCCGTCTTGCGGCAGGCGCTTTTCCGCAATATTCAGCCCCGCCATGATCTTCAGGCGGGCGATGATGCTGGACTGCAATCGCTTCGGCGGGGTCAGCACGGGATAGAGCACGCCGTCGATTCGGTACCGGACCACGAGGCCGCGCTCGAATGATTCGAAGTGGATGTCGCTGGCCCGCTGGCGAACCGCCTGGAACAAGACCGAGTTGACCAGGCGAATGATCGGGGCCTCATCGGTCGCGTCGAGCAAATCCTGCGGCTCATCCAGCTCATGGGCCAGTTGATCGAGGTTTTCCGCCGCCGCAATGTCCTCCATGACCTGTTCAGCCCCGGCGGGACTGGCCGCCTCGTCATAGACGCGGTTCAAGCAGGCCAGGAGGGCGAGTCCTGTAGTCAGCACCGGTCGGATCGGTTTCCCCAACAACAGGCGCAGATCGTCCAACGCCACCGTCTCAAGCGGGTCGGTCGTCGCGACGACGACGGCGCCGTCTTCATAGCGGAGAGGCAGTATCCTATAGCGACGGGCAAAGCTGATGGGCACTCGCTTAATCAGTTCATGGTCGATATGGGAGACTTCCAGATGCGGCAGCCACGCCAGATCGAATTGCTGGGCCAGGGCTTCCAACAACTCCTCCTCTCGAAGCGCGCGCAAATGGAGAAGCGCTTCGCCGAGGCGGCCGCCTTTCTCGCGCTGATAGGCCAATGCCTCGTCGAGCTTGGAATCCAGGAGATTAAATTTCTCTCCTAAGATCCGCCCAAGGAGCGGCCTGCCGAAAGTGACTTGCGGTTCGGAATCGCTCACCGTTCTCCGTGCCTCATCTCACCATCATATAGGGGCCAAGGTTTCAGACTAACCGACTTGAAGGTCAATTCCAAGTTTCTCATTTTAACCCACAGTAAAATAAGGATATCTCTGGAAACGATCCCTGCCCTTCCTCACCTGCGGCAAGGAAATGCACGGGAGAACAACCGCGGGCGAGACTCCGGGTCAACCCCGAAGGCCCCAGCGGAAGCTCACGACTGAAAGAACGGTATCCGTGGAGAAACACAACGAACCCAGAACGTGCCCCGAGGACTTCGGAAGGGACTTATCGCAGCTCAAATGTCATGGTGGTCTTCTGGTTATTGCGGACCATATCGACTTTCACCGTCCGTTCGTTTTTCAATTGCTGGAACAGACTGAGCATGGTGGAAGGATCACGCACATCCACACCGTTGACCCGCTGCAACACATCTCCGTATTGGATGCCGATCTTCTCGTAGAAACTGGCAGGAGCGATGTAGTCCATGCGATACCCATTGGGAGTTCCGTTGACCATGTAAGGGACGGCACGGGCCTGGGAAAGCAGCTTGGGCAGATCAGCCATCGCCGCTTCGACCTCTCGTCGGTCGATCACCTTCTTAATCGGAACCCCGGGCGCCGCTGCAACGGGAGCGCCGGCCGTCATCACCGGAACCGCCGGCTTGTCGGTTGTAGAAAGTTCCAGCAGCTCTTCCTGGTCGCCGCTTCGGACCACCATGCCGTCCCGGCGAATGGCGCTGACCTCTCCCAAATCCGGTATCTGATCGTGCAACCGGTAGAGCACCTGCCGCTTCGTAGCCAATTCCTCGACAATCGCAAACACACCGCGTTCACTTCCCAAAACGACGCCCAAGAGGCGAAGCTTGTTCGCCACGCCCAAGGCCACCCGCGCCGATGCTTGCGAAGCGGTCCCCGGCACACCGGTCATTCCAAGCGGGGCAGCGGGCAGCAGGAAGAGGCCGCTCGACTGAATCTGATCCACCCATTGCTGCGGCGCAAACGCCACCGGAACCGCCATCGGTGCGGTCTGTGGAGCCGCGCCCTTCGCGGGAGGGAGGGCCAACGCCGCGGCCACAAACGCATTGATGCTATGCGCCATAAGCAAAGCGCCCACAGCGATATAAGCGCCGATGGTCAGCCGCCGTACCGGTTGATCGCCGAGAATATCCATGCCGGTCCATCCGTCCTACGTAAGAGAAGTCCACTCCATACTACGCATCAGCCGGTATACTCGCAATACTTTTGTCGAGTTGCTTCAGGAAGGGCCATCGTTCATATCCCCTTTGTGTGCATATGAGCGTCCCCTTGGCCGCCGGCCTGAATTTGCCAAATCCTAATCTATTGATACATTAGATACGTGCACATGGCCGTCGTGGTCCGGGTCTTGCTGATTCCAATCGAGTTCAACAGTTGCGACTGAAGGAGTTGTGCCTGCATGTCTGAGTCAGACGTTCCTGAACCAACCCTCAACGGCCACGCGGCCGAATCTTACGAACGCGGCCTCGCGTTGCGGAAAGCCGGGCTCTTCAAGCAAGCGATCGATCAATTTGAAAAGGCTGCGAACGATCCTGCGTTTGCCCTGAAAGCCTATGCGCAAATGGGACTTTCCAATAAATCCTGCGATCGGTACGAGGAGGCGGTCACAGCCTTTCGCAACGCCCTCAGGTCACCCGGCGCGTCGTCCAAAGACATCGTGCAGATCCTCTATGTGCTCGGCCGCACCCTCGAATCGCTCGGCCGGATCGCCGAAGCCCTCGAAGCCTATCGCTGGCTCCGGCGGGAGGACAGCCTGTATCGGGACGTCGGGGAGCGAATCGATGCCTTGAGCAAGGGACGGAGCCAGGCTGAGCAGCGATCCGCACAAACCAACCCGAAAGCGGGAACCAGCCAGCAGCTCCACGCCTGGCAGAGCCTTCTGCGGAACGAAAAATAATGCGTTCCTTGTTGCCCAATCGCCGGGAATGAGATAAGTATTTTCCTCAGGCATGAGGCATTCAAGGACATAGCGCCCCCGCACCACACACAAACAGTCGGTGTAATCGTCCGTGCAAAGGGCGGGGCTGCCGCACTGTAGCACCGCACGCCGATCGGCCGACAAGCCGAAAATCGATACCACGTTGGACAAGACACTCTCATAGGGAGATCTGATCGTGAAAAAAGCGCTGATCACCGGCATTACCGGACAAGATGGATCCTATCTCGCCGAGTTTCTCCTGGCCAAGGGATACGAAGTCTACGGAATCATTCGCCGGTCAAGCTCGTTCAACACCGGACGGATCGATCCCATCTATGTGGACCCGCACGTGCCTAACGCCCGACTCAAACTCGTCTACGGGGATTTAAACGATGCGAGCTCGCTCAACCACATCATCCGCACGATCCAGCCCGATGAGATCTACAATCTCGGGGCGCAGAGCCACGTGCGGGTCAGTTTCGACATTCCTGAATATACCGGGGAAATTACCGGCCTGGGCGCCATTCGTCTCCTGGAAGCCATTCGTGAGTCGGGGCTGACCCCGAAGTTCTACCAAGCCTCATCGAGCGAAATGTACGGCAAGGTATTGGAAGTGCCGCAACGGGAAACCACTCCCTTTTATCCGCGCAGCCCCTACGGCGCCGCGAAGGTCTATGCCTACTGGATCACAGTGAACTACCGGGAAGCCTACAACCTGTTCGCCTGCAACGGCATCCTGTTCAATCACGAATCGCCGCGCCGGGGCGAAACCTTCGTGACCCGCAAGATCACCCAGGCCGCCGCCCGCATCAAGCTGGGCATCCAGAAGGACCTCTTCCTCGGAAACCTCGATGCCAAGCGCGACTGGGGTTTTGCCGGCGACTACATCGAAGCCATGTGGATGATGCTGCAGGCCGACAAGCCGGACGACTATGTCGTGGCGACAGGGGAGACGCACACCGTCAAGGAATTCCTCGAACTGACCTTCGACCGGCTCAAGCTGGACTGGAAGCAGTATGTGAAGATCGATGCCAAGTACTATCGTCCGACCGAAGTCGACCTCCTCATCGGCGACCCTGCGAAGGCCGAAAAAGAGCTTGGCTGGAAACCCAAGGTCGGCTTCCACGAACTCGTCAACATGATGGTCGACGCCGACCTCGCAGCAGAACAAGAGAAGTTGGATGGAACGCGGAAGAGAGGATAATTGAATCTATGAATTCATTCTGGGCAGAGACACGCGTCGTCGTCACCGGTGGAGCGGGGTTTTTGGGCTCGTTCGTCGTCGAGCAACTGCGCGCCAAGGGGTGCAAGAACCTCGTCATCCCGCGGAGCGCAGATTACGACCTGGTCCGGATGGACGCCGTCAAACAACTCTACAGCGATGCGAAGCCGGACCTCGTCATCCATCTGGCGGCGCGAGTCGGCGGCATCGGAGCCAATCAGGCCAACCCGGGCCGGTTCTTCTACGACAACTTGATGATGGGCGCGCAGCTCATCGAAGTCGGACGCCAGATAGGCCTCAAAAAATTCGTAGCGCTCGGCACCATCTGCGCCTATCCCAAGTTTGCGCCTATTCCCTTCAAGGAAGACGACATCTGGAACGGCTACCCGGAAGAGACGAATGCCCCTTACGGCCTTGCGAAGAAAATGATGCTCGCGCAGTCACAGGCCTATCGTCAGCAATACGGGTTCAATTCCATCGTCTTGTTTCCGGTCAACCTTTATGGACCGCGCGACAATTTCGACCTCAAGACCTCGCACGTGATCCCGGCGCTCATCCGGAAATTCGGGGAAGCGAAGGAATCCGGGGCAGACCATGTCGAGTTGTGGGGAGACGGCTCACCGAGCCGGGAATTTCTCTACGTCGAAGACGCAGCGGAAGGCATCCTCCTCGCCGCCGAACAGTACGACGACAGCCTGCCCGTCAACCTGGGAACAGGGGAGGAAGTCGCCATTCGCGATCTCGCCGGGCTCATTGCGAAGGAAGTCGGCTTTACCGGTCCCATCACGTGGGACCGCACCAAACCGAACGGCCAGCCCCGCCGCTGCCTCGACGTCACCCGCGCCAAACAACTCTTCGGATTCCAGGCGCGTCATCGATTGCGCGAAGGACTCAAGAAAACCGTCCAGTGGTACCACGACAACCGCAGCGCCTTGCGGGAAGTGCGCTTCTAACAGGCTGCGGAACAACTCATTGTGACCTCCGTAGCCGTCACAGCTATCGAGGTGTGAGCGGACGCTGAACAGCCGTGCAGAATGCGCAAAAAGGCAACGGTTCTCACCCGCCCAACCCCGGCGCGCCGAGACGCGCCGTTCCGCGGGCAAGGCCGCAGCGAGCAAAGAGGCGAATCGTGCTCTGTGCCGTACGTTGAGCCTCTGAGCGATGGGAGAACGCCGGCGGCGGACTTTTTCCGCAGCCTGCTAAAGTCCGGGCTTTGGGCGAAACCGGGAAAAGGGACGGCTGGATGAGTTGCATGATTTGCATCGTTGGTGCATATTATCAGCATGTGGATTGCGAGGCAGGTCCAGCCGACCATCCGGCGAATGGCGAAGCAGTTTCCCGCCGTGCTCATCACCGGCGCGAGACAGACCGGTAAGACGTCGCTGCTGCGGCATCTCTACCCGAGCGCCTCCTACCTGACCCTCGATCTTCCGGCAAACGCGGAGGCCGCGCGCACCGCGCCCGACGAATTGCTCACGGCGTATCCACCGCCGGTGATCATCGACGAAATTCAGTACGCTCCGTCGCTGCTGCGGCATCTCAAGGTCAGGATCGACCGAGATCGCTCGCCCGGCCGCTATCTGTTGACCGGATCGCAGGTATTCCCGTTGATGCAAGGCGTGTCGGAGAGTTTAGCGGGGCGCTGCGCCGTGCTGAATCTGCACACGTTCGCGCGAACCGAATTGCTCGCGGCGGGTCGTGCGATCGAAGAGTCCCGCTACCTGTTTCTCGGCGGATATCCCGAATTGCACCTCGGCGTCGACCCCGACCTGTGGTTTCCCGCGTATGTGGCGACCTATTTGGAGCGAGACGTGCGCAATGTGTCGCGAATTGCCGACCTGCCGGAATTCAATCGCTTCCTGCGCGCCTGCGCGCTGCGGACCTCTCAAATGGTGAACTACTCCGATCTTGCGCGAGATACCGGCATCGCTCCGAATACGGCGCGCAAATGGGCAGGATTGCTTGAGACATCGGGCGTGGTGGCCATGATCGAACCCTATTTCGGCAATCGGACCAAGCGGCTGATTAAAGCGCCGAAGCTCGTCTTCCTCGACACGGGCCTTGCGGCGTTTCTCGCGGGATTCCGTTCAGTGCGCGAGTTGACGGAGTCCGCTCTTGTCGGGGCCTTCTGGGAGTCGCATGTCATCGGTCAGATTCTTCGTCAAGCGGCAAGCCGCGCCGAGACAACGCCGGTCGGGTATTGGCGCACCGCCGGGGGGCCGGAGGTGGATGTGGTGATCGAGCGCGCCGGCGCGCTCACGGCCATCGAGTGCAAATGGAAGGAGCACCCGGGAAACACGGACGCCGGGGGGCTGAAGGCTCTGGAGGCTGCCGAGCCCGGAAAAGTGAAACAGAAAATGATCGTGTGCCGGACTCGCGCAGCCTACCGGCTCCCCGATGGAACGTGGGTCGTGAACACCTCCGATGCGCTGAAACGGTTGGCTTCAGCATGACGCTGGCGCGAGCCTCGATCGAGCGTTGTTCAGCTCAAGGAGCGAGACACACGGCCGAACCGATCGCGTCCGGCGCGATTGATGGCCGGGCAATAGCAGCAGGGGACTGACTCCGCCGTCCTGAGGCACTCGAAGGGCGGCGGTGCCTGGCCCCGTATTCTTTCCCAGCAGCACTTGTCATCC
>CAZWOX010000003.1:0-122834 GCA_964635345.1 uncultured Nitrospira sp.
GAATATCATTGTGAGGGGGCAGGGGGGAGTGGGGTTAGGAGTTCGTGCGAGCGATGGCGGCATTCCGTTGGAGCCCTGCCAGTTTGGCGCGACGGATGGGACTATGTTGAAAGGATGAGCGAAATGTTGCCGCATCCATGCGGGCCAGCTCCTCCAGGCAGGGGGCCAGCGTGAGAGGTGAGGAGTGAAAAGCCGGTTCGCGGGTGAAGCCGGCTCGTAGATTGAACGGACACACATCGAGACAATCGTCGCACCCAAAAATATGATTGCCGAATTGCCGTTGAAGGTCGTTCGGGATTGTGCCGGCTTCTCCACGATGTTCGATCGTCAGATAGGAGAGGCAGCGGTTCGCATCCACGACGTACGGTTCAGTGATGGCCTGGGTCGGGCAGGCCTGCATGCAGAGAGTGCAGCTCCCGCAGAGATCCGTGGCCGGTTCATCCGTCTCTAATTCCAACGTCGTGAGAATTTCGCCCAATAGCAGCCAGGAGCCATGGTCCGGCGACACGAGGTTGGAATGTTTGCCGATCCAGCCCAGCCCCGCCTGCTCCGCCCAGGCCTTTTCCATGATCGGTCCGGTATCGACGTAGGATCTGGTGATCGTCTCAGGAGCCCACGCGGCGATTCGTCGCTCCAGTTGCTGGAGTTTGGCGCCGAGCACATCGTGATAGTCGCGGCCCCAGGCATAGCGGGCAATGCGGCCATGGCCCGGCCGTTCGTCGGCGCGTTCGTCGGTCAGGTAGTTCACGCCCACGCAAATGATGGAGCGACAGCCCGGCAGGACCATGCGCGGATCGGCCCGCTTGTCCGGCGCTCGCTCCATCCAGGCCATAGTGGCGTGATAGCCCTGTTGGAGCCATTGGGTCAGTCGCGCGGCGAGTGTGGGCTGTGGAGAGGATGGACGATCGACACGGGCAATCCCGACAGCGTCGAATCCGAGCGCGAGGGCTTCCTGCTTGATCGCCCGAGTGAGGGGCATAGGATTACGGTTGAGGTGTACAGTCGTAGCGGACGCTGAACTGGGCGGAGCAATGGCCGGACTGGCAGCGATTGCAGGCTCCGGTAATCTTGGTCTTCCAGTCGGTCTGTTTGTCATCGAACCGGCATAACAGCCGCCCGCCGGTTGAAATGGTCGTCCAGGGTTTGGAGGAGCCAGGAGCTTGGGCCACGCGGCATCCAGGAGGGAACGGCACCGCGCAACTGTGGGAAGGTTCACCTTTTCCCATGCCGAAGCTGCAGGACTGTTCTGTCGTTGCGGTCGATTCCTGCATCAGTTGGGCGGAGGCGGTTTCGGCTAGAAACAGCTGGAATCCGGCCATCACGAACAGGAGCAGCATGAGTGAGTGGGCGCGTGACATGGGGCATCCTAGCATAGAGTGATTTGTCCGGGTCAATCACGATTCCTGCTCGCGAGGCAGGGGAGAGGTCGGTATAATCGCGCCATGTTAAAACGACGGGCCTCGTGTCTCGCCGTGATATGTGCGTTGAGCCCGATCTGGTGCTGGGCCGGTGATCCTGTCTCACTTGAGGTGAAGGTGCAGGCCACCGGCGGGGTAAAGGCCACGGCCACGGTGCTCTTTCCGGTCGAGCCGGGGATCATCCAACAGTTGTTGACAGACTATGCCCACTGGCCGGAGCTTTTCGACACGCGGATGCGGATGGCGCAGATTCGGGAGCAGGCCGACAGCGTAGTGACCGATATCCGCATTGAGCATGCGCTGCTTCCTGGTGAACGGCGTCTATTGAGCGAGTCGCGGGCACTGCCGACCGGTGGTCTGTTGACCGAACTGAAGGGCGGGGACTTCAAGCAATACCGCCGGGTGTGGACATTGACTCCCCTGGAAGGGGGCAGGCAGACGAAAGCCGATTTTGAGCTGCTCGTCGAGATTGAAACGATTATGCCGGATTGGGTGATTGCCGTGGCGATGCGCCGGGAACTGGAAACACATTTTCGGATTGTCAGAGAGAAGGCGTTGGTGCGGGCGACGCAGGGAAAATAAACTCGGACAGCTCGGCTTTCTCGACGCCCTGTTTCACCAGGCGGGGAATATCCAGCGCACGTTCGACCGAGAGCAGCTCATTCAGGCGTGTCTTGGTGCTGGGATGCGGCGGGGTGAAGAGCTTGCAGCAGTCCTGGTCCGGTTCGATGGACGTCTCGTAGGTGCCGATCCGTTTCGCATCGTCCGTAATTTCCAGCTTATCCATTCCGATGAGCGGACGTAGAAGCGGCAGGCCTGCCGCTTCCTCGATCACCGAAATGTTTTCCGGCGTCTGGGACGCAACCTGTCCCAAACTATCCCCCGTCACCAGAGCCCAGCACTCTTCCCGCCGCGCAAGCTCTTCTGCGATCCTGACCATCATGCGCCGGTAGAGCACCACACGAAACGGCGCCGGAGTGTTCAAGACAATTTCCCGCTGAATCTCTCCGAACGGAATTACATAGAGACGGCTGCGGTGCAGGTATGCCGTGAGGGTTTGTGCCAGATCGCGGACCTTATCTTCCGAGTCGCGGCTAACGAGCGGCCGGCCCGAGAAGTGGACGAAGAGCGCGCGGCAGCCGCGCTTGATCATGCGGAAGGACGCGACCGGCGAATCAATCCCGCCGGAGATGAGGCAGGCCACCTTGCCGCTGACTCCAACCGGCATGCCTCCCGGGCCCGGGATCTTTTCGACGGAGAAATAGACATCACGGGAAAGCATTTCAAGATAAACGGTGAGGTCGGGAGCTTTGAGGCTGACGGCCTTACCGGTCTGTTCGTGGACGGCGGCGCCGACAATACGCTCCGCGTCCATCGACGTGAGCGGCAGGCGCTTGTCGGCGCGTTTCGCGGTCACGCGGAAGGTGGAAAAAGATTTCGTCTTGAGTTCCCCGATAATCGCGGCGCTGAGTGTATCGAAGTTGGGGTGAGCCAGGTCGAGCGGTACGGAGTGGGCCAGTGAAAAGTTTGCAATGCCGCAGACGCGGGACAGCCGCTGGCGAATGATCTCACAGCTGGTTTCTGCCGGAAGGAGCACCCGGATGCGGCTGTGAAGGTTCTCCACTTGCGTGACGCCAAGATCTTTGAGCGCCAGCTGGATGTTGTGAACCAGCCGATCCTCAAAATAGTCGCGATTGCGGCCTTTGAGGGCAAGTTCGTGGTAGTGGACGATGGCGCATCTCATGGTGCTAGTGAAGGGTGATCAGTGATGAGTGAAGTGTGAAGAATGTGGGGTTCGATGCTGGTTTGTTTTTGCTCATCACCGATCACACATCACTTTTCACTGTTTCAAGGAAGCGTTCCGCGTCGATGGCGGCCATGCAGCCGGAGCCCGCAGCGGTGACGGCTTGGCGATAGGTCGAGTCCTGCGCGTCGCCGGCCGCGAAGACGCCAGGAACATTCGTAGCCGTGCCGCGCTGCGTCCGGATATAGCCCTTCTCGTCCATGTCGATCTGCCCCGCAAAGAGCGCGGTGTTCGGTCGATGGCCGATGGCGACGAAGACGCCGGCGCAGGGCAGTTCAGACATTTTTCCGGTCACCACGTTCTTGAGCCGCGCGCCGGTCACGACTTCCGAACCCAAAATGTCTTCGACAACCGTGTTCCAGATGAAACTGATCTTCTCATTATGCAGAGCCCGGTCTTGCATGATCTTAGAGGCGCGCAGTTTGTCCCGACGATGCACAATCGAGACTTTTGCGGCGAATTTTGTGAGGAAGTTCGCTTCCTCCAACGCGCTGTCACCCCCGCCCACGACGAGGAGTTCTTTTCCCTTAAAGAAAAATCCATCGCAGGTCGCGCAGGTAGAGACGCCGTGGCCGGTCAGTCTTGATTCGTTCTTGAGGCCGATCGGAATGGCCGAGGCGCCGGTTGCAATGATGACGGTCTGGGCTCGGATGGTCTGTTCGCCATCGATGGTGAGTATGAATGGCCGCTGCGCGAGGTTCACGGCTGTGACATCGCCGGTGAGAAATTCGGCGCCGAACCGCTCGGCCTGTGCCCGCATGTCCTTCATCAGCTCCGGGCCCATGATGCCTTTGGCAAAGCCCGGATAGTTCTCAACTTCGGTGGTTGTCGTGAGTTGACCGCCGGACTGCCAGCCTTCGACGAGGAGGGGCGACAGATCAGCGCGCGCGGCGTAGATCGCGGCGGTCAATCCGGCCGGTCCAGAACCGATGATGACGACGTTGCGCATGGGAATGGAATCTAACACAGTGAGAAAAGAGAATGCATGGGGAGAGGAAATCAGCTCGATGCTCGCAGCGATCGGTGCAGCGACCGGATCTGTTTTTTGAGCTGCGGAAGCGGGAGCGCGCCGTCGAGCAGGTAATCCGCGCGGCGGCGTTTCTCTGCCAGCGGCATCTGGCTTTTGATCCGGCGAAGGGTTTCGGCGCGGGAGAGGCCGTTGCGCTGCTTCAGGCGGGCGACCTGGGTTTCGCGGTCGGCGGTCACCACGATGGTTGTGTCCACGCGTGCGTCGATGCCGGCTTCGAAGAGTAGGGGGACGTCGTAGATCACCACGGCATCCGGATCTTTTTGGGCGGCCTGTCGCGTCAGTCGCCGCTGCTCCCGCGCGACGCGAGGGTGAATAATGTGTTCCAACCGGCGCAGCTTAGCAGGATGCCCAAAGACTTTGGCTCCCAAGGCCTGGCGATTCAATGTGCGATCAGGGTTCAGGGCCGTTTTGCCGAATACTTTGACGATCTCGCGCCAGGCTGGTTTGCCGGGTTGGACGACTTCCCGCGCCAGCGCATCGGCATCGATGACCGCTGCGCCGCAGCGCTTGAATATGCCGGCGACCGTACTTTTGCCGGTGGCGATGCCGCCTGTGAGTCCCACCAGGATCATAGCGGCGGAGCTTATCACGGGGCTGTGAGCCTCACAAGAAAGCCGGTTGACAGGCTGCCTCGCCCGCCTGTAATACCTAGCGCATGCGTATTGCGATGTTGGTCATAGGGTGCCTGGTCGGATTGAGCGGGGGGGCCTGGGCGGAAGGGCCTCACGTCGTGACCCCTCGGACTATTACGGTCGCGCTTGATGGCACGGGCGATTTCACGTCGATTCAAGAGGCCGTGGATGCAGCCAAGAAAGGCGACACGGTATTCTTAAAGCCTGGCGCCTATCCTCAAGATCTCACCATCCACAGCAAGGACAAGATCAAGCTGATCGGGGCAGGAGTGGACAAGGTCACGATGTTGGGCCGCGAGGACCTTGTGGGCGTGTTGCACGTGGGAAAGTGGCCGTATGGGGCTACGGATATCGAAATCAGCGGGTTGACGATCAACGAGCATGGCGGCCATGCCCTCGGAATTTTTAACGGGAAGGGCATCACGCTTCGCAATCTTCACGTGAAGGGGATGCTCTTTGGGCAGCAGGTGCAGGACGTGCGCATCGAAGATTGTGTGATCGGCGGCAGCGAGACCACCGGCGTGCAGTTTTCCGACTCGCAGGCGGTGTTAGTCGGCAATGTGATCCACGATAACGATCATGGTGTGAATGTCGCCGGCAAGTCCGACGTCCGGTTAGAGCGGAATGTCATCGTCCGGAGTTTGTTCGAAGCGGTCGTCGTCAATGACAAGGCCAAAGCTGCGCTCGTCGGCAACACCCTTGTGAAAAACGGAGGCGGAGTAGCCTTTCTCGGCGCGTCCCAGAGTGAAGCCTCCGGCAATGTCGTTGGTCTGAACAAGGTCGGGTTCCTGGTTGCGCCCACCAGCCGGACGACGACGTCATTCAATGCGCTCTTCAATAGTGAGGCGGACTATATGCGGGCCGGATCTCCGAATACTCCGGCGCCGGATCTGAAGCAGGATTCGGATATCGTGGGTGACCCACGTTTTGTGGATGTGGAGCACGACGATTTCCGGCTTCGCTCAGACAGTGGGCTCCTGAATAGGGGGCAGTTCCCCTTCCTCGGCGCGCTTTCTCCCGTTCAAAAGCTCTCTTCCAATCGCTAGCCCAAGTCGTTGAAACAACACGCAGTGATCACTGTCGCCTGACAGAATGAAACCGTATGGTATGCTTTCTCTGCGGCGCTGTTCTTCCCGATCCAACAGACTCAAGAAAAGCGGGAGCAGGGCCGATAAGCATGTACCAGGAGGTTTCCATTGGCCAGCTTTCGACAAGATGTCGATACCAGATTCGGTGACGGAATCCCTTCACTGGAAGACATGGAGTCGGGGAAACTCGTTGGAGCGGTGCTGCCGATGTCCGATAAGGCGCAGACCCAAATGCGTGAGAGTATCGAGGTCATCGACTATCTACTCAATCAGGAACGTGTCGTCTGGATGTAGGTGTGCGTTTCATCCGTTCTTCCTTCCGCGTAGGATTTCCTCTCAGCTGCTTTCGTGAGCATCTCCGTGAAAAGTTCGCCGTCCTCCCGCGGGACGCCGCATACTTGACAGTCTCCGGCTGCCTTAATACTCTCCTGGCTGGATCTATCGCCCCCTCATTGTTCGTACACAAAGGAGTGTCGTATGGATACAGTGTTGCTACGGAGTGCTGTTATTGTGGGAAGTCTGTTGTTCGGATCGGCGGTCGCTGTAGCCCAGGAGATGCCGAAGGAATCGGTCTTGTCCTTGAGCCTTGCCCAACGGGCAACACAGGCCGCGATCGATGCCTGTAAGAAAGACGGGTACCGCGTCAGTGCGTCGGTGGTCGATCGCGCCGGTTTGTTGCGGGCGATGGGACGGGCCGATGGAGCCGGTCCGCATACGATCGATAGCAGTCGAAAGAAGGCCTATACCGCTGCGAGCCTGCGCCGGGCGACGAGCGAGCTGGCTGATCTCATGAGTCGTACGCCGACGCTGCAGGCGTTGCGGGATATGAACGAGCAGATTCTGATGCTGGGCGGCGGGTTGCCGATCGAGATCGGCGGAGAGGTGATCGGTGGCATCGGTGTCGGCGGCGCGCCCGGCACTCACCTGGACGATGCCTGCGCGGAAGCGGGACTGGATGCGATCGGCGCTGCTCCGAAGATTCCGGCGGCAAAGTAATGCGACGGCTGCGGCGGGGCATGCTCGTCGCTGCGATTGGCCTGTGGAGCGCGTGTAACAGCGGGGTGCCGGAGCCGGCCTCTACCGAGATTCCAGGGACCGGTCTCCGGCTGACTCTCGTGCGAGTGGCCACGGATCCGTTCCTGTCCCGGCACAACCTGGCCATGACGATCGAGCGGGCGGGTAACTGTACGCAGACGGTAGAGCTTTTCCCCGATACCGGCCACACCGGTCGCCGCAATGTGTACGTTACGGCTAAGGCCCAGGTCTATGTCGTCGGACAATTCGATGCCCGTGTGATCGATGTTCGCCAGTGCCGTATTACGCTCTCGGAATTCCGGCACCTCGACAGAGAAGTCGTTTTCGTTGGAGCGTTTGATGAGAATGCGGAAGAGCATTGGAGATTTGTGTCGGCCGCTGAACGTCCGGAGCATCCGTTTGAGAAGCGATAGCCTACAGTCACCGGGGAATATGGAGCCGCTGGTAGCGGACTCGCGGCCTGGTGTAGGGCCATGAACCAACCGATCGTCGGGTACCATCTGGATGAATATAGCGACTGGGTCGCCGACCTGGCCTGCGGCCATGGGCAGCATGTGCGCCATCAACCGCCGTTTTTCTCTCGCCCCTGGGTGCTCACATCGGAAGGCCGGGAGCGTCAGCTTGGCCAACTGCTGTTTTGTAAACGCTGCCACGAGCCGGAGGTAGCTCCCCCGGTCGCGTGATTCTTCATGCCAGCGGCATGGCTGTCTTTCCCCACTCAAATAGCTGAATTGCTTGGTCACGCCACCTTCTGGTGGTAGCCTTCCCGATAAGCGCCAGGAATCCAGGAGTTGATCTCTGCCAGGCGGTTCGAAGGGAGAGGCCTATGCCTACCGCGACATTGACAGTGCCGTCCTCGCAGGAGCATCGGAAGGGGTTTTCCCTGCATCGCGTGCAAAAGGGGTATGCAGCCTGGGTCGGCTTCATTCTCTTTCTGTATTCCACCTTATTCTTCACGCTGGCCTTTTACGGACCGCATCTTGGGCCGATGATCACGTTGTACGGCGGAGGCTCGCTTGCAGAGCGTCAGGCCGCCGCCAGTGAGATGTTGCTGCTCAGCGAAACCGTGTCGGTGGCGGTGCCGGTCCTGTTTCTTGGGGCCGTCATTTTCAGCCTGGTTCTGACCCGTCGGGTGGCGGGACCGCTGGTCCAGCTTGACCAGAGTATTCAGGAATGGGCGAAGGGGAATCTGAGTTGGCGGTTACAGTTTAGGCAATCCGATCGTCTGGATGAGCTGGCATCAACGGCCAACCAGGCGCTGGCCAAGGTCGAACAGGCGTTCGGAGACATGCATCGCCAGACGGCAGTGATTCAAGCGGCTCTGGCATCGAATCAACCGGAGAATCCGGAGTCCGTTCGGAAGGCGCAGCAGGCAGCAGCGTCCCTTGAAAAGGTCCTTGGTGAGTTTTCGTTTAAGCAGGCCCGCTGATCTATGAAGGCTACGCTCATATCCCGGAAGGGTTTCACGCTCATCGAGTTGATGCTCGTGGTCGCGATCGTCGGGATTCTTGCGTCGGTGGCCATATTGTCCTACCGCCATTTCACCAAGAAAGCGCAATCGGTGGAAGCGGAAGTCGCGCTGACGGAAATCCATCGATTGCAGCAGCTTCACCATGCTCAGAGCGGATCCTTCGCCGGCGATTTGGGGGCGATCGGCTTCAATCCCATTCCTCCGTTGAAATTCTATTCAGTCGGAATGCGATTTCTGGGGGGGACCGATGGGATCGCCTACCAGGCCTATGCCTATGCGAAGGGGGATTCGGATGGATCGACGAGACTTGTGTTGACGCAGTATCAGGATGGACATATGACCGTAGATAAGTCGCTGGTGTCCGCAACGGCAACTTCGCCAGGGGCGGGAGGGACCAGCGCGGGGCTCCTGCCGGGGTCGGTCGGCTCTGCGGGGTCACAGGCTGGAGACGGGGGAGGATTGGGGGATGACCCGCTGGCGGGGGGGAGCTTGGGGTCGAGTTCTTCAGCCAGTAGCGGTCAGCGAACCGTGATACATTCGAACCAGTCCATCGGGATGAGCTCAAAATAGAGATGTCTACCGGACGGTTTCGACTCCGTGGTTTGGTTGGGCCGTGAGATCGAGGCCTGGCCCGGCCCAGGGATCAAGGTGAGCGCCTCGATAGCCATAGCCCCCTTGCACAGGGTCAGTTGCCAAGAGCAATGGTGTATCCAGATCCAGGATATCGAAGCCCTTCATCCCCAGGACGAGGCTGAACGAGCAGCCCATCGCGATGCGGGTTTCAACCATTCCTCCCGCCATCAGCTTCAATCCGGCCGCGAGCGTCGCTTCTGCAATGGCGACCGCTTCGACCACGCCCGTCTTCATAATCTTGATATTGATGTAGTCCGCCGCAGCCTGCACGATTACCTCGTGAGCGTCCGCCAGCGATCGAACCGACTCGTCGGCGGCCACGGGGATGCCGGTGTCCCGCCGAATCGCCGTCATACTGTCGAGATCGTCCCGCACGACCGGCTGTTCGAGGAGGACCATGGTCCCACCGAATCGTCGGACACCTCCGGCAAATGCCAGGCACTCCTCACGAGAGAATCCCTGATTCCCATCGCCGATAAACGAAATGCCAGGCAGCGAGTGATGCACGGCTTCCAGTCGGCGGATGTCCTGATCCACATCTTTGCCCACTTTCATTTTGAAGAGGCGAAAGCCTCGTGCATACCAGCCGCGGGCTAAGGACACTGATTTTTCAAGGGTGGCGATGGGAATGGTGATGTCGGTCTCTCGCGGGCGGACGTCTTGTCCGCCCCAGAGTTGCCACATGGGAACTTGCGCCGATCGACAGTGCGCATCGATCATAGCCGTCTCAAGCCCGCACCGGGCGGCAGGGTGAGATGGAGCTGCCTGCGCCATCTCGGCGGCGAGCAAGGCATAGTGCCCAGCCGATGCTCCGATTAATGTCGCAGCGAGTTGGCGGAGGATTGCCAGGCAAGAGTCGCGAGTCTCTCCGCCGACTTCCGGGAACGGTGCGGATTCCCCATAGCCCTGGGTGCCGTCGTGCAGGGTGAGACGGACAAAGATGTTTTCGGCGACGGCACGGGCACCGGTTGCGACGACGAATGGGTCGGTCATCGGGATATCGACGGGCCAGACCTCGATCTTGACGATCTGGTCGCGGGACATCTGCGGCGCGTGTGGCGTCCTCGTTATCACCGTCATGGGTCGGGATAGTACCGAGAGGGAGATTCCGCTGTCATCAGAAAATACGCGACAGGCGGGGCATGAGGGCTCCTTGTCCGGTCTGGCCCTTGACAGGGCAGGGGCCAGTGGTCGACAACCCTGAAGGAGTTCAGCGAGAGGGTGGGGCTAATCGGCATGCTGCGCTATCGGTATCAACGTATTGTGTTATTGGCCCTTACCGGCCTCATGAGCGTCTACCTCCTGATTCCATTAATGGTCTCGTACGGAGTGACGCAGTGGCTGAGCCGCCAGGGGTATCAGAATGTCATTGTGCAATTGGGGTATCCCGGATGGCAGGAACTCTCGATCCCGGTCGTCTCGTTTCAGCTGGAACTGGGCGATGAAGTCTTGATGGTGTCCGTGACCAACGTCCAGGTGCAGTACCGACTTCCCGATCTTCTCCATGGCCGAGTTTCGCGGGTGGTGTTGCCGTATTTGGCCATTCAGATGTTCAACAATCTGGAACAGCCTTCCGCCGGCGCGCCAGCCGGCGTGAATGTGTCGGACGAAGGGAGCGGATCTCCTTGGAACGTGCTCACGGCCGGCGATTTGCTGCGACGGATTCCGGTGTTGCCCTTCGAGGAGGTGCAACTGAACCAGGTGACGGTATTTCGTGAGCAGGCGACAGGTCCGCTTCGCAAAGTTGCGATTCAGGGTGTGGTCGAGCAGCGGGATGGTGAACTCGGTGGGCGATTGTCCTTTCAAGGGCGTGAGACGGCGTCTTATACCCTTTCTCTGACCGGTCATTCCGCAACGACCTGGGCGGCGACGTTGGTATCGCAACGGCCGCAGGCCGCCCCGATTCTCACCTGGCAGTCGACGGCGCAGGCGCGTGACGGACAAGTGCAGGTTGAGGGGAAATTGGAGATCAATGTTCGGGAGCTCGCTCCGTTCATCGCCTTAGCGGTTCCGATCGGACCGGAGTTGAGCAAAGTGTCAGGGCATGTGGCCGTCGCATGGACAGGAATGGCTCCGTCCAGCGCGGCACTGAGTGCGCTCCGCGAAAGCCCGGACTCACTATTCCAAGGATCGTTTCAGGCCACCGTGACGTTGCCGGCATTGAAAGGCGTGGCCAAGCAGATTGCCCTGTCTTCGACCGGGAATTTTTCCGGATCTCCGGCGCGGTTGGGATGGACGATCGATCCCGGTGTGTTGGGAACGGCGACGGTGAATATGCCCCCTCGCTTTGTGCCGGATGCGGTCAAGTCGTTGGTGCCGCGCGGCGATCAGCCGATTCGTGTCGAACAGCGCCAGCCGCTTCAAGGGACGCTGTATTGGGCAGAATCGCCGATCCGTCTGGCGGTGGATGGTCCGGTCCATGTGAGTTATGGGGCGGCGACGGGGCCGCTGGTGGTCGAAGTGGATGCCGTTCACGCAGATTTGGTCGGCCAAGATCTTGTGTCTGCCGAGGGTGAGTTCCATCTGCGAGGGCTGGTGCCCCCCAGTTTGACTGCGGGGGTCTCTGTGCGAGAAGTCCGGGGCGATCTTTGGGGACGTGTTGCGCTCAAACAGCGCGGCGTGAACGGCACCTTGCATGTGCCTTCCATGATGACCGTGAAGCAGTTTCAACAAGGACATGTGGCAATGTCGTCCGCGACCATCGAGGCGGCTGCGCCGATTCCGATCCGTTGCGCGCTGGAATCCGAGCGATGCACGGCCGGTCCAGCGACGCTCCGGATCGGCGCGCAGGGGATTCATTCGGCCGGATACGCCATAACACTGGCAGAAGGGACCGTGACGCTCGAGAGCGCCGAATCTGTGGGGAGTTCCTGGACAGCCCAAGGCGGTATCGATCTCGCCGGGGTGCGAGTCGAGCCGCTATCCGTGACGCTTCCGCCGTCGGCGTGGCAGGTGAAATTTGCCGCGACTCAGGCCGGATTCAAGGCCGATGCGCGGGGAGATCTCCCCGGGCGAGAGGGCGTCGTCACAGCAAAGATTGCGCAATCGTTTGGAGGGGGGGATGGATCGGCACGACTGGTGCTCGGGCCACTCCAGTTCGATTCAGGAGCGAATCGTTTGCAGAAGTGGTTGCCCGGTCTGCCCGCTTCGTTCGATCTCACGGCAGGTCGGATAACGGCCAGCACGGATATTGCGTGGACACCCAGACGATTGAAGGACTCGACATCGGTTGTGCTCCAGCCTGGCAAGATCACGATCCAGGCGGATCAGCTGTCCGCAGCTGTTCAGGGGATGGCGATCCAGGGGATCAACACGACCTTAGATTTTGATCTCCAGGGTTTTGAACAGGTGCGATCGAGTCAGCCGGCGGTGGTGAATGTGGCGGCCATCCAGACGGGGGTAGTACTGACAAATATGTCTGTGACAGCCGACCTGCGGTGGTTGTTGTCGGACCCCTGGCCGGTGTTCGATCTCAAGGATATTCAGGCCGGTCTTTTCGGAGGATCTGTGACGAGCCCCGGTCTTCATCTTGACCTGGCTAAGCCGCCTCACCGACTGGTGTTGTCGTTGCGGCGATTTGATCTGGCTAAGCTCTTCAGTCTCGAACAGCAAAAGGGATTGCAGGGGACCGGCCTGTTGAACGGGACGATACCGATCGCGGTGACCGCGAAAGGGGTGAGTGTCAAGGATGGGGCGGTTGAAGCAGAAGCGCCAGGCGGGGTGATTCGCTACCACCCCTCACCGGAGTCCGCGGCCCTCCTAACCGACGCCGATTCGAGTGTGAAGCTGGTGGCACAGGCGCTCAGCAATTTTCAGTACACGGTTTTGAGGGCGGGGGTGCAGTACGCTGAAGACGGGGTTTTGCAGTTGGCCGCGCAATTGGAGGGCAGAAATCCGGATATGAAGAAGAGTCCACCCATCCATTTCAATGTGAATGTCCAGGAAAATATTCCGGCGCTCTTGCAAAGTTTTCGGCTGGTGCAGGATATTGAAGAGTCGCTTCAAGGCAAGGTGCAACGACGATGACGGGGCAGAGGGATATCATGAGACGATGTGGAGTAGGCCTGGCGGTGGGGCTGTGGTGTATGGGGTGGCTGGCCGGATGTACGCCCCGTGTGGAGGTGGCCGCCCCGGATAAGCCGATCACCATCAACCTGAATGTAAAGATCGATCATGAGATCCGCGTGAAGGTGGATAAGGATCTCGATCAGGTCCTGTCCGACAACAGCGGATTGTTCTAACGAACGGCAAAGGAGATGAGGATGGCACGCATACGCATGATGGTTGGTGCGGTTCTCGTGGCGCTCTGTGCGGGGATCAGCCTTCCCGCCTGGGCCTTGTCGCTGGAGGAGGCGAAAACCAAGGGGCAGGTAGGAGAAAAGGCCAGCGGCTATTTGGGTGCGGTGACCGGAGGGAACGCCGAGGTGCAGGCGCTGGTCAGCGACATCAATCAGAAGCGGAAGCAGGCGTACGAGGAGATTGCGAGACGCAACGGTACCAGTGTGAATTCCGTCGAGACTCTGGCAGGAGAGAAGGCAATTGAAAATACGAAGCCTGGGAATATGGTTGAGGGGCCCGGAGGCTGGACCAGAAAATAATCAGCTATCCGTAGCGATCGTTCTTCCACGGGAGCGCGGTATTGGAGTAGCCCCGCACTTCCCAGAATCTCCTTTCATCCTTATCTGAAGCGGAAGCCGGTCGTCGCCTTCATAGAAGACTTCGCGTTCTTCGCCTCCCCGCCGGGCTTTGGCCCACTGCTCTTTGGGTGTTATTAACCGGGAGTCATTGTCCATATTCCGGCCTCCAGTCGAAGGGTACGGGAATCAGGTCTCCTTTGACCAGTCGCTCCGGTTGATCAGTTTCGTTCGACCATCTCGCAGACGTTGAATTTCCTTCTCGAATCAAAGGCCTGGAGGCACAATAGGGCCTGCTACACTTAGACGCTCTATGGGATCACGTCCTATGCTCAGAATTTGTGTGAGACGATATCGCTCTGCCGCTGCCTGGACTTTGCTTGTGGCGGCCCTGCTGTTGACCTGGGCGGAGGGTGAGGGTAAGGCCTCAGGGGGACAGGGAGGAGTCGCCGGCAATCGCGCAGCTGTCGGCCAGCAGACGTCGCTCCCGTCTGCTCCGGTACAAAAGGATGTGGGGATCTCCCAAAAACAGCGGGTCGGGAAGAGTCCCTTCCTGGAAAAGGGCAAGGGATCGACAAAGGAACCGTCTGCCCGCCGAGCGCATCGCCGTGCGCGAGCAGCCAAACCGCTCAGGCCTCAGGCCACGCTGACCCCCAAGCCTGATGTGTCCTATCATGGCATGCTTCAGCAGCCTCAGCGGTATACCCCGCATTACGCGCATGGCAAGGGAGGGGTTCCAAATCCGAATACCGGCGCGTTGCTTCATGAGCATTTCCAAGAACTCGACAAGAATCGAGATGGCTCGATCGATCCGTTTGAGCGGGCCTTGGGCCGGCTCGATCTTAATCGCGATCTCGCCGATCACCAGTGGCAGTAAATCTGTCAATCTGTGGATACTTCAGGAAAATCCTCCTGCCGCCGATAGAGGTAGGAGGCATGCGCAGTAGGCATGATAGGGAGGGAGGGATGCGGACTGGACTCTATGTGGCGTTGCTGATCAGTTTCGGGTGTGTCGGAACTCCCGTCACGTCGACCAACAACCTGGCGGAGACCTCTCGCCAGGATCCATGCGCCTCTCGCTTGCAACAACCTCAGCGTGAGGATATCCCTGCGCGCTCCTGCCGGGCTCAACATGTCTGGTGGAATGACGTTGGTGACGCACTCAGCGGTGCTGCCACGGCGGTTCGACTGCCACGCCCATAGATTCGCACGCAGATCCGGCCGGTCAGGCCAGATCCCTTCCCATGAGCATGCTCCTCTGACTCTGGTTCGTTGTCCTCACTCTGTTTCAGCCATCCACATCCAGATACCGACCCCGTCCGTACCTCTTCATAGCGGCCACGTGCGGCTCGGTCTGCGCCCCTCTTGTAAGAAACCGGCTGCGGCGTCGACTATGCGGTCAGGTTGTTCCATTGACAGACTTGAGGGGAGTCCCCATGATACTGAACGAAGCCGCTATGACCAGCCAAGCGCCGACGACCAACCCATCTCAGCAATCGAATGGAAGCAAGTTCGCCATGATGGCAGGCATCGTCGTGGCTATCGGACTATTTTTCTATTTCGATCTGGGCAGCGTTCTGTCTCTGGACGTTTTGAAAAGTAATCGTGACCACTTGCTGGCCTTCACTGAGGCGAACTACGCGACGGCGGTCGGTCTCTTTATCCTTGCCTACATCGTGGTGACGGGCTTGTCTCTGCCTGGAGCTGTGATTCTGACGTTGGCCGGTGGATTTCTTTTCGGCAGTATCTTCGGCACGCTCTTTGTGAATCTTGGGGCGACGACCGGAGCGACGCTGGCTTTCTTAACGGCGCGCTATCTGTTGCGCGATTGGGTGGAGCAGCAGTTCGGGAAGTGGCTGGGACCTGTTCAGCAGGGCTTTACCAATAATGCATTCAGTTATCTGATGACATTGCGGCTGATTCCCCTGTTTCCGTTCTTCGTGGTGAATTTGGTTTCCGGCCTGACGCGCATGAACGTGGGAACATATGTTGCGGCAACGGCGCTGGGTATTATTCCGGGTTCGTTCGTCTATGCCTATGCCGGCCGGCAGTTAGGAACGATCAATTCGCTGAAGGAAATCGCCTCGCCGAACGTGATTGGGGCGTTTGTGTTGCTGGGGCTGTTGGCCCTGGTCCCGACGGTCTATGAGAAATTCAGAGGAGCGCGGCGATGAGTCAACATGACGAGGGCGTAATGCTGCCGGACGATGAGCATAATCAGCGGCTTGTTGCCAATGTGCATCCTTCCGATTGGGTCAATCCGGAGCCATCCGGTCGCTATAACATTGTGGTCATCGGGGCCGGGACAGCCGGTCTGATCACGGCAGTCATCGCCGCGAGCTTGGGCGCGAAGGTTGCGCTGATCGAAAAGCATCTGATGGGCGGAGATTGTCTGAATGTGGGCTGTGTGCCGTCAAAGGGAGTGATTCGCGCCGCGCGGGCCTGGGCCGATCTGAGGAAGACCGAGGAATTCGGTATTCATATTCCATCCGGTGTGAAATACGATTTCGGAGCCGCGATGGCCCGGATGCGCAAACTACGAGCCCGGATCAGCTACAACGACTCGGCACAGCGCTATAGCAAGCTGGGAGTCGATATCTACATCGGCAGCGGACGGTTTACCGGCCCGGATTCGGTTCAAGTCGAAGGGCCGGCAGGCAATCGCACGCTCAGCTTTGTGAAAGCGGCGATTTGCACCGGTGCCCGCGCCTCCGCGCCACAGATTACCGGGATGCAAGAAGCAGGTTATCTCACCAATGAAACGGTGTTCTCGCTTACAGAGTTGCCGCCACGTCTCGCAGTGATCGGTGCTGGGTCGATCGGGTGCGAGTTGGCGCAATCGTTTGCCCGGTTTGGCAGCCGGGTGTATTTGATCGAGGCGCAGCACGGTATCATGCCGAACGAAGACCGCGACGCGGCGCAGATCGTGGAACAGCAGATGGTGAAGGATGGGGTGCGACTCCTCTGTTGCGGCACAGATCTGAAGGTCGGCAAGGCGGACGGCGGGAAACGACTCACGGTCGATTCCCATGGCCGACAGTACGACGTGGCGGTCGATGAAATCCTGGTAGGCGTCGGTCGCGTTCCGAATGTGGAGGGAGTGGGGCTGGAAGCGATAGGGGTTGAATTCGACAAGAACGGTGTGAAGGTCAATGGCCGGCTGCAGACCAGCAATCCGCGCATCTTCGCGGCGGGGGATGTCTGCTCTCGCTACAAGTTTACCCACGCCGCCGATGCGATGGCGCAGATCGTGATCCAAAATGCCCTGTTCCCTCATCCGTTCGGGTTAGGCTATGCCAGCGTGGATTCGTTGATCATGCCCTGGTGCACCTTTACGGATCCGGAAGTTGCCCATGTCGGGATGTATGAGAAAGACGCGAAGGAGAACGGGCTCGAGGTCGAAACCTATACGGTCAAGCTGGAGGAAGTCGACCGTGCCATCCTTGACGGCGAAGACGAAGGATTTGCGCGGGTCCACATTCAAAAGGGTTCTGACAAGATCCTGGGAGCGACGATTGTGGCAGCGCATGCCGGCGAGATGATCGGCGAGTTCTCCGTATTGATGAAAGCCGGTCTCGGGGCGAAGACGATTGCCGGAACCATCCATCCCTATCCCACGCAAGCAGAGGTCAATAAAAAGGTAGTGAATCTCTGGCGCAAGGCGCACTTCACGCAGGCGACCAGGAATCGGCTCATGAAACTTTTTGCCTGGATGAGGCGCTAGGGGAGGGCACTACATGACGACCCTGCAGAGGGCGATCGCCTTCACGGTCCTGGTCACGGGCAGCTTCGGCGGTCAGGTGATGTCCTGGGGACAATCTGCGCCGGTGATCGAGGTCGGGACGTTTTCCTCGGATCTGCCTGGGCTTGGTCTTCCAAACGGCTGGAAGCCCCTGACGTTCAAAAAGATCCCGAAGCAGACGGAGTATGTGCTGGTGAAAGAGGGCGAACAGGTGGTTGTGAAAGCAGTCAGCGAGGCGTCGGCCTCCGGGCTGACCAAGGAAGTCGCCATCAATCCCAAGGACTATCCCATCGTCCACTGGCGCTGGAAGGTCGAGACTTTGCTCCAGCGCAGCGACGTGCGCCGGAAGGATGGGGACGATTACCCGGCGCGTCTTTACATCACGTTTGCCTATGATCCCGACCACGTGAGTTTCGGGAAGAAGTTGAAGTACAAGGCGGGCCGGGCTCTCTTCGGCGATATTCCCATCGGCGCGCTGAACTATATCTGGGAGACAAAGACACCGGTCGGCACGATCATTGAGAATGCCTATACCGACTTTGCGCAGATGATTGTGGTCGAAAGCGGACCGTCGAGAGTCGGGATGTGGGTAGAAGAGGAGCGGAATATTTATGAGGACTACAAGAAAGCGTTTGGGGAAGAGCCGCCTCTGATCAATGGGGTGGCGATCATGAGCGATACAGACAACACCAAGGAACGGGCGGTCGCGTTCTACGGGGATATCGAATTCAGGAAGGCTGCGAAGTAATCGATAGCTGGTTCCGGATAAAACAAAGGGGGGCCGGCCTGTACAGGGCCGGCCCCCCTCGAGGACCGTTCCGCACCCGGGCGGGTGCGCGGATTCAAACTTCGTTACTGCACCGAATTCGCGAAGCCACCCCGCGTGATCTCGGCGCGGACCGTGTCCCCGACCTTCTTCTGCTTGATGTGTTTCGTGCCTTGGCCGACATACAGTTTCACCTGGTTGCCTTCGTAGTCTTCGACAATGTACGCATTGCCATCGACGTGCTTGAGCGTCCCGCCCACGGTTTTCCAGGCCGGGCCCGGCTTTGAGTCATGTTCCCCGCGCTTCGGCGCCTGGCTGACTTCGGGGATATGGCCGGTGCTGGAGGCCGCCGCCGCCGCGGAGGAGTGGTGCATTCCGGACGACTTCTTCTTCGCCTCTTTATCTTTGGCCGACGCCGGCGCAGCGGCCAGCGCCACCACGGCGAGGGCGGCAACAGCGATCGTCATCATGGGGCTCTTCATCTGGCTCTTCATCGACAACCTCCTTGAAATGAACGGTTCATAGCTCTTGGTTTGCAAACACAGCAAGGCACATGCCGAGGGATGCCGGATGAAGTCTTTACGGAATAACAAGAGGTTAGAAATCCAGTCTAAGGTCGGACACGTAGACGAGGGTATGAGAGGAAAAAAAACGTCGGCAGGCTGTGCAAATCTGCTCACAACGTCAGGATATGGCACGAATTGGCAGAAGTCCGGCCGGAATCTCAGGCTACCGTCCTAAGCGGCCTTCGCGCGCTCTATGCCCCGATCAGAAACCTGCTCCAAGGGAGACCACTGCGGTTGTCCCCGCCCGTCGTCACCGATGCACGAAAGTTTTTGAAAATGGGTATCTGGAGGACGCGTTATCCGCGTCCTCCTCATCATCCTCCACGTCGAATTTCGTCTGCCGGTCCCGGCTGTGCGGGTGTGTCAGGCCGGGGACAGCGAGCGCTGCCAGGTCCCTGTGGCATTCCGGAGGGATAGATTACGTGCAGGGTAGGGAGCGTTTACGAGATTGGGGTCGCGTCGTCTAATTGGCAGATGGCAAGGTGGTGCCAGGGGGCATCATCACAATTCCAACGCGGGAGGCATGATCATGCACAGTCGGAGGTGGACGCGGAAAATGGCATGGGCGCTGAGTGGATTGGTGCTGTCGGCAACCCCAGTATGGGCGCAGCAGTCTCCGCCGATTCAGAATGGACAGGTGGAAATCTTTGGATCTCTGCCGCGAACGACGAGCGGCACAGTGGATGTCGCTGCGCTGAGGCAGACGATCCAAACGCAGTTTGCTCGGCCGGGGGTGCAGGAGGTGGAGTTTCGCAATGTGTCCCTGACGGAGGCAGAGCAGCGGGCGCTGTTTCTGAACAGCGATCCGAATAGGAATCTGCTTCGGCAAGTCTCGACGGTGGTGCCCTCCGCAAATGGTGCGGAGCGAAACGTGACGTTTCACAGCAACGACTTCCGTGCCAGAGTCGGACGCGAAGAAGGACAGCTGCGGGCCAGGATTGAAGGCGTCGATCACTCGCAATTGACGGAAATAGAGCGGCAGAGCCTTCGAACACAGTTCGACCGGTTTCGTCTCGAAGGGGCCAACGATCGTGGCGGCAATCGGGTGGACAATCGAAATAGCCGTGGCGGCAACGACAACAGCGGTTCCGGTTCTGGAAATAGCGGGCAGGGGTCTGATAACAGCGGTCCAGGTTCAGTCAACAGCGGGTCGGGCCGCGGCGGACGGGATGATTTCCGCAATGTGAGCGACGATCGGCGAGAGGACCGGCGACTGGATCGCCAAGCCGACCGCCGTGAAGATCGACAACTCGATCGGCGAGCCGATCGTCAAGCTGACCGTCAGATGGATCGCCGGGAGGACCGTCAACTCGATCGGCGTGCGGATCGGCAAATGGATCGAGTCGCGCGAATCGATCGTCCCGATCGTCCGCAACGGCCCGATCGCCCGGAGAGGCCGCAGAGACCGGAACGGCCGGAGCGGGCTGGGCGCAATTAATCGAGTTCTGAATGTGGGAGAGCCAGATAGCGGCGTCGGGAGACTTGCCCGGCGCCGCTATGGTATTGAGGTTGTCGTGAGGGGCAATGAGAGAAAGGATGCCGAAGCGATGATGACAAAGGAATGGTCGGGGAGGCTCATCGGTGTAATGCTGTTGGTGGGCATGTGGGGAGTCGACGGACAAGCGGCCGATAAGCTCGACCAGGGGCCGGTACTTTCGGAACAGAATTGGCAGGTGGGTTTCACTCCGAGTTATAGCAGCGGGAAGTTCGGAACAAATACGACGAGCACCTTTTTTTATGCGCCCTTATCGATCAGGCGGATGTTTAAAGATGGCGATGTGACGCTCGTGATTCCATTTGTGACGGCGACGACGGATGGACGGACGACTTTGGTAGGTGGTACGGGCACGCGAATCGATGACGATGGCGGAAGTAATTCAGGGCCTGGCGGCGGGGGAGGCGGTACGGATGATGACGGAGGCTGTAGCGGAAAAGGCTCCGGTGTATCAGGAAAAGATCGGGTTTGCGGCTTGACGACTCGAAACGCGGGGCAGAAAGTCACGACCGCCGGCCTCGGCGATATCATTCTCAAGGGGCGTTACTATGTGGTCGAGGAAAGAGAGGTTATGCCTCTCATCGCCGTAACCGGACGAATGAAGATGCCGACCGCGAGTGCCAGTCAGGGCTTGGGGACCGGCGCATTCGACTACGGCGCCGGCGTTGAAATCTCGAAGATGCTCGGAGACAACTGGATCGCGTTCTTGGACGGCGGATACAACATGATCGGCGATCCCGAGGGTATTAATTTCCAGAATCAGCACTGGTATGACGTGGGAGCCGGGTATTATTTTACAAAAGATGTCCTGGTAAGCGCGTATTATGAAGAATATCGGTCGATTCTACGGGGGTTCGTCAATGCCAGAGATATGTTTCTGGCGGCGAACTACACAGCCTCCGCAGCATGGCGCTTCAGCGGCGGGGTCACGCTGGGGCTTTCCGACGGGGCGCCTGACTTTGCGGTAACCGTTGGCACCAGTTACCGGTTTTGAGGGGGGCGACGTTTACCAATCCCGGCGGATATCGTCTAATGAAGCAAGCAGGCCAACGCAGGCGGTTCGGTGGCGGTGAGCCAGGGTGAGCGGACGATGCCACTGAATCAGGAAGAAGGAACGAGCGATGCCCAGCTTCTGGCGCGCAGCCTCAAGCAGGATCGCGAGGCCTTCGGTCAGCTGATCGATCGGCATGCCGCGACCATCGTCAATCTTGCGTACCGGATGGTCGGGAATCGAGCCGAGGCCGAGGATCTGGCGCAGGAAACATTTCTCTCTGCGTTCAAGGCATTGTCGACGTTCCGGTCAGATTCGAAGTTTTCCACATGGCTGTACCGGATTGCATCGAACAAGTGCAAAGACTGGTTACGAGTCAAGCGCCCCGGACAGGCTCAGCATGATGTGGATGTGGAGGAGGTGCTGGGTGTCCATGTGGCGGAAGAACGGACGCCTGAGCAGCTGCTTTCGCAACAACAGGTGGCGCAGGAGTTGGAACAGGCCATTCAGCGGTTGCCGCCTCTTTACCGGGAAGCGTTTGTGCTGAAGCATATTGAAGGATTGAGTTACGAAGAGATGCAGGAGATTTTGGGCGTCAATGGCGATACGTTGAAAATGCGGGTGTATAAAGGGCGGTTGCAGCTCAGTCGTGAACTGGCCGAGCTGAATCCGACGCGATAGGCAGGACGGAACAGGATGAGTCGAATGGAAGAACGGGAACTCATGGTCCAGCGCTTTCTCGATCAGGACCTTACGCCCGAAGAGCGGGTGGCATTTCTCCGGTCGGTGGATGTCGATCCTGCGCTGCGCCGGACCTGGCTCAATCTTGAGATGGTGGTGGCCGAGGCGGCGCAACTTCCGAGAATTACCCCTTCGGCTAAATTCTTAAGCCAATTGAAAGCGAAAGTGGCTCCCCCTTCGGTCAGTTTCTGGGATCGAGCGCGCGCGGCCGTCACCGTGCCGCATACCCTGGAGTGGAATCTTGCCGGCGCGATGGCGGCAGCTTGTGTGGCGACTATGGCGGTTGTCGGGTTGCTACGGGTGATGCCGGAGCGGGTTGTGGAGGTGCCGGTGGCTCAGGCCCCGGTGCAGACGATCGCAGCCCAAGCGAATCCGGAATCCAAGGTCTTTGTCCGGCTGGTATTGCTGCAGCCGGGGGCGCAGTCGGTCGCCGTGGCCGGAGATTTCAACGGGTGGGATCCTGGCCAGACGAAACTGGAGCGGTCGGAAGACGGCATGTGGACGGCTACGATTACCCTGAAGCCAGGCCGGTATCAATATATGTTTGTGATCGATGGCAAGCAGTGGATTGCCGATCCGTTGGCCGGCGAAGCCTCCGGCGATGGATTTGGGTCAGAAAATGCGGTGCTCGATGTCAGTATCTAAACCTAGGATCCGTTCCCTTGCATCGGATTCGGCTGTCGGGTACTCTGCGGCCCATGATGAACGGATTCAGAGCGGCGATTCTCGTGACGGCGTTCGCCGGCGCGCTGGGCGCCTGCGCTGCGACGATCAAGCCCGATGTGCCAAGGCCGGTAAGGGGCGGGGTACGGTTTACCTATCTCGCGCCGACAGCCAATACCGTGTATGTCGTGGGTTCGTTCAATGGATGGGTCAAAGGCGCCACGCAGATGAAGCAAGAGGGCAAAACGGGGGTGTGGATTGCCGAGGTGATGATACGGCCGGGGGAACATACATTCATGTACCTGGTTGACGGGAAAGAGTGGGTCGTGCCGCCGATAGCGGAGGATTTTGTGACGGATGGATTCGGGCAAACCAACGGAGTCGTGATCGTTCGGTAACGCGATGCGCAGGACGACGAGCATACAGGTGTGGTTGGTCGGTTTGGCGATGTGTCTGGGCGTATCGCCTGCGCCGGCCGACTCTCTCTCAACCCAGGACCGGGAAGAGATCAATCGGCTGCGCTCGGCTCAAGGCCATTCTGCGGAAGACGTGAATGCTCTGCTTGAGCAGGTGACGAAGGCCGGTGAGAAGGGGCTGCCGACCGAACCGCTGGCGAACAAAGTCAAAGAAGGTCTGGCCAAAGGTGTCGAGCCGAAGCGTATCGATCCGGTCGTGCGCCAGCTCGTGACTCATTTTGAATCGGCGCAGGACATTCTTCAGGAGACGACGGCCAAAGGAATGGTCGATTCGTCGCAAGGAAACCGCCGACGGGCGCTCGAAGGGTTGGTCGAGGCCTTGAGCCGCGGGACTACCGCCGAGGAGGTCCGTGAGCTTGCGAAGACATCGCATGGAGGCGGGGGCAAGGTTTCGCAAGAATCGTTAGCCTCCGGCGCGAAAAGTCTCGCGATTCTCAAAGAAGCCAGGATTCCGGCGAAGGACGGAGCGGCGTTGGTTGCGGAAGGTATCCGGCAGGGCTACCGGTCGGCCGAGTTGGCCGATCTTGCGCGCGAACTCAAGCGGCGCGGTGCAGACATTCAGCAAGGCCGGGTCAATCTGCAGAACATCAAGGACCAGGTTTCCAAAGGTCAGCGCGCGGATCGGATTTTTCGCGAAAGCGATCAAGGGGGATCCGGGAGCGGCGAGCGCATGGATCGAAGCGGCAGTTCAGACCGCGGCGGTCGCGATGACCGTGGCGGACGTGACGAACGCAGTGGCAGCAGCGGTCGCGATGACCGTGGCAGCCGGCCTGACCGGAGCGGGAGCGGCCACGGCGGGCGTGATCACTAGCAGTGTGTTGACAAACCATATGACGAACCCCGAAATGGAACTATTGCCGTCCTCCTTCTGTTCGTTCATGCGCTGAATTTCTGGACAGCCCTCTAACCTTCTGATATATAAACGTGTAAGGTTTTCCCCGATTACAGGTCCTGTCAACGGATCTGATTGCCATGCGTTGATCCGAACACGGGGCATAACCTTTTATTCTATGGAGGTACCGATGAAGACGATGGTATTGGCGGTTGCTGCGTTAACGGTCGGCATGAGCGGAATGGCCTTTGCTCAGGCGGAGACGCCTGTGATCGATCAGCGGCAGGCGAATCAGGAAAAGCGGATCGATCAGGGGATTGCCAGCGGCCAGTTGAATGAGCGGGAGGCCAACCGGCTAGATCGACAGCAGAATCGGATCGATCGTATGGAAAACCGTGCGAAAGCCGATGGAGTGGTGACCGGTAAGGAACGTGCCAGAATTACGCATGAGCAGAATCAGGCCTCCCGGCACATTGCCCGCGAGAAGCATGATGCCCAGGGCCGGCGGCATCGCTAGATTCTAGCTGTAAGGACAATAGGCGAGGGGCTCACGACATCTGTCGTGAGCCCCTCGTGTCGTTTTCAGGTGAGGGAGTTTACCGGCCACGACCGCTGCGATCCGCACGGCGGTCTTCCCGGCGGTCGTGCTGCCGATCCATGTGACGATCCTGCTGCCGGTCTTGTTGACGGTCTATCCGCCGGTCCTCGCGGCGATCTTCCCGCTGATCGTTCTGCCGGTCTTCCCGGCGATCCTGCCGGCGATCTGCCCGGCGATCTTCCTGCCGGACGTCGGCTTGCGCCGAAGCGATGCTCGGGGCCAAGACTCCGGCCACGGGCATGGCAGAGAGGAGGGTGAGACCCATCAGAATGCCGGCTTTCACAATGGCTGCTGGTTTCATCATAAATCCTCCATGAGAGCGTAAGAATACGTTCTACGTGCCGGCGAGGGAGAGGCGCCCCGTCTGCTCTCTGGAGGAGAGCCTCTCGATGCCGTTCTGTTAAGTTAGACAAGGTGCAACGCAAAACGTAAACAGAGCCAATGGGCGTGTAAAAAAAGAGCCGGCTGCGGGAGGGCCGCCGGCTCTTGTGGGGCTGCTACGATCTACCGCAATGCGCCGGAGAGAACTGCGCTGTTGGCTGCGGTTCCAATGCTGATGATATCCCCGACCTTCAACGTAGGAACGGTCTGGTTGTCTTGCGTGTTCAATTCCAATTCACCGCAGAGGAGGGTTGGTGCGGTTGGGCAGGCAGCTAATCCCATCGTGCCAACCTGAGCCGATGCGTTGATGAATACCCCCAGCGCTGCGGGAGTAGTGCCGGGAAGATCCTCGGCTTCGACGTTGAGGCGCTTGCGATTGCCGCGTGCTCGATAATCCGCCTTCCCCGACGCCACACCCGATGTCATCTTGGCGCTCAATCGCGTTTCAGCGTTCTGCGCCTGAGCCGGCAGCGTTGACGCGACCATCACACCGACGAATGCCACGAGAGAGAGTGAGAGTCCTAACTTTGTCATGATGACCTCCAGATTGAGTTATATGGCCACGGCCTTGCCGGGCATTCTCCTGTGGCCTCCCCCACGGCACGATGATTGGAGAACCGGACAAGAAGAAACACGCAGCCTCCTAGAAGGTCAGACGAGCCCATCGTCATTTCGTAAACATATATTCTTAGTCGATGGCCTCTGATTGCGAGAGAGATGGCAATGTAGGCGGGAGTAGTCAGAGGAAGATTAGCGATGTCCTGAATGAGCTGGAGTGCAACGAGTCGCGAGGTCGGTTTTGTGAAAGTCATCGACCCTGCTAGAATGCCGCTATGGAAGTCGTGACGACCCACCACAATGCGGATTTCGATGGTCTGGCTGCGATGGTCGCCGTCCGAAAGTTGCACCCCGATGTACGGCCGGTGCTATCCGGCGGGGCGCAGGAGGCCGTGCATGCCTTTCTCCTGGCGCACGACCTGAATCTCACCAGGCTCAAAGATCTCGATCTTACACAAGTGACGAAGCTGATTCTCGTCGATACCCATGAGCCCGGTCGGATCGGTCCGTTCAAACAATGTTGGCTGGATCCGAAGGTCGAGGTGCTGGTGTTCGATCACCATGGAGCAGATCCGGGCGTGACCGGTGCTCCATCAATCGGGAAATCCATCACTCGGGTGATTGAGCCCGTCGGGGCGACGGCGACGATGCTGATCGAACGGGTGCGAGATGCCGGCGTCCCGCTCACGTCATTGGAAGCGACGGTCCTGGCGCTCGGCCTCTACGACGAAACCGGGTCATTCACATACTCCTCGACCACTTCGCGCGATCTGCAGGCTGCGGCTTTTCTCGTCGGCGCCGGGGCGGACCTGAAATTAATCGCTCAGACGTTGCACCGGCCGCTCGATCCGAATATTGTTGCGCTGCTGAACGATTTGCTGCAGCACAGTGAAGTGCACTATTTGGAAGGCCGGAAAGTGCTCGTGGCGACCAGCGCCTTCGATCGTGATCGTGTGGAAGCGGCTGAGGCGGTGCATCAGCTGGCCGAGCTTGAAGGAGTGGACGCGGTATTGGTCGCCGTGGTGAACGAAGAGCATGTGGAAGTCATCGGGCGCGGCCGCACGCCGGAGATCGATGTCGGATGGATCGCGCAGGAGTTCGGCGGCGGCGGCCACGCAGCGGCGGCGGCCGCGATTGTCAAAGGGCAGACGCTCACAGAGGTGAAGGAGCGGCTCGTGCAGTTGTTGACGGAGCGGTACCGGCCGACGCTGTTGGCCAAGGATGTCATGACCAAGCCGGTCAAGACGATCAGTGGAGACGCCACGGTCAGCGAGACGGAACAGCGAATGACCAATTACGGCGTGAACGTCCTGCCGGTGTTGGACGGCAAAGATCGCTACATCGGGTTGGTCAGCCGGGAGCAGATACAGAAGGCGCTGTTTCATCGATTGGGCAAGATGACGGCGGCCGATATTCTCCAAGCGGATCAGTTCACGGCTCATCCGGACACTGACTTTCATGTCGTCGAACAGGCGATGCTGGAACGGAATCAGCGATTCGTACCGATTCTTGAGGGCGCGAGAGTGGGCGGAGTCATTACGCGCACGGATTTGCTCAGGGCATGGCATGACGATGTGTTGCGCTCCGTAAAGATTCGCCAGAAAGTCACGGACCCAACCGGCGTGACCGGGCTGTTGCATCATCGTAATCTCAAGAGGCAACTTCAAGAAAAGCTGCCGCCGCGCCTCTTCACGCTGATACAAGAGGCCGGACAGCTGGCAGACCGGCTGGATCTGCCGCTGTATGTGGTGGGCGGCTGTGTGCGCGACCTGTTGCTGGGGATCGAAAATCTCGATCTCGATCTGGTGGTCGAAGGCGACGGGATCGCGTTTGCGCGCAAACTGGCGGTGGAACAGTCGGGGCGCGTCAAGGCGCATGACCGATTCGGCACGGCGGTTATCGTGTTGCCGGACGGCTTCAAACTCGATGTGGCCACGGCCCGGACCGAGTACTACGAATATCCGACCGCGCTTCCCACCGTCGAGCAAAGCTCGATCAAGAAAGATTTGTACCGCCGTGATTTTACGATCAACGCATTGGCGGTTCGCCTCAACGGCCGTGGATTCGGGGAAGTGCTCGATTTTTACGGCGGCCAGCGGGATCTGAAGAATCAGGCCATTCGTGTTCTCCACAGTCTCAGTTTTGTCGAGGATCCCACTCGCGTATTTCGAGCTGTCCGCTTTGAGACCAGGTTCGGATTTCATCTCGGGAAAGACACGTTGGCGTTGGTGAAGGCCGCCGTCAAGATGGCGCTTTTTCAGAAGCTCTCCGGTCACCGGCTTTTGGAAGAATTGAAAGCGCTTTGTTCAGAGCGGGAGCCGAAGTCCGGCTTGAAGCGTTTGGCGGAGCTCGATCTGTTGCGATTCATCCATCCGAAGCTCGTCTGGACCTCACGGTTGGAGAAGTTGCTGTTGGCCGTCGAAGAAACGCTCGATTGGTATCGGCTGCTCTATCTTGATCATAAGCTGGAGGCTTGGTTGGTCTACATGATGGTAATCGCGGCAGTCCTGCCCGATCGTGGCGTGACGGATTTATTGAAGCGGTTTCCCTTCAGTGAGCGCGAAGCCACCACGCTGAAGGCCATGCGGGGAGGAGCCCATCGCCTCCTGCGGCAGCTCAGTAGGCAGCCGGCGTTGAAGCCGTCCGGGGTATGCCGAATTTTAGAGGGCGTGCAGGATGAGGCGCTGGTGGCCATCATGGCCCAGAGCCCGTCCGATCGGGTGAAGCGATTGGTGTCGGCGTATCTCACGGCTTGGCGACAGGCTAAGCCCCGACTCACCGGGAAAGACCTTCAATCCATGGGGATCAAGCCCGGGCCGATCTACAGCAACGTACTCACCCAACTTCGGGACGCGCACCTGGATGGGCTCGTCAAGACAGAGACAGAAGAGCGATCGTTCATCGAGAGCCTCATCCGTCGTTGACCGTGGAGTGAGATTAATTCGACGGTGAGATCGTCAGCGAAACTTCATTCGGAAGTGACAACGTCACGTTGGCCTGGTTGGCCCCATCCGGCTGGATGATCGCAAACAGCGGGACCGGCTGCGGCACCGTGCTCGGCGGCATGGCCAGCAGGGCCGGGAAATCGATCAACGGCGAGATCGTAGCAAGACTCGCGAGCCTCAATCTGAACGCCATTAAGACGTCGCGAAGCCGCCCCGACTGCTCTTCCTGGGAGAGCGATTGATTCGTGACAATCCCGATATCCCATAGCGGCTTGGTGATGGTGACTGGAAATGTGAGCCCGAGTTCCTTGGCTGTCGGCGTGACATCGATCAATATCCCAGACTGAATCGCCTCCTGCCGGTCTCTGATAGTTGGGCCGCCTGGTCCAACAGGGGCGTCCGCTGCCGTGCCTTCCTGCGTCGAGTCCATATCGACGAGAGTCTCGTTCCCCACGCCTGAAACGGCCGGTGGCTTCGCTTCTGGCCCAGCGAGCACGGTATCGACTTCGGGAAGCGCCGCGACGACCTTTTTCGGCAAGGCGTTCACAATGCCATCGTAGATCACCCGTGCAGAGGCCGACCACGCAGTATTAAACGGGCGTCCGGCGAATGCGGCATCCGCAGCCTTTTTTTCGTCGTTCGTCAGTGTTTTGGGAGCGGTGTTGTTTGCCATAGTATATGAGATAGGCCGGATGATCAGAAGGTCAAGGGGCGGGGGCGGAGTCAAGGTGAAGCCCGTGGGAGGCTCGTGCTATAGTTTTGCGCATGGCGCAGATGGACTACTACCGTGTGCTGGGCGTTTCCCGCGAGGCGTCCGATGAGGAGATCAAGAAGGCCTACCGAAAGCTGGTCTTCCAGCATCATCCTGATCGGAATCCCGACGCCAAAGATGCGGAGGCGAAGATCCGCGAGATCAATGCGGCCTATGAGATTGTCGGCGATGCGGAGAAGCGGCACAGCTACGACCGGCTCTATTGGGGGGACGAGCCTCGTGCGGACTTTGTGGACCTGTCGTTCATTCTCCATGAAATGGAGCAGAAGCTCTTCGATGAGGGGCGAAAAGAGCTGTTCGCGCTGTTGGTGAAGAATGTGGCCAGAGTGAAAGCCGAGTTGGCCATCCTGCGCGAGCGGACCGTGGCGGCGCAGGGGTACGACTCGTTTAAAGAGGACCTGGTCGCAGAACGGGGAGCGGAGGTGATGGATGACTTTCTCACCGAGGAAATGGAAGCGCGCAAGAGGCGACTCGTCGAGGTGGCTGCCGAGATGATGGTGTCGCAAGGGGTTGTGAAGAAGAGCGACGAAGGCGGGTTTCGCTCATTGCGAGGACAGCTGGAGGACAGCTTCCGAAAAGGCCGCATCCACGGCTATGCCTCGGCGCTGGAATTGTTTTACGAACGGCGGTGAATCGTCAATCGTCTGAGGGAAAGCAGTTGTTTCTCAGGGTGTCGAATGACGCGTGACGAATGACGTCACTTCGCCAGCGGTCCGGCTACAAACTTGCCTGCCTGCATGACCCCCATGATTCTGCTGCGGTCACGCAAGATCTCGATTCGTTTCAGCGGGTTACCGTCAAGAATCACCAGATCCGCCTGCCGGCCGCGCATGAGTGTGCCAACCGTGTCATGGATGCCGATCAAGCGCGCGGCGGCCGCGGTTGAGGCGAGAATCGATTCCATCGGGCTCATGCCGAACGCTACCATCCGTTCCAGTTCCTGTGCATTGTCTCCGTGGTAATTGAAGGGGGTTCCTGCATCGGTGCCCATGGCAATGCAGAGTCCGCTCTGATGGGCCTTCTTGAAGCTTGCTCGATGGCGTTTGGTCATCGCCTTGGCCTTGTCGAGCGCGCTGATGGGAATGCCGCAGCCCGGCCGTCCCGCTGCGGTGGTGGACAGTGCGGAGAGCGTCGGGACCATATAGACGCCGTGCGCTTTCATCAGCTCGCCGGCTTCGTCATCGAGCAAGGTGGCGTGCTCGATGGAGTGGACGCCGGCGCGAATCGCGTTTTTCATGCCGGAAGCCCCGTGGGCGTGGGCGGCGACTTTTTTCTGCGCCCGACGGGCTGTCGCGACGGCGGTCGTGAGCTCATCCATGGTCATCTGCGCCTGATCCGGCGATGTGCCGGGAGTGAGGACGCCGCCTGAGGCGATGACTTTAATCACCCCGGCTCCGGCCGCCAGTTGCGCGTCGACGGCACGTTGTACTTGCTCGATCCCCTCGACTTCCTGACCGATGAAGCGGGCATGGCCGCCGATCATGCAGATCGCGAGCCCGGCGCCGATAATGCGAGGACCGGGCATGACTCCCTGGTCGATGGCGCGCTTCAGGACAAAGATGGAATGGTCGCGCGAGCCGACATCGCGGATGGTCGTGAAGCCGGACTCCAGCGTCTGCCTCGCATGGCGCGCCGATTTCAACAGGGTCATGGAAGGAGCATCCGATTCGACTGTGGCAACGACATCCGGCTCTCCTCCCAGACAGAGGTGCACGTGACAATCGATCAAGCCGGGGATGACCGTCAGGCCGCGGCCGTTGATTCTGGTCGCGCCTTTCGGGATCGCCATGGTGCGGCTCGATCCCGTGGCGACGATCTTACTGCCGCGGATCAGAATGGTGGCGCGGTCGATCGTATGGCCGGTTCCGTCGATGAGGCGAACATGCTGAATGGCGATGGCCATGGGATTTTGCTCCGGGATTATTCTCCGACCGGGAAGGTGATGACGATGCCGCCCATCACATCGTTCAATTTAAAATTGCGGCGTGGGCTGTTGGCGTGCTGGTTGTGGCAATCGACGCAGGCTTGCGAGCCGGCCCGGTCGGCATAAATAGCCTGGAAGTAGCGCGTGCCGCTTTTGGTAAGGTATCCGTAGTGTGGTTTCTCAGGGTTCTTGTCCACTGCGGCGAGGCCGAGGCGTTCAAAGTCGCTGTTGGGGCCGTTCCAGACGTAGATCGGCGTGAGGCTGGCCAGGCGGAACGAAAACTTCAGATCTTTCAGCGATACCAGTCGGCCGGATTCCATCAGATACTGGGCGGGCAAAGCGACGCCGCGTTCGTCTTTCCAATGTTCGTGCGCCTGAATCCCTTCTTTCTGCAGTTTCACCACGACGTTGTCCGTATAGTTGTTGCGATTGGCTTCGAGCAGAGCGTGGATAAACGCCGCCACTTTTTCCGGCGAGACCATGTCCGTCTTCATGGAATTGGCCATCGTCAGTTTGAAGACCCAGAAGAAGACCACGCTCATCAGCGCAAAGGTTACGGCGCCCAACACCACCAGGAGAGGACGGTTCATGTGCAAGACTCCTTCTACATTGCCCGGCTATAGATGCGTGCGGCCGCTTGCAGCGCGACCCCCGGCGTCGAGAGCCAGCCGAAACGGATCAGCGCTTCCTCGAGTGCGTTGAGGAACGTCAACACGTTCGCTTCCGTGCTGGATTCTCCCATCAATCCGATACGCCAGACCTTGCCTTTGAGCGGACCCAGCCCCCCGCCGATTTCAATGCCGTAGGTCTCAAGCAGCTGTTGCCGGATCGCGGCTTCATCAATATGCGGAGGGATCGCCACGCAGGTTAACATCGGGAGCCGATGCTCCAGAAGGGGAACCGGCGTGAGCTCCAGCTCTATGAGTCCGGCGACTAACGCCTCGCTGTTGAGCTGATGACGCGCAATGCGGGTGGGCAATCCTTCTTCTTCAATCAGCCGCAAGGCCTCGCGTAGCGCAAAGAGCATCGAAATCGGCGCAGTATGATGATAGGCGCGCGACTCTTCGGCCCAGTACTCTGCGACCAGCGCCATATCCAGGTACCAACTTTGGCAGGGAGTGCGGCGGCCTTTGATAACGGACAGGGCTCGCGGACTCAACGTGAGCGGCGCCAGTCCCGGGGGACAGCTCAGACATTTCTGCGTCGCACCGTAACAGACATCAATCCCCAGACGGTCGACATCGACGGGAATGCCGCCGAGCGAGGTGACGGCATCGACGATCAACAACGTATTGTGATCCCGGCACAGCGGGCCGATCGCGTCAAGCGGTTGGCAGGCACCGGTTGACGTTTCTGCATGGACAAGCGCCACGGCCTTCACCGGTCCCGACCGGCGCAAGGCCGACTCAATCATATCCGGAGGAATGACTTGGCCCCAGGGTATCTCCAGCCTGATCGCTTTGCCGCCGCATCGTTCGATGACGGTCGCGAGCCGCGCGCCGAAGACACCGTTGACGCCGACGATGGCGGCATCGCCTGGTTCGACCACGTTGACGATGGCCGCTTCCATCCCGGCTGATCCGGTTCCGGACACTGCAATGGTGAAGGGATGCGCGGTGGCGAACACGAACCGGAGCAAGTGCTGCACATCGTTCATGACCCCGAGGAAGGCGGGATCGAGATGGCCGATCAACGGCGCGGCAAGGGCCTGCAGGACACGGGGATGCACCATGCTGGGACCGGGGCCGAGCAGCAGGCGCCGGGGAGGAACAAAGTCGCGCATTATGCCGAAGTCTCCGAACGGTTTTGCGGGGTTAGTATAGCCAAGTCCGGCGTGAGAGGCCACGTGATAGTGGCGCGGGATCATGGGGGGGGGGGAAAGATCTAGCCATTTCGAGGGATAGGTGACCGCGAGGGGCCGATGGTATAGTCGCCCCTATGTTTGATGCAAACAGGCGAGCGGGCGACCAGGCAGATTTTGCCGGGACGGGAAGGGCGGAGCCTCCTTCGACCTTCAATGGGTCCGATCGTCAGCGCTTTTCGTTCGGGGTCAGTCTGTTTGCCGCGATGCTGCTCATCGCGGCCTTGGGTACGCTCCTCTGGTTGTCCTCCAATTCGCCCAAGCTTGATCGATTTGAGAATCCTGAGCGCGCGCTGGATCTGATGGTCAGCCGGACCATGGAGGCTCAAGACGGTTTGCTGCTTGCGCAGGACTGGCAGCAGCGAATCGCAGAGTGGACGGCCGGCAGCAATGACCTCGAGCGGGCGCAGGCGATCCAGTGGTATCAAGAACTTGTGGCCGCGACCGCCTCGCCGGCAGCGAAATTGCGGTTGGCGATTCTGCAGGCCGAATCCGGGCACCCTTCAGACGCACTGGCCGCCGCCGTCATCTGGGCCGGTGGGGATGCGCCGCTGTCGCTCTATGCAGAGTTCATCGACGCCGCCTATGGCGAGGGTCCGCTCACCAGCGAACGTGAAATGGAATTGCAATCTGCTTTGGCGGAGGCTCTCCCGGCCGGATGGTTTTACAATCATCTCGCGGCAGCCTTGGCTGAACGAGCGGGTGATGTAGCGTTGGGCCCGACCGTGCGCGAACAGATGCATGCCCGCGGAGCGCGGATTCAAGGGCTCTCACAACTGCTCACGGGCCTGGAACTGCTGGGGTTGATCGGCGGATCGCTCATGGTGCTGCGATTTGTCCGGCTAGGGATTCGAGGGGTCGATGGCCTGCGTCTCCATCAGCCCGGGGTGCCGCCGCCCTGGCCCGGCGGGATCGGCACGGCGGTGCTCTTGCGAGGCGGCGCACTGGGCGCGGTGCTCTCGCTGGCATTTATTTCACTGGCACCGTCTGAGAATGTCTCGCTGCGCGCCGTGGCGATCCCGATGGCCAACCTACCGTTGCTGGGGATGGCGTACTACTACCTGCTGAGACCATCGGGACTGAATTTCTTCACCGGGTTTGGCCTCCAGATTCAGTGGCGGCAGATGGGGCGGCTGGCGGCGGTGGTGCTCGCGGTGGTCGCGGCCGGGCTATGGGGCGAGTGGGTGATGGGGCGGGTGGCAGTGTCGCTGGAGTTGGCCAACCACTGGACGGAATGGTTCGACCCTGATCTGGTGTGGGCTTCGGGGTCGGTGTTGACCATCAGTTTGCTGGAGTATGTGGTGTTTGCGCCGATCTTCGAAGAGCTGGCGTTTCGCGGCATCTTGTATGCGATCTTGCGCCGTCGGCTGAATCCGTTACCGGCGGCCCTCATCAGCGCCGGCATCTTTGCCTTAGCCCACGGGTACGGGCTTATCGGCTTTATCAGTGTGCTGTGGAGCGGCGTGCTCTGGGCCTGGCTCTATGAGCGAACCGGCAGCCTGATTCCCGGCATGATCGCGCACGCGACGAACAATCTGCTGGTGTGTCTGGCTGTGATGGCCCTGCTCCGATAATCGGGCGTTGAAACTGGCTTTCAACTGCGTTCTCGGCTCATCGAAATCCTCAACGTACCCCAGAGGGTACGCCTCCGGTTTCGACTCACCTGCGGCCTTGTTCAAAGCCAGTTTGAACGTCCGCAGGGCTTCGTATGAGCGGACGAAGTTAAAGACGATCAAGATCTTCGTCCAGGTCTGGATGGCGAATGCTGTAGCCGAGTTTCTGTGTGAGCTTGGCATTGGAGATCCGTTTCCCGGCGTCTTGCGTTGCGGCGGTTTGGGATGATCGTACATTCCAGCGCTGTTCCGCTGCGTGGCAGATGTCTTTCCACGCGCGGGGCTGGCCGTCGCTGACGTTGTAGACCTCGCCGGGGGTCCCTCGTTCTAGCGCGGCAAGGCAGATGGCCGCGAGGTCTTCAACGTGAATCAGGTTGACGTATTTGCGTGTTGGGCCGACGCGGCCGGTACTGATCCAGTCGAGGGGATTGCGTCCTGGCCCGTAAATGCCGGCGACGCGCAGGACGATGGCGCCATGTTCCAGGCGGAGGTGCTCTTCGCCTTGCACGCGAGGCTTAGTAAGATCGATCGGGGCGGTTTCATCGATCCAAGGTGGCGGGTATGCTTGGGAGTCCCCCAGGTCATAGGCGGAGGTACTGCCGAGTACCACCAGACGGCGGGCTGAGCCGCTCAGAGACGCAGCGAATTGCCGGACGAGATCGAGTGGTGTCGCGGGAAAGCACCAGAGGAGATCGGCATCGCGGGGGATATTCCCCCAGGTGTCCCGCTGGGACAAATCAAACCGGAGACGGTGGGCCGGCGGTACATAGGTTAGATGTTGTTCCGGGATACGGCTTGTGGCAAAGACCTTCGGCGAACGAGCTGCGACGAGCGGCCAGAGAAAGCGGGCGGTGTAGCCTGAGCCAAGTATGACCAATGGTGAACAGGACACAGTGAGGAGTCTCCGTCAGTAAATGAAGACAGTGTGCCAGTGGTGATTGATGAGAGTCCATTGAAATCCCCGGCAGATTGTGTTGGCGCAGGTTTTTCATGGTGCTATTAATTGAATGAGTCTCGTGCTGCGGGATATGAACCAAAGGAGATGCATATGAACATTCGAATATTGTCAGTCCTGACGTTACCGATGTTGCTCCTTTTAGGTGGATGTTCGGGAAACGATGGCGGGCCTTCGGGGATTAGAGAGGGGACTGCTGCATCTACGGCCTTGGTCTATGTAGTGAATCAGGGAAGTACGAACGTTTCAGCCTACACAATCAATTCGACCACTGGGGTGTTAACTGAAGCCCTGCCTCGCGCAAATACGGGTTCAGTTCCAAAAGGGATCGCGGTGAATCGTGCAGGCACATTTGCGTATGTAACCAACGGTGGTGGCAACACGGTGTCGGCTTACACGATCAATGCCACAACGGGGGTGTTGACGGCGGTTGGAACAGTTGGGACCGGGACAGCCCCAACGGGTGTGGCCGTGGATCCCACCGGGAAGTTTGCGTATGTAACCAACGGTGGTGGCAGCACGGTGTCGGCTTATACGATTACCGCGACAACAGGGGCATTGACGGCGGTTGGAACAGTTGGGACTGGGACAATTCCGACGGGTGTGACCGTGGATCCCACCGGGAAGTTTGCGTATGTGACCAACCAAGGTGCTGATAATACCGTTTCAGCCTATACGATCAATGCGACGACTGGTGCATTGACATCCGTTGGAGTTGCTGTTTCTGCAGGGGCGACACCGGAGGGAGTTACCATAGATCCGACGGGGAAGTTCGCCTATGCGGCGAACCAAGGTGACAATACAATTTCGGCCTATGCGATTAATGCAACAACAGGGGCATTAACGTCTGCAGGGGCTGCTGTCCCTACCGGGACGACACCAGTAGGAGTTGTGGTGGAGCCCACCGGGAAGTTTGCCTATGTAGTGAATCAGGGTTCAGGTACCGTGACGGCTTATACGATCAACTCCACGACTGGCGCTTTGACGGCGCTAGCGGGAGCATTAGGCAACCCCTATGCTACGGGGACGACGCCGGTAGGGATCACAATAGATCCGACAGGAAATTTCGCGTATGTAGTAAATCAGGGCGGTCCCACCGTTACCGCCTATACGATCAATGCGACAACAGGGGTATTAACCGTGTTGGCAGGAGGACTGGGCAATCCCTTTAGTACAGGAACCACGCCGGTTGCCGTTGCAAGTCCTGGTCGTCCATAACTAGGCTTCAAGATCATCAAGGCGCCGTGGGCGCATACTCGCACCACGGGCCTTTTCTTGCCTCGGGCTGATCTTTCCCTCATAACGCGGTTTTCTCGGTCATAGAGTCCCTTCCCATGGCGTGGTAAGATTTCACGCCATGGTGCTCTCTTCTTTTCATCCCCTCATCGCCGAATGGTTTCAGTCGCAGGTCGGGCAACCGACGGATGTGCAGCGGCAGGCCTGGCCGGCGATTCAGTCGGGTGCCGATGCGCTGATTGCCGCGCCGACCGGATCCGGTAAAACCCTCGCGGCGTTTCTGTCCTGCATCGATAGTCTCTTCAAGCAAGCCCTCGCTCGCGAACTCGACGATCATACGCAGGTGTTGTACGTCTCGCCGCTCAAGGCCCTGAGCAACGACATTCAGAAAAATCTTCAAAAACCGCTGGCCGAGATCGGGCAGATGGCGTTGCAAGCGGGGCTGCTCATGCCGGAGCTGCGTGTGCTGGTGCGCACGGGCGATACTCCGATGGCGGATCGGCAGCAGATGCTGAAGCGGCCGCCGCATATTCTCGTGACGACGCCGGAATCTCTGTTCATCCTTCTGACGGCGGACAAGAGTCGTCGCATGTTGCAGACCGTGCGGACAGTCATCGTCGATGAAATTCACGCCCTCGCGCCCAATAAGCGGGGCGCCCATGTGGCCTTGTCGCTGGAACGACTGGAAGCGTTGACGCTGGTGAAGCCGCAACGAATTGGACTGTCGGCGACACAGCGGCCCATCGAACTGGTCGCGGAATTTCTCGTTGGGTCCAGGCCGAGTCCCAGCATCGTTGATGTCGGTCATCGGCGCGAGCTCGATCTGGCCGTGGAGGTGCCGAAGGACGAGCTGAGTGCCGTTGCCACGAACGCGATCTGGTCCGATGTCTATGACCGTGTGGCTGAACTCGTGCGGCAGCACCGGTCGACGCTGGTGTTCGTCAACACCCGCCGGCTGGCTGAACGAGTGTCGCATTACCTGGAAGAACGGCTCCGCGATCTGGGCTCTGACGTAGTGGCGGCGCATCACGGCAGTCTGTCGCGGCAGATTCGTCTGTCGGCGGAAGAGCGATTGAAGACCGGGAAGACGCGGGTCGTCATTGCCACGGCGTCGTTGGAGTTGGGCATCGACGTCGGGACGGTCGATCTCGTCTGTCAGATCGGTTCGCCGAGAGCCATCGCCACGGGGCTGCAACGGATCGGCCGCGCGGGCCACTGGGTCAAGGCAATCCCCAAAGGCCGCATCTTTGCCATGACGCGGGATGAACTGCTGGAGTGCGCGGCGCTTGTGCGCGCGATTCGCCGGGGGGCGTTGGATCAGATCACGATCCCGCCCGCTCCGCTCGACATTCTCTCTCAACAGATTGTCGCGGCAGCGGCCAGCCAGACCTGGACGGAAGACGAGCTTTTCGCCTTGGTCCGTCGTGCCTATCCCTATCGGGATCTTTCGCGGGTCGAGTTCGATGGCGTCCTGCGCATGCTGGCCGATGGGATCGCCACCCGGCGGGGGCGGGGTCTGGCCTATCTGTTCCATGACCGGATCAACCGGCGGATCAAAGGGCGGCGAGGCGCGCGTCTGGCAGCGATCACCTCAGGGGGCGCCATTCCAGATACGGCCAATTACGCGGTGGTGGCGGAGCCCGATGGGACGGTCGTGGGATCGGTCGACGAGGATTTCGCGGTGGAGAGTCTCGCCGGCGACATTATGTTGTTGGGCAATACGTCGTGGCGGATCAAAGGGATCGAGGCGGGGAAGGTCCGTGTGGAAGATGCGCAGGGCGCGCCGCCGAATATTCCGTTCTGGCGTGGCGAGGCTCCGTCGCGGACGGCCGAATTATCGGCGGAGGTAGCCGTATTGCGCGAAGCGATTGCGCAGCAGGCCGGTTCGATGGATCCGGCCATTACCCATCACCCATCATCCATCACCTGGCTTCGGAATGAATGCGCCTTGGATCAGCGTGGCGCGCAGCAGGCCATCGAGTACTTGCTGACCGGCCGGGCGGTGCTCGGGACGGTGCCGACACAACAGACGATCGTTGCGGAACGGTTTTTCGATGAAAGCGGCGGGATGCAGCTGGTGATTCATGCGCCTTTTGGTGGAAGGATCAACCGAGCCTGGGGCCTCGCTCTGCGCAAACGGTTCTGCGTCACGTTCGATTTCGAGTTGCAGGCTGCAGCGACCGATAACGGCTTGGTGATCTCGCTCGGTGAGAAGCACAGCTTCCCGTTGGAGTCGGTATTCGGCTATCTCCATTCGAAGACGGTCCGTGAAGTATTGATCCAGGCGGTGCTCCTCGCGCCTATGTTTGCGACGCGCTGGCGTTGGAATGCGTCGCGTTCGCTGGCATTGCTCAGATTTTCCAACGGCAAGAAAGTGCCTCCGCAGATTCAGCGAATGAAATCCGAGGATCTGCTGGCGGCGGTCTTCCCTGATGCGATCGCCTGTCAGGAAAATCTGACCGGTGCGCGGGCAGCCCGTTGCATTCCGGACCACCCGCTCGTGAAAGAAACGATCCGTGATTGTCTGACCGAGGCGATGGATCTCGACGGCTTGATTACCACGCTAAAGGCGATCGAGGCAGGGACGATTCGCTGTGTCGCGGTGGATACGCCGGCTCCCTCCGTATTTTCCCATGAAATCCTGAATGCCAATCCCTATGCGTTTCTCGACGATGCGCCGCTGGAAGAGCGCCGCGCTCGGGCGGTGGAGATGCGGCGGACGCTGCCGCCGGAGTTGCTCGGTCAGGTCGGCGCATTGGACGCGGCTGCCATCGAAGAGGTGGAGCGGGAAGCCTGGCCGGTCGTGCGGGACGCAGACGAATTGCATGATGCGCTGCTGACGCTGCTCTGGGTCCCGGTCGAGGAGGGAGCGGCTTGGGTCGTGTTTCTGCCGCGCCTCATCGAAGAAGGGCGGATAGTGGAGTTGCTGGCGAGAAGTGCGGGACGAGCGGTGCAGGGTTGGGTGGCGGCGGAGAATCGGGAGCGGGTTGAACGATTGTTTGCGGACGGCGATGAAGCGGTCCTGGTTACGGTGGTGCAGGGGTGGATGGAGAGTATCGGTCCGACGACGGTGACGCAATTGGCCGATCGGCTACATCTGCCCGTGAATGGCGTTACGGCGGCGATGCTGAAATTGGAATCGCAAGGCCAAGTCCTCCGGGGCCAATTCCGTCCGTACTCAGCACTCAGCACTCAGGACTCTGCACTGAATGCGTCGCCGGAGTGGTGTCATCGCCGGCTCCTGGCGCGGATCCATCGATTGACGATCGGGAAGTTGCGCAAGGACATCGAGCCGGTCACCGCCGCCGAGTTCATGCGCTTCCTGCTCCAGTGGCAGCATGTGACGCCGGGTTCTCGGCAGCATGGGGAGGCCGGCCTCACGCAGGTTATTGCCCAACTCGCCGGATTTGAAGCCGCGGCTTCAGCCTGGGAACCGCAGCTCTTGCGTGTGCGTCTGGCGAAATATGAGCCGGAGCTGTTGGACCGTCTCTGTCTCAGCGGCGCGGTCAGTTGGGGACGGATTTCGCCGCATCCGCGCCTGGCCTTCTCCGGTGAATCTGACAACGCGCGGCGCATTGTGCCCACCAGCATTGCACCGATCAGTCTGTTTCCGCGTGAGGACGGAGAGTGGCTGATGGCGGCATTTGCAGAGGGTGGGGCGCAGGCCGGACCTGATCTCTTTGGCCAGTTGAGAGTCGTGGCTCAGGACCTGCGCCGTGTGTTGCAGGAGCGGGGCGCCGGCTTTTTTGCGGATCTTGTGAGATCGACCAACCATCTGCCGGCGGAGGTCGAAGCCGGGCTGTGGGAGCTCGTCGCGGCCGGACTGGTGACGGCCGACGGGTTCGACAATCTCCGCGCCCTCATGGATCCGCGACGCCGCCGCGCCGAAGGTTGGGAACGGGCGCGCCGTCCCCGCCATACAGCTGGGCGCTGGGCGCTGCTACGGAGCGCCATCAGCCATCAGCCATCGGCCATCAGCTCTGCTGAGGCCGTCGCCCGTCAGCTCTTACGCCGGTACGGGGTGGTCTTTCGGGATCTGTTGGTACGCGAGTCGTTGGTGCAGTCGTGGCGCGATCTGGTCGTGGTGTATCGGAAATTGGAATTGCAAGGGGAGCTGCGCGGCGGCCGATTTGTGACGGGCTTTGTCGGCGAACAGTTCGCGCTACAGGAAGCAGTGGAAGCCCTGCGCGCATTGCGCAAGTCTGTGGGCGGCCCTGCGGCAGGACAAGAGATCAAGCTCTCCGCGTCCGACCCGCTGAACCTCGTCGGGGTCATTCTTCCGGGCTCCAAAATTCCGGCGGTGCCGACGAATTTCCTCATCGTCAAAGACGGCGCGGTTGTGCGCCGGGTACTGGGAAAGCAGGGCGAGGGATTTCGGCGGGAAACGGCGAGAGCCGTTCAAAGCATGTCAGACCGGTAGTGCCAGCAGCGGACAGCGGGCGCCACGAAGCACGCGCTCGGTGGTGCTGCCTCGCATGAGATCCAGTAAGGTATGTTGTTTCGACGTCGTCATGACAATGAGATCGACATCGAAATCTTTTCCCATGGCGAGAATCACTTCCACCGTGTTTCCCTGGCAGGCCATCGTGTGCCAGAGCCAACCGGTCTTCATCGGGTAGCGGAGCGAGTGGAGCGCGCGGTCGCCTCCCACCTGTACGACGATCACCGTGAGATTGTCGCAGCCCAGGGCGGACGCCAGCTGCGCGGTCGTGTCGATGGCCAGTTGCGGGCTGTATTCCGCGCTCACCGGCACCAGCACCCGGCGGAGCTTCGGCTGCCCTGAATCCTTCACAACGAATCCTTCGACCTGCGCGGGGACGAACAGCGTGGCCATGTGGCTTGCGCGGGCGACCGGTTCGGCGACACTGTCATATTGCCAGCGGGCCAGACCATCGTGCTGATGGGTCGACATCACCAGCAAGTCAGCCGGGTGTTTGGCGAGATATTGGAGGATGGCTTCGGTCCGGTTTTTGCCACCGTGCGGGTCTTCTTGATCGCGATTCCCAGGTCGCCCACCTGATCACGCGGACTGCCGAGAGGAAGGAGTCCCCAGCGTTCAAGCAGGGGGCGTACTTGAGGAAAGTCTTCGAAGTCCGCCCGGGGAACATCCGGATCGATGTGCATGATCGACAGCTCGCCTCGAGCGGCCACGGCCAGTTTCACCGCGTGGACCAGTCCGGTGTGGCTGTCCTCCGAAAAGTCGGAAGGATGGAGGATTCGTTGAAAGGGGAGTGTCACGGCTGAGGCTTGAGGTGTGATCATGCGAGATCCGACAGGAGTTAGTGGGATGGTCGATAGGATCGAGCGGTTTCATGGAGCTGCGCGAGCCACTGTTCGGGGGCCGCATGGGAGCCCGGCCAATTTTGGGCATAGCGGCGTTGGACCGCGGCGCCGAAGTCGGCGCGATGGGGTTCCGGCACGCCGAGCAATATCCCGACCGCGGTCAGATACTCGCCGGATCCGGCCGCGATGTTCTGCTCCATATTCTCCCGGCTCGCCGCGATCAGGGCGAGAGCTTTGTAGTCCGGCTTCACCAGCCCGTCCTCTGAAACCCAACTGTGAGCAGATGAAGTGGTGCCGCTGACATTTGAGGTCGTGTCCATGGTCTGGTCGAGTGTGGCCTTGATCGAACAGCCGGTGGAAAGGGTAAGCGCGAGGAACATCACCGCAAGTCGTGCAGAGACCGATGTTATGCGCATGAAGGCGTCTCCTTCTTGAGGAAGTGGAACAGCCGATCTGCCGGTCACTATATCACAGCACCCCTTAAGTTTAGCTAGGGGGGATCCGATAAGGCCCACAGGAAGGAACTTCAGCTATGCCGGTCTCAGCTTTGACATCGTTCGACCCATCAAAGTTTTTCCAGGCTCCGGCTGCCAATGCCGGGGGAGCTCAGCGGTTGGATACGAAAGTGTTTGCCATTTCCGCCTCGACGGATCTGACCGGGCAGTTGAGCGTCACGACAGCCGAGGGCGATCGGATCACCTTGACCGCCGACTTGGAAGCCCGGTATCGGGCTGTGAATTATCAGGCTCAAGCGCAGACCGAGAACGGTACGGCGCAGGTCAGCGCGACGAGCATCCAGGCCTCATTGAAGAAACAGTATGGCGTGACGGTCGAGGGAGATCTCAATGAGCAGGAGTTGCACGATCTCGAAAAACTTTTTTATAAGGTGAGCAACATCTTTCGCAAGTATTTCCGCGGTCAGGATGATGAAGCGCTCGCCAAGACGGCCAAGCTGGCCGACAAGTTCGGGAGCCTGTCATCATTGTCCAGCTTGGATCTTACTGTCGATGTCGAACGATCGGTGACGGTCGTGGCGGCGCAGGTGGCGTCGTCCGTGGCCGGATTGTCGGCGTTGCCGGAGAACCAACCGGCCCCAACTCCGGCCTCAACCCAGGCGTCCCGTATTCCCTCAACACCGGTTACCCCGGGTGCGGCGCCTTCGGCGGTTGCGGCGATCCCGCAATCGTCAACCGGTACTACGGCGCCCACCCAGCCTTCGACCGACGCAGCAGCTCCTGCAGCGGATGCGACGACTCGTCTCGTTGCCACGGCGCCGGATGCGTCGCAACCGAAGTCGCTGGTACAGCAAGTCTTGGATGCGCTCGAAGAGGCGAAGGTGGAGTCTCAGAAGGTCCACAAGTATTTCCCGGACTTCCTCAAGAAGCTGCGCAAGGATCTGGAGAACGAGCTGCGCGAGACCCGTGAGCAGACACCTCAGGCATCCGCTGCCGAACAAGCAGAGCCTCCTGCCTCGACTGTGAGCAACGTGGTATTTGCGTACCAGTCGGTGCGGCAGACGTCATTCTCCCTCTCGGTTCGGACGTAGGGCGACAGCGTCAGCCTTCTGGTTGGCGTTAAGCAAGACACGGCGAGGCCTGGTGATCCCGGGCCTCGCCGTTGTCGTGTGTGCGCCGGTGCTAGTTCGCCCACAACTGCTGGTACCACTTCTTGCCCTCGACTGTCGGCACAGCCGCGATGTTCATCGTTTTGCGGATCTCGCCGATATTCCAGCCGGTCAGCGTCGCCAGGGTCTGCGCTTCCCGTTCATAGCGCTCGCGCAGCTGCTGCCGGTAGGCCGTGGCCGCTGTGCACTCATCCGTGCCCGTCCAGGGATGGCGTAGGATGTAGCGCGCTTGGAAGTTCGACCGATCCGAAGTCTCCTGGAACATCAGATCTTCGGGGAAGTGCGCCGCGTCATAGCGAACGTGCAGGCGAGTCAGGAACACGCTCTGGGCCATCGGCATGCTCCGGCCTCGTTGCGGGCCGCCGAGGTTGCCCTGCCAGAACACTCCCAGTCCGCGCAGCTCTTCGGCGGAGAGCGGATTGGCCGCGCAGGGATCGCACCAGTTCATGTCCCAGGCATATTCCAGAAACACGCCCCGTTCGCTCTCGCGCTTCACTTGTTGGGTGAAGAGATCGCGATAGAAGTCGCCGAACGCATCCTTCACATAGAGCGGGATCTCCTGCGCTTCGGGCAGCCGCACCGTCCGGTAGTTCGTCGTTTCGACGCGGCCTTGTTTGGTCAGGAAGTAGATGAAGAGTTCCTGCGCGCCGTCGGCGTTCACCGTGCCAAGGCGGATCGGCAGCATGAATTTGGGCGACTCGAAGGCGATCTGGAGCGGTCTCAGATGTGTGAGGCCCAGTTTGGCCTGCTCGCCGAGATTGATCTTTGCCACAAAGAACTTCAGATTCTGTTTCAGATAACTGTGGAGCACAGCCGAAGCTCCGTTGGGAATCTTGTAGCCGTTCTCCGTCAGCCAGGTTTCCAGTCCGGCGCTTTCCTTCGCCGAAAGGATGAGGATGTCGTACTCGCCCACGAGATACTGCGCCTCCACCGTCACGCCCAGGGCCTGATCGCGTTCGCGTTTGGCTTCGGCGGCAGCCGGGGCCATGCTTTTCATGGCGCCCATCCGGTCTTGCATCATGTCGTAGCGCCGGCAGGGATTCTCATCGAAGTATTCCACCAGCCGGGGGGCCGAATAGTCGGCCAGATGTTTGAGCGCGGCCGGATCGCCGACGTGGATTTGTTCCTTCTCCAGCACCACCGGCACCGGTACGACCATCGCAAACTCCTTCACGTCGCCTTTGAAATCGTTGGCCATCGTGATCACGGTCTTATGGTCGTGGCGCGCAATGGCGACTTCCGACGCCTTGTTGAAGAGCTTCGTATCGGCCTTGCCGACATAGAAACCGCAGAAGGCGGAAGCCTCGCTGCTCCAGGCGCACAGGCCAAGGAGCATTGTGAGCAAGGGAATGAGGATGTGTCTCATGAAAACCTCCTTTGTTGTGAAAGTGGCAGGTTACAGGCTGCAGGGCACAGGGTATAAACAGGAAAAGAGCCGTTCGATGGGGCGGACCAGCTGTATCGAACGCCTGGAAACAGGTAGTCGATGACCGGAACGAGCGGCGCGCAGGCGATCAGGCCCCAGAGCGGGCCGTTAGGACGAAACAGGCCGACTTGGACGTAGAGGGCAGCGAGTGCGACGATCAACGCATAGACAACTCTGCCGCTTCGTGAATCGGGCGTGGTCTTTGGGTCTGAGATCATGAAGAAAGAAAAGATGAGCAGCGCGCCGCTTTCGATCTGATGCAGCGGGATCGTGAGCGGATCGCCCAGCCAGAGCGCCCGCGCGAACAACAAGCCGATGTAGAACGCGAGAAAGGCGAGGGTGACATCGGCGCGTGCGGCGCGAGTCACCACGAGGCTGCCGAGGCAGGCGATGAGAAAGCCGAACCAGGCGACCTGCCCCCACTGTCCCGGCGACATCCAACCGAGCCCGCCGGCAATCATGAAGGCCAGCGCCAGGTTGGTCGGATTGAAGACGTGCTTGTTCTGCCAGCGGATGACGAACTTGCTGCCTATCGCAACGAACGAGGCGAGTGCGACAACGGCGAGATGATCCGTGCGGAGGAGCAGGCAGAGGGAAAGGGCCGAGATGAGCGGGCTCTTGGGATCGAAGGCGGACAGATTGTAGAAACGCGTTCCGGCATATTGCGTGAGCAGTGCGGCGCCGATCGTCACGGCGATCTGGAGGACGGATACATCAAAATGCAGCCAAACCAGGCCATACAGCAGCAGCGTGCTCAAACTGACAATCTGGTACAGCCGGGGATCGAGTGTGGAGAGCCGGGTTGTGAGTCGCTGCAGATTCATTAGGCACCTCGTGAGTAGCATGGCGTTGCCTTCTACCCACGATATGGCGCGAGGAATGGAATCCTTTCAGGGGGAGTGAAGGAGAGGGTGTGATCCACAGACGTCTCCACCTGAGTTTCAATAAAAACGCCCAGTTGGAGGAATGGTCTCTCTCCATAGCCGGCGCGGCCGGCGATGTTGCAGAGGGGAATGATTGACAGGCGGGAATCGGTATCGTTAGGGTTCCGTGAAATCCGGGGTGGTTGATGTGCCGGCCGGCTGAAACGGGGGAGGACACATGCCCAATAACTATGCCGTATTAAATAGCGGCAGCGTGGTGGTGGAGTTCTGGACAGGACCGGTCACCCATGAAGAACTTTTGGCACATGAACGACGGCATTTAAGCGACCCGTCGGTGAAGCTCGGCGCGGCCGTACTGGTTGACGCCGAACGGGCGCACTTCGGCACGACGATTGAGGAGATCAAAGAGATCGTCGATCTCTATGGCCAAGTGATCGGCAAGCTCAAGGTGGGCCGAATGGCGCTCCTGGTGAATAAGGAAACGTACGAACGAGCCCTGGTATTTATGAAAGAAGTGGAGGGGTACGGAGTGAAAGTCATCGTCTTCAACTCCCTCGACATCGCCTGTACCTGGCTGGGCCTCGACGTCAACGTGGCGCGTAAACAATTGCAGGCGCTCCAGGCACAATCGGGGCAGACCGATTCTGCTTTCGTCAGGCAATCGACATAAAGGAGGGACCCCTTAATTTCAGCGTTGAGGAGGAACATATGCGCAGAACGGCATCGGGTTACGTAAAGGTGAGGGCCGTCAGCGGTACGCACGTCGTCTTTCTTGCATTCGATATGAAGGAATCGGATGCGACGGGGCTTATGGGGTTCGCGATCCAACGTACCGACTTCATCGACAACGAAACCATCTGGCTGCGCGGCAACAAGACGTTTTCTAGTATTCGCCCTTCCACCGGTATCGAAGATGCCAGCAGTCGTGAGCATCCATTCCAGGCATTTCAGTGGGCGGACTATTCGGCTAAGCCGGGGTACAGGTACAAATATCGGGTGATTCCGATGTATGGCAGCCCCGGTGCGTTGATCGAAAAGCCCGCGACCAGCGTCGCCATCGGAACCGAACCGCTTACCGGCGCCAAGCACGACGTGCACTTTAACCGTGGTGCGATCGCTTCACAGGCATTCGCCAAGCGCTTCCCCGGAATGACGCTTGATGAGGCCGGGGTACCTGCCTATGCGTGGCTTACGCGCGATCTGCTGCCCGCGCTGCTCGGTTTCATCGGAAAGGCAAAGGGGCAGGCCTATAGCCTTCACGCCGCAATCTACGAATTGAAGTGGCCGGAAGTGCTGTCGGCATTGAAGGCTGCCAAAGCCTCCGGTGCCGACGTACAGATCATCTATCACGGGAAAGACGACGAGACCGGCTTGGCCAACGACGAAGAAATCGCGCGGGCGCACATCACATCACTGTGTGTCCCACGCGTGAACGCCAAGCTGATGCACAATAAATTTATCGTGCTGAGCAAGAATGGTAAACCGGTGTCTGTTTGGACCGGCTCAACCAACTTCAGCCGGAATGCGCTGCATGGTCAGCTGAACGTCGGGCATGCGATTCACGATAAGTCATTGGCCGCACGGTTTCTTGAATATTGGACGGAACTCAAAGACGATCCGGAATCTGGCGATCTGAAGGACTGGACCGGGTCGGAGAATGTCTTGCCTCCGCCCGACGACTCCGACGCACTGACGCCGATCTTCTCTCCACATCGCGGGCGCGGCGTATTTGACTGGTGGATCGGTCTGGCCAGTGAGCCCAAGCCGCTATTCATGACGTTCCCGTTCGGCATCGTCGCAGACTTCCGTCCCGTGTTCGATCAGAACGATGGGGTGTTACGATTCGCCTTGTTGGACAAGTACGTCAATGGCGGCAATGCGGCATCGCGAGCCGCTGCGGTGACCGATATCGAGCGCATTCGACGCCACGAGAATATCGGCATGGCTGTAGGTAGCAGCATCTTTGTGGACTGGGTCGATGGCTGGCATCAGGAGGGCTCCGGGATTGGCGTGAATGTGAACTGGGTGCATACGAAGTTTATGCTCATCGACCCGCTCGGCAAAAAGCCTGTCACACTCACCGGATCGGCAAATTTCAGTGAGGCCAGTGTCACGACCAACGATGAAAACATGGTGCTCATTCGCGGCGATTCACGCGTTGCGGATATCTACTTCGGTGAATTCATGCGTGTCTTCGCCCATCATCGGTTTCGTGAATCGGTGAAAAGGCATATCGAACAGCATGGTTCAGCCGCGTTCAACACGTGGAAGCCGCAGGATTTGTTTGAGGACTGGCGGAAATGGGTGCCGGGGCATTTCAAGAAGAACTCGGAGCATGACATCAAGCGGCGGTATTTCATTGGGGGCCAGGAGTAGTAATCGGTGGAGCGCTAAACGGGGACAGTCTGAATTTCTGGGCGAGACCGTTCATTTCTTGGGATATGAAAATCAGATGTCCCCGGTTGGCGATTCAAGACGATCCCGCCCGATAAGCGATAAGCCGATCACCTGCTTCTGAACGACGCTTCTCCTCTCCTGTGCCATTCCGGTACAATCCCTCCCATGCATGAGTTTCTGCTGGTGCTTGCCGGTCTGGTCGGGGTGGCGGTGATCGGCTTCATTGCGAAAGCGATCACGCCGGAACTCGTGATCGAGTTCGGATTGTGGGTCCTGGCCGGAGGCTTGCTGATCGGGATTCCGGCGGGGTTGTGGTACCACGTGGTCTTGTATCGCGCACTCAAGCGGCGGATGACGCTGCCGTCGTGGTGGTGGCGGAGGCCGGTTGAGTTGCATGATCGACTCACGCCGATTGAGTTCGAGCCGGTTCGCCCCTGGTTTGTGGCGGGCGCTGTCGGATTCGTTCTCTGCTGTGTGGGCGGTATTGCTGCGATCGCAGGGTTGTCGATCGGGCAGTTCTCTCCGTAGCTCAGCGCCGTTGAGTCCGTGACTGGTTGGATACGGGGAAACCGGCTCGGCGCTCTGATCACTCAGTGGCAGTCTTCCGCTCGTGCGGCGCGCCACTTATTCTATAACGTGCAGCTTGATCAGATTCGTTCCCCCCGGTTGCCCGATGCGAGTTCCGGAGAGGATCACAATCCGTTCTCCTGTCTTGGCCAGTCCCTCCGCTTTCAGCCGTCGTTCGGCCTCGTCCACCCGCGCATCAGTCTGTTCGATCTGCGGCATGGTGTACGGGCGCACGCCCCAATAGAGGGCCATCCGTTTCCTGGCCGGTTCAAACGGGGTGAAGGCGATGATCGGCGCGGCCGGTCGCTGTTTCGAGATGAGGTGCGCCGTCGTTCCTCGCTCGCTGAAGGCGACGATGACGCCGGCGGCGATCGCCTTGGCGGCCGAGGCCGCTGCGGTGCAGATCGCTTCGGGGAAAGCCATGTCCCCCCAATCGGTCTGACGCTTGGGTCTCACCCCTGGTTCGGGGCCTTCCTCTGCCGCGCGAATGATGCGATCCATGACCTGGACGGTTTCAATCGGATGCGCGCCGATGGCCGTTTCAGCCGACAGCATTACCGCGTCGGTGCCGTCGAACACGGCGTTGGCGACATCCGAGGCTTCCGCTCTGGTCGGACGCAAGGCCTGTGTCATCGACTCCAACATTTGCGTCGCGGTGATGACGAGGCGGCCGCGGCGGTTGGCTTCCATGATAATTCGTTTCTGCAACAGCGGCACGGCTTCAGGACTCAGCTCAACGCCCAGATCCCCCCGCGCAATCATGACCCCGTCCGCCTGTTCCAGGATCGTGTCCAAGGCGGCCACGGCTTCGGCCCGTTCGATCTTGGCAATGATCGGCAACTTTCCTCCGCATTGGGCGACCAAGGCCCGCGCTGCCAGGATGTCTTCCGGTCCTCTGACGAAGGAGAGCGCCAGGTAATCCACGCCGTGGGCGATGCCGAACCGAATGTCTTCCCGGTCTTTGTCGGTGAGGGTGGGCGCGCTGACGAGGGTGCCCGGTAGATTGATGCCCTTGTGCGAGGTGATCGTCCCTCCGGCGGCGACGGTGCATTCGACGGCCCCGCCGGCGATGCGATCAACCATGAGCTCAATCAGTCCGTCGTTGATCAAGACCCGCGCGCCGGGTTTGAGGTCGCGGGCGAGATAGGGGTAGGTGACCGGGATTTCGGGGATCGTGGTGTGCGCCTTGACAACGGACCGGGCGCCGAGTTGACCGCCGGACCGCGCCAGCATCGTTTGCAGCCGCACCGATTGGCCTGTGCTCACCTCAATCCCCTCTTTGGGTAAGTCGCCTACGCGAATCCTGGGGCCTTGGAGATCCTGGATAATCGCCACGGCAGCCTGGCGGCGTTCCGCCGCCTGACGAATTGCCGCGATAGCGGCCGCGTGGGTGTCATGGTCCCCATGGGAGAAGTTCAGCCTGGCGGCATCCATGCCAGATTCAATGAGTCGGTCCAGCATCGTCAGCGAATTGCTGGCAGGACCGATCGTACAGACTATCTTTGCTTTTCGCATGTCACGCTCCTCAGCCTTCCACGAGAAGGGTCGGACAGATGCCCCAAGGTGAAGGAGGGGGCTGCAGAGTAACACAGAATCGCATGATTTCGTGACGATCGGGTCCTGCGGCCTAGAAGGAAGGTCCATCGCGTCGTGAATCATCCTGAGGAGGTTTCAGGGTGTCTGCTAATCGTGGGTTGGGCGCCCGCGCCACGCCAGGGTGTTTTGTAGCGAGGCGCTACTCGTCGAGGCTGGGGCGAATGAGGTAGGGGCCGTACACTGCGGCAAAGAGAAGATAGGCGCCGCTCCAGGCTGCCGCTGCCGCGCTGAGTCCTAAATTCATCGGGAGTCCGATGGCCGGTCCGAAGACCCGCAGCAGGGCACCCAGGTTGACCAGCATATAGATCAGGACGGTCAGGCGGTTCGCGTGCTTCGGTCGTCCGGTGTGCCCTAAGCCGGCGCGGGTCATCACCGCCATGGTCATCGCACCGACTGCGCCGGTCGTAAGGGCATGCACCGCATCAGCCGGCTTCAGGCCGAATCCGAGCGTCGCTCCGCCGATGATCAGCAGCGAGCACGCGAGCCAGCCATACCCCGCATGCAGGATCAGCACGATCGGCTCGCGCCATGTGAGCCACCCGCGCCAACGAGCGAGACGGACGCTGTTGGCCAGTCCTGCGATGATCAAGAGCCCTCCGGTTGCCCTAGCCTGTGGCTGAACCACCCAGGAAAGCGCGGCCACGACTGTGAGGAGAATCGTCAGTCCGTCGTATCGGGAAAAGGATGGAAGCTGGTCGGGCAGACCCCGCTCGATCAGGTAATCGCTGGTGAAGCCGGGCGTCACACGCCCCCCGATGAGCGTCAGCAACAGCATCATCAGCGCGACAGCCATCCGCTCGGGAAGATCCGTTTCCTTTCCGCCATGCGCCAGCACGTGAAACAGGATGTTGGCGGCTGCATAGAGACTGATGACGATGCCGATCGGTGCGCGATCCCACGCCTTTCCCGCCACGATCTCTCGCCAGACAATGGCGGCCAGCACAGCCAGATATCCCGCATCAATGAGGGCCGCGACGAATGGTGTGGGCCATGGCATCGCGATCGTCAGGCGTCCGGCCAGCCAGAGGGTCAACAAGACCAGCAGCGGCATGCCTTTGAGCGGAGGCCGGTCGGTCCAGTTCGGCATCGCGGTCAGGAGGAAACCGGTGATCACCGCGGGCAGAAAGCCGAAGAGCATCTCGTGCATGTGCCAATCGCGCGGCGCATAGCGGAAGGGTGAATCCGTCCATCCTGTCAGAATCAGCGCCCAGACCGGGATCGCTATACCGGCAAAGAGCGCCGCGCTGAGAAAGAACGGCCGGAATCCGTAAGACAAGAATGCGTGGCCATGGTCGGTGGGTGGTTCCATCGATCGATGAACGGTGTTTCCTTGGAGTCGGTCGTGAACAACGAGGATATTACTGCCGGCTACTCATGATGTCGACGACGATTTCCGCGGTCGGGGAAGGATCCTGGCTGACCACATAGGTGGCCTGTTCTGGCGACTCATCCGGTCCGGTGGTCGTGACGGATTCGCGGATCTGGTTGGGTGCGGTTCGGTCGAGCAGGGCGGCTTCCTGCCTCGAGATCGGTCCGAACGGGACTCGCGACAATCTCGCGATCAGCGTGACTGGGCCGACATCGGTCGGAAGAGGAATGAGTTGCCGTAGCCTCGCGGCGATCTTGATCGAAATCTGCCCCGTTTCTTTTTGCGGTAGCAGGAGGAGCGGCATCGACGACCCTGACAGTTTCCAAATCTGAAGATAGGCATCTTGGTTCGATTCTACAGCCAGTTGAGCTGATTCGCCGTCTTGCAAGGCAATCGCCGTCTCTCGCGGTCGCTCTTTGCCATCTATCCCACGAATGACGAAGCTATAGCGCAGGCCGAGGAGCGTTGTTGTGGGCACAGGGCCGTCGGCTCGTCCGAGTTTCGAAAACTGTTCGAGCGTCAGCCCGGGGCGAGCGGCCTGTGGTGCTGATTCGGAAAGCGGTTGCATGGTCCGTTCTCTCTCCTTTGCCGCCATGCCTGTGTCAGATTGTGCGGGGGCTTTCCTGTAAAACAACGCGCGAGCGCTGGCTGTCGGAGCGATGGCCTCGGTTGCTGTTGGAGCCCGTAAGGGAGCCGCCATTTGTGCGGTGGCTGGGGGAGCAGCGCCGGCGGCAAGGTTCTTATCCGCAGGCGCGCCGATGCTCTCCGAAGTTTTGCCACGTTCAGCCGGCTGACCCTCGGTTTGCAGGCGGCTCCCGTCTTTTTCGCGTATCCGCCTGTCGCGGGTGACATCGTGAGCCTTCTGTTCTTGCGCGGCTAATGGCGTCGTCCGCTCTTGCTTTGCCATCTTGTCGAGCACTGAGTCTTTCTTGGCCATATTCTTGGCCGGCGCTACGTCCTGCCTCGCTTGTAGGGTTGGCTCGGCAAGGGAGGGTGAGGCCGGCTGCGAAGCGGCAGGGGCTTGTGGCGCAGGAACCGTCGGCTTCGCTTCCTCGGTTGCGACGGAGTGAGTCATCTGCTTGAGGCTGTCCTGATAGATCCTCGTGCCGAGGATGACCGCGAAGACGGCGGTGGCCAGTCCGCCGGCCAGCGCAAGATTGGCCGGCCGCCGAAACCAGTCCAGCCATGAGGCGGGTGCGTCGGCAGGCACCGGAGTGGCGTTGTTCAAAGCCTGGAGCAAACGGCGCCGCACAGCGGAATCGGTCAGCAGCTCTTTCAAGGCCTGCTCATCGGCCAGGGCATCGAAGAGTTGCTGGTCCTGGAGCGCGGCCTGGTACAGCCGTTGTTTCTCCTCCGGCGTCAGCGTATCCGCCGCGAAACCGCCGAGAAGTTTTTCAAGCTCATGGTTGCTCATGATTATTTACTCAGCACCCAGGACTTAGGCCTCAGCACTTCGTTCCTCATTCCCAACTGCCGTCCATCGCCGCCAACAACTGCTTTCTGCAGCGCAGATCCCAGGTATAGATCGTATTGATTGACTGTTGCCCCATGATCTTCTGAATCTCGGGAAAGGTTTTACCCTCCAGCTTCCACTTGAAGAGTTCTCTGCAGCGTTCGCCGAGTTGCGTGATCGCGGCGAGTAACCGGTCCACCCGCTGTTGTTGGTCGAGTTGAGTCGCCGGATCGGCACCGGGATCGGCCAGCGGCAATTCATCGACCGACTCCTGATTATACTCGCCTCGCCGGAAGGCCTTGCGGTGGGCATCCAGCATCTTGAACCGCAAGACCTGAAACGCCAGAGGGACGAGTTCGGTCAGGTCGGTGACTGTAGGGTATTTCTCATGGAGAACCACCAGCGTCTCCTGGGTCAGATCCTCGGCGTGGTCTCTCGATACACGTGATGTCGCAAAGGCGAGGATCCTTTCGCGAAGCGAAGCGAGTATCTGATTGCGGTCCATCGGCGCGCCTGCCTATCGGATCGATTGAATCGTTGAATGGGGAAGAATATCGCCGAGGGAGCGGAAGCCCAGTCTCAGCCCGTTACAGACCTCGACTTGCCGATCGAAGCGGTTCTTCGTCCGCATCATCTTGCGCAGCGTACCGAAGGCGACGCGTCCCCAGGCGGCGAGATGAAACACCGACAGCGGATAGTCGGTACCGAAGAGCAGGCGCTCGTGTATCTCCGGGTAGTTGCGCAGGTGCAGGAGCATCCTGAAGCGGTTCGGCAAAGTGAGGGCGGAGATGTCCGCATAGAAATTCGGATAGCATTTCACCAGATCGCGCAAGGTCGGCAGAAACTTTTCGTAGAGGATCAGGCCGTAGCTGCAGGCATGAGCGGCAATTACGGTGGCGCCTTCGTCGAGCGCGACCCTGAGTCGGTCAGGCTTGCCGACCGATTGGTCTTTGCCGATCAAGCTGAATTCATAGCCGACATGGCTGAGGAAGGGGAGCTTTCGCTCGGCAAGCGCCCGATAGAACGGTTTGTACTTCGGATCTGCCGGGTCGAACTGCTGCGCGTTCGGCAGCACCTTGACCAGCGTGGCCCCGGCGTCCGCGCAGCGGTGCACTTCTTCGACCGCGTCGCGACGTTGTGGATTGATGGAGACGCCGGCCAGCAATTCGCCCGGGTGGGTTTGGGCGGCTTTGAGGACATAGTCGTTGCTGACGAGCAGGTCGGTATGTTCCAAGCTGAGGACACCGTTCGAATCGTAATGCCCGTCCATGCCGAGCAGCACCGCTTTCTGCACGTAGTGGGAGGCGCGGAGTTCGACGAGCAGATCTTCGAGATATTTCTCGTTCGCCTCACGTGGGCGAACGACCGAGAGTCCGTGCTTCCAGAACAGGAAACGAAAGAGCGGGCTCTTGAGCATTTTCGGTGAGATGTAGCAGCCGTTGTCGCCGTCGGGGAGCGCAGCGAGATGCACGTGGCAATCGACAAGGGTTTTGGAGGGCGGTGGTGAAAGCGTCATGTGGGTAATATCCCGTGAGAGGACTGTGATAGTAACTGTCGATTATGAGTGGCGCCGAGGAAAGCTTGCGCAGTGATCGCCCCGACCAGGGCCATGAACATATCCCACTGCGTGTCCCATTGGTCGCCCTGGGTGCCAAGGAACTCCTTCGCCGACTGTCCGAGCGTAAGTGCGGCGACCCACTCGAAAAGTTCATAAAAGGCGCTGAATGCCAGGCAGGCCGAGCAGACGACGAAAAAGAGCCACCGGCCCGGCCGCATAGGCGACGTTTTCAGGAGCAGTTCCCGCATAACAATGGCGGGAACGAATCCCTGAATGAAGTGTCCGAGCCGGTCGTAGTGGTTTCGCGCCGATCCGAACGCTTCTTGAATCCATCGTCCCACCGGAACCTCCGCGTAGGTATAGTGGCCGCCGACGATCAGAATCATCGCATGGACAGCCAGGAGTCGATAGAGCAACGGTGTCAGTGGGAATGTTGCTGCGGTCTGCATCAGGATCGGAGCTCCGATGAGGATCGGCAGAACTTCCAGCAGCCAGGTCAGGCGGTCTTTCGGGCCTATTCCTGATAGGAGCAGGCAGACCGCTATGACGGTGAGGAGGATGCGACGTTCTACGACAGGGGAAATCATCGATAGTCCGGTCGCTCTGTGCCAGGTACTGAGCTTAACAATCGAGCTTCACGAGAGACGGGCGACGCTTCACGCTTCCTGAGCTTGCAGCCGCTCCATCGCAATCCGCTTCACGCCGCGCAGATCCAGCTTGCCGGTGCCGAGGATCGGCAGCGCGTCCACTTTCACGAATTGGCTTTTCGCCGGGATGAAGAGATTGGGCAACCCGCTGGCGGCGAGTTTGTCGAGCACTGTCGGGATGGTCGCTTCGTCGATCGTGTAGAGCACGGCCAGCCGTTCGCCTTTTTTCTCATCCGGCAGGCCGGTCACGGCAAAGACCTGCATGTCGGCGCCGGCGGCCTGTTGTAAGGCCTCTTCGACTTTGCCGTGCGGCACCATTTCGCCGCCGATCTTGGAAAAGCGGGAGAGCCGGTCGGTGATCGTGAGGAAGCCGTCGTCGTCCAGTGTCGCAATGTCGCCGGTGATATACCAGCCGTCCTTCATTGCTTTGGCCGTGAGATCTTCGCGGCCGAGATAGCCGCTCATGATATTGGGGCCCTTCACCAACAGCATGCCGGCCTGGCCGGGCGGGAGGATGGCCCAGGTTTCCGGATCGACAATGCGCACCGATACGCCGGGGAACGGTTGACCCACCGTGCCCCGCCGCGAGGCGACTTGATAGAAGCCGGAGGCGCGGAAGTCCGGGCAGTTGGACGAAATGACGGGGGCGCATTCCGTCACGCCGTAACCTTCCACTGGGGCGATCCCGAATTTGTCTTGGAACGCCTGCACGAGGCGGAGCGGAAGTTTTTCCGCGCCCGTGAGCACGACACGCAGGGAACTGAATTGTTCGGGCGTGCACCGGCGCAGGTACAACTGTAAGAACGTCGGCGTCACGACCAGCAGGGAAATGCGGTATTTGCTGCACAGTTCGCCGATGGCGCCGACATCCAACGGAGACGGGTGGAAGACGATGCCGGTGTTATGGCGCGCGTAGAACCACAGGAGCATGTATCCGAAGGAATGGAAGAAGGGGAGGATGCCCAGCGCCCGATCGGCCTTGCTGATGTGGATGACCTGTCCGGCGCCCTCGACGTTCGAGTTGATGGCGAAGTGCGAGAGCATCACGCCTTTGGGTTCGCCGGTGCTGCCGCTGCTGAAGATGATCGTGGCCAGGTCGTCCAGGCTGATGGGTTTGGCGCGGCCGCAGGCTCGCTCCAACCATCCGATCGGCGCAAAGAGACCGAGCAGCAATGCGATCAGTTTCGCGCCGCCGGAAATCGTCTTGGCGATGTCTTCGAGATACAAGATCGTGACGCCGCCGGGAATGTCCAATTTGGCTTTCTCGATGAACAGCCGGCTGGTGAGGACGGTCTTCAGGCCGGCCTGGGTCACCGCCGATTCCAGCCCGACACGGCCGACGGTGTAATTCAAATTGACGCTGGTCTTTCCTGTCAGCGCGGCGGCGACATTGAGCAATGCGCCGGGAACACTCGGCGGCAGGAGGAGCCCGACGTAGCGTTGGCCGGCCCAATGCGACTTCATCGCGCGCGCCAGGGTGATGGTGCCGAGCAAGGCTTTGAGTCCGGTGATCGACGGACGTGTGGCGTCCGCCATCGCGAAGGTGAAGGGATGGCGGCGCCAGGCTGAGATGACCGGACGATGAATCGGCTGCTGATCGGCTTTGCGCAACCTCCAGGCGGCTTCGCCCAGCTCCCGCACGAGTCGGCGGAGTTCGTGAGACGGGGTGTCGGCCGGCTGCGGCGCGCCGAACGACACGGTGACCGGATAGGGGATCTGCTCCGGGAACTTCCAGATGAAGCGGCCTTTCACGAAGCTGAACAGGCTGCCCCAGACGCGATCCAGATGGACCGGGATGATCGGGACCGCGCGGCCTTTCACGATGCGCTCGAAACCGCGACGGAACGGCAACAACGTGCCGGTTCTGGTGATCTGCCCTTCGGGGAAGATGCAGACAATCTCGCCGTCGTCGAGGGCCTGACCCGCGCTGCGTAGCGCGCGCAGAATCATCCGCGGTCCGCCGGAGGAGGAAATCGGGATCACCTTCATGATGTCCATCAGCCATTTGAACAACGGATGCGTGGCATAGGCGGCATCCACCACGAAACGGACGGGGCGGTCGAGGCTGGCGATCAACAAAAAGCCATCGACGAGAGACATGTGGTTCGGGACTAGGAGCGCCCCGCCCGTCTGCGGCACGTTCGATGGTTCGACCACGCGTACCCGATAGAGCGTTTTGGTCAGGAGAATGAGGACCAGGCGGACGAACGCGCTGGGGACCAGCCAGAGAGCCCAAAGAGTGCCGACAAAGGTAGCCGCGGCCGCCGCAAGTAGAATACCCGTGGTGGAGAGGCCGAGTGAAGCAAAGACGCCGCCGCTGAGCGATCCCATGAGCACGCCACTATACGTGCATGTATTCGAGAGGGCAATGATGCTGCCGCGTCGATCGGCGGGAGCGTGCCACTGGATCAATGAATTGACGGGTACGACGAAGAGGCCGCAGGACAAGCCGAGCCCCGCCATCAAGATGAGTGTGCCGTAGAGTCCGGGACCCAAGAGCCCCAGCAGCAGAAGAAATACACAGATGCCGAAGGCCCCGAGAGGAATCAACCCGTACTCGACCCGATCGCCGGAGAGTTTGCCCGCGAGCACCGCGCCGGCGCCGATGCCGATCGACAGCAAGGCGAGCGGAAGACCGGAGAGCGAGTCCGACAACGACAGGACGGTCTTGGCGTAAACCAGCATGTCCTGGCCGACCAGGCTGGCGATCGTCCAGAAGAAGGCGGAGCCGAGAACGGCGAGGAAGAGCGTCCGGTTGGAGCGGACGGCCTGTACGGCCCCGCCAAGTGTGGACGCGATGCCGCCATCCGTTCGAGCGACAGGCACGGCTGGAACGGTCAAGGACGCGCCGAATCCGATGAGCGAGAGCAGCGTCAGAGTGAGCGGCGCGAGCCAGGTGGCCGATCCGACACCGTCGAGGAGCATGCCGCCGACGGCGGTGCCGCCGAGAATGGCGAGAAACGTGCTCATTTCCAGCACACCGTTTCCTTGCGAGAGCCGGTCGTGCGGTAGAATCTCCGGCAGAATGCCGTACTTCGCCGGGCTGAAGAGGGCGCTGTGGGCACCCATGCAGCCGAGGACAAACAGGGGCAGGATGCCTCCGGCCGGATCGATGAAGAGCGCGACGGTTCCGGCGGCCATGAGACCGACCTCGACGACTTTCATGGAGACGATGACGGTGCGTTTGCTGACGCGATCGGCGACTACTCCGGCCACGAGCGAGACCAGCATGAGCGGGAGTGTGAAAATGACAAAGGTCAGGGTCGTTTGCGACTGAGACGCCGCTTCCAGATCGGCGCCGGGCGCCATGGTTGCCGCGACCTGGCGAATGCCGAGCAACGCCACCATGAGCTTCCAGGCGTTGTCGTTGAAGGCGCCGAAAAACTGCGCGATCAAGAGACCGCGAAGGGGATGACGGGGCGATGTGGCCTGAGTGGTATCGTGCGGAATAACGGCCTCCCGGGAGGTCTGCGTACAGGGGGCAGTGTGCCAGTGTTTGTGCAGCCTGGCAAACAAAACTCCCGTTTGTTTTGTGTGGTGCGCAAATGCCGAGCCCGACCACACCGCCCTATAGCGTGAACCAGAACAGTTTCGCCCCGATCCGCTCCTGGGTCGATTCCATGCCGATAAAGCCATAGAAGAGATCCCATGACGTTCCTCCGTCTGCGCCGTGCCGGTAGCGAAAGAGGGGGATGACCGGGTTAATTTCGAAGATGGATTCTGTGGGAGAGGTGGCGCGGCGAACCAGGGCCATCTTGGGGACTCCCAACAGGTGGAATTGGGTGTGCGTCTCATCGGGCCGTTCATAGGAGGCGAGCCACCAGAGGACACTGGCCGAGGTGACGATACCCTGGCGGATTTTGTAATCCGCCAGCGGCCACAGCAATGAGAATTCGGCATCGCCGGTCTCGCGATTGGACGCATACTTATAGAGTGGAACAAAACGGTTTGTCGTCCCCGCAGCATCAGTATGATGCTCATAGAAAGAGAAGGAGCCGATTACCAGCGCATTGAAACGGCTCTCCGTCTGGTCGTCCGCGCCTTCGTAATGCCAGAGCGGGATCAAGGTGTCGGTGAAGCGGGATGGTGTCCGTGTCCGCTGGTAGGCCAGCAAGACAGTCGTGTCGGCAACATCGCGTTCGAGGTCATGGCGGTGGCTATAGATAGGGAACAGGCGATGACTTCGGGCGGTCGGGGAGTGTTCCTGCCGATAGAGCGCGATGGAAGACAGTCCGCCGACGGACAGGCTGTCGCGATCCCCTTCCCGTCGATAGTCGTAGAGCGGGAAGAAGAGCCCTCGATCTTGTTGGTCCCCCCAGCTATGCTGAATCCAACTGACCGGCAGTGCCGGCTCGAAGCCAAGGATGGACAGGGTCTGCTGTCCCTCAGCCTTGTCGTTCGAGAAACTAGCGAGGGGAAAGAGGCTTGTCTTGCTCAAGGTCGGTGACGTCGTGCGCCAAAACATCCAGAGGGCGGAGAACGACGTGGTGTCGGTGGTGTCGTCTGAACGGTAACTGTACAGGGGGAATAGGTGATCGTGCAGGGATGCGGCAGTGGCGTTGTGCGCGTAGAGCGAGAGGGCTGGTATGCCGCCGATTGCCGGGAGTCCGACGGCCGAGAAACGGTGAATCTCACCGGCCTGGTGATAGTCATACAGTGGGAACAGATGGTGATCGCGATGCAGGGGGCTCGATTGCGACCGGAACAGACTCACCGGTTCGATGCCCAGCACGTTGACCGTCGTCTCCGCGGCTTCCTCGTCGTGGGCGTATCGATACAATGGGAAGACACGATTGGCCACATGGGTCGGTGTTGACTCGTGGTGAACCAGAGAAGCGGCTCCCATTCCCAGCATGTCGAAGGACGATTCCTGGCGGTTCTCATTATGGAGATACTGATAAAGCGGGAAGAATCGGTCGCTCACGAGTGCCGGCGACCGATCGTGTTCGTAAAGGGACCAAGCCGAAATTCGTCCGATCGGAGGAAGTCCCAAAGCGCTGAACTGCGTTCCACGGTCATGCTCGCTACGGTAGCCGTAGAGGGGAAACAGATGGTCCAGCGTGCGAGTATCGTCAGCGTCGTGCCGGTACAGCGCCAACGCATCGATTCCCAAAAGGCTCCAGCGCCGATCGTTCTTCGCCGTCGCTTCGGCATAGTCCCAGAACGGGAGTAAGCGATCGGCCACCTGAGTCGGACTCGTCAGGTGACGGTACAGAAAAGCTGCGTCGAATTCGGTTTCATCTTGTGCCTGGTCGTGCCGGTATCGGTAGAGCGGGAACAGCCGCTGGCGTGTCAGTGTCGAGGTGGTCTCCCGGCGGAAAAGCGCGACCTCGGACATGCCGAGTAACGAGAGTGTGCTCGTGTCGCCATGGCGGAAGTAGTCATGGAGAGGGAAGAACCGATTTTCTGTCAGGTCGGCCTGGGTTCGATGAAAAAACAGTGAGCTTCGCCGATATCCGAGCGCGGAGACCTGCAGCGCGCCGTCGCGGCTGCTGTCGTAGTTGTAAATCCCCAGCAGCCGGGATTGTGTCAGATGTGGGTCGTTCTGGTGCCGGAACCAGGACAGTTCCCGGTATCCAAAGACATCGAACTCGTGAGTCTGAGTCGGAAGATTCGTCTCATAGGCATAGAAGGGGAGGAAGCGATCGACGGTTCCTGCCGGATCTGTGTGGTGGCGGTAAAGCAGCAGCGCATCGAAGGTGCTGGTCGATGCGCCGCTTGTGGCATACCGGTAGAGCGGGAACACCCGATGGCTGATGTCGTTTGCCGTCGTCACATGCTCGAAGAGCGAGAGCGAGGGCATGCCGGGAAATCCCATTGCCGGCGGCAGGCCTAACAAGGCAACCCGTCGTACTTGGGCCGGCACGTTGTCGGCATACCCGTATAACGGGAACAGGAAATGGTAGTGTTGAGTCGGGCTGTCGGAAGACCCGTAAAGCGGCAGGAGGTATCGATACGCTTCTCCCTTCGAGAAGTCTTCCCCTGACCAGTAGAGCGGCGCGAACCAACTGTTCGATGCATTGAGATCGTGGCGATAGTGAAACACAGGAAAGAGGAGATCCCATTGAGCCAAGTCGGTCCGGGTGTCGCTCGTCGTAATCAGCAGTGGGCCGAGGACGAAGTATCTCGCGTAGTACTCACCGACGACATGACGGCCGAACAAGGGAAACAGATGGTGCCATGCACTGTCCCCATCGATCGACTTCAGGTAGAGCGGGATGGTGGTGAACGTCCATTCTTGACCTGGGCGTTCCGAGTGCCAGTAGAGGGGAAAGACATGGGTCCAGGCGTTATCTCCTCTGCGTTCATATGTCCCTAATGGCCACAGGAAGCTCCGTCGCAGCAGGTTGCGTGTCGGATCTTCCTCCATCGAATAGATAGGCCGGATCGCAAACCGGGTATAGCTGCCTCGCTCTTCAGCCGAATAGAGCCACAACAAGCCGTCTGTCGATACCGAGTTGCTCGACTGTTCCGTACACCAGAGTAATCCGATGCAGCGGCGTTGGGTCTCTCTGGGCTGATCAACCTCTCCCGCAAATGCGGAGTTGCCATGAAGAATTCCGAAGATGACCAATGTCTGGACTAGGAGCTGCCAACGAGTCGTCATGGGAGTCTCTCCTTGTTGCTGCAGTTGCTGGCTCTCACCCACTCGACACAGCATCTCGCGTGCCAAGGTTGTTGCTGCGATCCCGACGCCGGGTGAACCATGAGCATTGTCCGGCAAGTTGCCGAAAAAGAGGGCTCTCTGGGGAATGGCCTGGAGCCACGCAGCGTTGTGGTGCAGTGGTGAGGCAGTGGTGGCGAGTGCCAGAACTATGAACGGCGATTCAGTGTGCTGAATCGCCGTTCCTGTCCGGCCGATGTGAGGTCGTTCTCACACGTCAGCTCTGTTCTCGATGACCGTTCTCTGGTGTTTTTTCTTTCCCGATAGGCTGTTCGGTTCCGATCACGTGAAACTCTTTCAGCATGTCATGCTGATCGAACTCCGCACGGGCTGAAAGCTTGTCACCTTTAATCGCCATCTCGGCCGGTGTGGCGAGAACTTCCCATAAGGCCAGCGTGAAGAAGTCCGCGGCGGCGTGGAATGCTGCGCGCCCGTACTTCCATCCAGGCGCTGACCCCTCATAGAACTCATACACTTCGGTTCGTGTTCCGTCCTGGTGCTTTTCCGAGTAGGTCGGCGCACCGAGTTTCGCGACGACGACATCTCGTGGCACGCCGCCGCCGGCGAACGCGGCCACATCGGCTTTCGGAGGCTGGCTGGCAGCAAGGAAGACACTGCACCCTTGAGACAACAACAACATCGAAAAGAGTGAGAGCCCCACAAATAACCGTTTCATGGCGCACCTCCTGCGTGAAGGTTATGGAACTGGTGATCGTCGGTTGTGCGAGCTTGCGGCGGTCTCAAGGATCAGCAACTGACGTTGAGGGTACAGGCGAAATCTGCGTTGAGACGTTGTCCGATGCCCGCGTGTGCATTCGCTTCCCGACAGTCATTGAGCAGATCAACCCCTGTGCCAATTCATGGGGCGGCGATCCTCCTGGTGAACAAGAAGTGCGGAGCTCTCTGTAAGTTGGTGCTTGATAAGACTTTGTGGTGAAACCTGTGCGGTACTGGGCTGAAGAGGTAAAAGCGGGTAATTCAAGCGAGCACGCGGAATGTATGAACAGCTGTTCATGGCTCAGAAACTGCTGTTCATGATTCCGTGAAAGCCACGATCCTCTCTCTGTGGTGCGTCATCCTCTTGCTGAGCCGCGTTCTCAAACCCGATCCTGTGGATTCAAGTCCTTTTCGATTTGCCCGATAGGATAATCGAGGCAACCGACGCGCCCGCTGTCCGGGCATCACGCTTGCTCTGTTAGTGGGTGAAAGGGATAAGGCATTCGAACCGACTGATGGAGCATGACGAGACTTGCTTCTGAGGAGGGCGCCATGAATACTGGACGGCACATAAACAGAATGGGGCTGGTGCTGGCAATGGTGATAAGTGCGGCCGGGAGCACATGGGCCACCGAACTGCCTCCGGAGCCGAGCGGAGAGTACTTGGTCAACGAAGACGTGAATATTGTTACAGGGCTCTACACCCGAGAGTATTCGCTCGCGCGCAACGGCATCGTGGATTACATGACTGCGCGGCAGATCGTGAGCTCCGAATACAACGAGTACTGGAACACAGTGGTAGAGACCGTGACGTTCCCGCTCTTCTACTGGTCTGACGTGGGTCAGACTGGCCGCTTTCAGATGTGGGTGGACCGGAAGGTCGAAGGGTGCGCGTGTGACATCCTTCCGTACACGGCGCTCAACGAGCGGTGAGGCGACGTTGATCGCACACCACCGGCCGTCCTATCTCGGCGGGAACGCGAAGGGTCAATCGGGAAGCACCGGGATGAGGATGGTTGCGCGTGGAGTGGCTATTTCTCTGTGGAACGGGGCGGTGGCCGGTCGCCGCTCATCTCGGTTTCGAGCTTCCTTAGCCACCGGTACGTCCGGCCCAGCACCTTGGCAGCTCTGCTCTTGTTCCCGCCGTACTCGGCGACGGCGCGGCGGGTTATAGACCATTCCACGTGATTCAAGAGTTCGGTGAGTGAGCCGCTCTTTTCAAGGGTCTTGAGCAAGGCATCCCATTCAATACGGTCAACGAGTTCGGCGATATCGACAGAGGGCGCCGATTCCGTGGTCGAACGTAGATTGTTCGGGAGCAGGTCAGGAGTAATCCACTTCTTGCCTTCCGGCGCCAAGGTCACGGCGCGCTCCATGACATTCTCCAACTCACGGATGTTGCCGGGCCATTTATAGGCCAGGCAGAGCTGCAACGCGTCGGGCGTCAAGCCCGCGAGCGGTTTGCCGGTGTTTTCGGCGAATCGCTGGACGAAATGCTGGGCGAGTTCAGCGATATCCTCCGGACGTTCCCGCAAGGCCGGGACATAGAGCTGAATGACATTCAAACGATAGAACAGGTCTTGCCGAAACTGGTTCTGCTCCATCATCGCGGCGAGGTCTCGGTTGGTGGCGGCGATCAGTCGGATGTTCGCTTTAAGATCGCTCGTTCCTCCGACGCGCTGAAACTCTCGTTCTTGAAGCACGCGCAACAGTTTCATCTGCACGGCGGGCGAGATATCCCCGATCTCGTCGAGGAAGAGCGTCCCTCCTTCGGCCAACTCGAACTTCCCTCTCTTTTGGGCAACGGCGCCAGTAAATGAGCCCTTCTCATGGCCGAACAGTTCCGATTCGAGCAATGTTTCCGGGAGCGCGCCGCAATTGACGGCGACGAAGCGGCGGTCCTTGCGCCGGCTCAATTGATGAATCAGGCGGGCGGCTAATTCTTTTCCGGTTCCGGTTTCACCGGTGATGAGAGTGGTCGTGTCCGACGGCGCGATGGTGCCGATTAACGCGAGCAGCTCTTGGATTGCACGGCTCTTGCCGATAATCCCCCCGGTTTCTTGCGCTGCGGCGAGCTCTTGGCGCAGGTGGACGTTTTCCTGAGCCAGCTCCATGTTGCGGAGGAACATGGTCAGTATGTGACGATGTGTCGTTTGGAAGTTCTTCAGGTGAGTAAAAAGCAGATGGGCAAAGGCATGCCGGTCGCTGAACAGACTTGCGCGACTACGAGCCGTGGCATCGTTCTCATGGCAAGGGCGGATAGACCAGTTCAGTCTGTAGTGGGTGTACGGCGCATTGTAGATCGCCCCTACTTTGACCGCAGCGCTGAGCGGTCCTGACGAGAGTGTGCCGCCACGTTCAATGCGAAGGGCGATATGTTCGGATGTGTGATCCTCGGGTTGCCTTTTTGCAGTGCCGTGCGGTTCGCCGGCGACCCACAGAGTGAGCCGGCCGTCGTGCTCCGGTTTGGAGACGAAGTGCTCTTCGCTGGACTGAGGAATCGGGGTAGGGTCTTCCTTCACCGGAATCTCTTCCAGAACCAGAGGAAGTGCGCGCGCGGCAAGTACGATTTCTCCTGTGGATCGACGCGCCACCGTGACGCGGTCCTTCCTGGTCGTCAGGACATAGGCATCGCCAAACTCGCCGACCAAGGCTTCCAGGCGCACCTGTGAGTAGAGTTCTTCGCAGGTGACCGATGCGACCGTCGGATCCAATCTCGCGATTCCTTCGAGATTGCCTTGAACTAAACGGACATTCCCGAGCATAGGGTCGGTCGGCGGCACATAGCGGGACAGGATGTGCAGGGTCCGTTCTTCTCCAGGAACGACGAAGGATTGCAATTGAAGATAATTGGTGTAGGCGGCGGCCCAGTCTCCGACCGAGCGAAACACCGACTCGACGCCGTTCAGAAGAATTGCAATCGTATCAATGAGGGTCGGCGTCTGGGTCTTGACGGTTTCATAATAGGCGAGGGCAGCCTGATAGGTGAAGTCCTTCTGGCCGGAGGCCTGTTCGCAACTTTTCACGAGGTCACGAAAGACCGAATGAGGAATCCAATTGCTCGAGTCCAGAAGAAAGGCCCGGACGTCCTGGATCTCTTGAAAGGACTCGGCGGCCGCCATGACGCGTTGCAAGTCGACTTGTTTCGCCTGCTCGGGGTAGCGTGCCTCGAGATAGCGGAGCAAGAGCCCGGTCTGGAGGCAGGTGATCCAAGGTTGGAAGGCGGTCATGGCGCTATTCCCATGCTCTCGGTCTCGGCCGGATGCGCGGTTCATAGCACAGCAGGGACGAAATAAAAAGCCTGTAAAGATCAGGTTTGATCCGGGGGCACCGGCAACCCTTCCAATTCCATAATCCGCAACGCATTCGTCGTCGGGCAGGGGCCTGGGCGGAGGGTGTAGTCGAAGGCCAGTGTGCCTGACTCGACGGTTTCCTGAAAGTGGCTGTTGCGCAGGCCGGGGATGGATTGATCCAGGTCGGTGAGTTCCAGGTCGTGAGTCGTGACGAGTCCGTAACCGTTCCCTTTCGCCAGCGCGTGAATGTAAGCACGGCTGCCGATCAACCGCTCGCGGTTGTTCGTCCCTTTGAAAATCTCGTCGATCAGGAAGAGCACCGGCGGGGCATCTCGATTTTCTGTTGCCTGAAGAATCGATTTCAATCGTTTCACTTCCGCATAGAAGAAGGACAAGCCCGCATCCAATGAGTCGTTTACGCGAATGCAGCAGGCAAGGCGGCTCCAGCTCCATTCAAAAGTCGTCGCGCAGACCGGCGCGCCGGCTTGCGCGAGGCAGAGGTTGATGCCGACCGTCCGGAGGAAGGTACTTTTCCCCGACATGTTCGAACCGGTGATGAGATGAATGGTGCCGAGCCCTGTGAGGCTGACATCGTTGGCGATGCGCTGGTTCGGCTGAATCAGAGGGTGGCCGAGCCCTGAGGCGCGCACACCCGTCGCCTGTCCCGGAGCCGGCCAGGTGTAGGAGGGATGCAGGTAGGCGAAGGTGGCGAGGGCTGAGGCGGCTTCGATCTCGGCCAGACATTCCAGCCAGCGCGGGAGCAGGGTCTGGAGTCGATGTTGGAATTGTTGCAGGCGGAACGCAAAGAACAGGTCCCACGGGCAGAGTGCATTGAAGGCCAGGTGAACCAGCGGATGAGCCTTGACGCTGACTCCATGGAGAACTCGCGCGAGATGGCGAATCAGGCCTGACGGAGCGGTGCCGGTTTCTGTGAGCACGCGGCAGGTTGCAGCGAGCGCGGTTCCCGGCTTTCCGGCGCGTCGTTCTAGGAATTGCAGGACCGTGCCCAGTTTTTCGACTTCGTGATGGAGACCGATGGCATGTTCGAGTAATTCTTCTCCCTGGTCGGTTTGCAAATAGATCAAGGCATAGAGGCCGAAGGAGATCATCCAATAGGCCGGTAGCAGATTAAGCAGGGCGGCGAGACCGAGCCCCAGAGTGGCGGCGGCTAGCATGGCTTGCGTGGGCAGCAGGATATGCAGATAAGGAAGGCGCACGTGATGCCGCAGGACCGCGGCAATGCGCTGTCCATTGATTTCCGCTTCGCCCATCCGTTGGGCTTCGACGGTGAGGCGATCTCGGAAGATGGTGACTCGGGTGAGTTCACGGACGAGGTGCTGCCGGGCGTTCCATGCCTGCTTCGCCGGGGGTTGTTCCAACAACCAGGAGGCGAGGCGCTCGCGACCCTGGGTTGAGGTCGAGGTATCGAGGAGATGCATGAGGGAATGTGGTCCGAGCAGGTCGAGATCGCGTGCGTAGAGGTGGGCGTCGGCTGTGACGGGATGGCACGGAGGGAGTGCCTGCCAATCAAGGCGAATCCGGGCGAGGTGTTGGCGCTTGATCCCGGACCACAGCGTGAGCCGATGAATCCGGTGTTCGAGCCTGTTATGATACGCGGCGATCGTGAGAAATCCGATGAAGAGCAACAGGAGCGACCAGTTGCCGGCGTCGTAGCGTTCCAGCCGGTAGAGAGTCACTGTGATGAGCAGTCCGATCAGAAACAGGACGCCTCGCCACCGGGAGAAGTGTATGCTGGCTTGTGTGCCGCGCCGGTGCAGGCGTTCGCCCCGTTGTAGTAGACGGGTGAGGGTGTATTCGCGTTTGGTGGCGGTGTGGTTGGACTTCACGATGAGATCGACCATACTGGGAAGGGATCGGTCTCGTCAATCGATTGCGAGAGAGCAACGATGCCACAGGAATGGATCGATGTAAGTATCCACAGCGCAGTTGATCCTGGAGAATTGCTCGGGTTGCTGGGCGATCCTCATGTGCGGGGCGCCTGGGAGGATCAAGGGGTGACCCATCTCTATTGGTCTCGGGATCATTGGAGCGGAGATCAGTTGGGACAGGTGTGTGCCGCGCTCGATCACCTCGATCCGTCGGGGCAGGCGAGCGCTGCTGTGCAAGTGGGCGATCTGCCACATCAGGATTGGAATCGTCAGTGGGCGCAGTCGGTAAAGCCACTCCATGTGGGGCGACGGATCGTGATTCGCCCTAGCTGGGAAACGGTGGCCCTTGAGCCTGACCAGTTCGAGATCATCCTGGATCCCAAACAGGCCTTCGGCACGGGTCACCATGCGACGACGCGCATGTTGCTCGAGTGGTTGGAAGAGTTGATCCACGGGGGTGAAACGGTACTCGATGTCGGAGCTGGCAGCGGGATTCTGGCCATGGCGGCGCTGCATCTGGGGGCACAGTCGGCCGTCGGCATCGAAAACGATCCCGTGGCAGTCGAATGCGCCCGCGACTATGCGCGGGAGAACCGGTTCGGCCCTGAATTGGAATTGGTCTGCGGGACACTGCAAGACCTCAGCGGGCGTGCTCGACCGGATGTCGTGCTGGCCAATCTCGACCGGCAGACGCTCTTGCATCTGGCCGATGAATTGGCTGCGTATGGAGCCGGAGGCGCACGGCTGCTGTTCTCGGGCGTGCTGGTCGATCAGGAAGCTGAAGTGATGGCGCGCTATTCCTCCCTGGGGCTCTATCTGGCTCATCGACGGCAACAGGACGGCTGGGTGGCGCTTGAATTGCTGTCCGCACAATCATGCGAAGGGGGCTCTGAGGCGATGAACAACGGACGACCGCCTTATCCTCATGTACATCAGATCAGTGTGTCTGACGGCGGCGTGCCCAAGAGGCCGGTCCTTGAAGCTCGTGTGACGGAGCGGGGTGTCGAGGGAGATCGGCAGCGAAATCTGAACGTGCATGGCGGGCCGGATCGCGCGGTCTGCATGTACTCGCTCGATGTCATCGAGCAGTTGCAGGACGAGGGGCATTCGATCGATCCGGGCTCGTCCGGAGAAAATCTCACACTCGCAGGGGTGGAATGGGAACAGGTGCGCCCCGGCGTGCGCATGACGATCGGCCCCGACATCCATCTTGAAGTGATGAGCTATACCGCGCCGTGCAGTCACAACGCTCAGTGGTTTCGTGACGGGGACTATCAGCGCATCTCGCAGAAGAAGAATCCCGGCTGGAGCCGGGTGTATGCCAAAGTGCTGGCCGGCGGGATCGTGCGGCCGGGCGATGCGGTCGAGTTCGTCAAGGAGTACGGTGATGGACCGGGCGCTTGAACCGGAGTTGATGGACGATCCCATGCAGGCCCGGGCCTATGCGGAAGCGGATTTTTCGGCGGAGAATCAGGGATTCGTCGCGCGGTTCAACGCCTACTTTCCCGATTGTTCCGAAGGGCACATCTATGATCTGGGCTGCGGGCCCGGCGATATTCCGGTGCGGCTGGCCCGTGCGCTGCCCCGCTGCCGGATCACGGCGGTCGACGCGTCGAAGCCGATGATCGATCTGGCCAGGCGGGCGATTCGCGACGCCGGGGTTTCAGACCGCATCATCCTCCGCTGCGAACGGTTTCAAGACCTGGCCGGCGCCGACCGGGCGGATGCTTTGATATCCAACAGTCTGCTGCATCACCTGCCGAATCCGCTGCAGTTCTGGCACAAGGTGCGGTCGTTCGTGAAGCCCGGCTCGCCGGTGCTGGTGATGGATTTGTTGCGGCCCGAGTCGCCCGAGGCGGCTCAAGCCATCGTGGATCAGTACGCGAGCGGGGCGCCGGAGATTCTGCGCCGTGATTTTTACAACTCGCTGCTCGCGGCATTTACGGAAGATGAAATCGGCTCTCAGCTCGCACAGATGAATCTCACGCGGTTGCTGATCAATGTGCCGGATGATCGCCATTGGGTGGTAGGAGGACTCGTGTATTGAATCGGTATCGGACCTTTCTGTTGTTGGCCGGTCTGCTGTCGGCCGTTCTCGTCGCTCCGCTTTTCGCGCAGCTCGATCGCCTGCGTAAGTCCAAGTTGCCGGAACCGGTGGTGGTTCCGGACACTCCGATGGTCCTGATTCCTGAAGGAGCATTTGCCATGGGCTTCGACGGCACGCAGGCGCTGGAGGATGAGCGGCCTCTCCATCGTGTGACGCTCGATGCCTTTACGATGGACGTGTATGAGGTGACCACTGCGCAGTATGGTGTGTTTCTCATGGCGACGGGCCGGACGACTCCGTGGTTGTGGGAGACCGTAAGTCCGGTCCTTCACGGCAACCGGCCCGTGATCGGCGTGGATTGGCAGGATGCGGATGCCTATTGCCGCTGGAAAGGAAAACGGTTGCCGACCGAAGCCGAATGGGAGAAGGCTGCACGCGGCGTCGACGGGCGGTTGTACCCTTGGGGCGATCGGGTGCCGACGAAAGAGGTCGCGAACTTCGCTCTCGGGGCGCGGTTCAGCTACAGTCAGGTGTTGATGCCGGTGCAGGCCTACGAGTCCGGGAAGAGTCCCTATGGCCTGCATCAGATGGCGGGGAACGTGGGGGAATGGGTGTCCGACTGGTACAGCGCCAACTATTACGAACAGAGTCCTGCCAAGAATCCTGCCGGGCCGGAGCTGGGCCAGTTCAAAGTGCTGCGCGGCGGGTCCTGGTCGGACTTGCCCAAGTATCTGCTCACCTACGGACGCTTCAAACTTCCCCCTGAGACGCGCAATAGTTACATCGGGTTCCGCTGCGCTCGATCCTGACGGCTGCTGAAAACGCTTCATTTCTCACCCACCAGACTCTGGCACGTCGAGACGTGCTTTTGCCCAAGCGTCGTGCTCACCTCGACCACATCCTCAACGTACCCATCGGTGAAAGAGCTGGCCTGGCAGCTCGGGGTGGGTGAAAAGAATAACGCCTCAGCCGCTAGAGGACGCTTTTGCTGGCTTCGGCGGAGAGCGCACTTTCGTTGCCGGCACTATCGTAAGCGGAGAGGGCGAAGAAGTAGGTGGTGTTTCGCTGGAGGCCGGTTACGGTGTAGCTGGTCACTTTTCCAATCACTGTGGGCGATCCCGAAGCGGTGTAATTTCCTGACGAGGTTCCAATATAGATCTTGTACCCAGCCAAGTCGTGTTCACCGTTTGCAGACCAGGATAGGGTGACGCTTCCGGTGGAGGATACAGGGGGCGGGGTTGAAGGCGGGGTGGCGGGCGGCGGAGTCGTTGACGAGGGCGTAACCACCGGCGCGGACGGCTGTAGTAAGCCTGCAAACCCCTGGCTCATCTGGACAAGCCGGGACATGGATGGCGCTAGACTGGCTATGGGGAGGCCTGATTGTGCGGCTCCAGTCAATGGAGCTGCTGCGGCAGTATAACGAGACGCTGTCGGAGCTGCGATGTTGCTCAGGGATGACATCGAAAGCGGCCTTGTGGCAATCGGAACAATCGGAGCAATCGTACGGTCACCGACCGGAGCCGGAGCGCTTTTTGACGGACTCTCTGACCCGGCTTGGGGCGCCGTAGTTGGGATGTTTCCCACTGAAGACAGTCTGGAGCTTGTCCCGGAAGTAGAGCTTGGTTCGGATGCGAGAGGCGCGCTGACAACTGTCGAGGCCGGTTTCTTTGTCAATTTGTGGTGGAGTGTCTGCGAGGAGAGTGCCGTCACTGTCGGCGCAGTGGCTGCAACAGGCCGGGAGGGCATGACCGCGGATTCTGGACGCGGGACCATCGGCAATGCCGGAGCATCAGGACGGTGAATAAGACGGTGCTGTTTTGGAGTAGCCGTCTCTCCGGCGAGAACGGGGGCTGTCAATGCCATGGCCAGGAGCCAGGTGCACGTGGAGAGGGAGACCATTGGCTTATTAGGGTGCGAGGTGTTTTGGGTCGGCATATCAACTTGAGTTTGTTTTGACTTCTGCTCCACCTGACAAGAATCCTTAATTTAAGCAATAGATGTACCAAGGTCGCCTTATTATTGCCGTGAAGCCGATGAGTATAACTTGTTGATGTAATGTGAAAATATTTTATACCTGTCAAGGAATGCGTAAAGCATGGAAGGCAAGGCTGGTTTTGTCTGGACGAAATGGTGCAACGGCACGAAGCTACCTACATAGCTATTGGGAAGGCGGGATTGATTATAGGCTCGGCTGAAGGATGGCGACGAGGACAATACCGGTAAGAAGAGTGAGAACCGCAATGTAGTGCAGCAGGCTTCTATCGCGAGTCCATTCATTAGAGGTGATAGCCAATAAGGGCGTTGCACAGGCCAGGAGCAGTCGAGGGGGCGTTGAAAGTGAGTGTGCTGCGGGTACCAGGAGAACCATGCTCAGTATGGCGACAAGCGATCCTGCTCCAATTGCGGTCCAACGCATTATCTGGTCGTGCCGTCGATAGACTTCTTCCTTGAAAATCGGATAGAGCCGCAGAACTGTTTCGCGCCACTCATCTTCTGGAATCATGTCAGTGTGCCGTAATCCAATCCGCTATAAGAGTCGTCATCCGGTTGAAATCCGCACTCTTCGTGAACTGGTGGTCGGCGCCCGGAAGGATCTCCAGACGGTTGGGGGAGATCAGCTCGGCGGCCAGCTGTTGACTCTGATGTAAAGGGACGCATTCGTCCTGATCCCCCTGGACGATCAGGGTCGGCGCAGTGATCGTCTTTGCAGGCCCGTAGGCAATCCGGCGAAGACAGTCTTCATAAAATGCGTAGCGGAGCCGGATGCGGTCAGTCCCACCCATGATATTGGGGATAGTGTCGGTCGCTTGCCAGGCCGCCATCTCAGCCTCTCCGAGCGTCAGCCGCAATTCCTCAGCAAAATCGACGACGGGACATTTTAAGGCCAGGCATGCGAGATCGTGACGCTGTGCGGCCGTTAAAATGGCGACCAGTCCCCCAAAGCTGGACCCCATCAGCCCAAGCCGTCTGAAACCTTTGTGCCGGACGAGATCCAGGGCTGCATGTGTCTGCGCCACAGCGGTCGTTATGGTGAGCGCTTCAAAGGGTCCTTCGCTGTCTCCTTGTCCGAAAAAATCAAAGGCGAAGGTCGCTATGCCCTGAGCGTTGAGGAGGCGAGTCAGCGTTTTATTGGTGGTGCTGCGCTTCCCGGAGAGGAAGCCGTGGCAGAGCACGGCAACATGATCGGTGCCGGTATCGGGAGTCGCCATGACGGCGGCGATTCGATGCCTTTCTGGATCGAGAAAGGTCAGGGTTTGTTCCATGATAGGGCTATGAGCAGAGTCGGTCGCGTTGTTCAGCGGGGTTGCGTTAGGGTTGAGAGGCGACGTGCTCCGGCTCGGTCCACAAAACAGTGACCAGTTTGACGGTGAAGAGCGTGAGGCCCGCAAGCAAAAGGCTGAATGAGATCCACAGGGTGATCTGGATGTAGATCGATGATAACGGCACATTCCAGGTGAGCGAAGCGAGCAGGGCCAATCCCATCGTGCCCATGCTGAGGCTCGCCACTTGTACGGTTCTCCAACGATTGATGACGCTTGTCAGATACTCGAGATAGGGGCCTCGCTTCTTCGGACTCGGCGCACGGCGCACGGCCAGCGTCACCGGAACGAGGTGGGAGAGGGCTCCCACGATCGTTTGCAGAATAAATCCGATCAGCGCCAGGTGCGTGTACGCCACGAGGTGCAGCGATCCGAAGGGCATGACCGGAGTGCTCGTGAAGTTGTTGGCTGCCACGAGCACTCCGAGCACCAGCGTGAGCACCAGGAAAAATGTGGCGACCAGGAGGTGATCCGATGCGGCACTTCCTTGATGGTTCGACCGTAACCAGGTGGTGAACATGTTAGAGGCATAGAGTCCGGCACTGAGGACCAGTGCGCCTCCTCCGGCCATTTCGATCATCACCGAGGAATTCATGAATCCTGCGATCAGCACGGCCAATCCTAGCGGGAACAGCCACATGACGGTCCGGGCGAGGCGGGGACTGGAAAGCGGCGCGTTCAAGACGGTCGGCAGCAGATTATGCATCGTGCCGACGATCGCCAGCGTGATGAATCCAAGAATGTTGAGGTGGATGTGCGCAAGCCGGACATAGCCGAACGATTGTTGTGCCCATGCGAAGGCCATGGTTTCCCCGCAGGCCAATCCGCCGAAGAGCGCCAGTACCGCCAGGGCGTAATACCAGAGGTTCAGCGGAGGGGCATGGAGGCTCTGCCTGGCTTGCAGCCAGGTGTCGTGCGCGATCCAGAGAAATGACGCGACGACGAAGAGTCCGCTGATGCCGATCGCCGTGTAGTTGTGGAGTCCGAATCCCACGACCATTCCCACGGCACTCCCGTTGATCGTCACAAACAGGAGCGGGTGCGACTCGCGCTGGGTTCGGCCGGTCAGGAGGAGCGGAGAGATGAAGATCAGTAACGCGCCCAGAATCATTTGTGCGACGCCGCCCACGAGGGCAGCGTGCACATGAGCATGGCGTATCCAATGAGGGAGGGGGGTGCCGCGAACCAGGCCGACCAGGATGGCCAGTCCGACGAGCGAGGCGAGCAGCAGCCAGGTAAATCCGGTCAGAAGAAAGGTGAGCGGCCGTCCGGGAAGTCGCGACATCGTGGAGTCCTATGTCTGGAGAAAGTAGAAGTGATTGGTCGGGCCGGTGCCATGCCCGATCGCGAGCGCATGGCGAATGGTTTCCGTCAGATAGGTCTTGGCGGCCTGCACGGCGTCCGGTACGGCTTTGCCGCGCGCCAGTTGCGCCGCGAGTGCCGAGGCGAAGGTGCAGCCTGTGCCGTGCGTATGCGGGGTGTCGATGTACTCGCCTTTGTAGATGTTGAAGAACCGGCCGTCATAGAGCAGGTCGGTTGCACGATCGGAGGGCAGATGTCCCCCCTTGATCAGGACATGGCGACAGCCGAACCCGTGGATGATCTTCGCCGCGCGTCGGGCGTCGGCCAGGTTGCTGATGGCGATGCCGGACAGCTGTTGTGCCTCGTGAATATTGGGAGTGACGACGAGCGCGAGGGGAAAGAGCTGCTTCTTGAGGGCGTCGATGGCGTCCGGTTTCAGCAGCGCATGGCCGGATTTGGAGATCATGACCGGGTCGACCACCAGATTGGTGACTTTCTGGATGGCGAGCATTTTCGCCACGAGGTCAACAATCGCGGCTGAGGACAGCATGCCGGTTTTGACGGCGGAGACATCGAAGTCGTCGAAGACGGCATCGAGCTGTGAGGCAATGATGGAGGTCGGCAGTTCGAACACATCGGTCACGTCTTCGGTGTTCTGTGCGGTGACCGCGGTAATCACCGACATGGCGAAGACGCCGTTGGCGGACATCGACTTGATATCGGCCTGAATTCCGGCGCCGCCGCCCGAGTCGGAGCCGGCAATGGTGAGCACTTGTTTCAATGTTTGGGCAGTCATGATCGTTCCGATGTGTTACGGAGTGACGGTGGCAGCCGGAGGAGATGAGTGCTCAACCGTCAGGCCGTCGATCGCAAAGGTGGCATCCAGGCGCGGCGATTTTTCATGAAAGGAAAACGTGAACTGTGAGGCCGCTGGCGATTCGGCCGGCGCCGTAAAGGTCAACACGGCTCGTTCCTTCTCACGCGGCGAAAGTTCCATGCCTCTGGTACAGAGCCCGTCGCGATTGCCTTCCACACTTTGCGCCCACTGCCCGCCCTGGTCATCTTTCAACAGCGTATTATGCAGAAGGCAGAGCAGTTTTACATCGCGCGGCGAGCGGTTTTCAATCGTCAGATCCATCCGGATCTGATTGTCCTGCCGGCTGAGGGCCCGCACCACTAATTCATAGTACTCATTGCGATGAAATCCTAATCCCTCCGGCGTGCCGGGTCCTTTCGGCGGCTCGATTTTCACGGGCGGAGGCTTGTCGGCGTCCTTCACCATCTCGGCCAGCGGGCCAGCCTTGGGGATCGTGCTCCTGGCGGCTCCGATCGCCTGCGCGTTCGACGGGTTCAGGAGCTTGGCCGTGACCAGGATTCCGTCTGTCGAGTCGATATACGATCCGACGATGAAGGCATCGGCTCGAATGGCCTTGGCGGCTCGCTTCAGGACTTTTGGCGCCGTGGAGTCCAGCTGGGTGATGTGAAACTTTTTGAGTGTTGAACTGACGAGCTTGGGCTCCATGATCTTCAATTCGCCGGCAACGAGGAGTTGTGTACCGAGTTCTTCCGCTAAAAACCGGCCCATCGGGGTCACGACTCCCTTGGAGTCCGTGAAGTCAACAACGGCCAGGCGCTCCTTCTTCGCTTTAATGGCTTCAGCGATCACCCCGTCCGCCAATTGTTTGAGGCTTTCTTCATAATTGCCGGCAGCAAACCCAAAGCTAGGCAGCAGCAGACAGAAAAGAAGGCCTGATATGGCGAGGGAGAATCTCATCATGAGCGTGGGGCCATTATACTCAGGTTAGGGAGGGTGTCCAGACCTCTTGCGGCGCTCTGTGAATGTCTCCGTCTACACCGGCCATTTTTCTTCGTTCCAGGCCATCTCCCAGAACATCCATTCGTAGCGGGAACTGATCACGAAGAATTCTTCCATCCGGCGTTGTTCTTCAACCCCTGCGGTCTTGGCCCACTGATCGACTTTCTTGCGCATCCACCACTGGACTTCGGCGAATTCCGGCGAGGCGTAGAGCATGAGCCAGTTTCGATAGGGGTGATTCTTTTTGGGCGGTCCGTGTTTCAAGAGATGTTGCCCGACGACGCAGTAGATCCAGGCGCAGGGAAGGGCGACGACGGCAATCTCCGCGGCTGATCCGGTGTGGGCGACGCTGAGCATGTGGCGAGTATAGGCATAGTTCGTCGGAGCCATAGAGACAGAGGTCATCTGCTTGGCGCTCATCTTCCACTCTGTGCCGTAGCTTTCGTGGAGGCTGCGTTCGACGACGATGGTGTTTTCGGCCAGCTTGGCAAAGCGGAGCGCGCTCTCCGAATCCGGAGCCTTCACCGCCCCCGCGGCGAACACCCGCGCGAGGTCGCCGAGAAATCTGGCGTCCTGCAGAATGTAATATTTGAATTTCCATTCCGGCAGCGTCCCGTTGCCCAGGGCGACGACGAAGGGATGGGTGAGCTGCGCTTCCCAGACCGGTTGCGCCAGTGTGCGGAGGTGGTTCGAGAACGACATGCGACTCCTCCGTGTAAAAAAGTCGATCGTGAAGCGTCGGCCGTGAAGCCTGAAGCGAACAACCGCGGATTCATAAATTCTTGAGCCTAAATCTCAACTCGCCGTGATCAATGAGCGCGCAAACTTGAAGGCTTCGTCGAGATCGGGGAGCTGGGCGAGTTCCGGTGTGATTTGCAGATAACGGATCACGTTGTGCGCATCGACGACCATGACGGTTCTAGCCAGGAAATGCGGATCGCGCAAAAAGAGGCCGTGAGTCTTTCCGAAATCGGCGCCGCGATAGTCGGAGAGAAAGGTCACATTGTGGATCTTGGCTTCTTCTGCAAACCGTTTCTGGGCGAAGGGCGTGTCGATGCTTATGGAGATGAGCTCGACCATCTTATCCAGGCCGTGATTTTGTTCGCTGAGCTGGTGTGTCTGTTGTTCACACACCTTGGTATCGAGCGAGGGCACGATGCTGATGATGCGGACTTTTCCGCTGCCGGTTGTGTGCGTGATGTTCACCGAGGCCAGGTCCCGATTGGTCAGTTTCACATCGCGCAGGCGATCGCCGACTTTAATGCCGGTGCCCGACAGCATCAACGGACTGCCTTTGAAGAGGACTGAGTGGCCTTCGCCTGCGGCGACGCTGCCGTCGGCTACCGGGAGGTTCTTGTAGAGAAACTCGGAGTCGAGGAGTCGACCGGAGCTTCCGCAACCGGTGAGTCCGCTGGTCAGGAGCAAGCTGATCATGAGAACCTGAAGGCCGCGTCTTGTCATCGTGCACTCCGCAGTGGTGTGGAGAAGATCGTATTGAAAGTATATCTTGCCGCCGCCGGACGCTCAAGGTTGGAGGAATGACCGGAGCTGCGCATTCACAAGTTCGGGCTGCTCCCATTGAGGAATATGACCGGCCTTTGGGATGCCGGCAAACGTCGACTTTGGAATGAGGTCGTGCAGTAGTTTGCCGGCCTGTATGGGGAATACGCGGTCCTCCTCACCCCAGAGAATCAGGGTGGGATGGGGAATTGTGTTGATGCGCGGGGCATAGTGTTTTTCCCATGCCGGCAGATTGTCCCCCACTGTCATGAGCGGCTTGATCAGCCCAGGCCGCCGGCGATTTCTGTTCGATCGCTCGAGCACTGCGGGCGTGAGCAAGCTGTGATCATAAACGATCTCTTTGAGGATCTTGTCGATCATGAGGCCGCCGAACAGCCAGTTCCCGAACGAGACGAGCCAGGACGGCGTGCTGGTGGTGAGGGCGCGCCTGATCGAGGGATTCGTCAAGTGCTCCATGACCTGTGGCGGGAGCCCGCTGATCAGCACAAGCTTCGACACGCGGTCCGGGTGATCCAACGCCATGCCGATGGCGAGTCCTGCTCCCATGGAATTGCCTGCCAGCGAGACCTGATGAATTCGCAGGGCATCCAGAAATCCCACCAGAAATTGCAGCATCTCTTCCGGCCGGTAGGCGATGTCGGGTTTGTCGGAGAGGCCTGACCCGGGAAGATCCGGCGTGATGACCCGGAAATGTCGTTCGAGCGCGGATTGCTGATGTTCCCACTGCCACATCGATCCGCCGAATCCGTGGATCAAGACCACTGCCGGGCCTGCGCCTCTGTCGAGATAGGCGATGCGTTGGCCATCGACGGTGACGCTGTTGACGGGCAGGTGTTCGACGGCGTCGAACCAGAGCGGCAAGGTATCGGGTGTGGCGCAGGATGCAGCGAGCATGCAGAAAATTCCACCGACGATGATTCGAAGGAAGGCCTGCACAGACGACCCCGGACGTGAATGGCGCTGGTCGATTTATTCCAACTGGATGACGGTCTCGTCGGTCTTGACGTTCTCGCCCTCTGCGGCGAGGATCGCCGAGACCGTGCCGTCGATCGGTGCGGGAACCCGGCTTTCCATTTTCATGGCCTCGATGATCAGGAGGGGGTCGCCGGTTTTCACGCGATCGTCTTTCGCAACGAGGATTTTCACGACACGTCCGGGCATCGGCGGCGCGACATCGCCGGGTTTAGCGGGGCGCGGCCGCTTGGGTTTCGATCCCGCGCCGGTGTCAGGAGTCTCCGGGACGCCGGCGAGCACTTCCTGAATCGGTTCCAGCGAGACTTCTTCCAGCTTGTCGTTCACGCGGATGTAGTAGGGTTTCCGTCCGTCGACCTTGCGGCCCGAGCCGGAGAGTTTCACATGGTAGGATTCGCCGTGGACGGTGATGTTGAATTCCACCGGAGCCAGGTGGAGTTCGCCTGCAACAGCGGGACCTTTGGCCATTGTGGCTTCCAGCGGATCCGGGGTCAGCTCGCCCTTTTCGCGGGCCTCGAAAAAGTCACGCGCAATGGCGGGGAAGAGCACGAATGAGAGTTGATCTTCCGCAGACTCGGCCGATGCCGGCAGCTCCTTCTTGCCAGCCTCCAGTTCCGGTTCCAGCCGGTCGGCCGGCCGCGTTTTAATCGGTTCTTCATTGCCGATAGCCCTGGCCAGGATGTCATGATCCACTTGGCCCGGCGCGCGGCCATAGAGCCCGAGGAAGTAGTTCTTCGTTTCCGTCGTGATGACTTTGTAGCGCTCGCCGGTCAGCACATTCAGCGTTGCTTGCGTGCCGACGATCTGGCTGGTCGGGGTCACCAGCGGCGGATAGCCCATGTCTTTTCTGACGCGCGGGACTTCATCGAGCACTTCTTTCATGCGATCCAGGGCGTCCTGTTCCGTCAACTGCGCCGCCAGGTTCGATAGCATGCCGCCGGGAATTTGGGACGTCAGAATTTCGGCATCGACCCCGGTGAAATCGCTTTCAAACTGGCGATACTTGCGGCGCACGGTCCGGAAATGTTCGGTGATCGGCAGGAAGGTGGCCAGGTCCAGCCCGGTGTCGTAGGGTGTATTCTTAAGCGACGCGACCAGCGTTTCCGTGGCTGGATGCGATGTTCCTCCGGCCAGCGGCGACATGGCGGTGTCGAGCATATCGAGCCCGCCGAGGATCGCCATCAATGCAGACATCGAGGACATGCCGGAGGTGTAGTGGGAGTGCAGATGGATCGGCACCTTCACGGCGCTCTTGAGGCGCTTGATGAGGTGGTAGGCCTCCATCGGCTCCAGCAGGCCGGCCATGTCTTTCACGCAGAGCGTGTCGGTCCCGAGATCTTCCAACTGCTTGGCCATATCGACGAAGCGGTCGACGCTATGCACGGGGCTGACGGTATAGCTGATGGCCGCTTCGACATGCTTGCCGCAGGCTTTGACTTCTCGAATGGCGCGGTCCATGTTGCGCACGTCGTTGAGCGCGTCGAAGATCCGGAAGACATCGATGCCGTTGGCTGCGGATCGTTCGATGAACCGTTCCAGGACATCGTCGGCATAATGCCGGTACCCGACCAGGTTCTGCCCGCGCAGCAACATCTGCAACCGGGTGTTGGGCATGGCGGCGCGGAGGGCGCGCAGCCGTTCCCACGGATCTTCCTTCAGGAAGCGCAAGCAGGTGTCGAACGTCGCGCCGCCCCAGACTTCGAGCGACCAATAGCCGACGGCGTCCAGCTTTTGCGCGATCGGCAGCATGTCCTCGGTGCGCATGCGTGTGGCGAGGAGAGATTGATGCCCGTCGCGCAGGGCAACGTCGGTGATCAGCACCTTGTGTCCGGGGGAGGGCCGGAGTTGAACCTCTGCCGGTTTGGCAGTCTTCGTCCGCGAGGTGCGCACAACGGGTCCGCGAGCGGGTTTCTTGATCGCTGTTTTCTTTGCCTTTGCTGCTCTTTGTGCTGCCATCGTCGTTGCGTGCCCTTATGAGGTGTGGTGCGTGGTGTTGTCAGGGGTGCCTTGGGCGACCGGTCAGAGGCCTTCGTAGGCGGCGATGGCCGCGGAGATGGCCAGAACCAGGTCTTCCGGCTGCTCGACGTCGTCGTAGTTATAGAGGTCCGGGTGCGTGTCAAGATACGAGGTGTCGAACCGCCCGGCCCTGAAGTCTTGATCCTGCATGATCGCTTTCATGAAGGGGATCGTCGTCTTCACGCCTCGCAGCACATATTCCTCCAGCGACCGGCGCATACGGCTGACGGTCTCTTCCCATGTTCGACCGCGCACGGTCAATTTTGCCAGCAAGGCATCATAGTAGGGTGAGACGGTGTAGTCCTTGTACACCGCCCCGTCGATGCGGACGCCGATGCCGCCGGGCGACAGATAGGCGGTGATGGTCCCGGTGCAGGGCCGGAAGTTATTGCGTGGATCTTCGGCGTTGATCCGGCATTGAATGGAATGGCCCTGCAACGTGACGTCCGATTGCTGAATGTCCAGCGGTTTGCCGGCGGCGATGGAGATCTGGTTGCGCACGATATCGATGGCGGTAATCTGTTCGGTCACCGTGTGCTCGACCTGAATCCGCGGGTTCATCTCCATGAAGTAGTACCGGCCTTCCTGATCGAGCAAGAACTCGACGGTACCGGCGTTGTCATAGGAGACGGCCTGGGCGATCTGGATGGCGGAGGCCCCCATTTCGGCCCGCAGGCGCGGGGTCAGGATCAGCGACGGCGCGATTTCGATCAGCTTCTGATGGCGGCGTTGAATGGAGCAGTCCCGTTCGCCCAGATGGATGATATTGCCGTGCTTGTCCGCCAGGATCTGGAACTCGATGTGATGGGGGCGCTCGACATATTTCTCAATAAATACGGCGCCGTCTCCGAAGGCGGCGAGGGCCTCGCGGGAGGCCACGTCCATATTTTCGCGGAGCTCGGCATCCGTCCGGACGACGCGGAGTCCGCGTCCTCCGCCGCCCGCGCTGGCTTTAATCATGACCGGGTAGCCGGCTTCTTCGGCGAAGGCCAGAGCTTCTTTCATGTCTGTGACGCCGCCTTCGGTGCCGGGGACGACCGGAACCCCGAGTGTTTTCGCAAGGTCGCGGGCTTTGATTTTGCTGCCCATGGCGTTGATGGCGGATGGAGAGGGTCCGATGAAGGTAATACCGGCCGTCCGGCACAGCTCGGCAAACTCCGCATTCTCAGCAAGAAAGCCGTACCCGGGATGGATGGCATCGGCTCCGATTCTGAGGGCGAGATCGACGATCTGTTGTTTATCGAGGAAGCCTTTCACGGGACCGGGACCGACCAGGTAAGCTTCATCGGCTTTCTTGACATAGATGCCGGTCGAATCTGCCTCGGAATAGATGGCGGCCGTGGCAATATTCAACTCGCGACAGGCGCGGATAATGCGCATGGCGATTTCGCCGCGATTCGCGACTAGAATTTTCTTAAACATAAGGGTACCGACTTGGGCCACAGCAGACCTTGCGCGCGGCCAAGTCCGGCGCAAGGGAGCGCGTAACCTAGCATAGAGTCAAAAGTCCTGTCGAGAGATTGGGGGCGGATAGAGGCGATGGAGTCGGGGCTATTCGGGGAGAGGGAGGACCCTCTCCCCGAATGGAAATCGGCGCGATCCGGTTACTTGGCCTGGACTAAGAATCCTTTGGATCGGGCATTGCCGCCGCCGGCGACGACGTCGATGAACGACATACCCGCTTTTACATCGGGTACCGTGGCTTCGATGGTCGTGTCGTTGACGAAGGTGTACTCGATCTTGGTCGGCCCCGCCGCGCTGAAGGCCACGCCACGGAAGCATTCTTTGCTGCCGAAATTTTCTCCCGCGATCGTCACTTTCTGGCCGGGTTTCGCTTCGTCCGGCTGAACCTTGAAGATCTTCGGCCGCTTGCTTCGATCGCAGATAGGGTCTTGTTCCACTTTATCGGAGCCTGACCCCTTGATGGACTCCGTGCCGTAGAGCGTAAACCCCGCGCCATCGACAAAGGCTCCGGTATTGTCTTCCGCCGTGGCTCGGATGGCCGGGAACGGAAGGATGAAGAACGAACCGAAGAGCACGAAAAGAGCGAATAAAGAACGGGACTGCATGCTGACCTCCTTGATGAAGATCTAGTGACTCGGCATCGGCACATACGTTTCAGCAATGATGGCTTGACCGGGAGCAGACAGAGCAAACTGCGCGAACGCATCGACGAGAGGATTCGCTTCTTTCTTGGAGAGCAGCAAGACCGACCGGCGCTTCCGGTTCGATCTTATCGACCGGGAGAAGGCGAACCGCCACTCCGGTCGAGACGACCGAGAGGCCGGTGCTGAGTGAAATATAGGTGACGGCCGAGAGCGGCGGGAGTGTGCCGACAACGGTTTTCACGACCTTTTCATCATGGCCGATGACCTTGGCTGTATCCGAGATTTTCCCGACAATGCCCAGCTGCGACTCGAACGCGTCGCGGATATTCTGGTTGCGCGGGCGGTCGATCAACAAAATTCGTGTGTCCGGTCCGCCGACGTCTGCCCAGGTGGTGAATTTCCCGGAAAAGAGTTCGGCCACCTGCTGTTTGGTGATTTCCTTTGTGAAATTGGAAAGATGGACGAGAATGCCGATCCCGTCCCATCCGATTTGTTTGCCGGCGAGGGCGGGATCCTCTGTTCCTGTGATGGCGAGGTGGGCCTGTCCGGATTTCACCATGTCGACGGGCTTGGAATTGTCTTCCCAGAGGATATCGATGTACGCGCGTGGGTTGGCTTTCTCAAAGGCTCGCGCCAGCGCTTCAATGGTGGTGTTCTCCGGCCCGTTGCCGGCGATCACCAGGCTTCCTGCCACCTCTGCCTGGGAGGGGGAAGAGAGGGCAACGAATCCGATGACGCTTACCCAGCAGGCCAACAGCAGTCTGACGATCATGCCGGCTCCCTTGTGGTCGAGACGTGACTGAGTCGATATGCGTGCCGCTTCCTGTTCATGTGCTAGGAGTCTGCCCCGGGCCCGATCCCGTATCGGAAGTCGATGAGGCATTGGGCTGGGGAACATTGCGCTTCGCGTTCAAGGGGGGGAGTTTGGCGAACCGGTCCATGCGTTCGTTGAGCATCGACCCGGCTTTCATCTCAGCAAAGCCCGGTTTGTGGTCGCCCTTCACTGTTGAGGCAAAGGAGGAGAGGAGGCGTGTGGCGTCCTGCGCCCGGCAGAACGGACATTCGGTATCTTCCGGCCGCGCATGCACCGACTGCGTGGCCTCGAATGTCTTTGAGCATTGCCCGCACCGATACTCATACACAGGCATGATCGAGTTTCCTTTCTCTTGGCAGATCCGTTCCGTCGGGCGAGTTCATACACAGCTGCATCCCGGCGCATACCCCACCGGTGCCCTTGACCGGCCGGCAAACTTTGCCTTATTGTACACAACCATGTAGTTGAACTGCCAGAGTGAATCAGAGGAGGCTGTCGATGTCGGTGTTGATCAGAAAGTACAAAGGGAATAACGGGATGATGCAGGAGGAGCGCATCGATGACGAGGATCGCATTGAACGGTATATGCGTCTCTTCGACAAAGACGATGTGAAAAAGTTGGAGACCGGCGTCAAGGTGGTCATCGAAAAAGACGAGTGGATTCTCGTTCCGTAATTCGATTGTCGGACGGGGTTATCGATGAATTGCGTCGGTGACCCCGTCCTGCGCTCCCTTTCAAGTGTAGATTGGCCGTCATGATTTATTGGGTTCATATCGCCCGCTCCATCGATCGCGTGACGCTTCATAAAGAACGGTGCTCGGAAGTTCCCGCGAACGTCTTCTCCAGTGACTTTTGGGAGGGAGGGTGGTTCGACTACCCCGATAAAGAGCGGGCCCTTCGGGCCATGGAGCAGGCCGGGACGAACGTGCAGCGGCGCTGTGCGCTCTGTAAACCGTGAGCAGTGATGTGTGACGCGCGATGGGTGAGGATGTTGGGTTCATGATCGACGCACAACAACTCATCGCTCGTCGCTGATCACCCATCACATGATTCCATGCCGCGATTCGCGTTACTTCTGACGACTCTCATTTGGGGAGCGACCTTTCCTGCGACGAAAGCGGCGCTCGACCAGATTCCCCCCTTGTCGTTTCTTTTCTTGAGATTTCTCCTCGGGTCCGTCCTCGCGGGACTCTGCCTGGTGGCAATGGCCAGGCCCGTCTTGACGGATCGGGTCGTGCTCCGCGCCAGCGCGATTGCCACCGGGTGGCTTTTCCTCGGGTATGTGCTGCAAACAGTGGGGCTCGGTTATACCACGGCATCTAATTCCGCCTTTATCACGACGCTCTACGTCGTGTTCGTTCCGCTCATCTTGCGGCGCTTTAGTCCGCGCTCGTGGCTGGCGGCCGGGATTGCCACCATCGGCTTGTGGTGTTTGGTCAAGCCGGCCACGAGCGTCAATCTCGGAGACCTGTTAACCCTCGGGTGTGCGCTGGCATTTGCCGCCCACATGGCGTGTCTGGAGCGGTATACGCGAGAGTTGGATGCAACGTCGCTGTTTGTCTGGCAGTTGGTTGCCATGTCCGGTCTCATGTTGTTGGCCATGGCATGGGAGCATCCGGCGTTGAGCGCGTTCGAACCGACGACGCTCTTATTGATCGGCCTCGCGGTCACCGGAGTATTGGCGACCCTGGCTTTTGCCGTACAGATGTGGGCGCAGCAGTTGCTCCCTGCGCAACAGGTGGCGCTCATTTTTTCGCTTGAGCCGGCCTACGCGGCCTGGCTGGCGTGGTATTTTCTCGGGGAGTCGCTCGATTGGTTGGGGTGGGTCGGGAGCGGATTGATTTTGATCGCGGTGATTGTCGGCTCATTGGGGGCGACTGTGGCGGAAGCCGATCGTCCGCTTCAGATTTCACCGGCTGCATGATGAAAGGTTTTTAGCATGGCGCAAAAGTTTGGAAACGGCCGGTGGGTGCGGGACGGATTTTTGGATAACCGCGTTGAAGGGACCGTGGTCGGCCGTATTACCTTTGCCGCGATCGGATCGGTCGATGTCTATCTCCGTGGAAATTTTAAAGGCGAGATCGCCGGACAGCTGATTCAGTTCCGCAACCGGCATTTTGAGGACGACGATGTGGCCGGGCAGGTCATCGGCGACATAGAGAATCCTCAGATCGGCGACGTGAATCTCATGTCTTTCGATCCCCATCCCCATCTGGCGCCGCATCCCTACATCGAGTGGTTCTCGCTGCGGAAGAATCACTATCGCTTCGAGTTGGAGCCGGAAGATGCGTGGATTGTAACGGGGGAAGCCGTGGCGGCAATTGATTGGCTGAGCCGGCGCATTCGAACGCAGTTGGCGGAGCAGCTCATCGCGAAACCATCCCGTGAAGAGTCCGACTGGGTTTGACAGAGCAAAGGGACAGCCGTTTGGATCAGGCTGTGAGCGTCTCCTGCTTGCTCTTCCCCTCCCGCACGTAGTCCGGCACACCGCGAATGTCCCACACCAGTCCGATTTTCTCCATCATCTTCAGGCAGTAATAGGTCATGTCGACTTCCCACCAATAGAATCCTTGCCTTGTTGAGGCGGGGTAATAGTGGTGGTTATTGTGCCAGCCTTCGCCCATCGTAACGAGGGCGAGGATGAAATTGTTCCGGCTATCGTCGCCCGTCATGTAGCGCTGCGAACCATAGACATGGGACAGGGAGTTGATCGTGCAGGTGCCGTGGACGAGTGCAACCGTTGAGACGAAGAATCCCCAGATCAACATCTGCGGGCCATCGGTGCCGAGCCCCGGGGCATAGGCTTCGAGCAATTGCCCGAGTCCGAACATGCCGAATCCTGCGAGGATCGGTACGAGGATATCAAACCGGTCGAGGAAGCGAAGTTCCGGGAATTTCGCGAAGTCCTGAATATTTTTCAGGCGCGGCGCAAAGTGCGTTTGCGAGGTGAACCATCCCATATGCGACCAGAGAAACCCTCCATGACGGGGTGAATGGACATCATCGAGCGTATCCGAGGCAATATGGTGATGCCGATGATGGCCGGCCCACCAGAGAGGGCCGCGTTGGGCGCATGAACCTCCCAGCACGGCAAAGGCAAACTGCACGGCGCGCGATGTCTTAAACGTCCGGTGCGAAAAATAGCGGTGGTACCAGCCGGTGATGGCGAACATGCGGAGGAAATAAAAGAACACGGCGACAGCTACGGCTGTCCAACTCCATCCGACCCAGACAATACCGAGACACATCAGATGTACGGCGATCAGCGGAAAACAGCGGACCCAGTCCATCTTGGGCACGCCGTCCGTTTTCATATATTCCAGACCCGCCCAGGAATCGAACCAGCGAAGGACCGTCAGCCACAGATCCCGGCCTCGGGTCGGTTGCAATGTGTTCACGTCGGACATTGGCTACCTCCAGGTCAGAGATACTTCGGCCATGGTTTGCACGGTGCCATGCCGCACGATCTCTGTGATGTTCAACATAATCGGGGCGCTGGGGAAAATCAGAAACGGCAGGCCGCCCATGCTGGAGCTATTGTGTGCGTTGACAGGGGCCAGCTCGATACTGATCGATCATTATACATGGACTGTTGAAAAATGAAACAGCCGGCCCTTCTCTTCGGTTTTTATTCTACGTGAACGAGGAGCGGTGTCTATTGTTTTTTACAGGCGATCTATCAGCGTTTGTTGCATTTGACACTTTTGCCCCGGCGTCTCTAGAATGCGCCACTCATGAATGATCGTTTTCTCAAAGCCTGCCGGCGTGAGCCGGTCGATTGTACGCCGGTCTGGTTTATGCGCCAGGCTGGTCGATACATGTCTGAATACCGCGCACTGCGGGCCAAGCACTCCATGCTCGATTTGTGCAAGACGCCTGAACTGGCGGCGCAAGTGACGGTACAACCGATCAACCGCTTCCCGCTCGACGCCGCCATCATTTTTGCCGACATTCTTCTCCCTTTGGAACCGATGGGATTGAGTCTGGAATTTGCCGAGGGGGAAGGTCCGGTGATTCACAATCCGGTCCGTGACCGTGCTGCGGTGGAACGATTACAAGTAGCGGATGGCAGTGAACTCGAGTATGTGGCCGAGGCCATCAGGCAGGCGCGTCGGGCGTTGAACGGGCGTGTGCCGCTCATCGGATTTGCCGGCGCGCCGTTTACGCTCGCGAGTTATGCGATCGAGGGCGGCGGGTCGCGGAACTATCTCCACACCAAGCAGATGATGTACAGCGATCCCGCGAGCTGGCATAAGCTCATGGACAAGTTTGCGCGGGTCATTACCGGGTATTTGCGTCGGCAGATCCAGGCCGGGGCGCAGGCGGTGCAGCTGTTCGACAGCTGGGTCGGCTGCCTGTCGGCGGGGGATTACGCCGAGTATGTGAAGCCCTATGTCCAATTGATTTTCGATGGGCTCAAGCACGAGGGCGTTCCGCTCATCCACTTCGGCACCGGCACGGCCGCGATTCTTCGGCAGATGCGCGAGGCCGGCGGCGATGTGATCGGCATCGATTGGCGCATCCATCTTGATGAAGCCTGGGCCATGGTCGGACATGATCGCGCGGTGCAGGGAAATCTCGACCCGCTGGCTCTGTTTGCCCCGCTCCATGAAATTGAGCGGCGCGTCGAAGATATTTTACGGCGGGCCGGCAATCGGCCCGGGCATATTTTCAATCTCGGTCACGGCATCCTTCCGACCACTCCGGTTGATCATGTGGCGGCGGCGATCGACATGATCCATAAACTCAGCCAACGGTAGGCAAGTGGCCAGGGGTGAGAGGCTAGAGGTTGACGGCTAAGACCATTTCTCCCGGCAATGCTTGGCTCCTAGCCGCTCGCCTCGTGCCTCTAGCCTAAGGATTGATATGTCAGGATCCCAGAGCGTGACCGCCGTGCTCCTGATGGCGATGGGGGGGCCGGATTCCCTCGACAACGTCGAACCCTTCTTGCTGGATGTCCGCGGCGGACGTCCGACTCCTCCCGAACTCGTCGAAGAAATTCGCGAACGGTACCGCGCCACAGGCGGGAAGTCGCCTGCTGTCGGCATTACCCAAGAGGTCGCGAAGAAGCTCGAACGGCGATTGAACGAGTCCGGAGGCGCGCGGTATCGGGTCTATGTCGGGTTGCGGCATTGGCATCCCTATATCGGGGAAACCTACGCCGAGTTGCTCGCCGAAGCGCCGGGGCAGATCATCGGTCTCTGCATGGCGCCGCAACAGTCGTCGTTGAGCACCGGGGCCTACCGGAAAAAGGTGGAGGACGCGCGGTCCGCGCTTCAGAGCACCTGCGCGGTCAGCTATGTGGGAAGCTGGAACCGGCATCCGCAACTGATTGCGGCGATCGTGGAGAATATCCGGCAGGGGCTGCTGAAATTTCCAGCCGATCTCCGTGCCCGGGTTCCGATACTGTTTACGGCGCACAGTCTGCCGGAACGGATTGTGGCGATGAAAGATCCGTATCCCGATGAAGTGAAGGGCACGGTCGATGCCATTACGGCCTGCTTAGGGAATCAGCCGACGCGGTTTGCCTACCAGAGTCAGGGCCGGTCGAGTGAACCCTGGCTGGGCCCGACCGTAGAGTCTGCGCTGGAGGCGCTGTATCGCGAAGGGCATCGGCAGGTGCTCGTGGCTCCGATCGGTTTCATTTGCGATCATGTGGAAACCTTGTTCGATATCGACATCGAATTGAAGCAGTCGGCGATGAACCTGGGAATGCGGCTGGAACGGATGCCCATGCTCAATGCCGCTCCGGCACTGATTGAGACGTTGGTGTCGGTGATCGATGCGCACCAATCGTCGCGGGCACAATAATCCGTGACCACTCCTCGCGCAGTGGTCATCGTCGGCGGCGGCATCTCGGGGTTGGCCACGGCGTTTTCTCTTCAGGAGCAGGCGGCGGCGGCCGGGCATGCCGTTCGCTGTGTTGTGCTGGAGGGCGGGCAATCCTGGGGCGGCAAGATCGTGACGCATCGGATCGGTGAGTTGACCACCGAAGCCGGGCCGGACTCATTCCTCTCGCAAAAGCAGGCGGGGATTGAGTTGTGCCGGAAGCTGGGCCTGACCGATCAATTGATCAATACCAATGAAACGGCCAAGCGCGCGTTTGTTCTCTCGCGAGGGCGGCTGCACGAATTACCCGAAGGGCTCATCACCTTTGCGCCCAAGCAGTTGGGGCCGTTTCTCCGGAGCGGTCTCCTGAGCTGGACCGGACTGGCGCGCATGGGGCTGGATGTGATGGTGCCGCGCGGTCCCTCTGAAGGAGATGAATCGCTCGCCTCGTTTTTCCGGCGGCGATTCGGATCGCAAGCCTTTGAGCGCGTGCTGGAGCCGCTTATGGCCGGGATCTATGCCGGCGATGCGGATCAGATGAGCGTGAAAGCCACCTTCCCTCGATTTGTCGAACTGGAGCAGGAGCACGGCAGTATTATTCGCGGCATGATGGCGGCGAAGAAGAAACAGCCGCCGGCTCCGGCGAGCGGGCCCAAGCGCACCATGTTCGTCAGTTTGCGGAACGGGCTGGGCGATCTGGTGACGGCCTTGACGGCGCGGCTCGCGCAGCAAAGGGTGGAGTTACGGACCGGCTGCCGGGTCGAGGCGCTGCGGGTGCGTTCCCATCAGCCGGGGCGTTGGATGTACGATCTCATTCTCAACGACGGGTCGGCGCTTTCAGCGGAGGCACTGGTCTTGGCAACGCCTGCCTATGTATCCGCCGAGTTGTTGCGTCCGTTGACGCCGATTGCCGGAGGGCTCTTGGAGATGATTCCCTACGCGTCGACGGCGACGGTCGCGATGGCGTTTCCCGCTCAGGCGGTCGCGGGTGCGGTGGAAGGATTTGGATTCATTGTGCCGCGCGCAGAGGCTCGGGATCTGATCGCGGCGACATGGACGTCGCTGAAGTGGCCCCATCGAGCGCCGGCCGATCAGGTGCTGATTCGCTGCTACGTCGGCGGGGTAGGGCGTGAAGCCATTCTTCAGCTGAGTGACGACCGGATGGTTGCCAAGATCCGCGCGGATCTGGCCGCCTTGTGCGGAATCAAAGCTGAGCCTACGTATGTCGAAGTGAATCGCTGGTGGAAGGCCATGCCGCAATACACGCTGGGGCACCTTGATCGGCTGACGCAGCTGGATGCGGCATTAAGCCGGTACGGAGGCCTCGTGCTCACGGGCGCCGGGTATCGCGGCGTGGGGATTCCGGATTGTATCCGCGATGGAGCGGTTGCCGCGGAGAAAGTGATAAGCTCTCTCTTCAAGTTTCGCGAGGCTGCTTCGTCGGGCCGGGGCCTGGCGTAAGGATATCGTACGGGTTGCGCATGGTTCACAGGGTTTCTATGGGACGAGGTCTATGGATAACAAGCTGACTATTTTCGACGTAAGCGGGCCGTTCCGTGAGCCGCGCGAGCCGATCTTTTCCTATGATTATTCTGTGCAGCGAGCGACCTGGGCAACGCCGGTCGGGATTCGCGTCAAAGTCTCGATTCCCGATGAGCTGGATGTGTTGCGCGAGCGATTGCTGGGAGCGGTTGCCGGTTCCCCCGGGCAGCAGATGGTGATCGGCAAAGTTCTTTCGCGGACGATCGCGGATTGGAAAGTGCAAATTGCCGAGGCGGAGGGGATGCTGTTTGAACGGCGCGATGTGATGCTTGCCCCGTTTGTGGGACCGCTGGTCCATTTGTTTCAAAAGCTGGAAGTCTTGTTCGAGCAGGACAAGACGACAGTGAGGGAAGAGATCAGGAAACGGGTCGGGTTGTAGCGGATAGTCCCTCCATCGAATGCGATTTTTCATGGTCTTGCGATCAGCCGCGTTCACACACAGATTCTGGGGATAGTCTTGTGGATAGCTCGATCCGGGCGGCAGGATCTGCTTGTCAGATAGGCAGATGGGCTCCTTGCCCGAGTTTTAGGCATTGGGGTGTATGCGTCGTCTCCCCCTAGATCTTGTAGGGGCAACGAGAGACCGAATGGCTCTTGACAAGGGTACGGGGCCTGTGGATAGACTCTGTTCGGAAGAAGTGAAATCCCTGGGATTTCATTAGAAAATGGATCGATAGCGTTTGGAATGGACGCCGGATTCGTCGGTATAGCCCAATGAGCCTTTGTCCGGTGCGCCGGTATCGTTCAGGTCGATTCGATAGTGGCCACGCACCTCTTCCATCGTCACCTCGAAAGGAATGGCCCGCGGCAGGAGCGTGCCGGGTGCATGGGCGCCGAGCGCCAAGGTCTTGAGCGCTTCCGGCCCGGCATATAGCTTATCGGAAAACACATAAATGTCGGCGACGGCATGATTGCCGAGTTTGTGACCCGGCGTTGTGGCGGGAATATGGTCGCTCAGAGTGCCGGCCAGCCGTTCGGTTTTCAGTTGTTTTAAGAGACCGGCCACTTGGCTATCGGTGGCTTCCGGCGGCACAACGATTCCGACGACGTTCATGTCCGAGATGCTCGTCTGGACTTTGAAAATCACCGGCGCGGCTTCAGGATCCTCCACAACCGGAGCCGCAGGACCTTCCGTACCGGCTGCTTGCTTACTGCGCGAGCTGGGAACGATCAGCGCGACAAACAACCAGAGGCCCAGCAGGATGGCAAAGACCACCACGAGAGGGTGGGCTCCGGCGCGCTTGCCTTCTTGATAGGGATTCTGCTCGTCGCTCATGAGAGGATATCCTTCGCCGGGTTCGTGGAGCCTGGTTGTACGGCGGCTTCACGAAGCCGGCGCTTGGCGTTTTCCCATAGCCCGTCCAATTCACTCGCCGTCATGTCGGACAGCGGCCGCTGTTGTTCGGCAGCCTGGGATTCCACCAGGACAAACCGGTCGACAAAGCGGTTGGTCGAGAGCCGTAGGGCGTCTTCGGGATTGACTTTCAGAAAGCGGGCGAGGTTGACGAGCGAAAAGAGCAGGTCGCCGAGTTCCCCCGCGACCTCGTCACGGCTCGATGCGGAAGCAGACGGCGCGGCTTCTGCCGCGAGGGCGGCTTGCAGTTCGCCGATTTCTTCCGCAATCTTCTTGAAGACATCGGCCAGCCCGGCGGCATCGTGGGACCAGTCGAACCCGACACGCGACGCTCGGGCCTGGACTTGATAGGCCCGGAGCAAAGCCGGGAGCGATTTGGGCACGCCGTCCAAGGCCGACTGGGCACCGCCGGCGGCCTGACGCTCGGCCCGCTTGATCTCTTCCCACTGGCTGAGCACCTGTTCGCCGTTGGCCGGCTTCGTCGCCGCATCCGGATCGCCGAAGACATGCGGGTGCCGGCGGACGAGTTTCGCGGCCAAGTGATCGACGACGTCGTCGATAGTGAAGGTGCCGGCCTCGGAGGCAATCTGGCTGTGGAAGATGACTTGGAGCAGCACATCGCCGAGTTCTTCTTTGAATTTGGCTGTGTCCTGGTGGTCGATGGTCTCCAGGACCTCATAGGCTTCTTCAAGCAGGTAGGGCTTCAGCGATTCGTGCGTTTGTTTCCGGTCCCACGGACATCCGTTCGGAGCCCGAAGAGCGGCCATGAGATCGATCAATTTTGAAAAGCGCTCAGACATACCTTCCTCTGTCGAGGGCTCACTTTATACCGATGGGAACGCCGGCTTCAACGGTTGCCCGTCGCTTGCGAGCTCCGGGGGGCTATGGTAGGGTACCGCGCACGAAGTCAGAGTCGTCGGTGAGGGAGCCATGGCGGAACAAGAAGAAGGATTCGTCGTTCGGGATCGGGGGGGGGGAAGCAGCGAGCCCGCCGCGAAAACCTCTGGCTCACGTGAATTTCCCAAGCCGGCGGCGCCTGCGGAATCGGATGCGGCGCATCACGCGCCGGCGTTTCCTGTCACCTTCTCGTCCTTCGTCATCTCCCTGGGCTCTTCTTCGCTGATGCTGATGGGGGAGAAACTCGACCCTCAGCAACAGGCCGTTCCCGTCAATCTCCCGCAAGCCAAAGAAATTATCGATTTGCTCTCCGTGCTTGAAGAGAAGACCAAAGGGAATCTCACCTCTGAAGAGCAGACGGTCTTACGGGACATGCTCTATGCGCTTCGCATGAAGTACGTGTCCCTCTCGTCCGGCAAATAGACCCGACGGGGTAGCGCTCACCTGTTGTCTGCGGATCCGCTCATTGCAGAACTTTTGAGACGGCCCGCCAATTCCGTTATAGTGGGCGCAGTGCTTCGTGCAACGAGGCGAGGAGCGTAGGCGACCCCATGCCGGATTCGGAACAGCCATCACGTTCATTATCTTTTACGGGGCCCGGCCGAGCGGAACGGCGCGTGTCCGGCACAGCGTCTTCCGGGTCTGCCGCCTCCGGCAAGTCCCCCCGTTCCAACGAGCCCGAGCGTAAAGCGCCCCATCTCCGACCGGTCTGGATCGTCCTGATCCTCCTCATTCCCAGCCTGGCGTTGACCTTCTACTATTCGCAGATGGCGGTACCCGGCGGAGGGGAAGTCGATTCGTTTCTGCCGACGACCGGCTACGCCTTTGTCCTGCTGCTCTTGAATCTCGACTTGATCGGCTTCGTCGTGCTGACGTTGCTGCTTTCGCGCAACTTGATCAAAGCCTATTTCGAGCGGCGACACCGGCTGGTCGGGTCGGGGTTTCGCACCAAGCTGATCGCGGCCTTTATCGGATTTTCGCTCATCCCGACAATTCTGTTGGCGATCGTGGCGAGCGGGCTGGTCAATAAAGCGGTCGATGTCTGGTTCAGCGATCAGATCGATCGTGTGATGAAGGATTCGTATGAGGTGGCGCGCATGCAACATGCCGGGCACATCGCTCTGGCCGTCAACAGCGCGCGCGCCCTCGGACAGGAATTGTTTCGTGAAGACATGCTGACGTCCGAACAGCGCGATCTGTTGATCGCGGCGATGGCCCGCAAGCGGATGGAATATGGGGTGGCGGGGATCGAAGTGTTTTCGTCGAAAATGGAGACGCTGACCAAAGCGCTCGATGCCGAAATCCCCGCCGGGGTGTTGGATCTTCCGGTCAGCCAGCTGGTGTTACAGGTTATCAACGGCAAGCAGGAGTTTACTTCCGTGCAGGAGGCCCAGACCGGCCGGCTGGTGCGGGCCGGGGTGCCGGTGGCTGCCGGGAACAATCGGGGCGAATTGGCCGGAGTCGTGGTCGTCGAGGCCTATGTGCCGGAGTCGCTGTTGACCAAAATGGAAGGGATCGGGCGGCAATACGAAGAGTATAAGCAGATCAAGGCTATGAAGAATCCGATCAAGGCCGGCGCCTATCTCTTCGTGGCGGTCGTGACCGTCATGATTCTCTTCAGCGCCACCTGGTTCGGCTTTTATGTCGCCCGCAGTATTACGGTGCCGATTCAGCGCCTGGCCGAAGCGACGGAAGCGGTGGCGCAAGGCGACTTGTCGGTGAAGATCGATGCCAAGGCGACCGACGAAATCGGAACCCTGATTGAGTCGTTCAACCGGATGACCGGGGACTTGCAAGGCAGCAAGTTCAAGCTGGAAGATGCCAACCGTTCGCTGCGGCAAACGAACGCCGAACTGGATCGTCGCCGGGCCTATATCGAAACCGTCGTGGAGACGATCGCCGCCGGATTGCTGTCGATCGACCGGAGCGGAATGGTTACGACCTTCAATCCTTCCGGGGAGCGTATTCTCGGGCTTTCCGCCGACCGGATTCGTGATCGTCAGGCGAACGAGGTCTTTAAAGAGTTCGGGCTGGATGTCTTTCAGGCAGTCTACGATCGGATGCAAGCCGATGATCGGGACGACTGGTCGTTGGAAGGCCAAGTGGATGTGCAAGGGAAGCCGGTGAAGATTCGCCTGAGCGGGTCGCGTATGCGGGATGAAGCAAACAAAGATTTGGGGTTCGTTCTGATTTTCGACGACCTGACGGAGCTGATCAAGGCGCAGAAGGTTGCGGCCTGGCAGGAAGTGGCCCGCCGCGTGGCGCACGAGATCAAGAATCCGCTCACGCCGATCCAGCTGTCGGCCCAGCGTTTGCGCAAGAAGTTTTTCGAGAAGTCCCCGGACTTCGACAAGATTTTCGATGAGGCCACCAATGTCATCGTGACGGAGGTGGGCAGCCTGAAGCATATGGTGGATGAGTTCTCGAAGTTTGCCCGCCTGCCCGCGCCGCAGATGGCCCGGCAGTCGCTCAACGAGGTGATCCAGGAAGTGCTCACGCTCTATCGCGCGGCGCATAAGGACATCGAGTTCTGTGTCGAGCTGGATGACGATCTTCCGGCGCTCAACTTCGATCGTGAACAGCTGAAGCGGGTCTGTGTGAATTTATTCGACAATGCCATTCAGGCGATGAATCACACGGGACGGGTCTGGGTCGGCACAAAATACGACACCAAGCGCAAACGGGCGATCGTGAGCGTGGCCGACGAAGGCGTCGGGATTACGCCCGAGGATCAAGAGAAGTTATTTGTGCCATACTTTACGAGGAAGAAGACGGGAACGGGGCTGGGGCTGGCGATCGTGCGCCGGATCATTACCGATCATGACGGCCAGATTCAGGCTTCGAATAATCACCCGAAGGGGGCGGTGTTTACTTTCGATTTGCCGGTGTAACTGAGACGTGACGAGTGATGGGCGATGAGCGAGGAGCGAAACGGTGCTCTCCGCGTCATCAATCGCACATCACCGATCACACATCACGGGGGACGCATGTCAGCATCGATTTTAATCGTCGACGACGAAGCCGCTATTTTGACGTCATTGCGGAGCATCCTTGAGGACGAGGGATATGACGTCTCTGTGGCCGGCAGCGGCATCGAGGCCTTGAAGATCTATACGACGGATCCGCCGGATCTCATGATTCTGGACATCTGGATGCCGGAACTGGACGGATTGGAGACGCTGAAGCGGGTGAAAGAATTCGTGCCGACGGCCCAGGTCATGATGATGTCGGGGCATGGGTCCATCGAGACGGCGGTCAGGGCGATCAAGCTGGGGGCCTACGACTATATCGAAAAGCCGCTGTCCTTGGAGAACGTCACGCTGCGTGTGAAGCACGCGCTCGATCAATATCGGCTGGAACAGGAAAACCGGACGCTCAAGACCAAGGTGCAGCGAAAGTTCGAACTCGTCGGTCAGTCGCCGGTCATGCAGCAGTTGCGGCAGCTGATTGAAACCGCCGGCCCGACCAACAGCCGGGTCTTGATCGGCGGCGAGAACGGAACGGGAAAAGAACTGGTGGCGCGCGCGATTCACAATCACTCCGCCCGGGCCGAACATCCGTTCGTGGCGGTGAATTGCGCGGCGATTCCCGAGACGTTGATCGAAAGCGAATTGTTCGGCCATGAAAAGGGCTCGTTTACCGGCGCGACCTCGATGAAGCGGGGGCAATTCGAGCAGGCCGACGGGGGGACGTTATTCCTGGACGAGATCGCCGACATGAGTTTGAACACGCAGGCCAAGGTCTTGCGGGCACTGCAAGAACAGCAGTTCACGCGAGTCGGCGGCGGCAAATTGATGAAGGTGGATGTGCGGGTGTTGGCCGCGTCGAACAAAGATCTGGAAAAGGAAATCGCCAAGGGCACCTTCCGCGAAGACCTGTATTACCGGCTGAATGTCGTGCCGATCATCGTGCCGCCGTTACGGGAGCGCCGTGAAGATATCCCTGCGCTGGTCCGGCATTTCATGAAGATTCATGCTGAAGAGCAGGGGCTGCGCATTAAGGACGTGACGCCTGAGGCGATGGCGGTCTTCCAGCAGTATGATTGGCCCGGCAATATCCGCGAATTGCGCAATCTCATCGAACGGCTGATGATCATGGTGCCGGGAGCGGTAATCGATGCGCCGCAAGCGGCGATGTCTCTGCAGGGGAAGGGGAGCAGCCAGAGTGCGGCGGCAAGTGCCCAGGCGAACAGCCCGTTGCTGACGCAATCGTACGATTCCTTGCGCGATGCCCGGAATGCGTTCGAGAAGGACTATATCGGCAGGAAGCTGCGAGAGCACCAGTGGAATATTTCGCGGACAGCCGAAGATCTCCAGATCGAACGGAGTCATCTTCATCGCAAGATCAAGTTGCTTGACGTGGAAATGCGGCCGGAGGGATGAGGAGGGAAGGCCGGCTTTCCCTCCGTTGACCCCTGGTACAACCCTCCTCTAAGATAGCGCGCCCATGACCACTTATCGCGATTCAGGAGTTGATATTGATGCGGGAGACGAGTTCGTCGATCGCATCAGGCCCCTCGTGCGTTCCACGTTTCGCCCAGAGGTCCTCACGGATTTGGGGGGATTCGGGGGACTGTTCCGCCTCCAGGCCAAGAAGTATGAGGACCCGGTGCTGGTCTCCGGCACCGATGGCGTCGGGACCAAGCTGAGAGTGGCCTTTCTCATGGATCGGCATGACACCATCGGCATCGATCTTGTGGCGATGTGCGTGAACGATATCGCCGTCAGCGGCGCTGAACCCCTCTTCTTCCTCGACTATTTCGCCACGGGAAAGTTATCGGTTCCCAAAGCCCAGGAAGTGGTGAAGGGCATTGCCGAGGGCTGTCGCCAGGCCGGATGCGCGCTCATCGGAGGTGAAACGGCAGAGATGCCGTCGATGTATGGAAACGGAGAATACGACCTTGCCGGCTTTGCCGTGGGTGTCGTGGACCGCCCGAAAATTATTGACGGTCGATCCATCGCGCCGGGTGATGTCATCATCGGGCTGGCGTCATCAGGATTACACAGCAACGGCTATTCGCTGGCAAGACGGGTCTTGCTCGAACAAGCCAAGCTCACCGTGACCAGCCGTGTGCCGGAACTTGCGACGACCGTCGGCGAAGCTCTGTTGGTTCCGACCAGAATTTATGCCCAGCAGATACTGGCACTCATTCAAGAGCATCCCGTCAAGGGCATTGCGCATATTACGGGAGGCGGAATCACCGAAAATTTGCCGCGCGTCTTCCCTGCCGGTGTGCGGGCGCGTATCCATCGGGATCGCTGGGTCGTGCCGCCGATCTGCTCGCTGATCAGCCGGCTGGGTTCCGTCGAGCGTGACGAGATGTATCGCGTGTTCAATATGGGGATCGGATTGATCCTCGTCGTGCCTGCTGCCTCGGCCGATGCCGTCATCGCGCGGGCGAAAGATTTAGGCGATCAAGGCTATGTGATCGGTGAAATCATCGCCGGCACTGAGACGGATCAACAGGTAATGTATGTCGGGTAAGCGAACCGCTCCACTTCGCGTTGCCGTCCTCGCATCGGGGCGCGGGTCCAACCTCCAAGCTATCATCGACGGCATCGAAGCCAATCTGATTCAAGCGACCGTCGCCGCCGTCATCAGCAATAAGAGAGACGCCGTGGCGCTGGAGCGGGCCAGGAAACACGGGCTGAAAGATCTGTTCGTCGATCCCAAGCCGTTTGCCGGGCAGCCAGACAGCCGGGAAGCCTATGATCGGGCGCTTCTGGCCATCTTGCAGCAGCATGATGTCGAGTTGGTGTTGCTGGCCGGCTACATGAAAATTGTCACGGCGGTGCTGGTGAATGCCTATGCCAATCGCATGATGAACATTCATCCGTCGCTGTTGCCGTCGTTCCCCGGATTGGATGCGCAGAAGAAAGCCATTGAGTGGGGATGCAAGTTAGCCGGTTGCACCGTCCATTTCGTGACAGAAGGCGTCGATGAAGGGCCGATTATTTTGCAGGCGGCCGTTCCGATTTTGGACGACGACTCGCCAGAGACGCTGGCGTCCCGGATTCTGGTGCAGGAGCATAAGCTCTATCCCAGAGCCGTGCAGTTGTTCGCCGAAGGCCGTCTGCGTGTGGACGGGCGCCGGGTATGCATCGAGCAGGGGAAGCCTGTCAGGGAAGCCGTCATCGGTCCGTCGTAAAAGTGCCGCGAAGAAAACTACGTTTGCAGGATGCTCAAAAAGGTTGTCAGCAAGGCCGCAGCGAGCGAAGGGCCGAAAGCGTACCCGCTGGGGTACGTTGAGGGTCTGAGCGATGCGAGAACGACGCTGGCAAACTTTTTGAGCTTCCTGCTAGAGACTGAGGCACCGGTTGTGTATAATCCGGCTGCGAGAGGATTGCGAGCCACACTTCCTCCCCGTTCTTCTACCGCAGCATCGAGTTTGCGCGCTCCTGCGCAACCAACCCTGTGGGATCCGCGGTTCGCGTCATCAGTTCCGCCAGGTGGGGGGCTAGCTCAGTTGGGAGAGCACTACGTTCGCAACGTAGGGGTCGGGGGTTCAACTCCCCTGCCCTCCACCAACCTTCGCTAAAGCTTCGGTCGGCAGGCCAGCCAGTAGGATTTGGTTGGGAAGGTACACCGCAAGCCGAAGCAATTCCTCCGTAATCTCCGCATGTTTCCGCTCTGGGTGTAAATCCATTTTCGACTAAACCAATGACCCTCTCCGGCAAACCAGGCGAGGATGCGAAACACTATCAGGTTCGAGCTGTCCAGCTTGCAATTGAGGAGGCGAAGAAATGAAAGATAGCGCCAAATACGTGAAGATTGTTGAGTGGTCGGAGGAGGATCAGTGCTACGTCGGAAGTGCTCCTGGTCTCATATATGGAGGCTGCCACGGAAGTGATGAAAAAGAAGTCTTCAACGAGCTTTGCCAGGTGGTTGAGGAGGCGATTGAATTGTATGCCAAGGATGGTAAGCCGTTGCCTCTTCCAACCTCCGGGTGTGACTTCGCCACCAAGATGCAGCACGTTGCGTAATGCTGAGGCTGAGAAAGACATGTAGGATGCGGTATTATTTCTCAGCCTTAGCGCGGGTGTCTTGCGTGTAGCGCGCAGGTTTCCTTTCTGCCCTCCCTCTCCCCTGGCCTGAGATCGCCATTCTTATCCCCTGGCCTTCCCTTTGCTTAGTAACTTGGGAACCAGCAAATTTCTGGTGTAAACGATCCACTTTGGGGCATAAGCCCACAGGGGGAGAAGTCTCGCTGTGGCAATTCGGGGCATTTCCTGATTGAAGAGTCTGGATCTCGGGGATTAGGCTGCTCTCTGATAATTGTCGAGAAGGAGTCGAGCATGACGGAAGAATGGGGCGCAGTGCTGGTCGTCGACGATGATGCCGAGATGCGAGAGCTGGTCTTTGACGTGCTGAAGGATCGCGGCCATCAGATTTCGACGGCAGGAAGCGGGCAGGAAGCGCTGAAGCTCCTGGCCGAACAGGATTTCGCCGTTGTGCTCACCGATTTGAGAATGAAGGGGATGTTGGGAACAGAATTGTTGGTCGAGATCAAGCGGCTGTACCCCGATATCGGGGTCATCCTCATGACCGCATTCGGTTCCGTGGAAACCGCGGTCGAGGCGATGAAGCGGGGGGCGAGCGATTACCTCACGAAGCCGGTGAAGACGGAGGAGATCGTTCGCGTGGTGGAACGCGCTGTGCGCGAATCCGCGTTACGGCGAGAAGTGAGCCGGCTCAGGAAAGAAGTGCATAAGGAGTACAGTTTTCATCACATTCTCGGGAAGAGCAAAGCGATTCAGGCGGTGTTCGACCTGATTCGCCGCGTCGCGGATAGCCCCACCAATGTGCTGATCACCGGGGAAAGCGGAACGGGGAAAGAGCTGGTGGCGAAAGCCATTCATTACAATAGTGATCGCAAGGATGCCCCGTTCATTCCAGTGAATTGCGCTGCGATCCCCGAACAGTTGTTGGAAAGCGAGTTGTTCGGCCATATGCGCGGAGCGTTTACCGATGCGAAGTCGGACAAACGCGGGCTGTTTGAAGAGGCGCAAAAAGGCACGCTCTTTCTCGACGAGATCAGCGAGCTGCCGATCATGCTCCAAGCGAAACTGCTGCGCGCCATCCAGGAAAAGGAAATCCGCCGGGTCGGCGCCAACAAGCCGATTGCCGTGGATGTGCGGATCATCGCCGCCACCAATCTGCATCTTGCGGAAGAGGTGAAGGCGAAGCGGTTTCGAGACGATCTGTTCTATCGGCTCAATGTGATCGAAGTGATGTTGCCGCCGTTGCGGGATCGCCGGGAGGATATTCCGATCCTGCTGGAAGCCTTCTTGAAGAAATGCGCGGAGGCCCGGCACAAAGAGGTGAAGGGCGTGAGCGAGCCGGCTCTGGCGATGCTGATGGACTATAGTTGGCCCGGCAATGTGCGTGAGCTGGAAAATGTGGTGGAGCGGGCGGTGACGCTCAATCGCGGGGAGAAGATCGCTCCGGACGATTTGCCGCCGGCGGTGCAGGGGGCCCGCGGGGACCGGCGGGTGCTCGACGAGGCGGCGGAAAAGATGCTGCCGTTGCATGAGATCGAGCAAGAGTACATCAAGAAGATCCTCGACAAGACCGGCGGGAATAAGTATCAGGCCGCGCAGGCCTTGGGCATCGACCGGAAGACCCTCTATCGCAAGCTCGGTGAGATTGAAGAAGCGAAGACTCACGAGTAGACTGGCGTTCATCATGATGCACGCCGGTCCGATATTCACGTGAGCCTGCCGCTCGAACAATCCGCTCTCATGAAGAGCGGGATCGTCTTCCTGCTCACGGCGGCTGTCTTTGCGCTCGATCTCCTGACTCCCTTGGGATGGGCCGATTGGCTGCTGTATTTCTTCCCTCTCGTCCTGACCTTGCAATCCCCGCGCGATCGCGACCCCTACAGTTTTGCGGCGGCGGTTACCCTTTTGACCGCGTTAGGCGGGTACTTCTCTCCGCGCGATATTCATCCGGCCGTCGGGCTGATGAACCGTGTGTTCGGCCTGATGGTCATGTGGGGAGTCACCTGGATGATTGTCCGGCAGAAGCAGGCGCGCAGCCAGCTCGTCGGCGCCCGGGCGGCGCAGGCGCAGGCCGAGGCCGGACGGGAGGCGGCCGTGGCGGCGCGCGAACTGGCGGAAGCCAGTGCGACCGGCGCCATTCACCGGGAGTCGCAAGTCGCCCGTGACTTGTTGCTGAGCAGCCTTCGGTTGGACGGGATCGTCCAGTCCGCGATGGACGCCATCATCACCAGCGATGACCGGATGCAGATCCTGTTATTCAACGAGGCCGCCGAGCAGATGTTTCAATGCCCCGCCCGCGAGGCGATCGGTCAATCGATGGATAAATTTCTGCCGGCCCGGTTTCGGGAGGCTCACCGTCATCATGTGGAAAAATTCGGCCGATCACGGGTGACCAGCCGGAAGATGGGCCGGCTCGGGAAGGTGCTGGGGATTCGGGCCGGTGGCGAAGAGTTTCCGGTCGAAGCCGCAATTTCTCATATCGTGGTTGAAGGTAAAACCTTTTATACGGTCATTCTTCGGGACATTACGGAGCGGTTGCGGGCTGAAGAGCAGCTGCGGGGGATCGAAGAGCGATCCCGGCTGGCGCTTGAGGCCGGCCAACTCGGCGCCTGGGAGCACGATGTGGCGACCGATCTGGTCCAGTTGGACGCCCGGGCTCAGGCGATCTATCGCTGCGAGACCGGCGTTTCGCTCGGAGTCATGATGGCCTGCGTGCATCCCGACGATCTGCACGCCTTGCAGGAACTGATGACGTCGACGTATCGGCCTGACGCGCCTGACGCGCGGTTTACGTCGGAGTGTCGGATGCAGTATCCCGACGGGGAAGTGCGATGGATGGTGGTGCGGGCGCAGGCGTTTTTTGAAGGAGCGGGCGCGGGCCTTCGGGTGACTCGTGTGGTCGGGACCACGCAGGACGTGACCGCGCGCAAGCGCGTGGAACATCTGATCCGGCAGAGCGAAGAGCGGTACCGGCGGCTGGTCGCGGTGTCGCCCTACGGCATCCTGGTGATCCGGGTCGATCGGGTTATTTTCGCGAACGATCAGGCGCTTAAGCTGTTCGGCGCGGTGAAGGCCGAGGAGATTGTCGGGAGGTCTCTCTTCGATCTCTTTCATCAGGATTGCCGTGATGCGATACGCGCGCGGATCGGCGACTTGCTTGGCGGCAGTCAGGTGGCGCCGATGGTCGAGGAGCGGATCATCAAGCTGGATGGATCGTTGATGGATGTCGAGGTCAGTTCAGCCGGATTTTCCGATGAGGAAGGCCCGGCGATTTTGGTAATGCTGCGCGACATCAGCGAGCGGAAACGGTTGCAGGACCGTTTGCGCAAGACCGAGCGAATTGCGGAACTCGGGACGGTCGCCTCCGGAATGGCGCACGAGATCGGAACACCCATGAACGTCATTCTGGGCCGCGCGGAATATCTCATGGATCGTGTCACCGATGAGGCGGTGAAGAAGGGCCTGCAAACGATTGTGGCGCAGGTGGAACGTATTACGCGTGTCATGAATCAGCTCCTGGCCTTTGCCCGGCGCAAACCGCCTGAGCGCGGCCCGCTGGCCTTACGGGAGGTCATCGAAAACAGCGTCGAGATGTTTCAGGAACGGCTGGCGAAAAACCGGGTGCAGGTCGAGATGCAGCTGGATGAGGACTGTCCCCAAGTGCAGGCCGATGCCGACCAAATGAATCAGGTGCTTATTAATCTCATCATGAACGCCGTTCATGCCATGCCTCAAGGCGGGCGGCTGCGTATCGGGATGACTCAGGCGGACACAATGGTCAAGCTCACGGTGGCTGATACGGGCTGTGGGATTCCTCAGGAGGTGATCGCCAGGGTGTTTGACCCGTTCTTCACGACCAAAGAATTTGGGAAAGGCACGGGGTTGGGGCTCACGGTGGTGAAAGGCATTATCGAGGAACATCACGGTTCGATCGCCGCTGAAAGCCTGGAGGGCAAGGGAACCATGTTTACGATTCTGTTACCGAAGAGCGGATAGCCATCGACCAAGGCACGAGGCCGGTGGCTGGGGGCAAGGGGGGGGAGGGATGTCCGGGCTTTCTCACGAGCCTCTCGTCTTGGCTGGGGCATCTTGCGCCAGTCGGATTCTCAGATGTTGGGGTGTTTTTCTTCAGCCTACGGTTGCGCGACCGGTCGTTCGTTGCGAATCCCCCAGTAAAGTAGCCGGTATTGCGAGGGGCGGTGAGTCGGCTGAATGGCATTGTCTTTGCGACATCTCAATGCACACGGATTTGCAGTGAGGGAGAACTGTTTAGGAAGGTGTCGTCGTGGCAGAGGGTAAGCCGACTGTGCTTGTGGTGGACGATGACGGAGAGATGCGCAGTCTCCTGCGTGACGGTTTGTGGGGCGACGGGTATGTCCTTCGTGAAGCGGGAGACGGGGAGGAGGCCTTTCATGCGGTCATCCGGGCGGTGCCGGATTTGATTCTGACCGAGATTCGTCTGGCTGCCGGCGGTGTCGCCTATATCGATCGCCTCAGAGCGATGGTTCCGAAGTGTCCGATTGTCGTTATGACGGCGTTCGGCGATGAGCAGATCAAGTTGAAGGTGTTCCGTGCCGGCGCGACGGCGTATTTCAGCAAGCCGGTGCATTTGGCAGAGCTCAGATCCTGCGTGAAACAACTGCTTGGGGTCGGGAGTCAGGGTGTCTCTCAGAGCGTAGTGATTACAGAGGGCATTCGTTAACGTCTTTTTGAATATAACAGAGTACGGAGTATAGAGATGGCCGGGTCTCAGCCAGAGGTGTGCGCTGTTTCGTCTTTCAGCGATCCCGTTCTCGCCGCGCGGGTCGAAGCCATTCGGCAGCTTGCGGGTGGGATGTCCGATCGTGTGGCGGTGATGGATCGCGAATTCAATGTCGTCTACGCAAATTCGACGGCGTGGACGGATCATGAGTCCGGTAAGGCCGATGCGCATCCTGCGAAGTGCTATCAGGCCTTTGCACATCGGACCGATCCCTGCGGCACCTGTCCGGCGACGAAAGTGTTTGAATCGCCGGACGTCCAGTCTGTTTCGTGTGGGACGGAAGGCGATGGCGTGGCCTGCGGGATGCGCCAAGCCTTTCCTCTGGTCGCCAGCGACGGGCGGATCGCGTCCATGCTGGTGCTGTTTACGCCCCTTTCGAAGCCAGTTCTTCGACCAGCCTTGCCGGTACCGGACGATCTTCCGGCTCCGATGGTGCGGGAGCATTTGGGCGATCTCATCGGTCGCAGCGCGGCCATGCAGCAGCTGTTCGACATGATTGCACTGGTTGCAGAGAGCCAGGCGACCGTGTTGATCCAGGGCGAAAGCGGCACAGGCAAGGAATTGGCCGCCAAAACCATTCATCGCCTCAGTGCTCGCCGGGATAAACCGTTTGTGGTGGTGGATTGCGGATCGCTTCCGGAGACGTTGTTGGAAAGTGAGTTGTTCGGCCATATGAAGGGATCGTTTACCGGAGCGACCGCCAATAAGCGGGGTTTATTCGAAGAGGCCGACGGCGGGACGATTTTTCTCGATGAGATTGCCGATACGACTCCGACCTTCCAAGCCAAACTGTTGCGGGTGTTGCAGGAAGGGGAAGTCAAACGGGTCGGAAGTAACCAGCCGATCAAAGTGGATGTTCGGGTGGTGTCGGCCACCAATAAGGATCTGAGCGAGTCGGTAAAGACCAAGGTGTTCCGGCAGGACCTGTATTACCGCCTGGCTGTCTTGCCGTTGTCCTTGCCTCCGCTTCGAGAGCGGCGGGAAGACATTCCATTATTAGTCGACCATTTTGTGGTCGCGTCCTGTAAGCGTCATCGCCAGTCGCCAAGGGCGGTATCGTCCGATGTGATGCAAGCGCTCAGTGAGGCCGCGTGGCCGGGGAATGTTCGTGAGTTGCAGCATTATATTGAGCGGGCAGTCGTCACAACAACGGGCCCGGATCTGACGTGCGGCGATATTGTGGCGTTGGGATCGAAGGCGCCGGAGGAAGGACTGCGCACGGTGGTCCGGGACGCGGTCAGTCTCACGGAGCGGACGCGCATCGTCGAGGCCTTGAGGAAGACCGGCGGGAACCGGCTCAGGGCAGCCAAGCTTCTCAAGATCAGCCGGGCCGGTCTCTACAATAAGCTACGAGAGTATGGCCTCCAATAATCCCTCCGTGCCCTCATTTGCCCCAACCAATCTCTCTTTGCTGTCCATCGGTGTAGACAGTATAACTAGCTGAAAATACAGGCTATGATAGTTTGAGGCGTATTTGTCTGTCTATGTCTGTGGAATCATGCCATTCAAGCTACATGTTCTGAGGAAGGAGTGAATGACATCGGAGCCGCTCCAGGACTGGGAAATCGAAAATATGCTGGAAAAGTGGTGAGTTAGGCATAGCGCTTGCGGATAGGGGGTTCCGCTGGTGAAGGTCTGGGTAATTTTGGACCGGCCTCCGAATGACCCACTCCTTCGCAAGAAGGATCCTTCACCAGCTCTAAAATCGCTCCAGGGAAGAGGCTGGGGAGGGTTGGAGACCGGGGCTGTTGGGAAAGAAGGTGCGTGGAAGGCGGTTGAAGGTTAATCAATGTCGGTCGTTTTATTCGATGTGTTTCAACAGACCGTCCGTAGAAGAGGCGGTCATAACAAGGGGGAGGCCGTGTATGAGGGTTTTTCAACTTCAATCTCAGCGTCAGCGGCGGCGTAGCCGCCTTTCGTTGATGCTGCACAGCGTGTTGCTGACAGGCAGTCTGGTGGCGACACCATGGCTGTTTGCGGCAGGACCTGGTGAGCCGTCGCATGACGGTCACGCGACTCCGGTCGCGATGCCGGGTTGGACGCAACAGCTCAAGGGCCAGACGGTGGTGGAAAATGCCATCGAAGGTCGTGCCGGCAATGCAGAGAAGATGGAGATGCAGCATCATCGTTTGATGGAGAAGCTGGGGAACCAGGCGAAGAAAGATGCGCAGGCGACCCCGGCCTCCGGTGCGTTCAACGACATGTCGATGATGCACCAGTACATGGGGCAGGACGGCAGCAGTTTCCTGCTCATGTCGGATGGGTCTAAAGGCGAGCCGGTGATGGCGTCGGGCGGAAAATGCCCGGCCAATGCGCCGACGAAGAAGTACGACGTGTCGATGATTAACATCGAGGTTACGTTGAATCGTTGGCTCGACTTCTATCCCGGCTACATGTACGTCAACACGGAGGACCTGGCCAAGGCCCGTGCCGAGGAAGCCACGAACAAGGCCGCCCGTGAGAAAGAGGGGTTCGATCCGGGTGCTGTGACGACCGGTCTACAGGGAGACGTCATCCAGCCTTTGGTCCTCCGGGCCAATCAGGGCGATTGTGTCAAGATGACGCTTCGCAATCAGATGGAAGGCGAGGATGGCAGTCTCTTTATCTCGGCATCCAGCATGATCGTGAGCGCCACCGGGAAGCCGGCGACGACCACGAATCCTGATTCCATCGTGGCGCCGGGCAAGACGCAGGAATTCGAATGGTACATCCATCCGCAGATGCAGGAAGGTGTGCGGCAGTTCCACTCGTACAGCCATGACCGTGAGTTGACGGTGCTCGGTCTCTTCGGCGCTTTCATCGTGGAGCCGAAGGGGTCGAAGTATCTCGACTCAATCGGCAGCGGCCCTGACAAGGAAGTCGCGAGCGGCTGGCAGGTGAACATCGATAACGGATCAGGCCCGGACTTCCGCGAGTTCGTGATTTTCTATCACGAGATCGGCGACGAAGCGTTCCGGCCGCTGAACAAGAAGGGTGACTTCTTGCCCCAGCGCGATCCGTTGACCGACGCCTATCGTCCGGGCGGTCGTGCGTTGAACTATCGGAGCGAGCCGTTCGGCATCGATGAAATGCACCTCCAGCACGAGTATTTCGGCTTCGAGGATGAATCGATGGCCTATAGCGGTTATACGTTCGGCGATCCGCCTACCACGGTTGCCCGCGGATATTTGGGCGAACCGGTCAAGTGGCGGGTTGTGCACGGCGGTTCGGAGGTGTTCCATAGCCACCATCCGCACAGCGGCACCATTCGCTGGCAGCGGAGCCCTGGCACCGAACCCAACAATATGTGGGCGATGGGTCAGGATGGTCCGGTGAAGTATCCGGTCGTCCGGACGAAGTCCGATCGTGTGGATGTGGAAGTCATCGGCCCGTCCGAAGCGCTCGATCTGGAACCGGAGTGCGGCGGCGGCGGCTGCCAACATCTGGCCGGCGAATTCCTCTATCACTGCCACGTGGCGCACCACTATGTTGCGGGCATGTGGGGTTACGGCCGGTTCTACAATACGTTGCAGGTGGGCGCCGGTCACACCGACACGATGCCGGACCTGCAAGAGTTGCCGGATCGGAAGGGACGCATGAAGCTCGGCGTCTCGTCCGACAAGCTGATCGGCACGACCGTCGATTGGTTCGGCAAGACCTTCAAAATCGTCGACAAGAGCCAGAAGACCAACTGGAAATCCGATCCGGTCGTCGTGAACGTCAAGGATTGGGTCGAAATGTTTGTCCCGGCGCAAGGGAAGCCGGGCCATACGGATGACGAAAAGGGCCAGATCATGGCCTATGACGCCACCGTCTGGGATTGGAAGTGGGACGGCAATGTCGCGAAGGGAGAGCGGGAAAGCACCGCGAAGTATCCGAAGTATCCCGCCGCGGCGAAGTGGGATGACAGCACCAGACCGGCTATTCTCTTCGACCCGACGACGGGCAAGATGGCCTGGCCGTTGTTGAAGCCGCACTTCGGCAAACGGAATCCGTTCTCGGCCAACCACAGTGGAGCGCCCTGGCTGGAGCCGATTCACCAGGACGCCAACGGTGACCGCACGTCCGAGCCGGCGAAGCCGGGCGAGCAGGGCCGCTGGAGTCTCTGTCCTGAGAACGCCAACCAGAAGTTCTACAACATCCACTTTGTCCGCATGCCGATCACCCTTGCCAAAAAGCAGGGGAAAGAGCCGGCCATGGTGGACAAGGACGGTCTGATCTACGTGCTTCATGAAGAAGAGCGTTTGACCAGAGCGAACGACGATCTCAAGCTTCCCGCTGTCATCCGCGCCAACGTGTATGACTGCGTGGATCTCGTGCTGACGAACGAATGGGATGACGACGACTACACGAACTTCCAGTCGTCGAAGATCAATATCCATCCCCACTTCTTCCAGTTCGATACAGGGAACTCGGACGGCGTCATTTCCGGGATGGAATATGAAATGTCCGTCCGTCCGTTCACGATGTGGGGCAAGAAAATCAAGCACGGATTGCCGGCGCCGATGGTGGCGAAGCTGGTGGACGGCGCCAAAGCCGGCGCTACATCGGCTAAGATCCAAATGGCGCCCGGTTCCGCTCTGTTCCATCCGAATACCGAATTGATGGTCGGGATGGATTGCTTAGAGAAGGGCAACGATGCCACGGCCTCGCTGCCGCGGGACAAGAGTTGCTCGGAAGTCGTCCGCATCAAGGAGATCAAGGGCGATCAAGTCACCTTCTTCAAGCCGCTGAAGCAGAACCACCCGGCGGGCGATCTCGTGTCGCCGGAGTTCGTTCGGTACCGGTGGTGGGTGGACGTGGATATGGGGACCGTGTTCTGGCATGACCACGCGTTCGGCGCGACGACCTGGCCCCATGGCGGGTTCGGCGTGACGATCGTGGAGCCGTTCGGGTCGACCTATCACAATCCGAAGGACGGCAAGCTGGTATGGAGCGGTCCGATCGCGGACATCCATAGCAACGAGCCGATCGGCGCCGGTGTCAGCGGCAGCTTCCGTGAGTTGATGGTCTCCATCCACGACACGGTGCCGCATACCGTCAACGTCATCACAGCCGGCAATCCTCCGGGACAGCCGATCGAAGTGGCGTTGGAAGCCGGGAAGACGGTGTCGTTCCAGATGCCTGAGAAGATCTTGAACGCGCCGAACAAGTACATCAACGGCGGAACGCATACGACCGGCAGCGGTTTCAACTTCCGCGCGGCTCCGTTTGCGCAGCGCCTTTCGAACAATCCGGATACGTCGAAGCTGTTCAGCAGCGCGATCCATGGTGATCCGGGTACACCGCTTCTGCGGGCGTACACGGGCGACACCATGGTGTTCCGCCTGTTGCACCAGCTGATGAACGAGTCGCACGTCTGGACGATCGCCGGCCATACCTTCCTCACGGAGCGGTATGCGGCGGATGCCAATCGGAAGTACTCGATCCACGTTGGGATCGCCGAGCGGTATGATCTCGTGACCAAGGCGGGCGGATTCCAGGGCATGCCGGGCGACTACATCCACTTCAACGGCCGAAGCTCGCACTTCGCCGAAGGTGGATGGGGTATCGTGCGCGTGCTCGACAAGGAAACGGCGGATCTCAAGCCGCTCCCGAGGGGAACGAATCCTCTCGGTATCCCAGCCACCCCGAGTTCCGTGTGTCCGGCTAATGCTCCGGTGAAGAGCTTCGACGTCGTGGCGTTGGATCGTCCGATGAAGCTCAATCCGAAGGCGCCGGATGCCATCGAGGTGGACTTCGAGCGGAAGATCGAAATGACCATGCCGGAAGGCAAGATCTACGCGCTCGAAGCGGAAGCGACGACGGTGGCCAGCGGAGCGACCCCGAATCCGCTGACGCTGCGCGTCAACCTTGGTGACTGCATCAAGGTGAATCTGAAGAACAAGATGAAGGCGAGCCGGGCGTCGTTCTTTGCGCCGGGATTGGCCTTTGATCCGAAAGACAGCCAAGGCCTGAACGTCGGCAACAACAGCGGCGATCAGACCGTGGGACCGGGCGAAGGCCGGAGCTACACCTACTACGCGCATCCTTCCAACAAGGAGACGACGTCGCTGGTGTGGGATGGTGGGAACATCGTCGTCAATCCGCGCAACGGATTGTACGGCGCCATCATCGTCGGTCCGCGCGGGTCGCAGTATCGCGATCCGGTGACCGGGGCCGACATCTCTCAGAAGAATTCATGGAGAGCGGACGTCGTCGTCGATGCCAGCTTGCCTGAAAACGTTGGCAAGCGGAACTATCGCGATGTCGCGCTGTTCTTCCAGGATGAAGACAACATCATCGGAACCGCGTTCATGCCCTATGTGCAGAACGTCGCCGGTTTGACGTCGGTAAACTACCGCGCCGAACCGTACAAGTTCCGCGAAGAGCAAGGCTGCTCGCTCGGGAAGATTTTCCAGCCCTGCGCGGTGGATAAGCCCGAGGATCCCATCACGCCTCTGATCGAGGCGCATGCGGGTGATGCCGTTCGCATCCATGTCATCGGTGCGAACAGCGAGCAGAACGGGATGTTTGCGGTCGAAGGCCATGAGTGGCCGATCGAGCCATACATGCCCGGTGCCGACCAGATCAGTGTGGTGGAGTATGCCGGATCGGAGACTCTCGATGTGTTCCTCCGTGGCGGTGCGGGCGGCCCGTATCGTCAGGTGGGAGACTTCGTGTGGTCCAACGCTCGGCTGCCCTACACGCAGTCCGGACAGTGGGGCTACCTCCGTGTGTTGCCAGCCGGCGATTCACGGATCCAGCCGCTCGGAACCCATGGAATGGGTGCCAAGCAGGCGGAAGTAGAGCCCGCAGTGAAAGCCATTCCGACCGCAATGAAGTAAGCGGAGCGGACATGGTGTAACACCTCGTGGGGGAGCTGCCAGAAACATGCGGCTCCCCCACTTGTGTGTTGAAGGGAAAGATCGAGGCTGAGGTCAGGGTTGAGATCGCTGTATAATGAAAAATCGCTCAACCTTAACCTCAACCTCGGTATGACGAAGGAGGCCACAGAACAACAATGAAGATCAAGGCACAACTGACGGCAGGAGTACTGATGCTGGCTTTGGCTCTGGGAAGTCCGGCCTTTGCCTATGAAGAAATCGCGGTGTCGGATGGCGGGACCCTCACGGGGACCGTGAAGCTCGAGGGCGCGGTGCCCAAGCCGAAGGGCTACAACCTCACCACCTTGCCCGATCCGTTCTACTGCGGGCGTATTTCCGATGGACAGGGCTGGCGCATCCTGCAGCCGTTCCAGGTCGGGCCGGCCGGCGAGTTTCGCGAGGTCGTGGTTTATTTGGAAGGGGTCGAAAAGGGGAAAGCGTTCGCTGAAAAGACGGTGCCGCAGATCGAGGCGAAAGACTGCCTGTTCCTGCCGTTCACGACCGTGGTGCGGGACGATCAATCGGTGACGGTGGTCAACATGGACCCGGTCATGCACGACATTCAGGCCTATGAAACGTCGAATTTAGGCGCGCGCGTATTGTTCAACGTGCCGCTGCCGATGAATCCGCAGCACCCGCGCAACTTCAAGGATCGCACCGAAGCCGGCATGTACCACAAACACATGGCTGGTGCGCCGATGAAAGAACTGGTCAAACTCAGCAAAGGCCGCCGGATCTTCGTGATGCAATGCGGCTTCCACGCTTACATGGAAAGCTGGGGCGTGGCCATCACGAATCCCTATTTCGCCAAGACAGACGAGCAGGGCCGGTTCACTCTGACCGATGTGCCGCCGGGCACCTATAAGCTGGTGGTCTGGCATCCCTATATCCGGACGGCGATTGAGCAGACCGTCACCATCGGCCCGAAGGCCACCGTCGAGACCACGATCGCGGTTCCGGCTCCGACGGGGCGGCTCTACGCCAACGAGGTGCTGGAGCACACGTATACCCGCTATAACGTGACCGAGGAAACGAAAAAAGAGATCGAGCCGATGATCGAAAAGCAGGAGCGCTGAACACGGCCACAATTAAAAATGAAAAATGCAAAATGAAAAATTTCCGAATTCTGATTTTTTCATTTTTAATTTGTAATTTTGCATTCGCCGGCGCGCGCGCGCTGGCCGACCACGAATCTTCGGCACAGCCTCCGCTCTGGACGCCGCTGGACGAGGTTGAGCAGATGGCCATGATGGATGTGCCGGGCGGCATGGTCACGGTGCCGGCCGGTGAGTTCTTGATGGGCAGCGATCCCCGGAAAGATCCGGCGGCGGGGCCGCAAGAACAACCGCTGCACCGGGTCACGCTCGATGCGTTTGAGATCGATCGCTACGAAATCTCGAATGTGGAGTACCTTCGATTTGTGCTGTCCACCGGCGCGAGCTGGCCGCAGTTCTGGCGGGCCAAGCCGTTCCCGGACAAGATGGCGCCGCATCCCGTGATCAACGTGAGCTGGGAGGAGGCCGATGCCTATTGCCGTTGGACCGGCAAGCGCCTGCCGACCGAGGCGGAATGGGAGAAGGCTGCCCGGGGCTCCGACGGCCGAATGTTCCCCTGGGGGGATGAACCGGCCGGCTGGATCAAGAGCAACATCGCCCATTCCGGGTCGAAGCGGGGCGTCAAGTATCCGCCGCTGGCGAACATCAATCGCTACGACAAAGGGGTCAGCCCCTACGGGGTTTATCAGTTGGCCGGCAACGTCAGCGAGTGGGTCTCGGATTGGTTCGATCCGGAGTATTACCGCAAAGGTATGAATGAGAACCCGAAAGGTCCCGATGCCGGTGAGCTGAAAGTGTTCCGCGGCGGCTCGTGGAATGAAGATCCGGAGGTAGCGCGATCCGCCGGACGCAACGGCGGAGAGCCGACAAGGAAAAGTTATCTCACGGGATTTCGCTGCGCGAGATCGGAAAGACCGTCAATAGTCACTCGTCACTCGTCAGCCGGTGAGGATGTCGTCAAGGGCTTCACCGTTCGGAACCATTGACGCATGGCGGTTGACGGCCCAATTCACAATTACAATAAGGAGGAGACGGAGTATGGAACGGAAAGTGACAGAGACCTGGCGGAGGTGGGATTGGGCCATCAACGCGGTCCTGATTACCGCCGCGCTGTTGGTCATGGCGAAGGTGGCCTGGGGGCTCGACACGCAGGATATTGTTGTCGAGTGGACCGAGGCCGGCAAAAAACTCGCCGCGCAGCGGGTGGCGAACTTGAAATCCAAGGATGAAATGGTGCTGGTGCCGGCCGGTGAATTCATCATGGGCAGCGATAAGAAAGCGGATCGGCTCGCCTATCGCGGGGAAATGCCGCAGCGCCGGGTCTACCTGGATGCGTTTGAAATCGGGAAGTATGAAGTGACGGCGCTGGAATATCTGAAGTTTATCCTGGCGACCGACCGAAAGCCGCAATTGGACTGGCGGTATGACGGCGGGAATTTCCAGGAGCCCATGGCGCACCATCCCATCATGCATGTGTCCTGGTATGACGCAGATGCCTACTGCACGTGGGCGGGGCGGCGGCTGCCGACCGAAGCGGAATGGGAAAAGGCGGCGCGTGGAACCGATGGACGGCTCTTCCCCTGGGGACCTGAACTCGCCGGACCGACGAGGGCGAATTTCGGACGGACCGGTCTGTCCGGTCCCGTGCGCGACCGTCCGGAGCGGCTGTTGCTCTATCCCCCGATCATTTCGGTCGATCGGTACGACAAAGCGGTGAGTCCGTATGGTCTCTATCAGACGATCGGGAACGTGTCCGAATGGGTCTCCGACTGGTACGACAAGGATTATTACGCGACCGCACCGGATCGCAATCCGAAAGGTCCGGAGACGGGGACGCAGAAGGCATTCCGTGGCGGCGGCTGGATGGACAGCACGACGACGATGCGTGTCGCTATGCGCAACGGGACCGATCCCAATACCAAGATCAATTGGATGGGATTCCGTTGCGCGCAGTCGGTCGGTGAAAGCAAACAGCTTTCAGCGGTCAGCAGTCAGGACGAAAAATCCTAATCTGAAGGCTGAAAGCTGTGGGCTGACAGCCGGAGTCTTGGAGTCGCAATGAATCGTGTATTCACCAGGCTGATATCCCGGGCCGGCGTCGTGTCGGCGTCGGTTGCCTGTGTCCTCGCGCTCGTTCTGACGAGCCCTGCCCGCCTGCCGGGCGGCGGGCAGGCGCTGGCAGGCGGCACGCACAGCGCGCACGAGGTGCCGCAACTGTTGGGGCAGGCGAAGACGACGGTCACGTACGAGGGGAACCGTGTCACGGTGACGTTCGGGCCGGTGGACCTCCCGTCGGGGCATGACGGGGAACTGGCTGCCAGCCTGCCCAAGCACATCTTTAAGTTGCCGGACGATATGACGATGGTCGGGTATCAATCGAGGGTGTTTACGGAAGACGGCGTGGATCTGCCGCGCCAGTATCTTCACCACATCCTGCTCATCAATCAGGACAAAGACAGTGTCTCGTGCCCGGGCGAGCCGTTGTTTTTCGCCGGAGCCGGTCTGGAGATGGCGGAGGCGCGATTCCCCGCCGGGTATGGCGTAAAGATCGCCAAAGACCAGAAGCTCATGGCCATTGTCGCGTTCTACCACGGTGTGCCTCCGACGAAGGGTGTGATGGCCAGTTTCACCATGGAGATGGCGCCGAAGGGCGCCGTCCTGCAAGCATTGGATGTCTATCAGGTCGGCGTGAACACGGTCTGTTACAGCCAATTCCCGAAACGGCGCGCAGACGAAACCGATGAGGGGATCGAGGTCAAACCCGGCGTGCAGGTGGACAAGGCGCCGCTCACGTTCAGCATGGATGGCTGCGTAAAGTTTGCCTATCCGCACGGGCACGACCAAGTGCTGCTGATCGCGCTGGAAAACAAGACGGCGCAACGGACGCTCCTTCGAACGGTGCCCGACGTGGCGCCGGACGGGGCGTTCTTGTCATTCCCGGCGCATCAGATTTTTCACAGCGCTCAAGGGTTCGGCGTGAATCGCCGCGATGCTTACGAGGTAGTGATGGTGCATCACCGCCCTCTCCACGATCCCCAGCCCAACCATGGGATGGGGAACTACTTACTGTATATGACGCCAGGCGAGTGTCCTTCGACTCCGCGCTCAGGACCGTGACCCTTCGACAGGCTCAGGGCAGGCGACGACGAGTCCCTGAAAGAGTCCGGGCTCAGAACAGGCGCAGACCGTTCCGATCGGGAGAGGCAATGCGGCATCTAAAGCTCGACATCGAACGGGATATCGAGCAAGCCATCGAGCGGTTGGATCTTGAGGATACGCGCTGTAGTTACCGCGATCACAATGAGTTTGTCGTGCTGGATCGTTTTCTTACGCAGCCCGTGGTGGATCGGTTGCTCGACGAGGTGGATGTCCTGACGTCCGACGTGAATCGGAATTATGTTCCCGGACACAAAAAGGGAGGCAGCGTCAGCTTCTATGCGATTGTGAGCCGGGCGCCGGCCCTTCTCTCCCTCTACCGCTCGCCGGCGTTGCGCGGGTTCTTGAGCCGGCTCGCGGAGGCTCCTCTCCTGCTCTGTCCTGAAGACGATCCCCATTCCTGCGCGCTCTACTATTACCAGCAACCCGGCGATCATATCGGCTTTCATTACGATACGTCGTACTACAAAGGGAAGCGATACACGGTGCTGATCGGCCTGGTCGAGCGATCGGAACATTGCCGCCTGGTCGCCCGCGTCCGGAAGCGGGGAGAAACCCGCCTGCCTGAGCGCGGGCAGGCCGAAGAAATCAGAGAAGCGCGGATTCCCATGGACCCTGGGACGGCGGTGTTCTTCAACGGCGACACACTCTGGCATGCCGTCACACCCCTCGGGAAGGGCGAAGAGCGGGTGGTGCTCACGCTGCAGTATGTGACGAATCAGGAGATGGGGCCGTTCAAGAAGATGTTTTCCAATCTCAAGGATGCGTTCGCCTACTTCGGACCTGCCGCGCTGCTCCGGTGGAATCCGTCGAAGGGGAAAGGGTGAGCCATGCGTTTGGTTCTGCGAATTCCCCAGTCCGAGTCCGAGACGTTGCCGCTGGTGCTCAGCTTGGCCCGTTCGGCGCCGAAGTTTCAAACGGAGACGGCGGGCCGGCCGCCGGCATACCTGGCGACCTTTCCGGATCTGTCTCAGTCGTTCGATCTCGTGGAGCGGCTGATCGGCGCGGCGGCCGAGTTTCCGGATGTCCAGGTGTCGATCGATGAACGACCGGTCGGAGGGCTAACGAAATTTTTGAGCGCGCTGAGGTGTTATCGCGAGAGTCTGACTGAACTCGATCTCCAGGCCCATTGCGCGCGGCAGGCCGCGAAGATCGGCGATGCGGGCAGTTGCCCGGACCGCGCCTGTGTCTCGCATTGCCAGTTCATCTGCACGCGCTGTCTGCAAGTCGTCCGGGAGATCGGCGCCCCGCCCGTTCATGCTCAATTGAAGGCGATCGCGATACAAGCTGAGGTGGAGTGGTGCCCGAATCTGCGATTGCCGAGCAACGTCGAGTGAGGAGCGATGAATTATGGGGTGGCTCAATCTGCCTTGCCCCGACCCCGCGTAGGCCGATCGGCCTACACGGGGACGTGACAACGATCATATCGAGAGCCTAAGCACGTCACAGCATGCTGCAGCGCGTGGTTTTATAAGAGCGTCAGTTCATACGGACTTTTTACTTTACACAAGGAGGGGAAAATGGACAGGAGACAGAAGGGGACAATGCGAATCACGGCATTGCTGGCGATGGCGCTGTTCGTTGCGCCGATGGCGGCTTCGGCTGAAGAGGGCACCGGGAATATGGTGTTCTTCAAAGGCGGGTTCATGAACTTGAACCGGGATCGCGGCACGCAGATTTTTACGGATACGAACGGCCTGTTGGGAGCCGGTTCAGTCAACGGAGGCAATGCGGGATGGTATGCGGGCGCGGGGCTTGACTTGATGCTCTCCAAGGATGTGTGGGGGGCAATGGATAAGACGTCGGTCCTGGGGGAGATCGGGTTGCAGTTCAACCGGATCAACTCACATAGAGTGAACAACGCGGCCGGCAGTATTGCGACCCATGTTGTAACCGGCACGACTGCCACGGATCCGCAGGAAGTCCAGCTCACGATGATGACCATTAACGTCGCGCCGAAGATCAAATTCATGGAAGGCAGCATGTTCCGGCCCTGGGTCATCCCGATCGGTCTCGATTTTCACGTGATCAGCCCGCCCTCCAACAAGACGCAATATCTCGATCTCGGCGTGCAGTTCGGCGCGGGGTTTGAAGTGCAGGTGTGGAAGGCGTTCAAGGTCGGTGTCGATGCCCGCTATCACTTGACGGCCCGCATGACTAACACCGTGAACGATTACTTCCAGGTCGGTCCGTACGTCGGCATCTCATTCTGATCGAATAAGGCGTGGGGTATGGGGCGAGAGGCAGTTTTCCCATACCCCTCGCCTCGATCCCCGAGCCTCTCGCCATGAATTTAATCATGTCCCCACCTCCCCGTCTCGTCTATTGGGAGATCACCAAGCGCTGCAATTTGCGCTGCGCCCATTGCCGTGCAGTCCCGCAGACCTCAGCCTCGCCTGAAGAGCTGTCGCTGGCCGAAGGATTCAAACTGATCGATGGGATCGCGGAAGTCGGCCGATCGATTCTGGTGCTCACGGGAGGCGAGCCGCTGCTGCGCCGCGATGTATTCGATCTGGCCACCTATGGGAATCGGCGCGGTCTTCCCATGGCGCTGGCCACGAATGGGACGCTGGTCAGGCGGAATGTCGCGCGCGACATTGTGGAGACCGGCTTCAAGCGGGTGTCCATCAGTCTCGATGGGCCGGATGCCGCAACCCATGACGACTTTCGCCAGGTTCCAGGGGCGTTCGACAAGGCTGTGGACGGCTTCATCCATCTCAAGGAGCTGGGGATGTCGATGCAAGTGAACACGACGGTCACCGTCCGCAATCGGGAGCGGCTCGATGAGATTCACAAACTCGTCCGGAACCTCGGCGCCGATGCGTGGCACCTGTTCCTGCTCGTGCCGATCGGATGCGGGTTGGAGATTGCTCAGAGCGCGCAGCTCACCGCGCATGAGTACGAAGAGGTGCTGTATTGGATCGACGATCTCGCGCAGAACAAAGCAATGGAGATCCGCGCGACCTGCGCGCCGCATGCGCAGCGTGTGCGCTTGCAGCGGCAAGCACTCCTTGAAGCCGAGGCTCATTCTAAACTCGATCATCAAGCCCTCCCACCGTCAGACTCAGCACTCAGCACTCAGCACTCAGCGCTGCCAGGTTCACCCCGTCGCGGCTGCCTGGCCGGAACCGGCATCTGCTTCGTCTCGCACCATGGTGAGGTGTTTCCATGCGGGTATTTTCCCTTCAAGGCAGGCAGCATCCGTCAGCAATCGTTCAAGACGATTTGGGAAACCGCGCCGATTTTTTCCGATCTTCGAGACCCCGATCAGTTGATGGGCAAATGCGGCGCATGCGAGTACCGGGTTGTCTGCGGCGGCTGTCGCGCTCGCGCATTCGGGCAGACGGGTCATTACCTCGACGAAGAACCGTTCTGTAACTACCTTCCTCACCTAAAAGACGCTGGAAATGCAGAGCGCTGACTGGAGTTCCCCGCGACGGATTATCGACTCTGGCTCCTGTCGCAATTAGGGGCAGTTCAATCGAAAGCTCAGGGGCGAAAGTCTCCATAGCATGGTTGCGGTGTTCATATTCTCATGCAGGTCTCATTGTAAAATCAGTCGCTTGCGAGATCGACGGTTTCGCAAGAGTGAAGAACAGATGATGCATGTAGCGGTAAGCTTGTCATCAATCTGTGAGAGGGCCTGTCGCTACCGATAGGGAGGCTTCCCATTGGGGAGAGGTTTTGATTATGCCCCGCAAGCCCTGTAGTCTGATCATTGAAAACTGCGAGGGCTGCTCCCATCGGGCTCACGCGGTGGTATGCGATCTCTCGGGTGGGGACCTCGCGGAATTTCAGAAAATCAAACGCTCCCTGCAGTTCGAGCCCCACCAAACCGTCTTTTACGAAGGTCATGCCTGCCTGGGGCTCTATCTCCTCTGCACGGGCAAGGTCAAACTCACCCGCTCTTCGGCGCGCGGCCAGCGGCAGATCGTCCGGGTCATCGGACACGGCGAATTGATCGAAAAACACGCCTTCCGCGAGAACGCGCTTCATGAAGTGACCTGCGAAACCATGGAACCGTCTCAGATCTGCATCATCGATAAAGAGCGCTATCTGTCCTTCATTCAGCGCAGCCCTCAACTGGCGATCAAGCTCATTCAGCTTCTGAGCAACGAGCTTGGAATGAACATGGATCAGCTCGATGAGTTCACCTTCAAGACCGCCCGCGAACGATTGGCCGGGCTGCTTCTCGAAATGAGCCAGCGATTCGGCAAAGCGGGCCACGAGGGGGTGCTCGTCGGAATTCCGTTGAAGCGCGAAGAGGTCGCCGAAATGGCCGGGATCACGGTTGAGACGGCGATCCGTATGCTCGGCACGTTTCGGGATGAGAAGCTGATCGCTCTTGACGGAAGGACCATCACCCTCCTAAATCCGGACCGGTTGACCAAGATTGCCCGCCATTAAACGAGCACGTCGAGACTCGCGAGACGGCAAGGCTCGCGCGACTTGCCACACCCCAAGAGTCCACTTTTCCGATCTGTCGTCCCTTTCCCGCCGTTCTCATTCCTGCTCGCCTCCGCGCCTTTCCCGCTTTTCTCGCTCCTTCGCCGTATAGGCCTAAAGGCCTACCTCCGTTCCCGCGCGAAAACATGAGAACAATCATAGGGGGGGCTGGTTGACCACAGCGAGGGGCGATGCCTCTTTCGGTAGAGTGGCCGCCGTGTGAGGGCGCGCCTTGCTTGTAGATTCAAGTGCACGGACGAGAGACAGGCAAGCGATGGGATCACGATCGCATCGGTGGGGCAAGTTCTCGGTCGATCCGGTCGCGCTTCTCCAACGGGAGCATGCCATGATTCTTGAGCAATTAATGATGATCGAGACCACGATCGGCCCACGGTCTTCGCGGGGAAGTGTGCTGACGAAAGCCAATCGAAGCACGCTGCGCGAGCTTGTCAAATTTTTCACGCACCGGGTTGGTGTGCATTTCAAACGGGAAGCGATGCTGATCACGGCGCTGAGGCGGATCCTCGGTCGGAAACCGGAAGAACAGAACCAGTTCCAAAGCTTGTTGGACGAGCACCGAATGTTGAAAGCGGATGCGTCGGCCGTCATGAAGAAACTCAACGCGCAGGACAAAGAGGCGGGCGGCTATTCGCTGCTGCCGGAACGGAACACCGGATGTCGAACGCTGTCTGCGGAACTGCGCGCCTTCGTCCGGCGCTACCGCGGTCACTTGTCATGCGAGGAGCGGATTCTCTTCGTGCTGGCGGACATGCGGTTGACCGCCGAACAGAAGCGGCGGATCAGCCGCCGGATGTTGCAGGTGTGAACGATAGATCGGCAAGAAGCGATGGGGTGAGGTGGAAAGGAGGTGAGCGAGGGACCTCGCCATCAACACAATGCAGGTGAGATGACGGTCGGTAGGAGAACAGGAGACAAAGGAGGTTGAACAATGGAACGGAGAACAGGATTTGTCGCCGCGATTATGACACTCACGCTATGTGCCTTCATGGCCGGTGTGACGTTTGCGGCCGACCCGGAAGTCAAGACGCATAAGCAGCCGTATCCGGACCGGTGGAACTCGATCAAGAACCCGCCGGTGAACCAGAACAGCATGCCGGATATTTCGGGCGCCGAGAACTTGTCGTTCCGGGCGACCGGAAAGATGGTCGAGTATTACCTGACCATCGAGCAGATCAAGTGGAACATCGTGGGCGATGTATTCGTGACGCAGTGGGCGTTCAACGGCCAGGTGCCGGGGCCGCTGCTCACGGCGACCGAAGGAGACATCGTCCGCATCACGGTCAAGAACAATACGACCATCGACCATACGATCCACCCGCACGGGCAGTGGGTTCCGATGGTGATGGACGGGGTGCCGAACGTCACCCAGCTCTCGGTTCAGCCGGGCGAGACGTTCGTCTATGAGTTCATGGCGAAGCCGTCAGGACATATGTTCTATCACTGCCATGTGAACGCGGCGACGCACATGGATATGGGGCTCTATGGCTCGTTGATCGTGTATCCGGGAGAACAGGCGCCCGGGACCAATGCCAAACAGGCGGCGGACCCCTCGATCAAGATCGATCGGGACTACGTCATGATTTTGGACGAAGTGGATACGCGCATCGACGACGGCGAGAGCGGCGGCATGGAGTTGGGTCATCCGCGCAAGATCGCCAACTTCAATTACTTCACGATCAACGGGAAGTCTTTCCCGGAGACGCCGATGATCTTCGTGCGGGAAGGCGACATCGTGCGGGTGCGCTTCCTGAACTTCGGGTACTGGAGCCATGCCATGCACCT
>CAZWOX010000004.1:0-73953 GCA_964635345.1 uncultured Nitrospira sp.
ACCCAAAACTGGTACGGGAAAGTCACCAAAGCTCTCTTCTTATCATTGGGGATCACACAACCTCGAACAAAAGCTCAGATGCTTCTCGCGTTACGACAAGCACCGCGTAGCCATCAAGCAATCTGAACCGCTATCTCTGTGATCAGACTCAACGAACGAGCTAGGTGTGAAATGCCTCTGCCAAAGCCAGAGCGCCCATCCAGGATGACCGAATGATCCGCGATGTGAGTCAGCGAAGCACTGATCGAGCCCCCTCGAAACAGGTCATTATCTCGATGCTCATCATCATCTAACCTGTTGGCACTATTCATGAAAGTGCTATCTCGTATGACTTCTATGACAGGTCATGTTAGGCCGTGACCACGACGCATTATTTTTTCGAAGGAGTCCGTCCATGAAACGCCACAAGAGTCTCGAGCCGCAGCCCACGGTCAAATTTCTCACCGTGAATCAACTGGCCGTCCGATGGCAAGTCACTCCCGATTTTCTTTACCGAGACATTGTCAACGCGCCCGATGGAATTCCAGCGATGAAGCTGAACAGGGGTCGTCGCAGTCGCTGGCGGATCCGCGTCGCGGATGTCGAACAGTATGAGACGCGGCGTTCAGGAGCGTATGCGTGAAGGGGAAAATAACCCGCGTGGCCGATAGGCGGTACCGCGTAGATTTTCATCCAGGTCGCCGCGCACCGCGGATTCGGCGAATGGTGTCCGGAACGAGGGAACAGGCGGAACACATCCTTGACGAGTTGATTCAGCGCGCCTACACAGGCGTGTTCGGATGGCCCACAGTCCAGCAGACAACGATTGCCGAGCTTGTCGATTTGGTCGTGGATGACTACAAGCTCAACGCACAGAAATCGCTGCACAGCGCGAACCAACTGGCCGAATTCTGGAAGCAGTTGGCTGGCTCGATGCTGGCTGAGAGCGTGTCAATCACGACACTCCGCGATTGGGCCAAAGTGTGGATGGAGAAACACCAGATTTCAGCTGGACGTGTGAACCGCCGCATAAGTTTTCTCCTTCGAGCCTTCACTCTTGGTCTCGAACTGCAGCTCGTCACGCAACGCCCTAAATGGACCAGGCTGAAGGAAGCCCCTCCCCGGTCAGGCTATTTCACCTGGGATCAGTTCAGGCAATTGTGCGCGGAACTCCCTCCGCATGCACGGCCCCCTGTCACCATTGATTATTGGAGCGGGATGCGGTGGGGAGAGATTACGTCCCTCCAGTGGAAGCAGGTGCAGTTAGACCATCGGCGAAAGACCGTCACCATCACGCTTGCCGGAGGGGATACCAAGACTTCGGAACCCCGAATGCTGATCATGGGTGGCGAGTTGTTTGAGGTGTTACGGGAGTGGCATCTCGCCACACAGAACAGCTACCCCGATTGCCCGTGGGTCTGTCACTACCAGGGGAAACGGCTCAAGTCCATTCGCACCGCCTGGCAGACAGCCTGCGTGAAGCTGGGACTTGGAAAATGGACAAATCCGACGGCGGAGATCGCTGGCCAACGCGGGTACACCGGAGCGCTGATTCACGACTTCCGTCGAACGGCCGTCAAGAATTTCAGTGACGCGGGCGTTCCAGAAAAAGTCGCCATGTCGATTTCTGGTCACAAGACCCGCTCGGTGTTCGATCGATACAACATTGTGTCCGCCGCCAGATTAGAGGAAGCCGGCGCCCTCGTTGTCGCTCGCCATCAAGCACTCCTGAAGCGTTCAGACCCCGAGACGTAAACACCTGCGTGCCTGCTCGCTCAATCCCGACTGGAATTTGTAGGACGTTCCTCCCTCGTGCTATAGTTTCGTGGCTATTTGTCTGACCACGTCTGGACAGGGGGAGTGATCGATGCGGTACATCGCGACAGCAGGACGACTGCACGACTCGATCATGATTCCGTTGTGGGATTTCGGTGGGCACGTGGTGGACACTTTGGTGGATGGCGGACTCTCAGCGTGTCTGAATTATTCTGATAAATCAATTCGATAGCTGGCGTAGCTCAATGGCAGAGCAGCGGTTTTGTAAACCGCAGGTTGGAGGTTCAATTCCTCTCGCCAGCTCCAGAAAATCCGCTGACGATTCAACCTCTTTACGGCTTGCAGAACGGCTGTTCTTCTAGCTCAATTTCGCCACTGTAACTGGGATTGTAACCGTTTGCTTCTCAAAATAGGCTGACAGCGACCGTCCGTCTGAAATCATGAGGGATCGTGCCCGTCCAGACCTTCCGCGGTTTTTACCCACTTGGGAAACTCACTGCCGTGTGATCACAAATCCCCGATCTGGACCCACGGAATGCGGGTAAAGTGCTTCCGATCGTAGGTAAGAATCTCTGTGAGTCCCTCCTCCTTCATGTGGAAGGCATTGTACGCGTCCACAAAATCGATGTTCGCATGGACATAGAGATCCAGGGCCATAAAAAGCAGCGAGGTTTCCGGACAGTGCAGATTGGGCGTATTCAGGATCTTCTCGACTTTCGCGGCGATATCCGACTTCTCCAGTTTGTAAAAGGATTCCAGTGTCCAGATGATCTCGGCTATGACCAGTAGACTCGTCGCCAATCTGACCTTGCCGCGCAGCGCATCGCGAAAGAGTGTCTCGGCACGCTTGGCTTTTGCCGGATCGTCGTTGGTCAGAAAATGAAGAAGCACATTGATGTCCACGAAGTGGCTAGCCCTGCCCGACTACCTTCTTGGCAAGAGCCAGCTTCACAGATTGACGAATCTTCTCAAAATCTTCCGGGTGTGCTGACGGCCGGACTGAGCCTCTCAGATCAAGAATCGTCCCCTTGACGACCTTCAAGACCACTTCCTTGCCGCGCATCACAAAAAGAACTTTCTCCCCTTCTTTCACGCCCAAACGGTCACGAATCGCCTTGGGAATCGTCACCTGGCCCTTCCGGGTCATCGTAGATGCCAACATGCATACCTCCTCATTAATGTAGTACTTTTGCAGTTTCGTACTACCTGGCGATCGAGTCAACCTCTGGCCTGAGAAGAGGTGAACGACAGGTAACGTTGGAGTGACACCTGAGAATGAGAACGCAAAAAGAAAGGGCCACGCCTGCAAAGACGTAGCCCCTTCAGTTAAATACGGCTGAGTATACTTTGCTGTCAGACCGACTCTCGTGTTCTATCGGTCGGCTTCCATCAGAGTCGACTCATCCTCCAACTCTTCGATATCAGCCTCGACCTTCCCCTTTGTGGTCGAGGGATGCAATCCGTACTTTCGTAACATCTTATAAAAGTCTGCCCGATACCGGCCGGCAAACTGCGCGGCGCGGGAAATATTCCCGCCGGTCAGCTGGAGCACATTCTTCAGATACGTCCGCTCGAATTCTTCTTTTGCCTCTGTCAGAGGCTTCAACGGCGTATCCGGAGACACTCCGACGGACGGCAAGAGGTCCGGGGTAATCATATCCTGCCTGGTCATCACCACGGCTTTCTCGATGGCGTTTTCCAGTTCACGCACATTGCCCGGCCACGGATTCACCATCAAACGATGCAACGCCGTCGGCGTAAAACCACGGACATCTTTATTCGCCCGTTGGTTGCTGATCTTGAGGAAATGTTGGGCGAGCAACGGAATGTCGTCGCGCCGGTCGCGCAGGGGCGGGATGAAGAGAGGCACTACGGAAATCCGGTAATAGAGATCGTTCCGGAAGCTGCCATTCTTGACCGCTTCGCCGAGATCCTTGTTGGTTGCGGCAATGATGCGCACATCGATCTTCGTGGAGAGTTCAGAGCCGACTTCGCGGACTTCGCGCTCCTGAACAGCACGCAGTAACTTTACCTGCATCGAGAGCGGCATTTCTCCGATTTCATCAAGGAAAATCGTCCCGCCATTGGCGCTCTGAAAGAGTCCTTTTTTGGCGCCATGCGCGCTGGTGAAGGCTCCGCGCACGTGCCCGAAGAGTTCACTCTCGAATAGGGCTTCAGGTATGGCCGCGCAGTTTAACGCGACAAAGGGTCCTTTGCTCCGACGGCTGTTGGTATGCGCCACCCGCGCCATCACCTCTTTGCCGGTTCCGGTCTCACCGAACAGAAGAATGGTGGCATCGGAATCCGCCACTTGGGCAATCTGCTGAAAGAGCCGTTGCATCGCCGGACTGCGCGCGACGACGTTTTCAAGGCCGTAGAGCTCCTTGACCAAAGACTTGAGCCGTTGAATTTCCTTGCTCATGCGCTGTTGCGACAGGGCTTTTTCGATCGTGGCTTTCAGCTCTTTGTCGTCGAAGGGTTTTGTCAGATACCCGAACGCTCCGCGCTGCATCGCTTCGACGGCATTCGGAATACTGCCGTGCGCGGTCAGGATAATGACCGGCAGCTGCGGATGAATCCGCAGCAGTTCTTCGGTCACATCCAGACCATCTTCCCCGCGAAGTCGCAGATCCGTAATCGCCAGATCGAACATCTTTTTTTTCGCTTCCACCACCGCCTCGTGCCCGGTGGTGCAGGAGGTAACGGCAAATCCCTCTGCGGAGAGTCGCATCTTCAACAGATGCAGCAATCCTTCATCGTCATCGACTACCAAGATCTGTTCCTTGTCCATAGGCTCCTTACTGCGCTGGCGCGGGTTCCGGCACGGGAACAGGCGCACTCGCTGATGGCGGGCGAATCGGTCGAACCTTCTCTCGCATCTCTTGATCGATCCGCTTCAGCGCCTCCAATTGGCTTGAAAGCTCTTCGATCTTCTTATCTCGTTCCATGACTTGTTTCTGAAATGTTTGGACTGAGGCTTGCTCGGACGCCGTTTTCGGGCTGTCCTTGTCCTTCTTCGATGTCAATGTCTCAATCTTTCGTTCCTGGTCGGCAATCTGCCGCTGTAGCGCTTCAATCGCTTGCGCATCGGCGTCCTTCATTCCGCGAAGTTGCTGCATAATCACTTCACGATCAAGCAAGTCTCGCACCAGGCGGTCTATCGCTTGAGTCAACGCGCTATTGGCATCGGCCATGGCGGGAGCCGTTAACACAGCCTGAACCCAGGAGGGATCCTTTGAGCTATTCCCATCCTGCAGCAGTTTTAGCCACGCTTTGCTGGAGGAGGCTAACTGACTTTTGGGCGCAACGGCGAGAACCTTTCCAAAGTATTTTTCAGCAACTTCGCGGCTTTCGTACAATCCTAAGAGGCCACGGGTAAAATAGGCATGATCGCAGGAATTCGTTTCGTTGCATTTTTGGACTACCGCGTCCTGCTTCTTTGCAAGTGTCTGATAGAGCTTTGATTCTCCTGAATCGACATGAAAAAAAGGCTGATTCAGCGGCAATGACGAACTCCAGCTCGCACATCCGCTTATCACAACAGAAAGGATCCACAAGACGGCACTCTTCATAGTCACCCTCAGCTTGTCCCACCAGGTTTGGTCAACCGTAGGATAAACCGTACAGTCGTTCCTTTTCCAGCCTCACCTTCGATCCAGATCCGCCCACTATGAGCTTCCACAATTTTCTTTGCCAGCGCCAATCCCAGTCCGCTCCCTGCTGAGGCATTCTTGGCCTTATTTCGTCCCTGATAAAACCGTTCAAAGATATGGGGAAGATCTTCCGAATCGATACCTGGTCCGGCATCAGAGACTGAGACCTCCAAGACCCCCGCCTTGGAATCGGGAGCCATGTGCAATTTGACGATGCCTCCTTCCGGACTGAATTTCAAGGCGTTCGACAAGAGATTATCCAACACTTGTTCAATGCGCAGCGCATCGGCCTTCACCCACAACCGCTCTTTTGGGTGCTCCGTCAGGAGCTGAACGTGTTTGGAATCAGCCAAGAGCCTGACCTTATTGACTGAAATATCGGCAATTCTATTCAGATCGATCGGGACAATCCGATATTCCATCATCCCGGCTTCCATTTTGGAAAGATCGAGAATCGTCGAGATCAGGTGAATCAGCCGTCGACTGCTATCGGCCATGATCCGCAGCGTGGTCCGCTGCTCATGAACGAGCGGTCCTGGAATTTCATCGAGCAGCAGATGAGTCCCTTCCTGAATCGACGCCATCGGCGTGCGTAGTTCGTGCGACACGTGGGCGAGAAATTCCGACTTCATGTCGTCCAGCTCCTGGAGCTTCCCCCCCATCCAGTTCACGGTGTCCACCAGATCGCGAAGCTCCGAGGGCGCGGTAATCTCCAAGGGCGTCCCAAATTTTCCTTGCCCGATCAGCTTGATATGTCCCTGCAACTGACGAAGCGGCCGTAAAATACTGTAACTGGCAATCCCCGCGAGTCCAAGCCCGAAGACCAAGGCAACCAACACTAACTGCTCCGTAACGGCTTCCGCTCGCGCCGCGCTGGCGCGTGATTCACTGACCCCCACACTCACGCGAGCCTCGTGCACATCGATATAACTTTGAATCGTCGCAGACATCCGATCCATAATGGCATCTCGACGGTTCTCGTATCCTACCTCATGTCCGCCCCCCCGATCGCCGGGTTGCTCGAATTCATCATGAAACAGGACCAGGCGCTCTTGGAGCAGCTGCCCGGCCTCTTGAAGCAACGTGATTGCATGAGGCGCGATTTCTTGATCGCGGAGATGCTGAAGGTTCCGCTGGAACTCTTCAACCTCTTCATTAAAGTTCGTCAGGAATGTCCTATCTTTCGTCGCAAGATATTTTTTCTCACTGTTGAGTTGCGCAAACAACGATTCTTGCAGCCGCTTGGCCGCCTCCACCGCGGGGTAGTGAAACGAAGCCATTTCTGTACTGAGAGCCGTGAGCTGGCGAAGCTGGAGCAAGGCATAGAGATTGACCCCTGCCATGACCACAATAATCACAAGGCATGTGAGAACCAACCGCCAAAATATGGAGAGTTTCATGATCTGAGAAGCCTTCGTCCGATGAGCTGGAATAGTTCACTGGTCAAGTGTAGGTGAAACCATACGCTACTTCACTCTCTGCCACAACTGTTGAGGTACTCTTTCTCCTGAATTCCAGAATGTTTTAGGAAAATTTAAGCGCTCGCACACACTCAACCATGCTATCGGCGTGAGTTCCGCGCCGGCAGTCGCGATCCGATCAGCTATCGACCGTCATCAAATCGACGGGCGAACTCGCGCTGGCGGGGAGATGTCCCATGGAGTAATGCAAAGAGATGGCCGCGGAACAGGAGGATGCTCATGGCCGCAGGAGGAGTGAGAAGAATCGCCAAAATCCAGTACGCGTCGGACGGGAGACCCAGATAGCCAAACCACCCGCCGAGCACGGTGAACGGCAGAATCAAAAGTTGAAAAAAGTCGAGCCCCGCTCCTCGACCAAGACGACTGGATAACCGGACAAACTGTTCAAGTCCAGACGGCGATACCACCACTGGAAGTATCAGAAGTCCAAACGGCAAGAACCATTCGATCCAATTTTCCAGCACAAACTCATAGCAGGTCTTCAGCACGTCCAGCGGAGAATCCTGCCGCACCTGATAAATCACCTCCGGCGCCGGATTCAGCAAAATGAAGAGAAGAAGGAGCGCCGCCGACGAGAGAAATCGGCCATAGGGGTTCGCTTGGGTGCCCAGATCGAGGGCCATGATGGGGAGCCACAAGACAAATCCCACCCCGATCACTTCCCAAAAGTAGCAGCCCAGACTCTCAACTATGTCCTGCATCTGCAAGGAACGGGCACCGCCGAGAGATTGCTCGATCAAAGAGAGCGTCGCCCCTACCAGCAGCGCATTGAGCGCCCCGAGCAAAAAACCGCCGGCAATCCCTAGTGGGCCAGCCACTTGCGACACACCGACAAAGAGACAGGCAAATCCCACCAACGCGAGCATGGCGATCCAGCCATGACGGAGTGAACGCACGGTGGACCGAATCGCTTGCCGATAAAGCTCAAACAGTGAGGAAACGTGGCTGGGCATCTGTGACTCTTACCGCCTCATCCTACCTTCTATTTTGCGGACAGGCCGGCTTTGCCGGCCGCATTGACGATTCAATGAACACAAGACTGCGCAAGATCGCACCTTAATCCTGAACGGTTGGCTGGTCAAGAACGGACCGGAGAAGGGAGAATCTCCCCTCTCATAGCTTGACACGTGCCGGCCGATGATTATTAGAGGTTCATCAGCAACTCGCGCACCTGTCGAGGAGGGATTCCCGTGGATATGAACACAATGACCATGAAACTCCAGGAAGCTCTGCAAACGGCGTCATCGCATGCCATGCGCCGCAGTCACCAGGGCATCGACGTGGAGCATCTCTTGCTCGCGCTTCTCGATCAAGAGGGCGGAACAACGTCCACACTGCTGGAGCAAGCCGGTGTGGCGCTTTCCGCCGTTCGTCAGGCCACCGATCAGACGCTCGCTAAATTGCCTCAGGTGCAGGGTGCGAGCGGCGGGCCAGGACAGGTGCATGTCACTAACCGTCTGAGCCAGGTCCTCAGCAAAGCCGAAGATGAAAAAACAGCATTGAAGGATGACTATCTCAGCGTCGAGCATGTCCTACTCGCCATGGTTCAAGAAGGCGGCATCTTCAAGAAGCTGGGGGTGACGCGAGATCGCCTTCTATCCGGTTTGCAGCAAGTGCGGGGCAATCAACGGGTGACGTCGCAAGACCCGGAAAGCACGTATCAGTCGCTTGAAAAGTATGGCCGTGATCTGACCCGTGCCGCGGGTCAGGGGAAGCTCGATCCGGTCATCGGACGCGACGATGAAATCCGCCGGGTGATTCAAATCCTCTCCCGGCGCACCAAGAACAATCCCGTTCTGATCGGCGAGCCCGGCGTGGGGAAAACGGCCATCGTCGAAGGCCTGGCCATTCGGATTATCAAGGGAGATGTTCCGGAGGGGCTGAAACAGAAACGAGTCATTACGCTGGACATGGGATCGCTGGTCGCCGGCGCGAAGTTTCGCGGCGAATTCGAAGAGCGGCTGAAGGCGGTGCTCAAGGAAATTCAATCCTCCCAGGGACAAATTCTTCTGTTCATCGATGAGTTGCACACCGTCGTCGGAGCCGGCGCCGCCGAGGGGTCGATGGATGCGGCAAACCTGCTGAAGCCCATGCTTGCGCGGGGCGAGCTGCACCTCATCGGAGCGACGACGCTCGATGAATATCGCAAACATATCGAAAAAGATGCCGCGCTCGAACGGCGGTTCCAGACCGTCCTGGTGGATCAACCGTCGGTCGAGGATACGATCTCGATTCTGCGCGGTCTAAAGGAGCGCTACGAAGTTCACCATGGCGTGCGCATTAAGGACGGCGCATTGGTGGCGGCGGCGAAGCTCTCGAACCGTTATATCGCCGATCGCTTCCTGCCCGACAAAGCCATTGACCTCGTCGATGAGGCGGCGGCGCGGTTGAGGACGGAGATCGATAGTCTGCCGGCTGAATTGGATGAAGTCTCCCGCAAAGTACTCCAACTGGAGATCGAGCGCGAAGCGCTCCGGAAAGAAAAAGATCAGGCCAGTGCCGCTCGATTGACCACGCTCGAAACGGAGCTGGCCGACAAGCAGAGCACCGTTCACGCTCTCAAGACCCAGTGGGATTCCGAGAAAGCCTCGGTCGGACGTCTCCGCAAGACCAGAGAAGCCATTGAAGAAGTGAAACTGAAAATTGAACGGGCCGAGCGGGCCTACGATCTCAATCGTGTGGCGGAGCTTCGCTATGGAGACCTCCCCCGTCTGGAACGGGAACTCGCCATCGAGCAAACGTCCTTGGGGAAAAAGCAAGGTCAGAACCGGCTGCTCAAGGAAGAAGTCGACGAGGATGAGATTGCCGCCGTCGTGAGCCGGTGGACGGGAATCCCCGTCTCGCGCCTAATGGAAGGCGAGTCCGACAAACTGCTGAAGCTCGAAGAGCTGCTGCACCAGCGAGTCATCGGGCAGGACGAAGGCGTCCGCGCGGTGGCCGATGCGGTGCTGCGGGCGCGATCCGGCATCAAAGATCCCAACCGGCCCATCGGATCGTTCCTCTTTCTCGGTCCGACCGGTGTGGGGAAGACCGAGCTGGCGCGGGCGTTGGCAACCGTGCTCTTCGACGATGAGAGCAACCTCATTCGCATCGACATGTCGGAGTATATGGAAAAACACACGGTCGCCCGTCTGATCGGGGCGCCTCCGGGCTATGTGGGCTTTGAGGAAGGCGGTCAGTTGACCGAAGCGGTGCGTCGTCGCCCGTTCTCTGTTGTGTTGTTCGATGAGATCGAAAAAGCGCACCACGATGTCTTCAATGTGTTTTTACAGATCCTGGACGATGGCCGGTTGACGGATTCCCAAGGCCGGACGGTCGATTTCAAGAATACCGTTCTGATCATGACGTCGAATATCGGCAGTCCACAGATCCTTGAGGCCCAGCAGACCGGTGCTTCCTATGATGAGATGCGATCGGTCGTCATGGGAGAGCTCCGGCAACATTTCCGCCCGGAATTTCTCAATCGCGTGGACGAAACCGTCGTATTCCACCCGCTGGCCACCGAGCAACTTGTGAGGATTGTAGAGATTCAGCTGGAGCGATTGCGGGGGCGACTCGCCGAACGGCGCATTCAGCTGGCCATTACCCCGGCGGCTCTCGCCTATCTGGGAGAACGCGGCTACGATCCGGTCTACGGCGCGCGCCCGCTCAAGCGGCTCATTCAGCAGGAGTTGGAAACGCCCCTCGCGCGACTCCTCGTGAAGGGAGAATTGCGCGATGGGGATACCGCATCAATTGATCGGAAAGACAATGCGCTGGTGATTATTCCGACAGTGACGGCGGAGGGCTGATTGTTGATCGCGCCCTCCGGCCTTCCGCTACCCGAGTCTGACCGCACCGCCTTTGGCGTCCTGCGTCGTGCCGCTGGCTCGAAGTTTATCGATTTTCCATTCCCTCGAAGACACTTCCAAAAGGCGGCCCTTCATCGTGGGAAATTCACCTTTGGAAAACACCACCACATTCGGCGCTTTCACGTCGAACTGGAGCAAGACTTTTCCGGAAGCCGATTCTTTCAAGGTGACCGCCTTGGGCGTTTTCGTCACATCGTACGCGCGCCGCTCATTGAACATGATGGTGCTGTCGACCAATTTCACGAGCATTTTTCCTGTCTGGTCGAACAGAGCGAAGTTCAGCAGTATCGATCCGGTCGAGGGATGTTGCGCGACTTGAATGAGCGGCACCCCCTCAACTTCAATCGTGCCGTCCGTGTTGCGATAGACATTCGATCCGACTTCAAGATCCATGTTTCCCCTCGTGCGACCAACCGTCAGTAAAAATATATGACACCGTTACGACTTCTTGATGCGATCGAGGATTAAGGCGATACAACCCCCGAGCAGCCCCCCGCCGATGATGGTCGTGAGCAGTTCCGCCAGCTTCAGTGTCCAGACAGACCCTTGAACCTGCATGACATCGCGAATGCCGCCTTGCAGCATCAGCACCGAGAGGGCCATCGTCGCCCCAACGACGAACCACCAGAGAAAGACTTTCATGGTCGTCAGCACAACCGGTCACACCTCAATCGCTCGATCGAGCGCCCGATACTGAATAGCTTCCGCGACATGAACGGTCTCGATCTTATCAGAGTCCGCTAAATCGGCGATGGTCCTTGCCACGCGCAAAATCCTTCCATGGGCGCGGGCCGACAGATTGAGCCTTGCCATGGCCTGCTCCAGCAACTCCTGAGGCCCGGCCGCGAGCCCACAATACCGCTTCACGAGTCTAGGCTTCAACTGGGCATTCGTATAAATGCCGTCGTCCCGATACCGCACCTGCTGCCGTCCGCGCGCCGCGAGCACACGTGTGCGAATCGCGGCAGAGCTTTCGGTCGGAGGCTGTTCATGGCGCAACTCCCGAATCGGCACGGGCGGTACTTCCAAGTGCAGATCCAACCGGTCGAGCAAGGGGCCGGAGAGCTTGGCGCGATAGCGACGGATCTGCGGCGCCGTACAGACACAAGGCCGCGATCGGTCGCCGTAATACCCGCAGGGACAGGGATTCATGGCGGCGATCAGCATGAAGCGAGCCGGATACCGTATCGTTCCGCTGGCTCTCGTCAAAGTCACATGACCGTCTTCGAGCGGTTGACGCAATCCTTCCAGCACGGGTCGTTTGAACTCCGGCGACTCATCCAGAAAGAGCACGCCGTTGTGCGCAAGCGACACCTCACCCGGTTTCGGAACGGCTCCGCCCCCCACCAGACCGGCATCCGAAATAGTATGATGCGGAGCGCGAAACGGCCGGACCATCAGCAACGGACGATCCGGCGCCAGCTGTCCCGCAACGCTATGCACTCTGGTCGTTTCAATGGCCTCATCCAGCTCCAGGATCGGGAGAATCGACGGGAGCCGGCGCGCCAACATCGTCTTTCCGGATCCCGGCGGCCCCACCATCAGGAGATTGTGTCCGCCGGCCGCAGCCACTTCCAGCGCCCGTTTCGCGTGATCCTGTCCGCGGACGTCCGCATAATCTTCATCATCTGCTGGCCGTAAGGACTCCAGGTGGTTCAGGTTCGACCTGCAGGCATTGAGAGCCTGGCTCCCTTTTAGAAATTCGACGGCTTCGGGCAACGTATGAAGTGGATACGCATTGACTCCGTCCACGAGCGCTGCTTCGGTTCCATTGGCGGCGGGCAGCAGAAGGTCATAACCTTTGCGACAGGCCAGTCCGAACGATAACGCGCCGGTGATGGGTTTGATGCGGCCATCAAGCGAGAGCTCTCCCAACAACACCCGCCGGTCCAGCGCCTCCTGCGGAATCACCTCTTCCGCGACGAGGATCCCGATGGCAATGGCCAGATCGAGGCCGGAGCCTTCCTTCTTGATGCCCGCGGGAGCAAGATTAACGGTAATGCGTTTGGCAGGAAAATGAAACCCCGTGTTCTTTAGCGCGGCTCGAACGCGATCACGACTTTCGCGCACAGTCGCATCCGGCAATCCGACCACTGAAAATTGAGGAAGCCCTCCGGAAATGTCGACTTCGACGTCGACAAGATGAGCATCCAGCCCCACGAGTGCAGCACTCGCGACCTTGGCCAGCATGGAACGTCACACCTTTCTGTGCCCGACGAACGCGGGATTATAGAAACTCCTCAATGGTGTTGCAAGCGAATGATCAGACGGGCATTACGCCGGTAGCTGCCCTCCCTGTAAGGCTGTATAATGCCCGGCATGCTTCTCATTCTTCGATGCCTCTCACCCGTACCGCAACCCGCCGCCTACATCATACATTCATTCTTTGTCTCCCTCGTGCTCGGCGGACTCGTCGCAATCGCTGAAGCCGCACCCGCATCAGCCGATCCGGCCAAGAACCCGATGCTGACCCAAACCGCACGATCCGCCAAAACCGCCTCGCCTCACATCGGTTCAGCGATGGCCGTGCTCGCCACACTGCAAGACGCAGATGTCTTGCCGCCTGAAGGCACTCCTGAAGCGAACCACATCATCCGGTTCGTGATTCAATTTCAATCGGTCTTCACAAAAAGCGATGACCCCGCGGTCCAGGAGTTCGCTCGACAGGCGCTGGCTCAGAAATATGGCGACCAGGCTGCGGACATCGTCAGAAAGCTCCGTACGACCGGATGGACAGCGGACGTTCTGGAGCGTTTCGCCGATGAAGAAGCGCGATACTCGTCTGAAAACTTGCAAACGCTCGCTCAAGGGTTCGCATCGTTTAATCTGTCGGTCGAGGAGTTTCACCGGTTCATGCAGCTTGTGAGGGACGCCCGGCAGGTCTTTCGCACACGCGGGCTCGAGTTTCAGCACATATTTTCATCACGCAGAAAGGAGATGCCCGGAGCTGAATCAAGTTAGTATCCGATGAATCGTTTGGGATGAGATCATGCAGTCCACGAAGGAGGCAGTCATGGCAACACGCGCGTACATCCTGATTAAAGTCAAAGCCGGCAAGACCAAAGATGTGGTCCAGGCTCTCAAAAAAATTACCGGAGTCGAGCAGGCCCATTCCTGCTTCGGTCGGCCGGACATTTTCGTCTTCATCGGCGTCCAGGACGAGCGAACCCTGTCCGACGTCGTCATCACAAAGGTGCACGCCATTGAAGGGGTCGAGGAAACCGATACCCATATCGTCGCGGATGCCTGAGCAGGGCGCGACGAGCGGGAAAAGCGAGACAGACGGGACGGGTGAGACAGGCACGCTGCACACGATGGACCCTATGCCCGTAGAGGCAGTGTCATGGTCGTGCCGCCGGCTTCGGCGGAACGGTAGCAGGCTTCGGCAATCTCAACAGCGCGGCAACCGTCTTCCCCGGTAATCGGCATGGGAGTCTTTTGCTGGAGCGCAAGGATAAACTCCCGCAGCGTGGTGAGCACAGTTAGACTCTGTGGCACCGACCATTCCCCGCTGCGGGAGGCGCTGTCCGTAAACTGAATCGAACGATTCGTCCAGTCGGCTAGAAATCGGCCTTCTGAGCCGATCCATTCGGCCCGCCCTACCCGCCGGGCAGCCACACGGGCCACTTCGAGACTGCACAGGATTTCGCTGATTGTTCGAAGATGGACTCTGGCCGATGTCTCCGGGTGAGTAGGCGGTAGTTGATCCACGACACATTGCACGGTGTGAATTTCGTCCCCGGTGAGCACGCGAACCAGATCCAGCAGATGTATGCCGAACTCCAGGAGCGCTCCGCGGCGGCCGTATCCCTCGGCATGGTCCGCGCTTCGCCCTTTCGTTTCAATGCGGCTCGTCAAGACGAGGTGTTGAGGCCGGCCGGCCCGTGAACGGGACGCGAGTAACGATTGAATCGTCGCATCGAATCGGAGCGTGTGAGCCGTCATCAACGGCACCCCTGCCCGTGCAGCTGCCTCAACCATCACGCAGGCATCATGGTAGGTCGTTGCCAGAGGTTTTTCGATGAGCATCGGCTTCCGCGCTGACACAGCGGCAAGACACAGATCTTTATGGAGCACCGGCGGAACGACGAGAATGATCGCATCGACCAGAGGATCCGCGATCAGCTCCTCGGGACGTCCATATATTCTGACGGCCTCGCTCCCGGGAACGTCCAGCCCCTGCTCCGGGTGTTGCCGACAGACCGCGCGCAATCGGGCATGGGGAATATCCTGAATCAGATGACGGGCATAGCGAATGCCATGGCGCCCGGCGCCTATGAGACCCAGGCCGATTTGTAACGGTGCCGTCATATCGACTCCTTTTATTTTGCACTGTAGAGAGGAAGTTTCTGCGGGTCAATGAGGTCACGTCCTGCCCCTCCGTTGACATTCCCGCAAACGGTTCCCTATAGTCGGCATCCAGGTTCGGTAGGATCCGCATTCTGAAATACGGGCTGGGAAAGGGTTGAGCGCCATGACCACGACACATTCGGCACCGTTTACGTTAGATCAAATCGGAACGGGCATCGCCCGGTTCCCGAGCGGCGTGCCGATCCCCACCCATAGCGATGCGATGGTGGATCCCTACATCAAGACGCGCATGCCGAAAGAAGTGCAGGTCGAAACCATCTTGTTTTGGCCTCAGACGAAAGCTTTCTACCCGAGCCTCGTGCTGCTCCACGATCGATGGGGATTGACCGGGCAAATCAAGGATCTCGGAGCTCGTCTGGCCTGTGAAGGTTATGTGGTGGTCATCCCCAATCTCTACGGACGGATCGGCGGCATGGTCACTGCCAATGATGAGGTCGGCGAGGCGCTCATGTCCAAGATGGACGAGTCTCTGGCGCTTCGTGACATCAACTCCTGCTGCGAATATCTGAACACCAAAGATTTTACCAAACGGAATATTCACGGCGTCGTCGGCTATGGGATGGGAGCCTCGCTGGCACTCCGTTTCGCCGCTCAGCGAAAGCGATTGCGTGCGACCGTGGCCTACTACGGAAAAATGTTCCAGCCTCGGGAACTGATGAAAGAGGTGATCTCCCCGATCCTCTACCATCAAGCCGGGCGAGATACCTGGGCGACCGCGGACGATGCTGAGCAATTGCGGGCCGCCGCCGCTGAATATGGCAAGAAGGTCGAGGTCGCCACATACCCCGATGCGCCACATGCCTTCTGCAATGAAATGAAAACCGACTCGTATCGCGCCGACCTCACAGCCACGGCCTGGGACCGGTCGGCCGCTTTCCTCAAGACCTGCTTTCAAGGAACCTAGCGAACATCAATAACCCTCGCATCCATCCCTACCCTGGTGATCTATGAGTCGATGCCTGAACATGGCAGGTCTTTTCGTCAGTCTGCTCCTCTTCGTCTCTTCTGGCTACGCCGCGGATACGAGCGCAGGACCTGCTGAGCTGTATCCGTTAGTGCAAGCTCAGTCGGAAGCGCTCGGCGCCCTGTCGGACAATGCGGCTGCATTGTCCCTCTTCACAACGAAAGTTGGGCCGGCACTGGGCCTCCAAGACGTGGCGAGTACCGTCGCCGCAAAAAACATCCCCGCCAAAGTTGCCAAAGAGCTGGGAGTCCAAGAACTGACGGCCTCTGCCCAACGGCTCATTGCCAGCTTGGCCGCCTGGCAGACAGCCGACCGCATCACGCAATCCTTGAGTGAGCATGCGGACCTCGTTGCCGCTCCGTCGGCAACATTAGTGAACTGGATCCAGGCGACGGCGGCCATTCCCAGTTTTGCTCAGACGATGAAGGAATTGACGCAACCGGCCGAAGGGAAACCGGATGCCATCGCAGTCGATCGCATGTCTCTCGCCCTGTCAGCAGGACGGCTCGCGCTCGACGCGCAACAGCGGGCGATCGCGGAATGGTGGCGACTCAAGACCTGGAAAGACCGGGTACGCACCGTGCGCGGACGCAACAAACTCTGCGGAACCTGGCAATGGATCGTTCACAATCACCAGCAGCATCATCAAGAACAGAAGCTGGCCATGCTGTTCCCTCCTCCGGGGCCTGAATATCCCCTGGTCTCCGGGCTGGTCGAAACCGTCGTGCTTGGAGAGAACGTCTATCTTCGTTGGGAAAGCAACGGCCAAGTCCAGGAAGACAGCCTGCAATTCACCAAAGAAGGAAAAGGCTTAGAAGGCACCTTCGTGAACTCACAAGGCGGATGGGGATCGATCAGCGGAAAACGGACCAGCGACTGCAAGCCGTAACCCAGCTACCCAGCGCATTCTCAATCTTGCGTGGACATTTTCTCGCGCCGGACATGCCGGCCCAAGAGACTCCAACCCAGAATAAAAGCCAGCCCTCCGATCGGTGTCACTGCGCCTAACCAGCGAATGCCCAACAACGAGACACCATAGAGACTCCCGAGAGCAATGAGCGTTTGACAGGATCTACGTGACTGCATCGTGGTCTCGCGGTATGGTGGCGGTGTCGAGAAGCTTCGTTCGAATGCATTCCAGCAGACTGCGGATATCGTCACATGTCGATTGAATGCCCCCGATGTCTTCAGATGAACGCTGATTCGTCGTTATCGTGTGATTGCGGGTACGACCTCTCAACTATTGTTCGCCGACGTTTGACGCAGCGGTCGAATCCTTCGCCCGTCAAATCCAGCAATCAAATCCTCGAGAAACCGCTGACGCACTGGCACTTCGCGATCGGCGTTGCGACTACGGGATTGCTACTCGCGGCTGGAGAAGGTATACGACTCAAGCTTGAACTTGGGTCCCGTGCAACATCTCGTTTGATCCTTGATAGTATGCTGATTGGACTCACCGATCTGGCTGGGGCTTTAGCTGTGGGAGCATTGGCCTGGATGATTGTGTGGGTGCTGCTCTCTTATGACGAAGGCCGCTTTCGTCCTTGTCCAAAACGCACCACCTTAGGGGCCACGATCAGCGCCGCCGCCCTCATCTTCCTTGGCCGTGTGACCCCACCAGATATTGCCGGCCACTATTTCATTCAGGGGCTCGTGTTTCTCGCGATAGGTATTCCAGCCTACCTGGCCGGATCGCGCCACTGGTTAGGAAAGTGGTAACCGTCCCACACCAGATTGCAGCCTCACGCCACATTGTCACCTCTCAGACGATCGCCACGTTCTAATCGCAGACACCATCGATCAACGGGTCGCACATGAGTGCTCCGATTGTCGGCGGACGCATGTAGGTTGGCGAGGGATCCTGTGAACCGAGCGCCCCTTTGATGGGTGGACCTCCCGGCATTCCAGGTAATCCCCTCCCCGCAGAGCCCAATGAACCGGGTTTCGTGGAACTTGGTATGGTTCCAATCCCTTGCACCACGGATGGCGAGGACAGAGGCGCCGCGGGAGATCCGCCGGATCCACCGGATGGATCGAGCCCATTTTGCAAGCTGAGTGAGGACGGATTCTGTGGATTCGCTGAGGAGGCACTGCTTTGCGCCAGGGCAGAAGAGACCCAAACTGCGACGATGACCGGGAGAGCAAGTAGAAGGACCCGGATCATTGAAGCATCCCTCTCTCGTATATTCTCACCGAGCGTGAGCACAGGAAGAACCACCGGGAACTCGTGGTGCGCGAGGCGGGAATTGAACCCGCACGCCATTGCTGACCCAGGATTTTAAGTCCTGTGCGTCTGCCGATTCCGCCACTCGCGCATGCCGCGCAGTGTAGCGGGATTGTTGCCTGAGCCGCAACACCTTGCTCAGGCCCGCACGGGAATTCATGGGACCTAATGAAACGCGAAGAGGCTGAAGTCTAGGTTGAGCGGGAGTCCGGACCTCTCGCTCAACCGTAGCTTCGACGGCGTGCTTCAACCGACAAGTTTACGCTGCCTCAATCGCAGGCCGCGCCTCGCGACGTTGCACCAACTGCTTGCTCCGGTTCATCATGTCCTGCACTCCCGATTGAACTGTGCGGCCCCAGCGAGTGGCCTGCACTTGGGCCTTCTTCGCATAGCGCCCGATATCCCGGCGTGTTTCCGCTCCGGCTTTTGGCGCAAACAGGATTCCTAATCCGGCTCCGATCACAGCTCCACCGGCAATCATCGCGGCAACCTTGGCTGCCTGCTTTCCCTGTTCTGACATCGCATGCCTCCTGGTTCTTGGTGAAGGTTTGTGGAGAGTCTCTTTCATCCCCTCCTGCCCGGTAGGTACAGCAGATACCGTGCCAGGTCATATTCTGCTTAATCTTGCCGGAATTTCCTCGATCACCCCTGCCAGGGTTAGGACCGTCTCACGAAGGGTGCCGTTTTCTCTACAGTCGGCAACACATCCGTTACAGAAATCTTACACTCCTGAGCCTGTCACGACAAACCGGCCCCAGCATTGACCTTCCGGTTATCGTCACTCTGCCTGTGAAGCGTGCCTTGCTTTGAAACGTCGCCTTCCCTATGATCTCGACACGTCATTCGTTGGAGGTCTCATGGGTTCGTTCGCGGCGCTTCCCTATCCCCATATCAATCCGGTCTTCCTCGATCTCGGCCCGCTCCAGTTCCGCTGGTATGGCTTGATGTATCTGATCGGGTTGACCGCCGCCTATTTCTTGATTCGTCGCAGAGTCCGCGAGCAACATATTCCGCTCACTTCGGACCAGATCTACGACATGGTCGTGTTCGCCGCATTCGGAGTTTTTCTTGGCGGGCGCATTGGGTATACCTTGTTCTATAATTTCTCCTACTACGCCCAGAATCCTTTGAAAATCTTCGCCGTGTGGGAAGGCGGTATGTCGTTCCATGGTGGTCTCATCGGGACGATCATCGCGTTAATCTGGTTCAGTAAGCGGCAGGGATTGCCCGTCTACACCATTGCGGACCTGGCTGCCGCAGTGACACCGATTGGACTGGGATTCGGACGACTCGGAAACTTTATCAATGGAGAGCTCTTCGGGCGGGCGACCGATGTGGAGTGGTGCATGGTCTTCCCGGCAGGAGGGCCGGCTTGCCGCCATCCTTCGCAACTCTATGAGGCAGGGCTGGAAGGTATTCTCTTGTTCACAATCCTCTGGTTGCTGGCGCGCACGTCACCGCCGCCAGGGTCGCTGTGCTGGACGTTCATCGCCGGCTACGGCGTCAGTCGCATGATTGTGGAATTAGTCCGAGAGCCTGATCAGCATATCGGCTTTGTGTTAGGACCGATCACCATGGGCCAGTTGCTGTCGGCTCCCATGGTCATGTTAGGTCTGTTCATGCTGGTATGGGGATACCACAAACGTTCGCTGGAGCGATCACGTTCGATGCCCCATCCTCAATAGGGCATCTCGTCGTCATCCAAACCGACGTGGTGCCCCAGCTCGTGCACGAGCGTGTCGCCGATTTCCTGTACCATCTCCACCTCTGTGTCGCATTGCCGGAGAATCGGCCCGCGATAGAGTGAGATCTGCGCCGGCGCCTGGCCTCCAGCGCGAAAAAATGACTCGTCGTGCAGTGAGAGACCATGGTACAGACCAAGCAGTTCCTCTCCCTCCTCAATGTCCAGATCTTTCAGCACGCTCGGAGGGGGTTCGTCTTCCACGACGACCGCCACCGCATCGAGCAACCGGGCATACTCGTCAGGCAAGTCCCCGATAGCTTGTTCAACAAGACGGGCGAAGGACTCTGCCGACATTCGCTGAGACACTCCGAACCTCGCTAGAATCGTTGCCCAGGGGTAGGATCCAGATAGGATTTCTGCCGAAGATTGTGATTCAGCCCGGTTTCTCTGAGGGGTGGGGAATCCCAGATGACTTTATTCCCCGGCGCGAGATTCGCCGCCTCCAAATAGTGCTTCTTAGCCTCGGCCTTGTTACCCATGCGATCTAACGCCACCGCCCAGTTATAGTGTGCTTCTGCCAGTGAGGGTTGCTGTGTGGTCGCGGTCTGATACGCCCGGGCCGCACCGGCCCAATCGTTCGACCGGAACAGCCGCTCACCTTCGGTCATCGCCGCAGCCGCCTTCGCTGAAGTATCCGCAGGACTCACCAGAATTGTGGTCGGAACTTTCGCTGGGCTCGCACAGCCACCGGCCAATCCACAGAGCAACACCAGCATGAGATAGGATCGCATGGTCCGTCTCCTGTTACAGTTCATAGCCAACGCCGCAGCGAAGAAACAAAAGCTGCGCGGATATCGCTGGCAGCCCTAAGCTTTTCTGAGCCGCGGTCTTATAGAGCGTCATCTGAGATCGATACCGCTCCGCCCGCTCAGGCACTTCCTTTGCCGCCACTGCGTCTGTCTTATAGTCCCCAATCCAGATCCGGCCGTCAAGACGGTAGATGACATCCATCACGCCGTGCACGATCTGGCCCTCTTCCCAAGGCATGGCGAACGGCACTTCACGACCCAGAATCGTGGCCAAGGCGAGCCGCTGATACAGCTCGGACCGTGCAAAATTGCCGAAGACCTCTCGTAACGAATCTGTAATTGCCGGCATCAGCCTGGCTTGCTCAGAAGCGAGAAGCTGCTGTGTCATCGGCTCGATTCGATCGAGCAGCCCGTCAGCAGGCGAGTGAAAATCCCACTGCTCAAGAATGCGGTGGGCCAATATTCCGACCAGCCGCCCGACATCTTGATCCGTTTCACCCTTCGAAGGACGGAAACTACCGGGCAGATCTCCTTGTCCTATCGCGCTTGGAGTCAGATGACGGGGCGTCCGACAGGCCTTCTCCCAGCGATCTTCCCGCTCACTCCATAATGTAGCGATGGCATCGGGGTTGGGCGCTCCGGTGACCGGACCCGCCGCGCCAGGTCGGCTTGAACGTTTGCGCGATGGCGCAGTCGTAGTCCGGTGCGGTATGACAGACGCACCGATCGTCAGCGTCTCTGTTTCTGAAGCGCCCACCACACCCTCTCCGATCTCCTGCAACATCCCCAAGACTGTTTCCCCGGTTGCACGACCTGTCATTCCGCCGGACAGGACCAACATATCCTTGGCCCTGGTCATGCCGACATAGAGCACCCGCCGCCGCTCGGCATCCTCCCGGACTTTCTGCTTCTCATGCACCAGCACCGCGCCGAAATTGTGCACCCCGCCAAGCGAGAGGCCATACGATCCGCTGGACCAATCAAACGTCACGAGGGGCAAACCTCGCTCCCTTCCGCTTCCCTGATGGAGGCCGGGCAGGACGACAATGGGAAACTCCAGTCCCTTGGCTTTATGAATCGTCAAGACCTGAATGGCAGTGGACGACTCCTCGGACAAAGGGCTCTCGGCCTCATCCGGCTGCTCGTCAAGCCTGGCAACCATCAGATCCACAAAGCCGCTCAACGTCAGATGCGGGCGATCGGACAAGGCCGCCGCCGTGTGTTTCACCTTGAGAAGATTGGCCACAGCCTGCTCTCCATGTGAGGACGCCGCGGCAATTTCGAGAAGGGGAAGCCGGTCGAAGATCAGTTCCAGCACCTCAGCCAGCGGCAATGCTCCGACTCGTCGATGCAACCAAGCCAAGTGTCCATACAGAAAACGGACAGCAGATGCCTCAGGATGCTTCCACGCCGAGAGCGGCTCGATTCGAAGATACTCAAAGCCCTTGGCCCGGCGAAGTTCATAGAGGGCGCGGTCCGGCAAGCCTCCTAAGGGGCTGCGCAGCACACCGGCAAGCGCCACCGTGTCGTGCGGATGGTCCAGCACCCGCAGCACATTCATCAGATCGATGACTTCCTGACGCCGATAAAAATGTTTTTCGCCTTCGATCACATAGGGAAGTCCATACCGGCGCAAGGCATCCACATAAGTGTCGGCCTGCGTCAGCTTCCGGAAGAGCAGGGCGATATGCCCGGGCTTGACCTGCGGACGGCTCAGCACCTCTTCAGCAAGCCAACGCGCCAGCGTTTCCCCTTCCGCCCTTGTGGCACCGGCTGCGTCGAACGCCCGTTCGTCCGGCGCCGGAAGAGTCACCTGTACGCGCACACCGGCATCGAAGGTTGAGGGGCGGCGTTGCGGTTGCACTTCCAGCCTGACATTGGCCGGTTGGACGAGGGGGCGCCGTTCGAACAGTCGATCAAACACGTCGTTGACCGGTCCGAGAACCGCCGCATCGCTTCGAAAATTTGTGGTGAGCGTTTGAATGACTCCCCCATCCTCTTCAATTTTCTGAACGACGCGATCGAACGCTTCGATATCCGCCCGCCGAAAGGCATAGATCGATTGCTTGGGGTCTCCCACGATAAAGAGCTTGCCTGGCTCCAAGGCCATTTTCTGCCAGGTCGAGGCCTGCGATCCCAGACCTTCAGAAATCGCGAGCATGAGCTCATACTGAACGGGATCGGTGTCTTGAAACTCATCCACCAGCACCGCACGATAGTCCTGTTTGATACGCTCCCGAATGGCTCGATGATCCCGTAACAACGTGCGCGCCCGAGCGAGCAGCCCATCGAACGAAACCCATCCTTTCAGCCTAAACGAGAGACGTATTTCAGAGATCAAGGGCCCAAGAAGAGTCAACGTATACTTAAACAAATCATTATTAACAGATTGATATTGCTGAGCGGTATTGATGATTGTGCTGGCTTCTGAAAACTCATCATTTCCCCATCCGGCAACGGGATTACCCAGATCCTTCCCTAGCAACTCAAGGTCGGCAACGGATAAGACCTTGATACCAGCGGCTCCTTGATCGATGATTGCCTTCAGCACGTTCACCGCTGCAGCCAACATCTGCTCGACCTTCCGCCGCTTCGGCCGATCATGCGCATCGAGGAGCGCTTGCCCGCGTTGATACGCGTGGCGCACCCACTCGACGAGCACAGGACTCAGCTTCTCTTCATGGATCTGAGCCCGCAGCACATTCACATCAACCAACTCGCTGCAGAGCGCGCGAGCCAGTGAGCGCACATCGTCCAGCGTGACGAGCCCCAATACCCTGCGCCACAGTTGATGATGAGAACCCAGCCGGCTCAACTCCCGATCGACCCATATCTCCCATGCCGCCGCAAAATGCTCTTCGAAACGGAGGCCGTCATCTTCCTGAAAGGTCGGATCCACGCCGCCCTCTAGGGGGTAGAGCCGCAACAGATGAGCCGCAAAACTGTGCAACGTGCCGATCTGCCCCTTCTCAAGATCACGCAACGCCGCCGTCGCCCTGGCGGCCACCTCCTCCGTCGAGAGGCCATAGCGCGCGCGCAGGTCTGCCACCGAAACGGCACCGCCGTCTATGGCCCGGGTTGCCTCCGTCTCGGGCTGGGCCAAGACCGTTAACCGCTCGCGCAGCCGGACCTTCATCTCCGTGGCCGCTTTGTTCGTAAAGGTCAATGCGACGATTTGGGTCACCGTGACGGGATGGGGCTCTTTGACTAAGAGATGCACCAGTCGATTCACGAGCAGCGTCGTCTTGCCGGTGCCGGCGCCGGCCACGACCACCACATTCCGGTCAAACGTCGTTTCCGCCAGATTGCGGGCCAGGCGATCAGGAATCAGTTCCACGCGGCTCCTCCGGCAGACGTTGCAGACGAAGACTCTTGAGCGCTTTCACCTCGTCCGATCGATAGGATCGCCACCACGACGGCTGATGTTCGCGCCGGCAAATGACGCGGAACTCACAGTGCTCGCAATAGGTATCGGGGAGAATAACAAACCGTCCGGCCTGGAGGCCGGTGACGAGCAGGCGCAGCGTCTGCTGGATCTGCCGCCCGGACTCACCCGAAAGCGCGGCAACATCGAACGTCGAACGCGCAATGGGCGGCTCCCACTGCGGCGCCAAAAACATGAATTGCACCTGGCTTGGCGCAGGCATGCCGGGCATGAGCAGGCGAGCATACAACGGAGGCTGGAGGCGATACCCCCGGATGGCAGATTGCAGCAGGTTGCGATCCTCCGACTTCATCGACCCACCGGTCTTGAATTTGTAGTCGATGATGCGAATGGCTCCGGTATCCCGATGCCGATCGATCCGATCGACACGTCCTCGAATGCTCATCGTCGTAGTCGGATCGGGCAGCACCTCGGCAATCGTGCCCACGGCATCCAACTCGAAGCCTACGGGCATAAACGGCGTCTCGATATACGCGGCTGTATCCGCATCGACAGCCGCTGTGATCAGCGTGACGACATGCTCCTTCGCCAACTCCCACAGCAGATAATGACCGGTTCGATGGCGCGCTTCGCAATCCTGCGCCGCCAGATCCACGGCCGAGCGGATACACCACTCCATCGTGTCGTCGGTGACCGGATCGGCCGGCCATCCGGTCGGAAGAAGCTGCTCGTAACAGCGCTTCAAGGCCGCATGACAGAGGGTGCCCAACAATGCGGCATCCGGCTCCTGCGAAACAGACCATCGCACCGGTTCCAGCCGTAACACATCGGCGGCAAAATACTGGAAGGGGCAACGCGCATACCGCTCCAGCGGCGTCGGTGCCAATCCGCGCTCGCACAGGCGAGACCAGTAGGCGTCAAGCGGGCCGGTCAGCCCGTCATACCTGTTCAGCGAGGGGGCATCGTCTTCTATCCCCGCTAAGGCGTCGGCCGCATGCCGAAATCCCTCGGCCTCACGACCGACCGCCTTCAGGAGGGCTGTCGGGTCCTGCCCGGTCAGCGCCATCCATTGAGCGAGCTCGGTCGGCGGAATCAATCGTTGAATGGTGGAACGTTGCGCGACTCGATCCGTCAGCCGACGCGGGACCGCTTCCGCCGATCGCCCGTCAAGACCGGATTGCTTGAGCAATTCGTCAAGAAATGGAGACACCGCCAACACACGACCGGCTTCATCAGCCCTCTGATAGGACAAGAATAAGCGGCGGCTCGCCCCTTGAGTGATCAGTTCAAACAGCAGGGCTTCTTCTTCGTATCCACCGAGCTTTTCATCGATCTTAAACCCGAGCGTCGCATCGAGCACCCGCCGATGCCGGTCACGAAGAAACGCATCCTCACGGATGTACCGCGGAAACAGCTTTTCATTCAGCCCCAGAACAACCACCGTCTTGAAGGTCAGACCGCGCGCGGCCATGGCATCGACGACGCTCACTCCCCGATGAGCGGTCTCATCCAACGGAATCATCGTACGCTCACATGTATGGGTCAGAAGCTCCACAAAATCCGCCCAGAACATGTCCTCCCCAAGAAGATCCAATTCCTCCAGCTTGGTCCAGACTCCATCGATAGCGCTCCAGGTCGTCATCAATCGTGTCTGGAGCTGATCCGGATCGGTCGCTTCGGCGCCATTCGGCTCAGCCAGATGCCGGCGGGCCAGTTGGCGAGAGGCTTCGATCAACTGACCAATCGTCCCCCGTTGAGGGAGCGCCGAACAATCAGTCATCAACTCCGACACCACGCGCCACAGAAGCGCCATCACATCGGCGGCAACGTCCACTCCATCGATCGCTCGCCCCTGCTCTTCGTCGTCCAGCAATTCCAGCGTCTTTCGGGAAGCCGGCTCCAACCGCTTCCACTCTTCGACTCCGCGGGTGATCTGTAAGCTCGGCACCACCATCTTCCATTGTTCCGGACGATAGCCGGCGGCCTCTCGATCGAGCAGATCCGAGGCAAAGAGCGGAGAGGTCACGACATCCAGCATCGTCGCGCGATAGAAATCGTTGAGCGGCAATGTGAGCAACTGCAACAGAACCTTGCACAGGGGTTCCTGCATCAGCGGCCGGCCGGCCGTCGAGACAAACGGGATGCGATATCGATCAAAGACGCCCGACAGGAGAGCCCGATAGGGATCCAAGGTGCGGGCCACCACGCCAATGTCGTCATACTGATACCCGTTCGTCTCGACCAGATCCAAAATTTTCCGGCAGGCCGCCGCCAACTCCTCTTCCGCCCCAATGACACTGTGCACCGATACAGTGACTCGCTCCTCTGCCGTCGGTTCTCCCGGATCAGGCAATCGTGTGATCGCGTCGGGGTTTGCCGCGCGGGGCTGAATACAGCGATCGAAGAAGCGCCGGGCAAATCCCCATGCTTTTCCTCGTTCGACGGGAAAGAGCAAGGTTGTGGGAATCGCGCTGCCGATTGCCTCAAACAAAGACAGCTGCACCTGGGTCAGATCGTAGAATCCGTAATAGAATGCGTGCCGCAGCGCGGCTAAAAACGGAGAATGGGGAACCTCCGGGATGAGCGACTCGGCCAGATCGTCCGGAGTGCCGATATCCAACATCTTTCCGACATCCCGAACGGCGGCGTGCAATGAGAACAACGCCGTCAGCCAGGCGTGATCCTCCTGATCGAAGCAGCCCTCGTCAAGTCCGCGCAAGGCAACGGCAGGATCGACGCCGGCATCTTTCAAGTCACGAATGGTCGACCACAGCGCGCCCCACATGCCGGATGACTGCCCAAGCTGTTGCAGCGGCGCCAAACCGGAGAGCCGGACCTGCACGATCTGCCGGACCAACTGTTCGAAAAAGATATCGTCGACGACATGCAACGGAGATTGCGCCAGGCGGCTGCGCCGCTCATCGGCCAGACGGAGCGCCAACTGATGGAAGGTCATGAAGTGGATATTGAGCGTGGCCCGCAGCTCAGCGGCCAGCACATGACGCGCGCGGGCAAGGAGTGGCGTCGAGGGCACAACAATCGCGAGTGGAGCGAACGGATCCTTCGCCTTCGCCTGGCTCACCTGGGCGATCAGCGCGGATTCGAGCGACGGATGAAAACGGCCGGCAATGACGCGGAGCATCAGAAGCTGTGACGCGTGATGTGTGATCGGTGACGAGCAGGACTATGAATGGTTGAGCCTGGGCGAACAGCTTGGTCATCCCTCATCACTGATCACCCATCACCGGTCACTGCAGCGCTAGCCTGTCTCAGGCCCCAGCAATTCTCCGTTGCAGTCGACACAGGCCCAATCGCCATCGATAAACTTCATCGGGTCGCCGCAGATCGGACAATCCGGCGGCGGTCCCTTGTCGTAGATGGGCAAGTCCGGCAATTCAAAGTCGTCACCGTCGTCATCAACCATCGGCGGCTCTATTCTTCTCCCGCGCCTTATTCGCGCGGCTTCATTTTCAGCAACAACGCCTTTTCGGCGCTTTCCCGACTGGGCACTCCGACAAACGTCAGCCGTCCATCGATAATCGTGGCGGGCACCGCCCGCACCGAATGGCGATTGGCCAATTCCGCGCCATCCGGTGTCGTGATGTCGACTTCCCGGTAGGAAAAACTATATTTCACTCGCAGCTGCTTCCACAGACTTTTGGCCGAAGGACAGGCTCCGCAGCTGGGCGAAACCAATAACATGATGCTTGGCATAGCGTATCTCCAGAAAAGTCGATGGCGGATCTTAACACCCGGCGAAATGAGTGGGCAAGCCGGATGCTGCCGCCAGCGGCTTTCCTTCAGTTATCGCTTGCCGTCATAACCCCGTTCCTGCCACCGCTCCAACAGTTGAATGCGTTTCTGCAGCTGCTCGATCGTGGCCTGATCGACGCGCCCTCCGGTCCGCGCGATGAGTTCCGCATTGAGGCGCCGATGATCAACGCCGGTCTTTCGCGCCACGGAAGCCACCAGCAGACGATGCGTATCACGAAGATCCTGTTTTTGTTCATGCAATGAGACCGCGATATCTCCTGCGATCGCGCCTCCACTCTCCCCTCGCGGATCTTCCTCCCCGATCAGCGAATCGAGTTTCGCCACCGCATTCAAGGGCATGTACTCTTTGACGCCGGACACGGTGATGCGTCCGAACAAATCCCGCTGCCCGGCCGGCATAATATCTTCCAGGACATGATCGCGTTCTGCCTTGATTTGCCGGGCGTAGTGCACCAGGATCGGATCTTTCGGCAAGTAGAGCCAGGCCCGTTGCGGAGTCGGCATGCCGTCCTGCATGCGCACGAATCGCCCGACCACCTGCCTGAAGTACATCTCCGTCAACACGTTGGTTCCGTAGACCCCGACCCGCAACCGGGGGATGTCCACTCCTTCGCTCACCATGTTCACCGCGACCAGCCAGGCTTGAGTTTTATGATCGGAGTATGACGCGATCGTCCGTGACGCGCCCGGATCATCCGAGACGGCCACGACGGCCTTCGTGCCGGTGATTTTCCCGATCAGCTCCGAAACCCACCGGGCATGGTCCTGATCCATGGCGACGATCAATCCGCCGGCATCGGCCTGTTCTTCCTTGCGCAACCGGATCAATTGCTTGTGCGCATCGGTAATGACCGGACCCAGCCAGGATTCTTGCAGAAGCGCCGTCTTTAACCGCTCGCGCTGGAGATCAAACTTCAAGCCATCCTCAAAGGTCGCCGTATGCTCGCGGCCGTCGGAGAGCCAGGTCAATTCGCCTTCATAGCTGGGAAAGACAATCGGCCGGCACACACTGTCTTTAATCGCCTCCGTATAGCCGTAGGCAAAGTCCGCATGGCTTTCCCCCTGCTCATAACGGATGAAGGGGATCGGATTATTGTCAGAGCGAAACGGCGTGCCGGAAAGGATCAGGCGAAACACCGCCGGGTCGAAAGCCGTGCGCAGCGCTTTCCCCCAGTGTTTGCCGTCTCCCGCATGGTGCAACTCATCCAGAATGAGGAGCGTCGGTTTGCTCTTGCACGCTCGCTGAAAAATCGTCGGAGCAAGGCTGACCTGCTGATAGGTCACGACGGCGCCGTGATAATCGGAGGCTTCGCCGGCTTGATCGTTCGTCAGCGCCGGATCGAGCTGCAGGCCGATTGTTCCGGCTGCCTCCGACCATTGGGTGCGCAGATGGTTGGTCGGGCACACGACCAGGATGCGACGCGCGTCGCCCTTTGCGAGAAACTCGTGCGCGACGCGCAGGGCGAAACGCGTCTTTCCGGCCGCCGGCGTGGCCATGGCGAGAAAATCCGCCGCCTGATGAGTCTGGACGGCGGCGAGCGCGCGCCGCTGCCAGTCGCGTAGCGGAGCGGTCCAAGGAGGTAACGTCTTCATGGTGTGTCTGAAAAGTCTGCAGCCGCGCGCCGCGCGAGACTGGCGTGACCTGCTGGACGAGTCGGATTGGAACAGCTCATTCTACACGGCGCGCCTGCCGTGCCTGACGCGCCTCTCTCGCCCCCACAACTAATCGATCCAATCTTTTTCTTTGAGCTTTCTCGGCAGATACTTCTTGGTCAGATATTGAAAATCTTTATTGGCGAGCGAGTCCAGCTCGTACTTGAGCCCGCTGGTCAGCATGCGCTTGATCTCCGCTTGCCAGGCCGGCTTCTGGAACCATTGATAGTTCATCAGCTCTTTCGCCCGGGCGATATCTTTCTCGTTCAGCTTGATGCCCACGTTTCGGGGCAGTTCGTATCGTTCGGGGTCGGCGCTCGACAGCCCGATGAACTTGGCTTTGGGGATGGCCATGCGCTGGCTCTCGAAAGCGAGATTGATCGAGCCCTGCTTGATCACGGAATAAATGTAGTACCCCCAGGGGTCGTTATCGACCAGCACATACACCGGCAGCTTATGTTCTTCGTGAAGCCGTCGCGCCAGCCGGCGGACGCCGCGCGGCGGCTGGCCGTTTCCGGTCAGGAGCACACAGTTATACCGCCGCCAGAACTTGTCCTCCGACAGGCGATTCCACTGCGTCCCTTTTTCGACGAGCAACAGAAAGTCGGCAGTGCAGCGGCGGATCTCCAGATACTCCGGCTCGACGATCGACGGCACCGAATAACCGCCCTTGCCGAGTTTGGCGCAATCCACCCGATCCCCGTCATCGCCGAACACGACCGGTCCGACGATGCTCCCGCTGTTCTCCGCCCGCACATGCAGCTCTTCGCGCAAGGCCGCAAGCGACACCTCAAGGTCTTCGATGACCGGGTCCGATTCATCCTGTGTATCGAAGGTGTTCTCATGTGAATCTTGAATCGTATGTTTTGTCCGGTAGTAAATTTCTCGCAGCGAGGTGGTCAGGTCCGCCCGCTGCAATTCGGAAAGAGCATCGGCGACCAGCACCGTTTGCATGAACTTCTTGGCCATGCCGACATTGAAGAAAGACCGCGCCTGCTTCTTACTCCCCATCTCAATGAGCCCCTTGCGCTCATTGAAGGATACGTTCGAGAGGGCGCGAATGGGAATCGCAAACGTCGGGTCTTTCGACCGGTCGGCCGCCGCGATCACAATGTCCGCCAGGCCGACGAGCTTCTTCTCAACGGCCGTCGTTTTTTTCTGTTTGGTCGCCATGTGGTTTTATTTCTTTCCTCCAGGCGCAGCGTTCTTGACGGATTTTGCCGATTTTCCCTTCGACTTCTGATCCGTGAGCCTCTTATCGGCCGACAAAGCCGTCTGTGACGTCTTGCCCTTCCTGTCTTTTGGAGCAGAGGAATCAGCCTTGTGCGGCGTTGTCGTTGCGGCCTGTGCCGCCGGCTCAACCGCAGCCTGAACCTGCGTGGCCAGTTCAATTTCGCCTTCCACGCCTTCGGCGGTCACGATGATCGAATGGGGCAAGCCTTCCGGTCCTGCGCCGGTTTTCCCCAGCGCTTCATCCGTTTTGAGGCCGCCTGTGCGGGACGTGGCGATCTTCTGGAGCTGCGCTTTCAGTTTCTCTTTTGCCAGCATCCCGCCCTTGAGGCGATGACAGGCTTCCACCACTTCTTCGATATAAAGCGCGAAAATATTGCGCCGCCGATATTCGCCGGCCGCGCGCTCCCGCCGCCGCAGGAACAACCCCAGCCGCCGGCCGCACTCGCGCAGCGCGAGGGTGATTTCCTTCTGAATTTCATCGTAATCGGCAATGGCTTCCTTGGATTCGCTCGTGAACGGCACCCACACCGACGCCATATGCACGAAGATCACCATCGGCCCGCCAGGCAAGGCGCCGCGTGACTGAGTGACACCGTAATTCTTCCATGAGGTGCTGAGGACAGCCTTGAAGGTGGAACAGGCGGACTGCTGATAGAGCAAGGGGACTCGGTTCGCGTAACGGATCACGCGGGCGAGCTCCGAGTCCGTCTCATCATCCTCGCCTTCCGCTTTCGGCATGGCGGGTTGTTTCGGTTTGGTCTGATCTTCCGGTCGATGGCCAAACGCCAACCCGGCTTCGATGATAAAGGGATTGCCCCGATAGACAGCCGGCGGCCGGCTCACCGCCGTATAAAATTCGCCTTTGATCTGCTTGTACAGCCCGGAGAGAATGGCCCGCTCGCCGATGGGAGAAATACAATTCGTCGGCGGGGCCATAATCTTGGTGTTTTGAATGGTCCGATAAAGAATCTCCGCGGCCGGCCCCTTCAGGTCTCGCGGCTTCATGTGGGGAGAAACTTTGGCGGCCTTGCAGATTTCATCCGCCAGTTGCGGCGAGACCCGGCAGAAATCGCCGGAGAGGAAACCGGAGACCGAGTGGCCTTTGGTATCCTGCAACATCTTCAGTAACATGCCGAATTCGATGCCGTAAGGATGCGGCTTGATCTCACGCGGAGAGGGCGGCAGTTCGTGATAGGTACGGGGATACTCTTTGGCCTCCCCTTCCGGAGGATAGTAGATCAGCCGCACATGCGGATTGGCGATGGAGGTCTGCTCCAGCCATTCGTCGACGGAGGCCCGGCCCTTTTGATATTTTCCTTCGACCTCGATCGAGACTTGCGTGCCTTGCGGCTGGTGCCATTCGATCCGCTTATTTTCATGAACGAGCGGCTCGTTCTTCTTCGTGTCGATCTGCACTTCAAAATAATGCGCGACGGCTTTCGGCCCGGTGCGGGAAATGATTTTGACCGGCTTTCCGGTCGTCAATTGTCCGTACATGCCCGCCGCCGAAATTCCGATGCCTTGCTGGCCCCGGCTCATCCGCATGCGATGAAACTTTGAGCCATAGAGCAGCTTTGCAAAGATCCGAGGAATGTGCTGACGGACGATGCCCGGGCCGTTGTCCGTGACCGTGATGCGAAATCTGGACGCCTGGCTGGGAGCGACCGGCTCCCCGTTCGAGACCACTTCCAGCTTGACGGTCACTTCCGGAAGAATCCCGGCTTCTTCGCAGGCATCGAGCGCGTTATCGACCGCTTCCTTCACACAGGTCAACAACGCCTTACGTGGGTTATCAAACCCGAGCAGGTGCCGGTTCTTCGTGAAGAATTCAGAAACGGAAATTTCCCGCTGACGCGCCCCCATCTCGGCTGCGGTGACCTGTTGAACCGGTTTGGCGACAGCCTTCTTCGGGCCGGCTGATTCAGAAACTGGTTGAGCAGCAGAAGCGGACTTCGAAACGGAACGCGCGATGGCCATTCACCCTCTCACAGCAGCATGTTGGAAAAGTGGGCGGCATTGTACACAGATTGCCCCGCCGAGAAAACCCTCGTAACAGGATCGAGAGCGACCTGATGGCAAAGAGGAGATTCGCAGGCAGGACAACAATCCGCCGGAACTGTTTAGGGTGGGAGGAGCACGCACCTACCGAGGAGTCAGTAGGTACGGCGGAGATCTCGGGAGAGCATTAGGCTTCCCAGTACAAGCTGGTCCTGCGCACCGCTCTCACACTCAACCCCCTTATGAACCATATTCCCTCGGGGCGTTAACTCCCCCCACGCGGTTAGAGTAGGCCCACCGACTGAGTGAGTCAAGGGTCTCTTGCGAACCGAGGAGCCAATTCAGATGGAGCCGGCGAGCATCGAGCGAAGCGTGAAAATATTTTCTCCCTCCGGAAGAAAAACATATTTCACACTCCGCCGGACTTCTCAAAAACCAAGCACTTCCACTGCCGAAACCGTGATTCATAACCATGCTCTGCCGGGACTCCCCAACTTCTGTGGATAACTCTGTGCATGAGTGAGATCCTATCGTTGAAATGGCCGATCTCAACAGTCATGCGAGCAGATTGCCTAATAAGTAGGCATTGTGCCTCCGTTCATGGACCCCCTATATTTAGCGGCTTGACGGATGATTCTTTTTCTTTTGCACAATCCGTGGGCGGGAATAGATTCCATGGTGATCGGCTGACCGAAACTGGTTTGTCTAGAGCCGAATAGACCCAACCAGGCCGGACTTATGCACAGCAATCAGCTCCCGCTGTGGAGAAACCGTCAGAATTTCGTGAATATTGAAGGCATTTTCGCAGGAAACAGCGGTCATCGGGGAGCAGGCGCCCTCCCCCCTTCCCGGTTCATCGCTATTTCTTGCGATAGACGTTCAATCCGACCTTCTCTTCCCGTCCTGGAATCGTCACATTGCCTTCTGTTGAGGCAATGATCGTGGTCTTCCCTGATGCGGATGGACCGAACTCCTTGGACAAATCCACCTTGATCGTCAGCATGGTTCCTTCGACGGTCATCTCAACATTTTTCATGATCAGCTCCTTTGGTGCAAGATTGACTGCCGGATCTTCACTGCGCCCACGTCCGGAAACACAATGAGCCGTAACTCCTACGGCCCATCATGAAGAGATGACGGTCTGATACCGATAGGATTATTATCACCAACGCGCCTTTGAGTGCGAGCGAATCTGGATGATGGCCGAGTCGATGAACAATGAAGCGGTACGCGAAGCGTGGACAATGCTGACGCAGGAGGTGCGAACAGGCGTGCTTCTCACGATGAGACAAGGGAAGCCTTTCGGCTTGCATGTGCCCTATGTGCTTGGCGAAAATTGGACGAGAGTCTATTTACACTTGAGCCGGCTTGCCCTGCACACCCAACATCTGCGTCAGGACCCGCAGGTATCGCTCTTCCTCTCCGAACCCGATCACGCTGAGAAAAACCCGTTAGCCCTGCGCAGAATCAATCTACAGGGCACGGCCGCCATCCTGGCACCGGACACGCCCACGTATGCGCAGATGAAAGAACGCTATCTCGCCCGATTCCCTAACGCTGCCATGACGTTCGAATTTGCAGATTTTTCGCTGTGGGAGCTGCAGCTACAGGACGCCCACCTGGTCCTGGGGTTCGGCCAAGCCTACCAGGCAACAGCCCACGCCCCCGAACTCTGGATCCACCAACAACCTGAGCGGAACAAATAAGAGGAATGGGGGTTAGACTATCGCCGCGTCTTGCGCAAAAGTCTGGACGTGACGGCTCCCAAGGCAAGGCCACCCAAAAATGTGAGGCCGAGAATCGTGAGGGCGAGCCCTGGCCGGTTCCGCTCAGTCTGGCGGACATGCCGCCCGGCCTGAGTGCCCACTGAAGCTTCTCCGCCCATCCATATAGCTGAGTCATCCGGTGGCGCGATGGCCGATTTTGAGAATGGTGTAATACGTATCCTGCGGGTGTGTTTCAACTCGTCCATAGACTTCCTCGAAAATGTTCCGTGTCTACTTGCCGTCAGCCGCCGTCATGCCGGAGGAATCCTCTGATTCCCACGCATACGCCGGCATCAACAGGGGGTTATAGGTCGGCAGCGGGACCGGAAACGTCGCTGTTTCCACAGCACCGGCCACGGTGCGCGCGAAAAACATTCCGATTCCGTCGAACGGACCGCGTAGCATACCACGCACCCAGCCCTCATGAGTCCCGACTTCATAAATCTGACGCGGGACCTCTATCCATCCGGTCGAAAAATTCACGATACCTCGAATCAGCTTACCGGAAATCCGGTCGCCAAGTGCGTGAAACTCTTCAGCATGGGCTGGGGCCTCCGCCGCCGGACCGGCAACAAGCACCGCCAGCAACACCCACATCTTCACATCTCTCCGATTCAGCAATTTGCTCCTTCTATCGATTCCTTGCAAGTCGAAATCGCTTTCGTTATGGTACCGCACGATGGATCGAATGCGTGCGCGCCAGCTCATTCTTGCCTGCATAAGCGGCCTCCTGCTCCCTCTGTGCTTCCCGAAATTTGATCTGGGTCTCCTCGCATGGGTCGCCATGATTCCCCTCCATGTCGCCCTGGACTCATCTACGAGACGGCGCGCCTTTTGGATTGGATGCCTGGCAGGGACCATTGGATTCACCGGAATTATGGCCTGGGTGGTCACCGCGATGACCACCTATGGGAAAGTCCCCCTTCCAGTCAGCTACGCCATTTTGCTCCTGCTCACTGCCTATCTCGGACTTTTCATCGGAATCTATAGTTGGAGCGTCGTCTGGCTACGCGAATTCTTACCACGGTACGGAATTATTTTTTCGCCTTGCGTGTGGGTCTCGCTCGAACTGCTCAGGACCTACGCGTTTTCCGGATTTCCCTGGAGCTTGCTGGGCTACTCACAATATCGCGAACTGGCAATCATCCAGGTCGCCGACCATCTCGGTGTGTATGGCGTCTCCTTCCTGATTATCCTCGTAAACCTCACGCTCGCCGAACTGGTGCTGTGGCTCATGCCCTTCTTTCGTGGATTCCGGCCGAAGAAATTGCCGTGGGAACTCGTCACCGTCACCAGTCTGCTCATGGCGCTGACGTACGGATACGGGGATTCGCTTCTTACCGGATCCGGCCTCATGCCACCCAAGGGCACCATCACCGTGGGACTGGTGCAACCCAACATTGAGCAGGCCGTGAAATGGGACATCGCGTTTCGCGACGAGACCATGCAGCGATTGGATCGTCTGACCAACCGGTTCGGCAACACGACCGACTTGATCGTCTGGCCCGAAGCCGCCACGCCATTCATATTCGAGCGGGAGAAAGACTATCAGCTCCAACTCATGGCCCTGGCCGACCGGGCCAAAGCCCCGATCCTGTTCGGCAGCCCGGCGCTCCGCTTTTATCCGGACCGCCGTCCCTACCTATTGAACAGTGCCTATCTCTTGTCGGCGGACGGAACGATCCTTGGACGGTACGACAAGCATCATTTAGTCCCGTTCGGAGAATTCATTCCGCTGAAATCATCGTTGCTGTTTTTTCTCGATAAGCTGGTTGAAGGCATCGGCGATTTTGAGGCTGGTCCAGGCGGAACAACGCTGTCGCTGACTCCGAAGGCGGCGATGCGGAAAGACGGAACGTCCGTTCCGCCCCGCCCCCTGAAGTTCGGCGTAGCCATCTGCTATGAGGTGATCTTTCCGGATCTAGTCCGGCAGCTCGCGATCAACGGCGCTGAATTTCTGGTGACCATTACGAACGACGGGTGGTTCGGCAATTCATCGGCGCCCGCCCAGCACTTTTCCATGGTGGTCTTCCGCTCGGTAGAAAATCACCTGGCCTTTGCGCGTTCCGCCAACACCGGGATCACCGGGGCCATCGATCCCTACGGACGGATTCTGCACGCCACCGGACTGTTCACTGAGGAGTCTGTGCAAGCCACTCTTCCGGTCTGGCAACCGCGCACGTTCTACAGCCGGTACGGGGATGTGTTTGCCTACGGCTGTGTGGTAGTCTGCGCGGTGTTGTGCCTGATCAGTCTGCTCCGGCCGAAGGAACCGGTTCACGGCACGACCGCCATCACCCCGGTGTAAGCGAGCCTGTGCTTGTCTGCCGCTATGTGGTAATCTGCGCGCTGTTGTGCCTGATCAGTCTGCTCCGGCCGAAGGAGTCAGCTTGTGGCACGACCGCCATCACCCCGGTGTAATTCGAAAGGATGCTTGTCATGTTGGAAGAGATGCGGAGTCGCGTGCAGACCGTCGGAGAGCAAGTCTCGGAACTACGGGGGCATCTTTGACCTCGCTCGCATGACCGCCGAGCTCGAAGAGCTCGAAGCCAAGATGGGCGTCCTGACATTCTGGAACGACACCAAATCAGCCGCATCGACCAGCAGAAAAAAAGTCACGCTTGAGCGCGAGCTCATCCAATGGCGTGCGATCGAAGCGAAACTCGGCGACCTTCAGGCCATGCTGGAACTGGCGGAGGAAAGCCAGGATGCCTCCCTTGACTTAGAGCTGGCGACGGAGCTTCATCGGCTTGAAACCACGCTGGCCACGCTTCGCGTCGAGATGCTCCTTTCAGGAGAACTGGATTCGAACAATGCGATCATGGCCATTCATCCCGGCGCCGGGGGCACCGAGTCGCAGGATTGGGCGCAGATGCTCCTGCGCATGTACGTCCGCTGGGCTGAAACCAAAAAGTTCAAGGTGGAAACATTGGATCTACTCCACGGCGACGAAGCCGGCATCAAGAGCGTGACCATCTCGGTGACGGGCCCCTATGCCTACGGCTACTTGAAGGCTGAAGCCGGCGTGCATCGCCTGGTGCGGATTTCCCCGTTTGACGCCAACAAGCGGCGCCATACTTCGTTTGCCTCGGTCTTCGTCTATCCGGAGATCAATGAAGACATCGATGTGGTGATCGACGACAAAGATCTCAGAATCGATACGTTTCGAGCCGGCGGCGCCGGCGGCCAGAATGTGAACAAAGTTGAAACGGCGATCCGGATCACGCACATCCCCACCAACATCGTGGTGCAATGTCAGAACGAGCGATCGCAGCTTCAGAATCGCAATGGCGCGATGAAGATTCTGAAAGCCCGCCTCTTCGAAGTGGAGCAGAAAAAGAAGGAGGCGGAATTCAACGCCATCGTCGGCGAAAAGAAAGAGATCGGCTGGGGCAGTCAGATCCGGTCCTATGTGTTCCAGCCTTATCAAATGGTCAAAGACCACCGGACTGCCCATGAAACCGGGAACGTCGCGGCGGTCATGGACGGCGATCTGGACACATTTATCGAAGCGTACCTGAAGAAAAAGATGGCCGGAACGCTCCTCGCGCCGACCACGGCCGGCACGGATGAGGATTAACGGGACACGGAACGACCATGGATGAATTGAACGAACAACGACAGCAACGCATCAAGAAGCTCGACCAGCTGCGCGCGGCTGGCGTGGCTCCCTACGGCACTCGATTCGAAGTGAAAGACCGCGCCGGGCAGCTCATCAAGCTGCATTCCGAAAAGCCCAAGGAAGTCCTGGAAGAGGAGAAGATCGGTTGCACCTTCGCCGGCCGCGTGGTCGCCTTGCGCCGGTTCGGGAAAGCCGGTTTTGCGGTCTTGCAGGACGGCGCAGACCGCTTGCAGGTCTATCTCAAAAAAGATCTGCTCACCGAACAGTCCTATATGGTGACGGAACAGCTCGACCTGGGCGACTGGATCGGAGTCACCGGCACCCTCTTCCGCACCAAAACGAATGAATTCACCGTAGAAGTCCGTGAGTTGACGTTCTTGAGCAAGGCCCTTCGACCGTTGCCTGAAAAGTGGCACGGGCTCACCGACGTCGAAACGCGCTATCGGCAGCGTTACGTCGATCTCATTGCGAATCCGGACGTCCACAGCATCTTCGCTATCCGAAGCCGAATCATTGCGGGCATCAGGTCATACCTGATCGAACGCGGATTCCTGGAAGTCGAAACTCCGATGATGCATCCGATCCCGGGCGGCGCGGCGGCGAAACCTTTTGTGACCCATCATAACGCGCTCGGCATCGATCTCTATTTGCGCATCGCCCCGGAGTTGTACCTCAAGCGGCTCATCGTGGGCGGCTTTCCCCGCGTATTCGAAATCAATCGCAACTTCCGCAATGAAGGCATCTCGACGATTCACAACCCCGAATTCACGATGCTGGAGTTCTACGTCTCCTACGCGGACTATCAGGACTTGATCGTCCTGACCGAAGACATGGTCTCCAGCCTGGCCCGGCAGTTGCTCGGCAAAACCGTGATCGAGTATCAGAGTAAAGAGATCACCCTCACCCCGCCCTGGCGACGCTGGTCCTATCACCAGTCCATTCTGGAAGTGAACAAGCTGGATCCTTCCGTCCTGCAAGACCGCGAAAAGGCCGCTGCTGCCGCGAAGTCCCTCGGCATTCAGGTCGACCCCAAGGCTACGCTCTTCAATATGGTGAACGAGATTTTCGAGGAAACCGTCGAACCGAATCTGATTCAACCGACCTTCATCACCGACTACCCGATCGAAATCTCGCCCCTCGCGCGGCGCAAAGATTCCAATCCATCGCTCACCGATCGATTTGAGCTCTATATCGCCGGGCGCGAAATCGCGAATGCGTTCTCTGAGTTGAACGACCCGCTCGATCAGCGGGAACGGTTCGAAGGCCAGGCAGTCCAACGCGAAGCCGGCGATGAAGAAGCGCATCTCGTCGATGAGGATTTCTTGCGCGCATTGGAATATGGAATGCCGCCCACCGCCGGCGAGGGCATCGGCATCGATCGCCTGATCATGCTGTTCACCGACCAGGCCTCGATCCGCGATGTCGTCCTGTTTCCTCAACTCCGGCCGGAGAAATAATCGCCCATGTCGATGCCGTACGAAATCTTTGTCGGCCTCCGCTATCTCCGCGCCAAGCGGCGGAACCGTACGATCTCGCTCAACACGTTCGTATCGATCGCCGGAATTACCCTCGGCGTGGCCGCCCTGATCGGGACCGTCGGCATCATGACCGGCTTCAAAGAGGACATTCAGGCCAAGATTCTCGGTACCACGGCCCATATTATCGTGCAGGATCGTATGAAAGACGGCATGTCCGACTACGAACCGACCACGAAACAGATTGAAGCAGTCCAGGATGTCGTGGCCGCCACCCCGTTTGTCCTGAAGCAGGTCCTGCTGACGACGCCCAACGGCGTCCAAGGCATCGTGCTCCGCGGGATCGACCCTCAACGGGAAGGGCATGTCACCGAGCTTGCCAAGAATCTCGGAACCGGCGAGCTGTCCGACCTGAGCAAACCCGTGAAGATCAAGCAGCCTCCTGCCGATGATCCGACCGGACCGGCCGTGGAAACGGAAAAGCCCGGAATCATTCTTGGAAAAGAGCTGGCCATGCGCCTCGGGGCGTTCGTGGGTGACACCGTCAACGTGGTCTCGCCCGTCGGCCCGATCAGCGCCATGGGCATGGTCCCGAAGATTCGCACCTTTGCCGTCGTCGGCCTCTTCCACTCAGGGATGTACGAATACGATTCCTCGCTGGCCTATATCGATCTTGCCGAGGCTCAAAAGTTCTTCAATATGGGAACGACCGTCTCCGGCATCGAAGTCAAGGTGACCGACGTCTTTCGCGCGAGCGACATCGCCCACAACATCGAAGGCTCTCTGGGCTTTGTCTACGGAGCCCGCGACTGGATGCAGATGAACCGCAATCTCTTTTCGGCGCTCAAGCTGGAAAAAACCATGATGTTCCTCCTGCTCGTCCTGATTACCATCGTCGCCTCATTCAATATCGTCAGCACACTCACCATGATCGTGACGGAAAAACAAAAAGAGATCGCGATTTTGAAAGCCATGGGCGCCACGCGGAAGAGCATCCGGCGTATTTTCATGCTGAACGGCCTCATCATCGGCTTCAGCGGCACAGCCATCGGCATTCCCCTGGGCTATGCCTTCCTCTGGCTCATTCAGACCTTTTGGACCTTCGACCCGACCGTCTATTACATCTCCAGAATTCCGGTCCACGTCCAGGCGCTCGACGTGCTGCTCGTGGCCGGCTCCGCCATCCTCATCAGTTTTGCCGCAACCGTCTACCCGTCGCTCCAGGCAGCCAAACTCGAACCGGTGGCGGCCCTGCGCTACGAATGAGCACCACGCCCACACCAATGACCGGTGAGAGCCATCCGATGATCCGAATCACGGACCTCCACAAATCCTTCACCATGGGATCACAAGAACTCACCGTGCTCAAGGGGATCGATCTGGACATTCCGCGCGGACAGATGGTCGCCGTCGTCGGAGCATCGGGCGCCGGCAAGAGCACCATGCTCCATATCATGGGCATGCTCGACCGGCCGACGAAAGGCACCGTCTATTTCGATAATCAGGATCTCTTCCAGATGTCCGAAGCACAGCAGGCGGAGTTTCGCAATCGCCGCATCGGGTTTGTCTTTCAATTTCACCATCTGCTACCGGAATTCACCGCGTTGGAAAACGCCTGTATGCCGGCGCTCATCCAGCGGCGTCCCATCGAGGAAGTCGAGCAGGAGGCCACTCTCCTACTGGAGGAAGTCGGCTTGGGACAGAGGCTCCATCACAAACCGGGAGAACTGTCCGGCGGCGAACAACAGCGGGTGGCCGTCGCCCGGGCGCTGCTTCAAAAACCCGATCTTGTCCTGGCCGATGAACCGACCGGAAATCTAGACACCCATACAGGCGAGTCCCTCTTTGGGCTCCTTCGGGAGCTGAACCGGACACGCAAGACCACCTTCGTGATTGTCACCCACAACGACAAGCTCTCCGCCCAGTCCGATCGCATCGTTTACATGCAGGATGGGATGATCGTCTAAGTCTTGACGGACATCGCTAAGATCCCTAGACTGCAATTCATTGCAGAGTCCTTTCGAGTTTCATGCGGGGTAAGACTATGAAACATCTATTCATTCGCGCTCTTGGATTGACCGTGCTGGTTTTTGTTCCGAGCCATGCGCCGGCCGTGGAATTTGCCGTGGTCGGCCCTCGGGCGGCCGGGATGGGCGGCGCCGGTGTCGCAATTACGACAGATGCTCTCGCCACCTATTGGAATCCGGCCGGCCTGGCCATGACGCAGACGGTGGATATCCGAATTGTGGGGACCGGGCAAGGCGTGGACCGGCTGGGGGTTCGCCAAACTTTGGATGACATCAAGAATTTTGGTGGAACTGATGCCGCCGCTGCGCAGGATTTGGCCAATCGTATCAACCAAGGAACAATTTCTGCTGCGGCCGCTGGTGGGCTCTACTTTAAAGGGCATGCTGGTGAGCATGCATTCGGGTTCAATGTATCCGACGTGGCGACAGGGGGAGCATTTGTCGACCCGAGTAGAAGATTTGCAGTTTCCGGCACTAACGTGCAGGGAACGTTTCTGCTGCGAGGGCTAGAGGCAAGGCAGGCCGCTTTCTCTTATGCCTATGCATTTGCGGACAAGACCTTTGCCATTGGTGTCACGGCCAAAGCAATTCAGGGGGCAGCCTATGCCGGATCGGCGACCGTCACCGGTGGCCAAGATATCACCCTTACCGACAACCTCGGCAAAGCCAAACTCTCATCGGCTTTCAGTGTCGATGTCGGCGCGATCTACCGACCCGCTTCCTGGTTGCGGCTCGGAGTTGTAGCCAAGGACCTGACTCAACCTGAATTTGATGCCCCGGATGGAAGCAAATACAAAATGGTGCCTCAGGTGCGCGGCGGCGTGGCCGTCAACCCCTACTCATCGTTGACGTTAACCGCCGATATGGATGTGACCTCGAACAAAACCTTTATCCCTGGAATCAAGAGCCAGGTGCTGAGCGTCGGCGCCGAACAAACAATTCTGAATGAATTCCTCTCCCTGCGTGTCGGTGCCTACAAGAATGTGCAGGATGCCGCCGCGACTATTACCCCGACTGCAGGCATTGGCCTACGGGTCTTCGCCCTCAGAGTCGACATCGGAGGCGGGTATGACTTCCGTGAGCGCGGCGCATTGGCGTCAGGCTCTATCTCTTTAACATTCTAATGGTATACTGAAAAGTATGATGTTACTGAATAGACCTACTCGACATGTTCTGCTTGTCGGTGCATGTCTTTTCATGCTGGCCGGTTGCGGTGGCCTTCAAGAAATGTGGGAAGGTCCCGGCGCCAAGGTGTTTCGTCCACAGTCGGTGGCGGTGCTGCCTCCGATGGCCAGCCAATACGACAGCGCGCGTGAGGATATTCAGGAGGTACTGGCGGGATCGCTCAGTAAGACCGGACGAATTGAGCGAGTCGTCCCGGCCGAGCAAGTCACAGATATCTTCCAGGGCTCCAAAGAAGCGTTCGATTCGCTGGTCTTCTACTTCTCCAGGCTTGAGATGACCGGCCAGTCCGATAAGGATTCCGCCATCAAGCTGGGCAAATCGCTGAACGTCGAGTCGTTCCTGGTGATCCGGATCAATGCCTGGGAGTATTCACGGAAGGAAGGGGACAACGTCGGTCGCGTGGGTCTAAGTATGCGGTTGATCGACGCAACGACCGGAACGACGGTCTGGAAGGCCAGGCATGAAAAGGCCAGCAGCTACATGTTTTTCAAGCCGAATTTGAAGGACGTCGCAGCCGAATTGACCGATGAGATGATCAAGTACATGCCGCCGTCGACAAGTTCCGGTAAGCGGTAGTTCCGCCTCTACCCGCCAGTCTTACCCTAAATCCTGTCTCTTACCTAGGCACGCTGGTTCATCGCCGTTTTCAAAGAGGCGACAAAGCGGCCGACTTGAGCCGGCATATCTGAGGATTGCTGGTGCGCCGCAATCTGCTTCACGATCGCGCTTCCGACAATGACTCCGTCCGCCATGGCCGACACCTTGGCCGCATCATCCGGCGTTGATACGCCGAATCCCACTGCGACCGGCGTCTTGGTCACTTTCTTGATCTTGCCGACATTCTTCCCGACTTCCCCCATGTCTTGAATCTTGGCGCCGGTAATGCCGGTGAGCGAGACATAATAAAGAAATCCTTGCGACTCTTTGGCGACATATTCTCGTCGCTCTGTCGTGCTGGTGGGCGCCAAGAGAAAAATCAGCCGGAGCCCTGCTGCCGCAGCCGGACCCTTCAACGGCCCCGCTTCGTCGGGAGGCATATCGGGGACGATCAATCCATCGACTCCCGCCGCCTCTGCCTCCCGGCAAAACGTCTCGATTCCCATGGCATGGATCGAATTGTAGTAGACCATGAGCACGATCGGAACCTGCGTACTCGTCCGTAGCGCCTTCATCATGGCCAGGATCTTCCTGAGCGACGCGCCGCTTCGCAGGCCCCGTTCGGCCGCCATTTGGATGACCGGACCGTCGGCGATCGGATCCGAGAAGGGCACACCCAGTTCGATGATGTCGGCTCCCGCTCGTTCGATCTCCAGCACCAGCCGCTCGGTATCGGCCAAGGTGGGATCACCGGCCATCAGATAGGCAATCAAGGCTTTCTTGTTTGCCTGGCGCAATCGTTGAAAGGTCGATTCAATCCGTCCGGTCATAGCGTCACCCCCCGCATCCGCGCCACCTGCTGGACATCCTTGTCTCCACGGCCGGATAGATTGGCGATGATGACGCTGGATTTCTTGAGCTTCGGAGCCAGTTTCACAACTTCAGCGATCGCATGGGCACTTTCCAGCGCCGGCACGATTCCCTCCACCGTCGCGAGCAAATCGAAGGCCGCGAGCGCTTCATCGTCTGTCGCATAGGTGTATTGAACGCGCTTTAAGTCGTGATAGAGGCTGTGTTCAGGCCCCACGGCCGCATAGTCCAGCCCCGCCGACACCGAGTGGGTCAAATTGATCTGACCGTCTTCGTCTTGCAGGAGATAGGTCATCGTGCCCTGGAGCACGCCGGGTTTCCCTCCGAAAAATCTCGCCGCATGCTTTCCGCTTTCGATGCCGGTGCCTCCCGCCTCGACACCGATCATCTTGACCTTCTTATCCCCGAGAAACGCGTGGAACAATCCGATGGAGTTGCTGCCTCCGCCGACACAGGCCACGAGATAGTCGGGCAGCTTCCCTTCCGCGGCAAGAATCTGCTTGCGGGCTTCCTGTCCGATGATCGCCTGAAAATCGCGAATCATCATCGGATAGGGATGCGCGCCCAGCACCGACCCGAGAATGTAATGGGTCGTGCGCACGTTCGTGGTCCAGTCGCGCATGGCCTCGCTGATGGCATCCTTGAGCGTTCTGCTGCCGGCATCGACTCCGGTGACTTTCGCTCCGAGCAGGCGCATACGAAACACGTTCAGCGCCTGCCGCTGCATATCCTCCGTGCCCATGTAGATTTCACATTCGAGACCGAACATCGCGGCCGCCGTGGCCGTCGCGACGCCATGCTGTCCCGCGCCGGTTTCGGCGATGATCCGGGGTTTCTTCATGCGCATGGCCAGGAGCACCTGGCCGATCGCGTTATTGATTTTATGCGCGCCGGTGTGGCAGAGATCTTCCCGTTTCAGATAAATCCTGGCCCCGCCCAGCTTCTTGGTCAGCCGGGAGGCATGATAGAGCGACGTCGGCCGCCCGACATACTGCTTGAGATAATAGGCCAGCTCCTGCCGGAACCCGCGATCCTTTCCGGCCGCGGCATACTCCCGCTCCAATTCGAGCAGCGCCGGCATCAACGTTTCCGGCACATAGCGGCCGCCGTAGGGGCCGAATCGTCCATGGCTGTCGGGGACCTTCTTCATTGTCCAGTTCAATCCTTTCAGATAACGGCGGAGTATAATCGGGCGTCTCAGGCCGAGACAAGTCTCGCCGCTTGAACAAACGCCTGCACCTTGGCGCGATCCTTCTGTCCCGGCCGCGCCTCGACCCCGCTGCTCACATCGACACCATAGGGCCGCACCTGCAGAATCGCCTCCGCCACATTGTCCGGAGTGAGCCCTCCGGCAAGGAGAACCCGGGAGGCACGAGCCGCTTCGGCCGCTAACGTCCAATCGACGGTCTGTCCCGTGCCACCGTAAGCGTGATCGGAAAAGGCATCCACCACGAATGCACGGACGTTCGCGCGCCCTTGAAACTCGGCCAGCGCCAGAAATGTTCCGCGATCCTTGAGTCGAAGCGCTTTCATGGACGGACGGCCGAGCCCTTCGCAATAGGCCGCGGACTCGTCGCCGTGCAACTGAGCCAGAGTGAGTCCGCACTCATCCATGAGCCGCCGCACAGCGGCAGCCTCTTCGTTGACGAACACACCGACCGCCGCCACAAACGGCGGCAATTCATCGATAATCCGCTTGACCACCGCTGCTTCGACGAAACGCGGGCTCTTGCGATACATGATGAAACCGAGCGCATCGGCCCCTGCCTCAACCGCAACCCGCGCATCGGCCTCGTTGGTGATCCCGCAGATTTTGACTTTCACAGGAATCGCGTCGCTTTCAGGGGTTGTTGACTCACACCGTTGTCCCGCGAAGATCGGCAATCTTCTTCTCGATGCTCTCGGATTTAATCAGCGACTCACCGACCAGCATGGCATGCACACCGGCTTCGACCAGCCGTAATACATCTTCGCGCTTATGAATGCCGCTTTCGCTGATGATGATCTTGTCGGACGGAATGCGTTTCGCCAAACGGAACGTCATGCTCAAATCCGTTGTGAATGTTTTGAGATCCCGATTGTTGATTCCGATCATGCGGGCCGTCGGAATCCACTCCAGAACCGTATCCAATTCCCGTTCATGATGCGTTTCAAAGAGCGTGTCCATCTTCAACTCGGTCGCGAGCGCGTGAAAATCGATGAGCTGACGCTTTTCCAGCGCCGCCACGATCAGGAGGACCGCATCCGCCCCATGGGCTCTGGCTTCATAAAACTGGATGTCCCCCACCATAAACTCTTTGTCCAGCGCAGGCATGGGAAGCGCCTTCTTGATCTCCGCCAGATACCGCAGATCGCCCTGGAAGAAATCTTTGTCGGTCAACACGGACAAGGCGGAGGCTCCATGTTCATAGTACGAGCGCGCGATGCGAAGATAGTCGAAGTGTACGGAAAACTCCGGGCGCAGCAAACCGAGACTCGGCGACGCCTTTTTCACTTCGGCGATCAGCGCCGGACTCGTCGCCGTCCGCGTCGCATCGAGCGTGACGGCAAAGCCGAGCGGCGGCGGCGCATCCCGAATGGCGGATTTCAGATCCGCCAGATAGCCGCGGCTCTGCTTGTGCCGGAGTTCCGCTTTCTTATGTTCAAGAATCTGATCCAGGATCATGCGTCACGATGCCTTTTTCGTCCAGGCCACGAGTTGATCGAGCTTCTCCGCCGCCGCGCCCGAGTCGATCGATCGCTGCGCCAGGCGCAGCCCCTCTTTTAACGTCTTAGCCTGCTGGCCTGCGACGATCGCAGCCGCGGCATTCAGGCAGACAATGTCGCGTTTCGGTCCCTTCTTCCCTTGGAGAATATCCCTCGCGATCCGGGCATTCTCTTCAGGAGTGCCGCCGGCGATTTCCTTCTTGTGAACCCGAGGCAGATCTAATTCCTCAGGCGTCACAAAGTAGTTGGAGACGACCCCGCCTTTGCCTTCGGAGACCTTTGTGCGGTCGCAGACCGTGAGCTCATCGAGCCCGTCCATCCCGTGCAAAACGAAACAATGCTGGGATCCCAACTGCACCAGCACTTTGGCCATGACCTCGGTCAGCTTCGCATCATACACTCCGAGCACCTGGTGTGTGGCCCCCGCAGGATTGGTCAAAGGACCGAGCACATTTAACAGCGTGCGAATCCCCATTTCCTGCCGTGGCCCCGCGCAATGTTTCATCGCGCCATGAAAGATTGGCGCGAAGAGAAACCCGATGCCCACCTCATTGATGCAATCCGCCACACGCTCCGGCTGAAGATCGATTTTCACGCCGAGTGCGCTCAGCACGTCGGCGCTTCCCGATTTCGACGAGACCGACCGATTGCCGTGTTTCGCCACAGTCAGTCCGGCGCCGGCCACGACGAATGCCGCGGTCGTCGAAATATTAAACGTGTGCCCGCCGTCGCCGCCTGTTCCGCAGGTATCCAGGACGATCGAACTGCCCACCTGGATTCGTGTGGCGCGGGCGCGCATCGCTTTCGCCGAGCCGGCGATCTCATTCACCGTTTCGCCCTTTTGGCGGAGCCCCATCAGATAGGCGGCGATCTGCGCCGGAGTGGCCGCGCCCTCCATGATCTCGGACAATACCTCCTCCGCTTCCTGTTCGGAAAGGTCGATGCGGTCGGCCAATTTCGCGATGGCATCTTTGATCATGATGGAGGCGGACAATCCGATGAGGCTAGAGTTTTAAGAAATTTCTGAGCAGGTCTTTCCCGGACTTGGTCAAAATCGATTCCGGATGAAATTGCACGCCTTCGACCCCGAGCGTTCGGTGCCGCAGTCCCATAATTTCGCCTTCGGCCGTCTTGGCCGAGATCTCCAGACAGTCCGGAAGATTCTTAGGATTCACCAGCAGCGAGTGATAACGCGTGGCCTCGAAGGGATTCGGCAGCCCGTGGAAGATCGTTTTCCCGTCGTGCGAAATCATGGACGTCTTGCCGTGCATCAACCGCTGCGCTCGAATCACTTCCCCGCCGAACGCCACACCCAGCGATTGATGGCCGAGGCAGACGCCGAGGATCGGCAGACGCCCGGCGAATCGACGGATGGTCTCGACGGAGACGCCGGCTTCTTTCGGCGTGCAGGGCCCCGGCGAAATGACGATACGGGCGGGAGCAAGATCCTCGATCTGCTCCAGCGTGATCTTGTCGTTCCGATAGACGCGGACATCTTCGCCCAGTTCACCCAGATACTGCACCAGGTTGTAGGTAAAGGAATCGTAATTGTCGATCATCAAAAGCATGACGCTATTCCAGCCCCTGCTCGGCCAACTCGATGGCTTTCATCATGGCGCGAGCTTTGTTGCAGGTCTCTTCATATTCGTGTTCGGGATTCGAGTCCGCCACAATTCCGGCGCCGGCCTGAATGAAGGCGCGCCGCTTGGACACCACGACCGTGCGGATATTGATGCACATGTCCATATTTCCGGAAAAGCTGAAGTACCCGACCGCGCCGGCATAGGGCCCCCGCCTGGTCGGCTCCAGCTCTTCGATGATTTCCATTGCGCGAATCTTCGGAGCCCCCGACACCGTGCCGGCCGGGAAACAGGCCTGCAGCACATCGTAAACGGTCTTCTCCGGAGCCAGCCGGCCGCTCACATTGGACACAATATGCATGACGTGCGAATAGCGCTCGACGTTCATCAGCGATTCGACAGTGACGGAGCCGCTCTCGGCCACCCGCCCGACATCGTTCCGACCCAGGTCCACGAGCATAATGTGCTCGGCCCGCTCCTTCTGGTCGGCCAGCAGACGGCGCTCTAGTTGCTCGTCCTCCTCGGCGGTGGCGCCTCGGCGACGCGTGCCGGCGATCGGACGAACGGACACCAGCCCGTCTTCGCACCGCACCAGAATTTCCGGCGACGACCCCACCAGTTCGACGCCCGCAATCCTGAGATAGTACATGTACGGCGACGGATTGACGACGCGCAGCGCGCGATACAGCTGAAACGGTGTCGCCTGGAGCTTCGTTTCCCAGCGCTGCGAGAGCACGCACTGAAAGATATCGCCGGCCTTGATATATTCCTGCGTCTGGCCGACCATCTTTTCGAAGTCAGCCTTGCTCATATTCGGCGTGAAAGAGATCGGCGTGCGCCGGCGTTTGGGAACGGTCCGTCGGAGAGGCCGACGCAACCGGGCAATCATCCCTTCGATACGAGCAGTGGCCTGACGATAGGCCTGACGGACGGCCCGCTCCGATTGCGACGCGACATGGGCATTGGCGACCACCTTAATCTTCTGCGCGACATTGTCGAATATGAGCAGCGTGTCGGTCAGGAGAAATGCAAACTCCGGAAGATTCAGACTCTCTTTCCGGCGAAACGAAATATTCTCAAACGTGCTCACCATGTCGTAGCCAAGATATCCGACGGCGCCTCCGACGAAACGGGGCAGCCCGGGAACGGTCACCGGACGATACGTCTCCATGAATTCGCGAAGACGATCGAGCGGGGCGCCTTTACAGGCGATACGGCGGGCGCGCTTCCCCTCTTTGATCACGAGATCGCCGCGGTCTTCCACCATGAGAATCGGCGATCCGCTGCCGAGGAACGAGTAGCGGGCCCACTTCTCTCCGCCCTGCACGCTTTCCAGCAAATACGCCGACGGACCATGATCGATCTTCGCAAAGGCCGACACCGGAGTCTCATAATCCGCCAGAATTTCCCGATACAACGGAATGAGGTTGCCCTCTTTGGCGTACCGGCGGAACTCGTCTAAACTGAGTGAATAGGTTGGCGTCGCCATGCCTGCCGAATTACTCCATTCCGACGATGAGTTTCTGGCCTACTTCGATAATGTCGTCCGGCAGCTTGTTCCACTTCTTCAACTTATCGACCGAGACGCCATACGCGCGGCTGACGCGAAACAACGTTTCTCCCGGCTTCACCACATGAATCGTGGTCCCGGCTTTGGTGAGGGGCTTTGCGCTCGGCTTGGCCACTTCCATAGAAGCGGGCAGGCCGGCCAGATCCTTCTCGGCCTCCTGCAAGAGTGTCTCCGGCTCCTGCGGCGCCGCCACATCTGCTTTCAGATCTGCTTTTTTGGGTTTACTCGCGGAGAGCGGAGCCATCTTTCGCATATCTTCCATCGCCTTCCGCTCCAACATGGCCGACTCCTTCACCGCCTCGGTTTCTTCTTGGAGACGCCCCATTTGTTCTCGGGCGGATTGGACTTGCGCCGATAGTTCGCGGTTTCTCGCCTCGAATTCAGCCAATTCCTTCTTCGTCCGCTTCACTTCACTATCGAGTTCTGCCGTGCGTTTTTCCTCCTGAGCCAGCAGCCTCTGAAAGTTCAAGCTCCGCGCCTTCTCTGCAGTGTATTTTTCTTCCAGTACTACACAGCCGCTGAGCAACATCGTGCCGCATAGCACAAGGACACCGGAGCCCGCCATCTTGCACATCTGATTCATCACTCGACAATCCTCCATCTTCATAGTCCACCTCCGACGCCGGAGCCTATTGCATCCTGAATTGGTCATCCCGACCCTCTCGCCATCCGCCCCCTGCCCGACCGGCGAGTCACTAAGAATACGGTTCAACGCTGTGAAAGTCAAAGCGAATTGGGGCGAGGCAGGGGTTTGATTCACTCCCGATGCTGTGCTACCGTCCGTCTCATGACAATGAGCGTTCAGCGCGCATACCACCATGGATGATCGCGCACAATATACCTCTGCCAGGACCATCTCTGTACAGGGCATTACACTGCACCTGGCGCAACCTATTACAACGCTACAGGAATGGATCGGGAGTCGAGAGCCTCTGCAACAGCTCCTCGCCTGCTGGCTCAAAGTCGATCCGCGCGACCTCCCGCTGTCTCCGAGAATTACCGGCCATCCGGGCATCGGAAAAACAACCCTGGCGATGTCGGGCGCCAAGGAGCGCAAGCAGGACTTGTATGTCTTTCAATGCACCGCCGACACACGCCCGGAAGACCTGCTGATTACGCCGGTCCTGGCCGAGTCGGGATCCATCGCCTATCACGCGTCGCCGCTGGTGACGGCGGTCCTTACAGGAAGTATTTGCGTTCTGGACGAAGGCAATCGGATGAACGAGAAGAGTTGGGCCTCCCTGGCCTCCTTACTCGACCATCGCCGTTGCGTCGAGTCGATCATCGCGGGGATCTTAATCGAAGCGCACGAAGACTTCCGCTGTTGCGTCACGATGAACGAGGATGCTTCCACGTACGAAGTGCCGGACTATATGCTCTCCCGCCTGCAACCAACGCTCGGCCTCGGCTTTCCATCGCGCCAGGATGAAATGGCGATTCTTCGCTACCATCTCCCCTTCGCCAAGGAAGACATCCTGAGCATTGCCGTCGGCTTTCTGCAGGACGCTCACCAGCTCAATCTGGAATATTCGATCCGCGACGGCCTGCATCTCATCCAATACGCCGTCAAACGGCTCGCGCAGGACGCCTCCCATCCTATCGCGCTCGACCGGGTCTGGCAGGAAGCGCTGTTGAAAGTGCTCGGTGCCGAGTCCCTGGATCTGGAAGAGCAGTCGAAGCGGAGAAAACGGGCGATAGGCGATCAAGCGCTCCCCAAAGGCTTTGGCGATTTCTTTTTCGAGGAAGACGACCCTCTACACCCGGGACGCTGAATGTCTCGCTCTACGCCGACCGACGCACGCATCCTCAGCCTGTCGCCGCGCATCGATCTCCTTCCCATCCTCCATGGCAGCGGCGACATCGCGCAGGAAGTCCGTGAAACCTTGATAGGGAAACGGTACGACTGCCTCGCCGTTCCCCTTCCGCCTTCCGTGGAAACGTGCCTGGAGCGCGCGGTGGATCGCCTCCCCGAGATCAGCCTGATCGTTTTGCCGGAACCGGCGCAGGGGGAAAAAGCCGGCGTCGGCATGATTCCGGTCGATCCCTGTCAGGCCGTCATCATGGGGATCCGCGTGGCGATGAGCGAAGCCATTCCCCGCGCCTACATTGACCGGGAGGTCGCCCGATTCGAACCCATTCCTTTTGTCGGACCTGATCCCTATGCCGTCAAATCCGTCTCGCTTCCGATGCTGGCGGCTGCCACACTGCCCTCTCTCACCATGCCGCCGCCAGGCTCACAGCAGGACCAACGAACCACATGGATGGCCTTCCGGCTGCATGAACTCGAGCTGGACCATGCCTCTATCCTCTGCCTGTGCCACCTGACGGATTGGCCCTGGCTTCGCGCCGCCTATCAAGCCAATACTCCGTATGTGTCGCCGGAATCAACCGCGGGACGGCCGGTCCGTTGCAGCGTCAGTCGCGACTCCCTCTACTTCGCCTTGGGCGAGTTGCCCTTTCTCACCGAATTGTACGAACGGCGACGTGAAACACTGCGCTCAGATTGGAACCTCGCCATCGATGGGGTGAAGGAGCTCCTCATTGAGACAAGGGCTCGTTGGATTGAACATCATCGGGCAGAAGGCGCCTCCATTCCCGACTGGGTGACGCCGCAGATCCTCCAGGTGCTCTTGCAGTACGTCCGGAACCTCACCTTGCTTGAACGCCGTCTCACACCGTCACTCTATTCACTGGTCCTCGCCGCCAAGCAAACTGCCGGAGATGATTTCGCCGTGATGCTGCTCAAGACCGCCAAGAGTTATGCCTATCAAGATGAAAGTAATCAGTCCCGACTCGATGCAATCACCGTGGGACTCAATGAAGTGGAGTTGCCTGACGGCACCATTGTCTCCGCCACCAATCGCCTGCAAGGTCCGCCGCTCGTCTGGCGGGAGCTGTCACTCAAACCAAAGCCTGACCGGAAAACCAGCCGCCGCTGGTCCCATCTCTGGAACCCGCAACGGCAATGTTCCTGGCCTCCGGAGGATCAGAGGATTGAAAGTTTCAACACCCACGTGCGCGCCCAGGCATCCGCGCTGATCGGCGCGGACTTGGCCAAGACGGAAAAGTTTACGACGTCGATGAAAGACGGGTTGGATCTCCGGGAAAGTCTTCGCCGATGGCTGGGTGGGAAACGATCGGCCGGCTCGCCGTCCGGCAGTGCCTTGAGCGCACTGCCGCGTATGGACCTCTATGTGCGAGAGATCCCGCCCGCCCGCGGCAACGTAGAAGTCGTGATCTTCCTGTTCGATACTCCCGCCGATCCCCTGACCTATCCCTGGCAAGCCACCTGGTTTGCCGAGCACCAGGAAGAATCCACTCTCTGTTTTTACGCCACTCCCTTCGCCGAGGACATGGTGGGGCCCGGCATCGCCCAGTCGCGGTATGGCGGCGCCTTCTTTCTGTTTCCGCCCCGCCCCATTCCGGATATCTGGAGCGATCCCCTCCTCGCCTTTGCGACGACACTGGAAGAGCGGCTCATTGCGGCGGCAGCCGTGCACACCCGGGAAACCCACATCGCGCTGGTGACACCCGTTCCGCCCCGCGCCAGCTGGCGGAGGATTGCCAAACAATTCGGACGGACGCTCGTGCCGATTCCACTCTCGAGATTTTCAAGTCAGACGCTCGACCGGCTCCGTCGATTCCACGTGCTCAATGGCCATGAGATCAGAAGCTATGCCGCCAGATTTATTCGATAACCTCTTGCCGTCCCGGCGACCCGATTCCTCCGCGCCGGTCCCGGAACAACTCGACTGGCTCCGCCGGGAGATCCGCAAACATGATTACCTGTACTACGTGAAAGACCGTCCCGAAATCTCCGACGGTGAATACGATCGGCTGTTCAAAGACCTGAGCGATCTCGAAGCTGCCCACCCGGAATTGGTGACGGACGATTCTCCGACCCAACGAGTCGGCGCGCCTCCTCTGACGGAGTTGGGTAAGGTCAAGCACGAACGGCCGATGCTCAGCCTTGATTCCATCGTCGATCCTGTGGATGTCCTGGCATTCGATCAACGGATGAAACGGGAACTGGAAAGCCGGCAGATCGAATATACGGTCGAACCGAAATTCGACGGCCTCTCTGTCGAACTGGTCTATGAGCAGGGTCGGCTGGTCCGCGGATCCACCAGAGGCGATGGAACGACCGGCGAGGATGTGACCATCAACCTCCGGACGATCCGTTCTCTTCCCCTTCACTTGCGCAGTGATTCTTCCCCACCGGCTCATCTCGCCGTGCGCGGCGAAGTCTATATGAAGCTCGACGATTTTCATGGATTGAACCGGACTATGACGGAGCGAGGAGACGAGGCCTTTGCCAATCCGCGCAACGCGGCGGCCGGCTCGCTTCGGCAGCTCGACTCGAACATTACCGCGGCCCGCCCGTTGGTCGTGACCTGCTACGAGACCATGGCGGTATCCGCCGAACCGCCGGATTCTCATTGGAGCGAACTCGACGCGCTCGCCGAATGGGGACTTCCCATTCCCGGCCATCGACGCCGGTGTCACACCATTGAAGAGGTCATCGCCTTTCACCGCGAGACCGAACAAGTGCGCGACAACCTTCCCTATGAAATCGATGGGCTGGTGGTGAAAGTGAATCGCCGGGACTGGCAGGAGCAGTTGGGCTTCAAATCCCGCAGCCCCCGCTGGGCCATCGCCTTCAAATTCGCCCCGCGTAAGGAAGTCACGGTGGTACAGGATATCGTCGTTTCGGTCGGACGTACCGGCACACTTACTCCAGTCGCGCTCCTGCGGCCGGTAGAAGTCGGCGGCGTCACGATCAGCCGGGCGACGTTGCACAATGCCGATGAGGTGGCGCGAAAAGATATTCGTGTGGGCGATACGGTCAAAGTGGAGCGGGCCGGCGATGTCATCCCGGCCATTGCCGAACGCATCCCGGTTCCCGGAGAATCGCGGTCCGAACCGTTCGCGATGCCGGGTCACTGCCCGGTGTGCGGATCGGCGGTCGGACGGGAGGGAGCCTATTACTACTGTACCGGCCAATCGGGATGCGTCGCGCAATTAAAAGGCGTCATCGAACATTTCGCCTCCAAGCAGGCGCTCAATATCGAGGGGCTTGGGAAAAAGACCGTCGCGCAGCTTGTGGACCATAAACTGGTCCGGAGTTTGGCCGATCTCTACCGTCTGACCAGGGATCATCTGCTACCGCTTGAGGGGTTTGCGGAGAAGTCGGCCTCGCTACTACTCGAAGCCATCGAACAGAGTAAAACCGTGTCGTTGGGCCGCTTCTTGATGGGGCTGGGCATCCGCCAGGTCGGCCAGCACATCGCTAAGGTGCTCGCTAAGGAGTTCGGCACGCTGGACGTGATCATGGACGCGAATGAAGCTCGCTTCTTGGAGGTCAAAGAAATCGGCCCTGAAATTTCTTCCAGCTTGGCCTCCTATTTCCGTGAAGAGTCCAATCGCCGGGTGATCGCCCAACTGCGCGAGCTCGGTCTGACGGTTACAGCGCAGGCTCGCCCCGCCGCGCCTCAATTGCTCCCCTTGACCGGTAAGACGTTTGTCTTCACCGGCGGACTCGACCGCTTCACCCGCGATGAGGCCAAAGCCCTGGTCGAGCGATTGGGAGGAGCCGTTGCTTCAAGTGTCGGCAAACGCACATCGTTTGTCGTCGCGGGCCATGAGCCCGGATCGAAGCGTGAGCAGGCGCAGAAGCTGGGGATTGCCGTCTTAAACGAACAGGGCTTCGCGGACTTGGTCAAAGAAGAGAATGCTAGCTGACGGGATTGAGCGAAGGCGTTTCCACGGGGGCGGGGATCTTTTCTTCTTTATAAATGTTCACGCTGCGGATCGATCGGGGATCTGCCTCGTGAACGACCAGGCGGCAATGTGCGATATGCAGCTCCTCTCCGGCTTTCGGAATGCGGCCGAGTTCGCCCTGAATGAGCCCGCCGATGGTCAGTGCCTCATCGCCGAGATCGACCTTCAAAAAATCGTTGACCTTTCGCACCTCGGTCCTGCCATGGACCAGAATCTGGTTCTTGCCGATTCGTTTGATCAACTCTTCGGTAATATCGGTCTCATCGACGATCTCGCCGACCACTTCCTCCAGCAGGTCTTCCAGGGTCACCAGACCCATGACGCCGCCATACTCATTGACGACGATTCCCATATGACGCTTTTCTTGTTGGAATTGCTTCATCAAGTCATCGGCTGTTTTTCCTGCCGGTACAAAGAGGGCCGGATGGGCTATATCTCTGAGTCGAACATCTGAACGGCCCTTCGCCAGTTCGGTCAATGCTTTGGTCTTGTAGAGCACGCCGGTGATGTTATCCAATGTCCCGTCGTAGACCGGGATACGGGAATACTTCGAATTATACAGCAGTTCCTGCGCTTCCTTCAGCCGCAGGTTCCCATCCAGCGAGAACACGTAGATGCGCGGGGTCATCGCATCTTCCGCCGTAATATCTTTCAGTTGAAAGACATTCTTGATCATCTTCACTTCTTCAGACTCCAACTCGCCGGCCTTGCCTCCTTCATCCAGCATGATCTTGAGTTCTTCCTCAGTCACCAGCGGCAGAGTCAACCCCCTCCCACCGGTCAATCGCTGGATGAGCGGCACCATAAGAAACAGGAGCGGTTTCAGCAACACCTGAACGCCGTACACCGGATACGCCATGTTCAAGGTAACCGGTACGGCAAATTTGGCCGCCAAGGTCTTCGGAATAACGTCGACCGAGACCAGCAAGACAAAAGTCAGGACGCCCACCATCACCGCAATGGCCTCCTCGAATACGGTTTTCCCGCCATAGGCATTCAAAGTGATGAAGGTGGCATACATCGGAATGGCAGTTCCTACCAGCCGGTCCCCGACCAGAATGGTTGAGAGGAGCCTTTGCGGATCACTTCGGAGAGCCAACGCCATAGACGCCCGCTTGTTACCCGTCTTGGCAAGGGCTCTGAGACGGGTTTCATTGACTGAAAAGAACCCGATTTCGGCCGTCGAGATAACGGCAGATAACCCTATTAATGCGAGTAGGATCAGAATATCCATGAGGGCTCTTGATTAGGGACGACTAGCCACGAAGGCTAGCCTGAAAGGAAGAACAGCGTGGATTCTGCAGCAGAGAGAGAGGAGACCTTCCCCTGACCGGACAGACTGAACAGACCATGTGGGAGTTATGATGATCATCGGATGATAGATCTATCACACCAACCTGGAAGGGGCAAGAGATTCAATGAAACTGACAGGAATATCAATCAGTTCGAATATGCCATGCAGCAGACAGACATGCAGACTACTGAAATGGATCTACGCGCCACTACGTATGATCTAGCCATCATCTCTCACCACAAAGGATTGTACTTTATACTGAGCGTCCAGCCTGGATGAGGCGCTCTGAGCATCGACTTCCGTCAAAAACTGCCCAACTTGCACCCGATATCTTCTGCCTTCAAACAACTCCACCTGCACGACACGACCGCCCGGGTACTGGGCTCCGACCTGCTCGAACAGTCCTCGCGCATTCAATGGATCTGCAAAGGCTCCTACTTGAACGCGCAAGACCCCCATCCCTTCCGGTCTGGCCTGGTATCCGACCACCTGAAGTTCAATCTGATCAGTGCCATTTCCGGTCATTCCGATCGCTTCGGCCCCGGCCAGCGAAAGATCTAGTACCCGCCCCTTGGCAAACGGGCCGCGATCGTTGATACGTACCGTGACTTGCTTCCCGGTAGAAACCGATCGCACAACGGCAATAGAACCCAGCGGCAATGTCCGGTGAGCCGCTGTCAGTTTGTGCATGTCATACCGTTCTCCGTTCGCGGTTTTGTTCCCGTGAAATCCAGGGCCGTACCAGGATGCGACCCCTCGTTCATGGAATCCGACGGGATATCCGGGAAATCGGTGAATCGGAGGCGATTGGGATTGGCAGGCGACGAAAACCGTGCAGACCAAGAGCGCGGCGGCACAGGCAAGAAAATGACGGACGGAAACGGGCCTGGAGCCCTTCATGACTTAGAACTCATCAAGGGATTGGTCTTGAAGCAGTGCCAACGCTTTACTCGTGTTCGAGACGGTCAATACGACGATGGCCCGCTTTCCCTCGCGCGAGGGTGTGCAATAGCCGCACTTGATATTGATGCGATGTTGCGTCAACAGATCGGCTACATCCATGAGCGCACCCGGCTGGTTTTGCAAACTTAATAACAGCGCGGTTTCTTCCTTAAACTTAATCTTCGCGGTCTTCAATGCCGCTCGGGCCCCGTCAATATCCGCCACAAGTAAGCGAAGCTTTCCCTTTCCCGTTCCCGTCACCTCGGGCGCCGAGAACGCTTTGATATTGACCCCTGCCTCTCCTAAAACAGCCGCCACCTGAGCCATCACACCCGGCTTACTCTGTCCGCTAATGACTAGCTGTGTCGTTGTCGGCATTGGGGTTGCTCCTCGTTACGGTCGAAATCAAAAATAGAGACGATTCAGTTGTACTTGCAGGCTCGCTGAAGTTCAGTTTTCGTGCTCGTCCAACCTGGAGTCTTTCAATGGAGACCACGACCTATAGAGATGCTTGCTACGCGAACATGGTGCAGTCTTTCCCTGATTCCTTCCCCCCCGGTTGTGCCGTGATGAGCGCCGGATGGTCGTACTCGATTGCCTCAGCGTCCCCCGCCTTCCGGGACAGCAGATACGCCACGGCTTCCAACTGTTCATCGTCAGCCAGCTCCTATTGCCTATCCTCAATCCGAGCTTTTAACTGATCCGCAAAGCACTGGACCGACCTGGAATCATCTTTCCCTATGAACCTCATCGATGAAATGCCGACTTGTAGCGTCAAGATCGGGGCCCCTCATGGCAGCGCAAACAATCCCTTAGATAATTTGCACCACACCATTCACAAAGCCGTACTCATAGATACTGCTGAAGCGGAGATTCGCCGACGCGGCGATCTTTTCGGCCTGTGCCCGGTTCCCCCGCGGGATAAGCAGATACATCGGCACGCCGGCGACGGCGGTGCGCTTCCACTTATACTGAGTATCAGGATTCTGGAGTGAGTCCTCGGTCTCAACCTCTGCCATCCACTGCATACTATTGCCACGTGGGCTAAATGACCATCCGGCAATATCCGATTGCTGGCCAGGATCAGCCCAAGGATTGTGATCCGACATCGTCCTAATCGTGACTTTACACTGAAACGCGCGCGCCCATCGCTGTGCCGCCTCACTGACGACCTGGTCGTGAATCGTCTCAATCCCTTTTTCACGTAAGATCGTACTCATGGATGACCCTCCTACAGAACCTATGAACATCCATTCGTCGCGCCACAGCTCACGCACTTCAGGCAGGTGCCGTTTCGCACCATCGTAAACTGTTTGCACTCCGGACAGGGATCGCCTTCATAGCCCTTGACCTTGGCGCTTTGCATCTCAGTCAGTGTCAGAGTCTCGCGGATAAGCTCGACCTTACGCGCCGCCAGAGTATGACCGTTTCCGTTTCCATTCTCCTTTGTTCCATTCCGGCGAATCGGCAGATGCTCCATACTCACCGACGAATTCGCCAGCGCAGCAAGATCCGCTTCCTCATCCACGCATTCAGGATCCTGCTCGTCCATCTTCATCGAATCCATCCGCAGATCTTCTTCTTTCACCTGCGCCAGATCGTACCGATCCAGATAGGTCACGGCCAGCTCACGGAAGATGTAATCGATGATCGACGTCGACATCTTAATGCGATCGTTCAGTTTGACCGGACCATTCGGTTCAAAGCGAGTAAAGACAAAGGCTTCGACGAATTCTTCCAGCGGGACCCCATGCTGCAGGCCCAGAGAAATCGCAATCGCAAAACAATTCATCAAACTCCGGAACGCGGCCCCTTCCTTGTGCATATCCAGAAAAATCTCGCCGACCGTGCCGTCTTCGTATTCGCCGGTTCGCAAATAGAGTTTATGCCCGCCGACAATGGCTTTCTGGGTATAGCCGTTTCGCCGTCCCGGCAACGGACGCCGCTTGGCCAGATAGCGGACCAGCACACGCTCGGTGATTTTCTCTGCGGCAGCCGATATCGTGTCGACAGACGCCTCCACAGTCTTCTCCCCATCGCTCGATGCGCTCAGCGGCTGGCTTAATTTCGAGCCGTCCCGATAGAGCGCCACGGCCTTCACCATGCTCTTCCAGGCAAACCGATAAGCCGACTTGACCTCGTCGAGCGTCGCCTCCGCCGGCATATTGATCGTCTTGCTGATGGCGCCGCTGATAAACGGTTGCGCGGCGGCCATCATTCGGATATGGGCATCGACAGGAATAAAGCGCCGGCCGATCCGGCCGCAGCGATTGGCGCAATCGAAGACCGGCAAATGGTCGGCTTTTAAATGCGGCGCCCCTTCGACCGTCATCGTGCCGCAACAGTATTCATTGGCCGCGGCAATTTCTTCCTGGGTAAAGCCCAAAGCCTTGAGCATGTTGAAATTCGTTTCGGCCAGCTGTGCATCGGTCAAGCCGAGCTTCTCGAGGCAAAACGTTTCGCCCAAGGTAAACTTGTTGAACATAAATGCGATTTCAAACGCCTGGACCAGATTGCTTTCAAGCCGTTCCAGCGCGGCATCGTCAAAACCTTTATTGCGCAGGGTCTCATGATTGATGAAAGGCGCGCCCTTGAGCGTCTGGGCGCCGACGCAATAACGGATGATGTCCTGAATCTGGCTCTCGGAATACCCCATGGCCGTGAGGGCCTGGGGAATACTCTGGTTGATGATCTTGAAATACCCGCCACCGGCCAGCTTCTTGAACTTTACCAAGGCGAAGTCCGGCTCGATCCCGGTGGTATCGCAATCCATCACCAGCCCGATGGTGCCGGTTGGCGCAATCACCGTCACCTGCGCATTGCGATAACCATAGGCCGTTCCGAGTTCCAAGGCCCGATCCCAGGCCCGGCGGGCGGCGATGAGCAGATCCGGCGGACAATGCTCCGGCTGAATGCCCGTTGGAACGATCGACAGCCCCTCATATTCGTCCGCCGCGGTGTTATAGGCCGCCCGACGGTGGTTGCGGACGACCCGCAACATCTGGTCGCGATTTTTCGTATATCCGGGAAACGGCCAGAGCTCCGCGGCCATTTCCGCCGAAGTGCTATACGACTCTCCGGTCATGATCGACGTGATCGCTCCGCAGATCGCCATCGCTTTGGGAGAGTCATATGGAATCCCCTGCCGCATCAATACCGTCCCGAGATTGGCATAGCCCAATCCCAATGTGCGGAACTGATAACTTCTCTCCGCGATCGATTTACTCGGAAAGGAGGCCATCAGCACGCTGATCTCCAGCACGATCGTCCAGAGACGCACCGCATGGCGGAAATTCTCCAACTCAAACTGCCCGTCCGGCGTGTAAAACAGGGCCAGATTGAGCGACGCCAGGTTACAGGCCGTATCGTCGAGGAACATGTATTCGGAGCAGGGATTGGACGCATTGATCCGCCCATCCTCCGGACAGGTATGCCACTCATTGATCGTCGTGTCGTACTGCGTCCCAGGATCGGCGCAGATCCACGCGGCCCAGGCAATCCGATCCCAGAGATCGCTGGCCTTCACCGTTTTGCAGACCTTGCCGTCGATCCGGCGCTTCAATTGCCAATCGCTGTCGTTCTCAAGCGTTGTGAAAAACTCATTCGGAATTCTGACGCTGTTGTTGGAATTCTGCCCGGAAACCGTCTGATAGGCTTTCCCATCCCAGTTGGTGTCGTACTCGTGAAACACAAAATGGGTAAACCCCTGTTGCGCGTAAGAATACATGCGCTGGACATAGGCTTCCGGCACCATATCCCGGCGAGCGGCAGCCAGGGCCTCACGCAAGACCGGATTCTTCTTCGGATCGATCTCAGCCCTCGTCTGGCCCATGCCGTCGACGACATGACACGCCTTCAAAACCGCATTTAACCGCTGCGCGCACACCTTCGACCCGGTAACCATCGCGGCCACTTTCTGCTCTTCGATGACTTTCCAGTCGATAAATTCTTCGATGTCGGGATGATCGAGATCCAGGCACACCATCTTGGCGGCGCGCCTGGTGGTACCGCCGGACTTGATGGCACCGGCCGCACGATCCCCGATTTTGAGGAAGGACATCAGGCCGGACGACCGACCGCCGCCGGACAAGCCTTCGCCGTCTCCCCGCAGCCGTGAAAAATTCGTCCCGGTACCGGACCCATACTTAAATAACCGGGCTTCCCGCACCCACAAGTCCATAATCCCATTCTCGTTGACGAGGTCATCATCGACGGACTGGATAAAACAGGCATGCGGCTGGGGGTGCTCAAACGCATTGGTCGATTTCACCACCTCACGACTCTTGGGATCGACGTAAAAGTGTCCCTGCGCCGGACCTGAGAGCCCATAGGCATAATGCAACCCGGTGTTGAACCACTGCGGTGAATTTGGGGCGGCCATTTGTCTGGCCAACATGTAGCCGATCTCGTCCTGAAAGGCCTCGCTATCCTCCGGCGTCTTAAAATAGCCGTACTCTTTCCCCCAATGCGTCCAACAACCGGCGAGCCGTTCGAAAACCTGGCGGGCATCACGCTCACTACCCAATACCGGCTTCCCATCGGAACCCACCAGAGGATTGCCTGCCAGATCTTTCTGAGGCACACCCGCTTTCCGAAAATACTTCTGAGCGAGAATGTCAATGGCCAATTGAGACCACTGTTCAGGCACATCAATGTTCTCAAGTTTGAACACCGTAGATCCGTCTGGGTTACGAATCTCCGACGATCGCTTGACGAACGCGAGACCCTCGTAGGGGCCCTGGCCACGACGGGTAAATCTCCGCTCAATTCTCACAATAGTCCTCCTTCAAGAGGGTTCTGTAGCTGTGTACGAATGGGGTCATACTCGAGGATCTTTTCTCTGGTACGGGACGACCGTGATGTGAGACACCCATCGCGGATGGACTACATATAGCTATTCAGATGTTTTGTCAATACCAAATATAGTGGTTGGAGGGGGATATGAGGGGAAAACCTGGGGACAGCCAATCTGCGTGTCTGATCACTAGCTTGCAGAGAATTCGAGGCGTTTATCCACAGAAACAGAGCTCCCAAATGGCAGAAAATTGATTCGTCGGAGCCACCTAAAAAGCCAATCGCCCAATTTTAATGGTGGCCTCCTCGACTCCTTCGACGGGAATGAAGTAACCAGCCACACCGATCACAACAATCTTCGTACTCACGGCATATGTTTCATACCGACTCGCTATCCCCCAATTCTGCCGCTTCGTATGAGGGCGAACCACCTCTTGGAGAATCTTCTTGCTCTGACTTTGGAATACCTGCCGGATAAATTGCTGTTCGCGACTGGGAGCACCGCGATCCATTCGATTGATCGCCTTTCCCAATTCCCTCTCCACGAACTGCAGATAGTCGTCCATCGTTGGATTGGACAAAGCCAGTCCTACCGCCCCACCCAGCACAGCCGCGATGCTCACGAGCCGAAGAAGACTCATACCGCCCCCGATGAGATCCGCCGATCGTCGACAACACCCGAATCTGTGAGTTTGACAAACCGAAACCGGCTGATTAGCCTAGCCCCGCATCACCGCTCCTAATTGCGATAGAGCCGCCACATCTCACAGGAGGATCTCATGTTTGTTTGGAGTAAACGCCTGGTTGCCGCGCTGCTGGGAAGCTTCATGCTCTTACTCATGATTTTCCTTTTCCACGGTTCACCGGATAGTGCCAGCGGCCTGAAGATTCATACCACCCGATGGATGGCCCTCAACTATGCCGGCCTCATGATCTGGATCTTCGTCTGGATGATCGATCAGGCGCATGTCCGGGGGAAAAATGTCTGGCTCTGGCTCGTGCCGTTCCTCTTTGCCCCGCTGGCGACCCTCATGCTGTTTGTGCTGTTTCTCCAGCGCAAGCTGTCATCTTAGCGGGTGCCGGCCGGCTGAACCGGTACGACGGCTGGGACAACCGGCCCGCCATGACTGGCCGGACCGAACGAAATTCGTTCACGTACGCGCCAGACCGCCCAGAGACCGGGCAGCGCCACAACAAACGTCAGCAGAAAAAATTGGCCCCACCCGACCGCTGCGACGACATCGGCGGAAGGGCGACCGGCGAACACACGACCGAGAGCTTCGAGCGAGGACAGCAACGCAAACTGCGTCGCCGTATATCGCGGATCGCACAGCGACATCACCAGCGCCACAAATGCCGCAGTACCCATTCCTCCGGTGATATTTTCAACCATGACGACGGCCGCCAGCAACGCCGCGCTCTTTCCTGCCCAGGCCAGCACCACAAAACCAAGATTCGACACAGCCTGCAACAGACCAAATAGCAAGAGCGACTGCACCAACCCCATCCGTGCCATCAAGAGTCCGCCGAATAGCGCGCCCAGCAGCGTCGCCAGAATCCCGACGCCCTTCACGTACCCGACTTCCCCGGCGGTGAACCCGACTCCGCCGATGAGAAACGCGGTTTGGAGCGAAGCGGCAAAGGCATCGCCAAGCTTGTAGAGCACGATCACCGCCAGAAATCCGACCGCATGGGGACGCGTAAAGAACTCGGCGAGCGGCGCGCCGATCGCTTCGCCCATCGTCTTCGGAGCCTCGGCCACCCTCCCCGGCTCCGGACTCAGGACAATGATGGCAGTGCCGATCACCATGAGCCCGGCGAGAAGCAGATACGTCGTCTGCCACCCCACTACATCAGCAACGACCAGCGCTCCGGCTCCCGCGACTAAGAGGGCGATCCGGTACCCGTTCACCCACACCGCTGCGCCGAACCCCCGCTCCTGCGCTTCCAATGTTTCAGTCCGATACGCGTCGAACACAATATCGAGTGAGGCCGCGAGAAAGGCCACAAGCAGAGCGAGGACTGCGAGCAACTCCGGATGATGCCGCGGACTTGTCACCGCCATCAGAGCCACGCCCAATGCGACACAGAGCTGCGTCAGCACCATCCAGCCGCGCCGACGACCCAACCAGGGAGGAACAAGCCGATCGATCACCGGCGCCCAGAGAAACTTCAGCGTATAGGGCAATCCCACCAGCGTGAAAATGCCGATGGTTTTCAAATCCACCCCTTCCACCGTCAGCCAGGCCTGCAGCGTCCCGGCCGTGAGCGCCAGCGGAAGTCCGGACAGAAACCCAAGCGGGAACATGACCGCCAGACGACGGTTCAACAAGGCCAGGGGTATGAACTGAGAAAGATTCATTCGATCCGTCGTTCATGTATTGCGCACAAGACAGCAATCGTTTGCCGACATCGATTTGGAAGCAGAATAACACTCAAAGAGAAGACTTCCGCAGTAGAATCTTGAATCGTGCGGACGGCACAGGCACGGATGAACCCACCGCACTCGAACTCATCGCCGGACGAGTGCCGCTAACAGGGCTGGCCGTTAAACACGCAGGGTTTGTAGCGCAAGATATCGAAGTCGATATTTTCCTGATACACGCGCTCGTTGCCGTTCACCCCGTCCTGCTCGGGATCATTCCACATCGTGTGATCCCACCAGTAAAAGAGCGGTTGCTCCTCGGTCTGGTAGATCGGATTGCCGTAACTGCTCCGCGCATACTCCTGCACGAGCCGGCCCGTCACATAATCCACCTGATCGTTGCCCTTCAACGAATAGAGCATCAGGAAGAGGCGGGCTTCGTGGTCGTAGAGTTCATCGAGCCGCGTCGTCAACTCCGGCTCAACCGGCAAGATCCCGTGGGACGCAGTGCGGGCGGGCACGATCGAGAGGGAGGCGATCAGCAGTGTAAGCATCCAGGTTGCGCGCGTAAGCATCTAGACACCTCCCGATAGGCGCTTCACTGTATCGAGGCACGCGACAGCTGTCAAATGACGGTGACCGTAAATCGAAACTTGCGTCTTATCTCTGACTCAAGAATCAGGATTCTCCTTGTCTATCAGCACGAAGCGGTTAGAATGATGTCTCCTCGACTGAGAAAATGGAGGGTCAGGACGCGTCCCCTTATTCGCACTTTTTGAAAGCGCAATCTCTATGGCCACTCAATTTCGAAGAGCGATAGAGCGAAGCTTGTTAGACTGCATCGCCTACCGTGGCCTGATCAGCTCCGATGCTCTGAAAATCGCTGTTGGAGAGGCCTTGTCTCGACAGGTCGATTTAGAGACCATCTTGATCGACAAGTACCGAGTGCCAAAAGGCGATCTGGGACTTGCGCTCAGCGAGTTTTATCAATGCCCCTATGTGGCCTTTGATGAGCGAACCGTCATCGATCCGGACCTTCTCAAAGACCTCAGCTTCGACTATCTGAGAAAACACGCCTGGATACCTCTGAAGAAACAGGGAACAATTGTAGATGTCGTCATTAACGATCCGCATGATCTCGAGCAAGGAGTCGATATCCGGCGCGCCTTCCCCGGTTCGACAATCAGGTTTTCAGTCGGTCTCCGAATGGATATCGAGCAGTACCTCCTCACCGTTACCGATCAGGCCGGCGGAGGCTCCATCACGGAGATTCTCGGAGAATTGGTCAGCGAGGCGGGATCCGAACGGGAGGCCGAGCAGGACGGCGGAGAGATCAATGAAAACGATTCTGCGATCGTACGCCTCGCCAATCAAGTGATCACAGAAGCATACCGGCTGGGAGCCTCGGATGTTCATATCGAGCCCTACTCGGATCGGAAAGAAACCGCAGTTCGGTTTCGTGTCGACGGCACCTGCTTCACCTCCATGCGAATCCCTGCGGTGTATCGACGGGCCATCACCTCTCGGATCAAGATCATGGCCAACCTGGACATTGCAGAACGGCGAAAGCCGCAAGACGGAAAGATTCGCTTTAAGCTGGCCAAAGACCGGGAATTAGAGCTGCGAATTGCGACGTTGCCGACAGCCGGCGGCAACGAAGACATCGTCATGCGCCTCCTGACGTCGAAAAACAGCATCCCGTTGGAAGCGATGGATTTCACGCCGGAGGTCCTGCAAGCCATCAAGGGGCTCGCCGAAAAACCCTATGGCATCATTCTGTGCGTGGGGCCGACCGGATCGGGAAAGACCACTACCCTGCATGCTGTTTTGAAACACATCAATACCGACGAGCGGAAAATATGGACGGCTGAAGATCCGATCGAAATCACGCAAGACGGACTGCGCCAGGTTCAGGTCCATCCAAAGATCGGCTTCACATTTGCCAACGCTCTGCGAGCCTTCCTGCGAGCCGATCCGGATGTGATCATGATCGGAGAAATGCGCGATAAGGAAACGGCGGATACGGCCATCGAAGCGTCGCTTACGGGCCATCTCGTGCTCAGCACCCTGCACACGAACAGCGCAGCGGAAACAGTCACACGATTGCTCGATATGGGATGCGATTCGTTCAACTTCGCAGATGCGATGCTGGGCGTGTTGGCAAAGCGTCTATGCAAGCGCATCTGCGAACATTGCAAGGAAGGCTACCACCCGACTCGCCAGGAGTATGATGAACTCGCGCTGGGCTATGGAGCGTTGAACCGGGAAAAGTTCGGCGTCGACTACACGGCCGACCTGGTCTTATATCGAGGACGGGGTTGTGAGAGCTGCAACCGGAGCGGACTCAAAGGCCGAGTTCCGCTACATGAACTGCTGATCGGATCGGAAATGATCAAGAACCTGATTCAATCGAAAGCGAAGACAGCCGATATCCTGAACAGGGCCATTCGCGAGGGGATGACGACGCTGCTCCAGGATGGAATCCACAAAGTGCTGCAAGGCGTGACGACGTATCGTCAAGTCCGTGCCGTTGCCATGAAGTAGGGTTGTGTTTGTTCGCCCTCTCATGCCTGAAGGTGGTCAATCTCGGTCAGGGCGTCCGCTCCAGGAGCGCAACAAACTCATTCAAACGCCGTGACGATTCTCCGGATAGCCGGATAAACTCCAGACCGCACCGATAGTCGGACACCCACCGCACTCCCGCAAGTTCGACTTCAACGGGTTTCATGCCGGCCTGCAGGTCGATCGCCAGCGCGATGTAGGCCTGCATCGCGGGAAGCTGGTCGGCCGTGATCGCACAACCTTGCGCAGAAAGATTCAGTACGGTTCCGTTCCGATTCTTCTCCTCGTGCCGAAAGGTGATAGGAATCTGAACTCCGAACCTACGCGCCTGTCTTGAATCCTTCTTCACCGACATCCCCTCCTCAATAAATCAATATCGTTCGAATCGATTCGGTATGGTACCGACATTCGCCCTGACTGGTCCAGGGGAAAGAAAGTACATTCTTGCGATCATGCGACTCGATCGCAAGAGTGCTCAGGGATGTTGCTGATACCGCGGGCCCGCGTGAACCGCTTCTTGCCCATTTCCAGAACGCTCCCCTATAATGTCATGGGCATGATCACAAACCCCGCACAACCACGCGCCTCGCTGCATACGCTCGGCTGCCGGCTCAATCAGGCTGAAACCGCCGTGCTCGGCGAACGGCTGCGCCGGGACGGCTATCGCCTGGTGGCATTCGGGGAACCGACCGACCTGCTGGTCTTGAATACCTGCTCCGTCACCGAAGACGCGGAACGCACGTCCCGCTATCTCATTCGTAAGACCCTCAAACACTCCCCCAAAGCCTTCATCGCCGTCACCGGCTGCTATGCCCAGACGGGACCGGAAGGGTTGAAGAAACAGGCCGGTATCGATCTGATCGTCGGCAATCAATACAAGCTCGATCTCCCGACCTTCCTGCCACCGAGCGATCGTCTGCAGAAACATGCGTCGCCGGTCGTGCATCGCACCAAGACCATCGCCCCGGAAGACTTTGAACTCCCCGAGTATGGCGCACCGGATTCCACACGCGCGCCGCTCAAGATTCAGGACGGCTGCAGTGCCATGTGCAGCTTCTGTCTGATTCCCTTTGCGCGAGGCCGCGAACGAAGCCGCCTGCTCGACGACCTGTTGTGCGAGGCCGAGCTCTTGGCTGCGCAAGGCGTTCGGGAAGTGGTGCTGACCGGCATCAACATCGGACAATATAACCAGGCCGGCGCGGATCTTAGCGCGGTGATCGCACGGTTGGATGCCATCCCCGGCTTGGAGCGTATCCGGATTTCCTCCATCGAACCGACAACGGTCACGGATCACCTGCTCGACTTGATGGCCTCGTCATCCAAACTTTGCCCCTATCTCCACATTCCTCTTCAAAGCGGCGACGACCGCATCTTGAATGCGATGAACCGGTCCTATTCTGCACAGGACTATGTCAGACTGATTGAGCGAGCGTTACGCAAGATTCCCGACCTGGGACTCGGCACAGATATTATGGTAGGCTTCCCTGGTGAAGACGAGACAGCCTTCGCCAATACGCTGAAGCTGGCAACCGAGCTCCCCTTCGCCTATTTTCATGTATTTCCTTTTTCACCGAGGCCCGGCACAGCAGCAGTGAAGTTGGCCGATCCCGTCAACACCGCGCAGATGAAGAAGCGAACCGCCATCTTAACGGGTCTCTCACAATCCAAGCGCCTCGCCTCTCACGACAAGCATATTGGAACAACGATCCCGGTCTTGTTCGAAGCCGGCCTCCATGACGGTTTTGCGGTCGGCGCGACGGCCAATTTTCTGAAAGTCGCTGTCCCTTCCCGCTCCGTGCTCACAAACCAGGTGCATTCCGTCACCATCACCGCCGCCAGCGAGCGCTGGGCGATCGGCCACCTGACCGCTCAACCGGCCACCACAACATTTTGCCGATGAGATGCTATGACGAACAAGACCGCACCGCATCTTGTCCATATTGAAACATTCGGCTGTCAGATGAACGAATCTGACAGCGAGCTTGTCCGCTCATTGCTCAAACAGGACGGGTTCGCCTTTACTGAAGACCGTGAGCGGGCCGATGTGATGCTGATGAACACCTGCGCGATCCGTGAGAACGCACACAACAAGGTCTACGGCCACCTCGGAGAATTGCAGGCGGTCAAGAAAGAGCGCCCGCTGGTTGTCGGTGTATTGGGTTGTATGGCACAAAGCCTCAAAGATGAATTGACGAAGAAGGTGCCGCTGATCGACGTCCTCGCCGGTCCCGATGCCTATCGCCAGCTCCCCATGCTGATTGCGAATGCGTTGCAGGCGCAGGAACAGGGTTTTGCAAAGAAGGCTTTTGCCCTGGACCTTTCCGAATACGAAACCTACGAGGGCGTACTGCCGGATCGTGAAGGCGGGATCAATGCCTGGATCACCGTCATGCGCGGCTGCGACAATTTCTGCAGTTTTTGCGTGGTCCCTTACACCCGCGGACGTGAGCGTTCACGGGATCCTCAGAGCGTCCTGGCCGAAGCGCAGCAAGCCGCATCCCTCGGATACAAACAAATTACGCTGCTCGGGCAGAATGTGAACTCCTATCGATCCGACGACTGGGATTTTGCCAGACTCATCTCAGCCGTCGCCGACACTCCCGGCATCGAACGGGTCCGCTTTACTTCGCCGCATCCCAAGGACTACCCGCTTTCACTGTTGGAGGCCATCGCCTCACACTCGAAGATCTGCAAGCACATTCATCTGCCGCTCCAATCCGGAAGCGACCGGATTCTCGATCTCATGGGACGCGAGTACACCTCCGCCGAATACTCCAGGTTGGTTGACCAGATCAAGGGAATGATCCCGGACATCGTCCTGACCACCGACATCATCTGTGGATTCAGCACAGAGACGGAGCAGGACTTCGAGAGCACCTGCCGGCTCGTCGAGCAGACCCGATTCCATTCAGCTTTCGTTTTTGCTTACTCCGAACGGAAGAACACGATCGCCGCCAGGAGGTTTCAGGACGACATCCCGGAAGAGGTCAAAGGCGACCGCGTCAAACGTCTTGTGGAACTCCAGCGCGAGATCGGTGGGACAAGAAATCGCGAATATGTCGGCCAAACTCTCTCGGTTCTCGTCGAACGGGAATCCACCCGCTCACCAGGCCGCTGGATGGGCAAAACCGACGGAAATATCGCAGTCATCTGGGATAAAGCCCTCGAACCACTCCAGCCTGGCAGGTTAACACATCGTCGGATTACCGACTCATCGGTGGCCGCACTGTTCGCCGAGTAACCTCTCAGGAAACACCCTACGCGCAATCACGGTTGCCGACTTTTTCTCCATTTCTTCATCTGGAAACCCTAGTCAGCACAGGAACATTCTTGCACGCCTACTCCAGACACTGAACGTTTTCTGACACGCTTCCGTCAAGAAACACCCATCAATCCAGAATCTTCCTTTATCGTTAGCCTCTCTTCCCCTTCATTTTCATATCCAAAGACTCCACCCCCTACCCACAACATCTTTTCAATAACCATCTACGTAACCAGCTGATTTATCTAACTGGTTTACTAATTACATCATCTCTCTGCCTCATTATGTAATGTGAAGAAAACAATTATATTTCCCATAGAGAAATCATTTCTTCCTCAAACCTTAGATACTTTTCCCCTTACTTCTCAATGGCATGTCATTTGCTTATCAAGAAGAAACGAGAGAGGCCCAAAAGGGTCAACCAAAACATTCATCCTTAAACCAAGCGGACTGGAGCATGACACTCGAGACAATTATTTCACTGGGCGTTTTTGGATGGATGGCTGTTGGCATGGTCCTCATGGGCCTCGGCATCTGGTAATCCCCAAACGCCAGTTACGCATCTAGACAGCCCCTTTACACACGCCGATATATTTCTACCCATAGAAAAAGGAGCAACCATGCATTCAATTCGCAACAATCAGACCCGATATAGGACCACAGGATGGCTTCTGGCAGCCGTGCTCTTTAGCGGCTGTTCCATGGTCTCAGGATCCCAGTCCATGCATCAGAGCGCCAAAGGCTCCGTCTACCTCGAAGAAGTGTCTGAATGGTCTTTCGAGGCCAATCACCCGACGATGATTGATCAGAACACGATGCTGAAAATTGTAAAAGGTGTCACAACCGAAGAGGCCGCCTCGGCCTCGAACAGAATGCCCGCGAGTGGCAGTAAGCCGATGAGAGTATTCAGCGATGGAGATGCCGAGTTTCTCGCTCCCCTGCTAGCCCAAGGATTGTCGCGAGCGAAACCGGAACAGATTGTCGGTTTCAGTGTATCTTCATCGGCAGGGTCAGGCGCTGCACCCACCGCGGGCACCCTTTACGTGCAACATGGCGCGGCCTATTTCACTATCTCGTCTCCCAAGGGGATGAAAGCCGCCGGGTTCATCCCGAAATCGGCGGCCCACATCGAGTCGGCGCCCTCGTTTGCGGCCAACGGTGCCGCCGGCACCATGTCGATGGTGATCGACTATACGGCGTTGGCCAGAGCGTCTATGCCGGCTGCAATGCCCGTCGCGGCTGTGGCACCCCCGGCGCCTGCCGCACAGCCTGCGTTTTCGACTCCTTTGAAAGTCGCCGCCAGACAAGAGTCTTCAGCACCGACCCAAACCGTCGCGAGCAGCGATCTGTCCGCATCTGCGGACAAACCGACGAGTGATATGACTACCGACGACATCCTCAATAGAAAGCTGGACGAACTACGCCAGGCAAGAGAAGCCAACGCTCTCAAGGAATCGGAGATCAAAATCCTTCGCAAGGAAACAGAGTGGATGAAGAAGAAACTGCGGGAACGCACCGCCGAACGCGATGCGATGAAAGCCAAGAACGTGTCATCGAAGTCGGCGCCTAGGAAGAAACCCGCTGAATTTCAGCCGACTCGATAGGAGGAACCAAGAGCTACAATAGCTCCAGCAACTCCGGCTGGAGCAAAACCACATCACTGGACAGGGGTTGCCGGAAATTCATTCGGCAAAAACAGGCATACGTGACATACGTATCTTGTAGGCAATACCGAGCCAGCTCCTGTCCCTGCCCTCTTTCCCACATTTCCGCCACCTGCGATCCGCTGCCCGACTTGGTTTCCACATGAAGAGCGCGTGCCAGCACGTCCAGCTTGACCCACCCCCGCGTGTCCCAGTTACTCCAGATCGCCATCGTGTCATAGACCGGTTCGGCCCGAAACTTCGCCAGATTGATATCGTAGCTCGGTTTCACCTGGTGGATCATCGATCGCTTTTTAATAAACGGGAGATCGAATCCCAGGCCGTTATGTGTAATGAACAAGGTAGGCCGGTCCTGCGCAATTCTGGCCCAGAACTGACGGAGCAATTCCTTTTCATTGCTCCCATACCAGGCCACCGCGCTGCGCGCTTCCATCTGATCGGAGAATTCGAGCAGGCCGATACAGACAATCTTGCTGAACGTCCCATCGAACGCCGATTTAGCGTACTGCTCATCTTCGGCATGGCGCGCTTCCTCGGCAGCACCGGCTTCAAAGAGGTCCAGCCCCCCGGGCCTGGACAAATCCTCCTCCGGCCGATGCTCCTTTCCGACCAGGTGTGCCCATTCCGCACGCGGCGCTTGAATCGTCTCAATATCCAATACGACTTTCATCGCGACTCCATGACCGCATCACGCCGCAGAGACTCGAGGATGACTCCGTCAGCAGGTGGAAAAGTGAACTGGTTGAATTCTTCCGGCAACACCCAACGAAGCTCGGCGCAATCCAACGCCTCAGCTTCGCCGCTTTCGATGGCGCAACGGAAGAAATGTAGCTCCACGATCTTCTCCGGATACTCATGCCGCACAATCCGATACGGCAGAGGAATACCGACCAGCACATTTAACTCTTCACGCAGTTCTCGCCGAAGGCATTCTTCCAGCGATTCTCCGTCCTCACGCTTTCCCCCGGGAAATTCCCAATAGCCGGCGAGATGCGCCCCGGCCTTTCGCCGAGCAATCAGGTACCGCCCATCGCGCTGAATCAACCCGGCGGCGAC
>CAZWOX010000004.1:73963-106316 GCA_964635345.1 uncultured Nitrospira sp.
TATCCGCCTATTTCCCGGTAGACGCGCCATCGAACGGATACGTTTTGCAGATCGACTTCATCGGACAAAGCAGGCAATAGGGATCGCGCGCGGTGCAGACCATCGCGCCGAAATCCATAATGGCTTGATTGAAGTCATAGCCTTTGCCTCGCGGGATCAAAGCCTCGGACAACTCCCACAACTGCGCCTTTTGCGCTTTGGGATCGCCCTCGGCAATGAACACGCGATGCAGCACGCGAATCACGTTCGTATCGAGAATGGGCGCGTCTTCGTTGAAGGCAAAGGAACGAATCGCTCCGGCGGTATAGCGCCCGATGCCTTTAAACGACAACAGCTCGTCGGCATCATTTGGCAACTGCCCGCCATAACGCTCCACCGTTTCACAAGCAATGCTGTGGAGCCGTTCCGGCCGGATGTTGTACCCAAGCGGATACCAGGTTTTCTTCACGTCGGCGACCGGCGTCTCCGCCAGATGCTCAAAGCTCGGATAGCGATCCAGAAACTCATGGTATTTGGGAATCACCCGGTCGACCTGCGTCTGCTGCAGCATCACTTCAGACACCAGGATGTGATAGGGATCGGACGTCTTGCGCCAGGGTAAATCACGTCCATGATCGCCATACCATGCAAGCAACCGCTGTTGAAAGCGGCGCTTCTTGGGCGATGTAAGTACGGGATTCTTAGGCTTGGCCAGAGGCTTCCGCCGCGTCGACTTGGATGAGGTGGATCGCATGCTCTTCTCGTGTGAATGATGCCGCATTCTAGGGGGGCCGCTCCCTCAAAATCAAACCACGATCTGCGCCTGCACACAGTAGGAGGGATCACCGTTCGTCAACCGTGAGAACGCTCATGCGTTGAGTGAATTATGCAGGGCTATTCAAACCTGATCTCGCATGGTAGCGTGTACACAGATTCACGTCACACGAGGAGGAACCCTATGGCCCGTCAGACGACCGTGATGGCGCCCCCCCAACCTCAGCACTTCGTGCCATCCATTCTCATCGCAGGAGCCGCTGCGGCAGCGTTACTCTTGGCAGCCGGTTTGGCGTACGCCGAAAACCAACCGGTACCGTGGGAATGCTCAAGTTACGAGGGCGAGGCACAGACCCGCTGTCTGAATACTTTTATCGAGTTGCAACGGGAAGAGATTGGAAAACTTAAAGAGCAGCTTCAGGCTCAACAAGGCACTGTGGAGCAACTCAAACAGCAGAGCGACCGTCAGTCCGCCGCCACAGCAGACATGCAACGGCAACTGGCAGCCCCACCCACTATCGTTCCTTCTATCCCCTACAGCGCCTATACCTATGTGTACCCGCCGGCTGTGGGGCTAGGGCTCTATTTGGGCCGCCCAGGATTTTATAGATATTCGTACTACTATGGCCCACACATCTATCGGAGGCCGCGGCACTACCGTCATTGGGGCCGTCGCTGAACGAAACGAAACCGCGCCACGGAGCTGCTATGGCTCGTTTTTCGCTGACACTGAGTACAGTCGCACAAGCGCCAGACCAGCGCCCACCGCAATAAGTAATCCAGCCACAAGTCTTACTTCCATCGAAATCGGAACCACCAGCAGATGATAGAGCTGAGGAAGCGCTCCTGGACAAACCACTGCCAACCCCAGCGCCAACACATGACGTCCTAAATAGATCGGCTCTCCCGGCTTCCTTGCCATAGCCATGAATCCCAACCGCGAACGTTAGAAACTCTCGCACAGATCAGCGTTTTTATTGACTTTCTAGCCCTTGCCACATAGCCTTCATAGAGAATCAGACTGTCACAGCGAACAGGAAATATTTGGCGGCTATGCGGTCGTTTGCAACACAATCCAAACGGGAGCGGGAAAAAGCCGAGGTACACCAACAAACCCGCTATCGCGTCGAATTCCCGATCTCGTGCACCGGCGACTGTGTCACCACAGGTACCGTGTACAACCTCGGCCTGGGTGGATGCAAGATCATGAGCGCAACGCGCGTAGCCGTGGAAAGAGGCGCCATCCTCCAGCTGGAGCTTCACCCGCCCAAGTTTGCGCCGGTCCACGTCCATGCAGCCACTGTCCGATGGACCATGGAAGATGATTTCGGCGTCGACTTTCTCGGTATGCAGGAATCAGAGCGGGACAGGTTGGCGCAATTGATGGAACAGCTTGCGGAGGAGCCCTGACGATGGTCACCAGAAAGTTTCCTCGATACCCTGCCCAAATCTCCAGCATTCTCATGCAACGGGATCGCTTGAAATACAATGCGGCGCTCCGCGATGTCTCCGTCAAAGGCTGCAGAGTTGAAAGCATCATCAGACCGTTTACCGGTATGCAATTGGAAGTCTCACTGCAACTCCCCGGTGAAGCCACCCCGATCACTATTGCGAATGCCGCCGTCCGTTGGACCGGCTCACATGGCATCGGGATTGAATTCCTCACCATTGCGCCTCCGCAACTCGAGCGCCTCAATCAATTGATCACCAAGCTCTCGTCTGCCACGCGCGCCGCCTAAACTCCCCGGATCATCGTCCGCGAGAGTTGCGATTCACGGCATCGGGGCGCCGCGCGCCCAGCTTCGGTAGCTGCCTGTCACAAGTCAGGGACCGGCTCAGGCGGCATCCGATCATCCACACTCGCCAGATGCAGGGGGAATTGCCCCACGGCCGCATCTTTGACATAGCGGCGAAGCGCCTCAGCCACCACAGGAAAGGCCATGCCTTCCCAGGGAATCGCATGGCGAGGAAACAAACGGACTTCCAGACTTTCAGTTCCGGCTCCAAACTCCGGCGTGAGCATGCGCCCGCGGAATACCATATACACCTGCCCGATGTGCGGCATACTGAGCACCGCATAGAGCGCCGCAATCTCCACGTCAGCCAGAGCTTCTTCCTTCGTCTCTCTGGCCGCCGCCTCTTCCGTCGTCTCGCCGATCTCCATGAAGCCGGCCGGAAACGTCCACAGCCCCAACCGGGGTTCGATCGCGCGCCGGCACAATAGAATCTGCCCCTCCCATTCGGGAATACAGCCTGCGACAATTTTAGGATTATGGTAATGAATAGCCTGACAATGGTCGCACACATAGCGCAACACATTGTCGCCGGCTGGGATCTTTTGACTGACCGGGGCTCCGCAGGTACTGCAGAATTTCACGGCACACTCTTTCTTGTAGGGCGATCAGGATGGATAACACAAACTACCGCTGCTTTGCACCATGCCCGCGCGGCCTCGAAGTGTTGCTGCTGCAGGAATTGGCCGCCCTCGGCGCCACCGATCTGCATCAAACAGAAGGCGGCGTCGGCTTCTCAGGCCCCCTCGCCGCCATCTACCGGGCCAATCTGGAAAGCCGCATCGCCAGCCGCATCCTTCTGGAAGTGGCGCACGTCCCCTACCGCCACGAACAGGACATCTACGTCGCGGCCGGCGCCGTCCCCTGGCCGCAATGGTTCACCCCGTTGCGTACCATCAAAGTCAAAACCAGCGCGCGGCATTGTCCGCTCAAAAGCCTCGACTTCGTCACCCTGCGCATCAAAGACGCCGTCTGCGACACTTTCACCAGGCTGAAGGGCACCCGCCCCAGTGTCAATTCCAGCCGCCCGGACATTCGCATCGACGCCTTTCTCGATGCCACCCATCTCACGCTCTATCTCGGAACCACGGGGGACTCGCTCTTCAAGCGCGGCTTCCGCCAGTCGACCGTCGATGCGCCCTTACGCGAGAATCTGGCCGCCGGTATCGTGCGGCTGACCGGCTGGAACGGGACCACGCCCCTGCTCGATCCCCTCTGCGGCGGCGGGACCATTCCGCTCGAAGCCGCCATGATCGCTAGAAAAATAGTCCCTGGTCTGGGCCGGCGTTTTGCCTTTGAACTGTTCTCGAATTTCGATCCGGCCATCTGGAAAATCGTCCAAGCCCAGGCCCAGGCCAAACAATTACCCGCCGGTCCCGCCCCCATCTATGCGTCTGATCGAGACGCCCGTGCCGTGCAAACCGCCAAAGATCAGTTCACCCGCGCCGGAGTCGCCGACGACATCGCGCTGACACAAACCGATCTGTTCGATCTCACTCCGCCGCAAGAACCGGGCATCATCGTCATGAATCCCCCCTATGGCGTCCGCCTCGGCACCCAAGCCGATCTGGATATATTTTATCCCAAGCTCGGCTCCTGGCTGAAAACCCGTTGCGTGGGCTGGCACGTCTATCTCTTCACCGGCGACCTCCGCGCGCCGAAACTCATCGGCCTCGCCCCTTCTAAACGCATTCCGCTCTTCAACGGGGCCATTGAGTGCCGCCTCTACGAATTCCTCATCGTCCAAGGCGGCGCCCGCCGCCGCCTCTCACCACCGGCGAAGGTCTGCCCCTAGCGATCACCCCATGAACCGATTGACTCTGCCTCCCGCGAACGGTAGCGTGAAGTCACGACTTCTTTGATCCTGTTATGAGGGACCATCGCACAATGTTGACCTTCCGCTTTCCCGTACACCGTGGATCTCGGATCGTTCCTGCGCATCGCGTAGTGTGCTGCGTGCTTATCCTCCTGGCGATGCTGACCGGCTGCCAGGCCTTCATTAAAAAAACACCGGTGCCGGGGGTCACGTCCAAGAGCCGGCTCTACACCTCCGTCGTGGACCGACTCGCCCCGATGGTGCAACCGGACATCGAGAAGCAGCAAGGCCCCCAGCAGACCCGTGTCCTCGCCAAGCATGCCGTCGGACGCGATGTGCCGGCGCGGTACAAGCGGCGCATCGCCCTCCAAACCCTCACGGATCCCTGGGCCGGGTTTTCCTCACTGGAGCATCAGGGGCTGCTGATGGCAGAACTGGCCGCAGGCGGCGTGGACAATGTGCCGGCGCTCCTGGATGTGATGGAGGCGGCCGTCGACCGCACGTCCGAATACTTCAAGCCGCTCCCCTTCCCGGGCACAACCGCCCAGAAGGACATCGTCTCCTTCCTGACCGACACGTTAGAGGATGCGGCCATCCAGCGGGAGAAGGCCCTGGCCAATATCTCCGACGATGAACGGCGGTTTCTCTTTAAACACGCCCGCACGGTGGCCGATCAGTTTGCGCCCCGCTCGAATGAGCCGCCCCAGGAGCGCGCGGCGCGCCGCACACTGGATGCAGAATTCGCCCGGCTCGTGGACGAACAGCTCGACTATGCCGCCCTCATTGCGGCGGCGCAAACCGTGGCGCGACTGAGCAACGAGCGCTTTCTTCAGAATCTGGCGCAGACATTCCAGCAGCGCCCTCCGATCCAGCAGCCCCCGCCCGGCATCACCGGCGACGTGCTCTTCGCGCAGCAGACTCGCGCCGGCCTGATCGTGATCGGCGGCCCCGGCGTCAACACCTACGAACTGGATCGCCGGGTGCTGCTCGTCATCGACCTCGGCGGAGACGATGCCTACCACGGCGCTATTGCCTCCTCGTCCGACATTGACCATGGCATCGGCGTGGTGATCGACCTCGCCGGCAACGATACCTACACAAGCGATCCGCTCGGACTGGCCACCGGCCGGCTCGGCGTCGGGCTGCTCGTCGATCTGGCCGGCGACGACGTGTATCAGCTCGATCAAGGCTCCGGCGGCGCCGGCTTCGCCGGCATCGGAATGCTCTTCGACCGCACAGGCAACGACGTGTACATGGGCAACCGCTTCACGCAAGGCGCGGCCTTCGGGGGACTCGGCCTCCTGATCGATCTGGCCGGAAACGACCGGTACACCAGCCACGCCTTCGCCATCGGATTCGGCGGGCCTCTGGGGATGGGCGCAGTCATCGATCACGCCGGCAGCGACGTCTATCAATGCGGCGACAAATATCCCAGTCCGTTCAATCAGCAGGAAGCGCCCACGGCCAAGCCGGGCGATCCGAACTTCCAGTATCTCTGTTTCGGCATGGGAAGCGGTGCCGGTCTGGATGGAGGCGGCGCCAAAACAGACGCCCAGCTCCCGAACCTGGCCGGTGGACTCGGCTACCTCATTGATCTCGAAGGCCAGGATCAATACCGCAGCGGCAACATGGCCCAGGGATCCGGTTATTACTTCGGCGTCGGAGTGGCGCTCGATCTCGACGGAGACGACACCCGCACCGGGGGGCGGACCAGCCTCGGTGCCGCCGGTTATTATGGCACCGGACTATTCGTGGATGCCCAGGGTTCCGATCGCCATACGCCCTCCGGGCCAAAGCACGCGCTGAGCGCCGCGAGCGACCGTAGCGTGAGTCTATCCATTGACGCCGGAACCAGGCCGGATACCTATGACCTCACCAGCAGCACCGGCCTGGGAGAGGCCGCCGGCGAATCCTGGTCGCTCTTCATCGATGAAGGAGGAGCCGATCGCTACCAGGGCCTGGCCGGTTTGGGCCATGGAACCCCGGACAGCCTCGGACTGTTCTTCGATCTCGCCGGCGCAGACCACTATGACGGCCCGCCCGGAACGCCGCCGTCTTCCGCATCCGGTCGCGGGAATGAACGGACGATCCGCAGTACCGGCAGTCTGTTCCAAGATCGCTGAATCGACGGTCGCCCGCTCCTCTTCCTGTCTATTCATACAGTTATCCGGACATCTTCCCGTCCGCCCTTGACTTGCCCGATCCCCGATCTATCTCTGCTCTTGCACGCTCACCCAATGTGTCTCTGCTCAGGGATGAGAGAGAGAAAGGACTCAACATGGACAGTGAGACCAAAGTGCTGACCCTCCCCATATTACCGATCAAACGGACCGTCTTATTCCCCGGCGTGATGATGCCCCTCACCGTCGGTCGCGAGCGATCGATGGCGGCGGTGCAGGCGGCCATGAAGACAGAAGAGAAGATGATCTTGGTCGTGGCTCAGCGCGACTCGCAGACCGAAGAGCCGGACCTAAGCGATCTCTACACGATCGGCACCAAAGCGATCGTCAAGCAGATCGGCCAATCCTCGGAAGGCGCGATTCACGCGTTTGTCCAGGGCGTGGACCGCGTTGCAATTATTGAAGAAACCCAAGCAACTCCCTATGCCGTCGCGCGGGTCCGGTCGCTGGACCGCCCGTCAGAAACCGGCACAGAAGTGCAGGCCATGCACCGGGCGATTCAGGAGCTGGTGACGGAGCTCCCGCGGGTGATCCAAGCCCCTGGCATGCAAGAGGCCAGCGAGGCGTTAAGCCATGAAGATGATCCGGTGGCTCTGGCCTATCGCGTGGCCTCCCTGGTCAATCTCAGCGTGGCGGAGGAGCAGAAGCTGCTCGAAAGCACCGCGACGCTCGATCTGTTGCGCGCCCTCTATGTGGCCTTGTCCAAAGAGATTCAGATCTTACAACTCCGCGACAAGATCGCCAGCGATGCGCAGGCCAAAATCGGTAAGAGCCAGCGCGAATACATGCTGCGGGAACAATTGAAGACGATTCAGCAGGAGCTGGGCGAAACCGACGGCGATGACAACGACATCGCCGTTCTCAAGAAGACCGTCGCGGAGGCGGACCTGCCCGACCATGTGCGGAAGGAAGCTGAGCGCGAGCTCGGACGCCTGGCCAAAGTGCCGCCATCATCGGCGGACCATCAGGTGCTCCGCACCTATCTGGAGCTGGTGCTTGAACTGCCCTGGAAGAAAGCCTCGGAGGATCATCTCGATCTGGCGAAAGTCCGGCAGGTGCTCGAAGAGGATCATTACGGCATCAAGGAAGTAAAAGACCGGATCGTGGAGCATCTCGCGGTCCTGAAACTGAATCCGACGGCCAAGGCGCCGATTCTCTGCTTAGTCGGCCCTCCGGGTGTCGGCAAGACGAGCCTGGGACAATCGATCGCCAGGGCCATGGGCCGGACGTTCGAGCGGCTCAGCCTGGGCGGCGTTCATGATGAAGCCGAGTTGCGCGGCCATCGCCGCACCTATGTCGGGGCATTGCCGGGCCACATCATTCAAGCCGTGCGGCGCGCCGGGGTGAATAATCCCGTGCTGATGCTCGATGAAGTCGACAAGATGGGGCGCGACTTCCGCGGCGATCCCGCGGCAGCCCTGCTGGAGATTCTCGATCCGGCGCAGAACCACACGTTCCGTGATCATTATCTTGATCTCCCCTTCGACTTGTCGAAGGCCTTTTTCATCACGACGGCGAATACGCTGGACACCATCAGCCAGCCATTGCTGGACCGGATGGAAATCATCCGCCTGCAAGGCTACAGCGAACATGAAAAAGCGGAAATCGCCCGGCGCTACTTGTGGCCAAGACGGTTGAAGGAAGCGGGCTTGAATGCCGAACAGGCGTTGCTGTCAAACGAGGTGCTGAATCTTGTCACGAGCCGGTACACCAGGGAGGCCGGTGTGCGCCAGCTGGAGCAAATGCTCGGCCGGTTGACGAGAAAAGTAGCCTTAGCCTTCGCGGAACTCCCGGAGGGCCAGGAGCGACGGCCGGTAACCATTCGTCCGGACATGCTGGATGAATGGCTCGGCTCGGAACGATTCATGCCGGAAGAAGCGCGCAAAACGCTGCCTCCCGGTGTGGCGACAGGACTAGCCTGGACACCGGCGGGTGGTGACGTGCTGTACATCGAGACCACGCTGCTTCCCGGCAGTCATGAACTGACCCTGACGGGACAGTTAGGCGATGTGATGCAGGAATCGGCGCGCGCGGCGCGGAGCTATCTCTGGTCGCATGCCGAGAGCATGGGGCTCGATATTTCCAAGTTCAAACGCAACGGGGTCCACATCCATGTGCCCTCCGGCGCGATCCCGAAAGACGGCCCGTCAGCCGGCATCACGATGGCCACGGCCCTCGCCTCGTCCTACGTGGGCAACGCCGTCCGCAGCGACACAGCCATGACGGGAGAAATCAGCTTGAGCGGCCTGGTCCTGCCGGTCGGCGGCATCAAGGAAAAAGTCCTGGCGGCCCACCGCGCGGGCATCAAACGGATCATTCTGCCGAAGGCCAACGAGCGGGATCTGAAAGAAGTGCCACAGGAAGTGCGCGACCAGCTCACGTTCATTCCGGTGGAGCGGATCGAAGAAGTCCTGCCGGCGGCCTTCAATCAAGATCGCGTGGCGCCGGCCGAGCGAGACGAACCACTCGCCACCTCGACTGCATCGTAACTTCAAGGGGCCTCGGCTGAACGCCGGGGCCCCTCCCTCCTACCGTGCCTTCCAGCTACAGGCACATTCTCTGATGATTGTGCAGCCCTCTTGCCAATGTCCTAATTCTGAGACATACTGCACCTGTGAAGTCGATCACCTTTCACCCGAAAGCCCTGGCGTTTATCCGTGACCAGTCGCCCTTGCTCAAGCGGGAAATAGGTGAAGCACTCCGGGACCTGCAAAAAGGCATCAGCATAGGGCTCCCGCTCAGCAGACCGATGCCCTCTGTCGCATCAGGAACGCATGAGATCAGAGTGCGAAGCGCGACTACGACGGTTCGAGTATTCTACTTTGTGAAACTGGCTGACACGATTCTGGTGTTTCACGGGTTTCTGAAAAAGACGCAGAAGACACCGGCCCACGAAATTGCACTCGGTCAACGGCGTTTACAGGAGATGATAGATGGCAACAACTAGAATCGGCAAACGGGTGACGGTACGGACAGCCGAAGACCTTGGGCAGGCTCTGGGTTTGTCAGCAGCCGATACCGCTGAAATGGATTTTCGGTCGGAACTCACCGTCGCACTGGCCAAGATCATTCAAGCCGGGCGGCTTACCCATGCAACGATTGCGAAGAATGCGGGCACATCAAGAACGCGGGTGACAGCGATTGCAAATGGGAATACTCACGGAGTCTCGACTGATGTGCTCATTCGAGTCCTTGCAGCGACCGGTCATCGGGCTGAAGTCCGGGTGAAGAAAGCTGCGGCGTAAGTCCCGCTGATCCTTTGCGCATAGCCAGACCTTCACGCGCTGACTCCCCTCTCACTCTCCCAGCAATGCCTTGAGTTGAGGTTCCATGCCCTCGGCCCAGACTTGATAGCCCTGTTGGTTGGGGTGCAGCAGATCCGGCATGAGGTCCCGCTTCAGGCGCCCGTCACGATCCAGAAACAAGTGCCCAAGATCCAGATAGAACAGGTGCCGACCATCGGCGAATCCACGGAGACGGTCATTGATCGATCCGTTCAAGAGCCGAAGAGAATCGGTTGCGGTCGCGCCTCGCGGAAAGATGCCTAACAGCAAAACCTTGGTCTCCGGAAGCTTCGTACGCAAGAGCGTCACGATGGCCTGTACCCCGGCAGCCGTCTCCTCCGGTGGGTCTTTCCTGGTCCCCGAGTTGTTCGTCCCGATCATGACCACCGCCACCTTCGGATGGATATCGTCAATCTCTCCGTGCTGCAGCCGCCACAAGACCTGCTCGGTCCGGTCGCTGTTGAATCCCAAGTTCACCGCCCGGCGACGGGCATAGTAGCGCTCCCACACCCGCCGCCCCTCGTCGTCCCACCCCTGCGTAATGGAATCGCCGATCATGAGCACATCGACAGCCCCCTGTCGCACGCGCGCCACGTTGCGTTCATGTTGCGGCATCCACCAGCCGGCATCCTGCGGAGCAGGAACGATGGCGGGCACTTCACGATCAAGGGCGCGAACGGTCGCAGCCGGAAAGATCGCCCAGCTGGATAGAGCAAAGAGAAGAAGAACGAAGGCAGATCGGACAGTGCGTGTCATGGGAGTCTACTGTAGCAGATTCAGACTGTGAGAGGCCTGCGCAGGCACGGGTACTGAAAAGGTCGGCGGAGATCAGTCAGGTCGGTTCCGCTGATACCGGATCGAGTAGTGCCCACATTTGGAGCAGGCGACTGAGTACGACGGGAGGGTTACGTCGTAGAGCTTGTGGATGTAACTCGGCGGCACCGTCGAGTCAGGGTGGCCCTGATTGAACTGCGTGTCGAGCGGCCTCCCACACTGGCCATTCGCACAGTTCACCGTTTGTGGAACGATAGGAGATTGTGTAGACATACACGCACCATAGCAGGGTCATCGGGCCAAATCCAAGGGGTACCGGATTCGAAGAGTGGCAGAAGGCCAGAGTACGCGACGAACTCACCGTCATTCCGGTGGATCGGTTCGAAGAAGGCCTACCGGCGGCGTTCAACCAGGACATACCCTTGCTGAACTGCGGGCCGGGAGAAAGTCCAGTCACTGGATCTGGTTTATCTTTCCTCAGATCAGCGGTCTCGGTCACAGTGGAATGGCGCAGGATTTTGCTATTGCCTCACTCGACGAGGCCAAGGCCTATCTGCAACACCCTGTCTTAGGTCCGAGGCTCAGAGCATGTACGCAGCTTGTCGTCAACGTGGACAGGAACAGCGCTGAACAGATATTCGGCTATCCAGACAATCTTAAATTCCGGTCATGCATGACCCTGTTTATGACTGCTGCCACCGATAACAAGGTCTTCAAAGATGCCCTTCTCAAGTATTTTGAAGGCAAGCCTGACACATTGACTCTCGATATCTTGGCACATCAATAGCTTTTGCCACACCACACCTCCAACCAATGCAAACCCTAGGTGGGGCCATCGCCTGACCTTGCACCTCGGCTCGGACTAGTGGAAACTGAAAGACAGGAGGACCCATTTCACTGCGCGTGGCGGGCGACTGGTTCGTCTGGTCTATCTGATTCATTTAGTCTAACTCGTTTGTTTGCTTCGAACCACAAGAGCGATAAGACAGACCTGCCCACCATATAAACAAGACCGAATCCGACTTGCTTTTTCGAGCATCTGGGAATAGCTTAACCGACAGAACCGATAGGAGAGGAGGCCCGCATGGCAAAGGCCAAAGCCGAAGCATTAGAGATGATCAAGAATCTGCCCGACGATGTGACCACGAGTGCGATTATGGAAGAGCTGTTCTTTAAACAACAAGTAGAGAAGGGCCTTCAGGATGTTGCGGAGGGACGGGTCCTCACCCATCAAGAACTGAAAGAAAGAATCGCTCGATGGCGCAAGTCCGCTGGTCGCTGACTGCCGGGAACGATCTTCAGGACATCGAAGCCTTTATCGCCCGCGACTCCGTCCTTCATGCGATCACGTTCGTTGATCGCATAGTCGATTCTGCCGAGACACTGCTCAAGACTCCACAGATCGGTCGGACCGTTCCAGAGTTCAACCGCCCCGACCTTCGAGAAGTGATCTTCAGAGGCTACCGTATCGTCTACCTCTTGCAAGATAACGAGGTCCTGATTCTGCGAGTCGTGCATGGCGCGAGAGATCTTCTCGCACTCGTCCGCCGCGAACCGTGGGACATCGGCGGTGAACAGACGGAGTAGCCATGTTTCACTGTCATATATGCGGGAAGACGGAGAACCGTCAGGAACTGGTCAACGAGGTTTTTGATATCGAAGGTAAGCCCGTTCGGGTTGAGCAAATTCTCGCGACGGTCTACCTCCACTGCGGCGAACCGGTCTTCAGCCGCGCGACGACAGAGCGAGTCCGGCGCATTGATCACGGGGAAGCGAAGTTTATCAAGTCCATTCAGATGGACGTGTTCGCCTACCGGTAGTCTTTCCTGAACTCTCGCCCCCTTCGCCACTTCACATATACCAACCGCGAATGAAGCTCCCCGCAGCTTGCTGCGGGGAGCTTCATTTCAACATCGAACATTCTACCCCCCCTCACATCACGATGGACCAAGCCGATCTGAAAACGTAGAATGTCCCCGCTGCGTTAGCTACTGAGACTCTTTTCATTGGAGGTTGTATGGCGGTCGACTCGACCAAACCCAAGCGAGTTCTCGTAGTGCATGGTGTGGAGATCGGGGCGGACGAAGATCAGAATCAACACAAGGATATTAAGGATCTCATCCTCAACCGTCTCAACGGTGCTCCTCTTCCTTTCGATACGGAGATGTATCGCTATGAAAACATCAACGATAAAGCCCAGAAGAAGTTACGAACCGTCCTCTCCCTCTTCGCCCGGAACATGATCGAGCAAAAGGCGATGGACTTAGCTGTAGACCTCATTGGTGATGTCGTGATCGCTGTAGCGGACACGAGCACCGCCCAGATCATCCGTCAGGGGTTGGTCGATCGGATTCTAGAGATCTACGAAGAGGGCAACCCTTTATACCTGGTGGCCCACAGCCTCGGTTCGGTCTACGCTTTTGACGCGGTCAACCACCTCATCAAGTCCGACGAACACTTTGACCGGGACAATCGGAAGAGCTGGCCAGTCCAAGGGCTGGTGACCATGGGCTCGCCGCTAGGCCTCAAGATGTTCAAGCGGAATCGTGTCAAGTCACTCGGAGAGGGTCACAAGTTTTTCCGGTGGATCAACTACTGGGATCGAACCGATCCCATCGTGAGCGGGTCTTTCTACGGCAAACCGGAGGTGGGTTACGACATTGTGGAACGGTTCGCCACGGACGACGAAAACTGCGGCTGGTTGATTCAAGACCGCGTGGTGGACATCGGAAAAGCCTGGCTCATGGCCCATGTCGGCTACTGGCATCACCCCGGCCTGGGAGATGATCTGGTGAGTTTGCTGGGCTAACCGGAACCTGTCACTTAAGGGCATCAACCATAGAGAAGACGCTTGCCGCGTTGCTTCTCCTCTTGGGAGGACCCAATGATGAATCAAGCACTCCACGGGCTTACCCTCGGGACGCTTCTGCTGTCAGGCTGCGCCTATAATTACATCTATTCGGGAACCCTGGAAGCTGAAGACTCCCAGGGAAAACACCGGCAATTCCTCCTCTACTGGAACAAGACCGAGCGGCCAGCCTGGTTCAATACCAGCGAAGGCACGGTCAGAGTCCTGCCGCCGTGCAGTTTGAACGTGATGCCATATGATGAAAGGCCAGAGGGGATTATATTCCGAGCGCGCGAGAGCGATAAGAAAGTAATCGACCCGGAACAGGATAAGCATGTGTGCGGAAGGATTCTGAGCGGAAACCTCGTGGCGGACCTCCCCGAAGACTCCCTTTCCCTCACGGTCCTCTGCGCAGACTCACCCCCGGACGACTTGAACCAGGTAAAGCCATACCTTAAAGCCCGTCCCGAACCATACGAATTCAGTATCTCAAGGAGAGAGGTGCCGGACTTCACTGAAATCCCCAAGCGACCGCAATGCACCGACACCAACTGACGGCTTATGAGGCGGTATCGGGTCTTGCAATCCAACATTTCTAAGCTCCCCTTTTCTTAGATCCGCCCCCATCCAACCGCCTTGCCCTTCCGTAATGCCTTATGTAAGGATTGCGTCTGCGGTTCGACTGATTGACAATTCACTCCTGTGACAAAGGGAGATCGCCTATGCCGCCCAAGATTGAGATCCCCGCCATAGTCAAAGTGACGAAGGCCGACGACGAGTGGAAGAAGCTGCTGTCGCCTGCCGCCTATCAGGTGTTGCGCCATGAAGACACGGAACGGGCGTTTACGAGTCCGCTGCATGAGAATCACGCCTCCGGCATCTACTACTGCGCGGGCTGCGACCTGCCCGCCTATTCGTCTGAACATAAGTTCGACAGCGGCACCGGTTGGCCCAGCTTCTGGCAGCCGATCGATCCGAAGGTGGTCGAGACGCGCACCGACTCGAAATTCTTCATGACGCGCACCGAAGTGCACTGTGCCCGCTGCGGCGGCCACCAGGGCCATGTCTTCGATGACGGTCCGAAACCGACCGGACTCCGCTACTGCATCAACGGCGTCTCGCTGAAATTTACGGCAGGCTGATCGTCGGCCCGATTTTCATTTTTCATCACTCGACGTGAACCTCCCTAGGTTGTTCAACTCAGTACATACCCGCTCCTCCCAATGGAGCGAGTAGCACCTGACCTTCGATCCATGTACAATCATGCCTCCATCTTCTGGAGCCGGTGTTTTTTATGTCTCGCTGTTTCTCATTCGGCAGTCTGTGCCTCTCTAGTCTGACCCTCATCTCCTGCGGGAACGGGCTCTCGCCGTTTGCCTCGAACACCGACCCCTGTTCCTTGATCACGTCGGCGGAAGCCGAACGCGCTCTGGGCGAACCGGCCCGGGAAGGCCGGCGCACCGATGCGACCACCTGTGTCTTCAAATCAACCCGCGACAGCGCCAATGCCGTGACTGTGCAGGTGGACGAAACCCCCGGTAAGGATCGGCGCGCCGGATTCAACAAGGACCGGCTCAGACGCGATAGCGTGCTCGTAGCCGGCCTGGGAGACGGGGCCATTCGGATCGACTCCCCGCCCTCGTTGTCGCGATTAACCTTCATGCGCGGCGAGAACCTCGTCACGATCATGGTCTCGTCTATTCATGCAAGCAACCTCTCGGCCTCAGTGATGGCCATCGGCAAGAGCGCTGCAGAGCGCTATGGCGCCACCGTTGCGCTTTCTCAGATTCCACCCGCGTCCCCCGTCGCAGAGACCGGCTCCTCCGTGCCCGATCGCCAGCCCGGAGCCCCGTCGCTCCTGCATACCTCTCCGGTGACCGTCACACAGACCAGAACTGTGGGCGAGACAGACTCGACCGGCCTCACCAAATCCTCGACGATCGACACCGGCACGCTGGTGGGCACCTGGCAGACGCACGCCCTCCAGGGCACGACGAAGCATAATTACCTGTTGGTGATCGAACAGAACCAATCCTGGACGCTCTCGTCCCTGACGCAGTTCGACGGAGTGCTGGATGCCGAGTCAGGCCGCTGGTCGCTCGACCGTGCGAATACCTTCAAGGGGCAATCGTGGAAAGGCACCTACGTCACGGGACAACCCGATTCGTTTGTGACCACCGGTAGTCTCCACAGTACCTGGACCAGGCTGGACGGCGATCAGCCCCCCAGCAAAATCCCCACTGAACTTTGGAGCCTGCGGAACAACACCACGAGCGTCCCGGTGTTTCAACTCAAGAGCGTGGATCGCGCCCTGGTGGGAGTTTGGGAAAGCACCGGCACTTATGCCGGAGGGCCGGCCACCTTTGTTTGGACGATCAAACCCTCTGCGGCCACAGATCTGTTCATCATGGATCAGACTCGCGGCACGGTGGTGACGAAGGGCGGCCTTGTGCAATTACAGCCGGCGCAAAAGCGACAGCGCAGCTTGGGCATCGTCGCCACACAGGAAGGCGGCTTCACAACCAGCGACGGGAAAGCCAGCCTCCGCTGGACCCGCCACACGCCACAACCGGAAACCCCACAACCACTTTAGTGATACCGGGCGCCTACGATTCCGTGCCCGCGCAGGGAGCCGCTGCGATGTCCAGCCCACATGAGACCATCGGATTCGTCGGCGTCGGACGCATGGGCGCGAATATGGCGCGCCGCCTGAAAGACTTCGGCTTTCCGCTCTCGGCCGTCTATGACCGACAGATCTCTGTCGCCGCTGCATTGGCAAAGGAACTCGGCTGTCGGGCCGTTGCGGACCCGGCGGCCGTCGCTCAGGCCTCACAGACCGTGATCACTGTCGTCACCGACGATGCGGCAATGGATCAGATTTTTGCCGTGAACGATGCCACCAGCCTCCTCACCCACGCGAAGGGCCGGCTCTTCATCAATTGCGCGACTGTCTCTCCCTCGATTCATCGTGAGGTGGAACAGCGTGTCACCGCGCTCGGTGGTGCGTCGCTCGAAGCCTGCATGGCGAGCAGTATCCCCCAAGCGCGTCAGGGCACGCTCTATCTGATGTGCGCTGGACGGCGCACGGCGTTCGAGCGGGCCAAGCCCATACTGCAGACGCTCGGGAAAACCGTCCGCTATGTCGGAGCCGGCGGCACCGCGGCGGAGGTCAAAGCGCTGGTCAATATGGTGATGAACTGCAACACGGCGGCGCTGGCAGAAGGATTGGGATTAGGTCAGGCGCTCGGATTGGATCTGACGATGCTCCGCGAAGTGTTCAGTCAAACCGGCGCGAATTCACGCGCGCTGGAGACCGACGGAGAAGACATGCAGCAGCGGGCCCATGACTGCTACTTTTCTGCGGCCCACGCCGCGAAAGATTCCGGTATCGCTGTGGCGCTGGGACGAGCGGCCGGACTGACGCTCCCGGTGGCGGAAGCGACGCTGGCGCAATATCAGCGGCTGGTGGAAAGCGGGAAAGGCGAGCTGGATAAGTCGGCCATCGCCGAACTCACCTTCAAAGACCGGCCGGCTGGATAGCGCACTACCCCGTATCGGCTGGGTTAGGAAGCTACCCCGATCTTCGGTTCGAAGGCCGCTAACACATCGCGGACTTGGCGCTCGTCTCCCAGCTCAGATGACTCCTGTGTGGGAAACGAAGACCGGTTACTCACGGCCTTGTCTCACCGCATGTTCCTTCAGCCAACAACGATCCATGACCACGGCGAGGCCGGCCTCTCGCGCGAGCTGCGCCGCGGCTTCGTTGATGACACCTTCTTGCAGCCAGATAGCTTTCGCCCCGCGCGCGATTGCTTCCTCGACGATCGGCAGGACGTCTTGCGATTTCCGAAAGATATCGACCAGATCGATAGGGCCTGGTACAGCTGTGAGTGACGGATAGGCCTGCTCTCCTATAACGGTCCGTTCATTGGGATTCACCGGAATGACCCGGTAGCCCTGAGCCTTCATGTAAGCGGCCACGTGATTGGACGCGCGAGCAGGATTAGACGACGCGCCGACCACGGCAATCGTCCGGCACTCCGCAAGAATCTGACGAATCGTGTCCGCCTCAGACTCAGTCATGGCCCAACCCTACCATGAGCGCCGGTCCCTGGAAAACGGGTGAAAGGATCGGCCCCTTGACGACCTATCCGGGATAGGTCATATCACCTACGCTAAGGATCGCATCGATCCACGGCGACACCCTGTACGATGGAGGCTTCCATGCGACGTGACTGGCGTGCGGTAATCTCTTCGGTCATGCTCTCCTGTGCCGGTCTCTTCTCTCTGCTGGCTCCTCCGCCAAGCCCGGCATCAGAGACCGCGGGTCCGCTGCCCTTGTCCAAAATCATCCTCTACTCCAGCGGGGTCGGCTACTTTCAGCATGACGGCACCGTGACCGACCGGACCCAGTGGGAGCTACGGCTCCAGGCAAATCAGATCAACGACCTCTTGAAGAGCCTCGTGGTCCAGGATTTTGGCGGCGGGAAGATATCCACGGTCACCTATGGATCGCGCGATCCCGTCACGAAAACCCTCGGCAGCTTCGGCATCAATTTGAACGGGAACCCGACCATGGCCCAGATCCTGACCCAGGCGCGTGGCGAACGGGTCGAGGTCACGGCGCCCAATGTCCTGCTGGGCACGATCCTGGGTGTGGAAAAGAAAACGGAATCGCTGAGTGACGGCCAGACTCGTCGAACGATCGAGCAGGAATATCTCAACCTCCTGACCGACGAAGGCTTTCGCTCACTCCCCTTCGCGCAAATCCAACGGGTTAAATTATTGGATGCCTCCTTGAACGCCGAACTCCAGCAGGCGCTGGCCACCCTGGCAACCAACCACGACGCACAACGCAAAATGGTCTCCATTCTGTGAATGCAACACATCCGCTCAACGGCTACCGCCTCAAGAACAATTCAACGCTCCATCTGATGCAAGGCCCCATCACCGTATTCGATGGCGGCGCCTACGCCGGCGATGCGCAGATCCACGATCTGGCGCCGGGACAGGATCGGCTGATCAGCTATGCGCTCGACCTGAAAACGGAAGTCGAGCCCAAGATCGAACGCGGCACCCAGGAGATCGCGACCGTCTCGCTCAAGAAGGGCACGATGCTGGTCTCCCGCCGGCTGGTTGAGGATCGGACCTACCTCGTCAGGAATCGCGACCAGAAGCCCAGGACCATCTTGATCGAGCAACCCTATCGAGCCGATTGGATACTGGTCGAGCCGAAGAACGCGACGGAACGGACGAGAAATCAGTATCGTTTCAGCGTCGCAGTGGATGCTGGAAAAACAACGACCTTGCGCGTGAAAGAGACGCTCCCGATCCAGGAATCGATTCTCTTGATGGAAAGCGGCCTCGACCAAATCGCCTATTTCCAACAGGCAAAAGAGGCCCTGCAGCGGGTCATGCACCTGCGCAGCAAACTCGATGACACCCGCGCGCAACGCACCAGGCTTGAGCAACGGATCGGCGAAATCACCGCCGAGCATGGCCGGATCCGCGAAAACATGCAGCGGATCCAGCAGAACTCCGATCTCTACAATCGCTATGTCAAAAAGCTGGATGGACAAGAAACGGAACTGGAGACAATCCGAAAAGAGATCGAGTCGCTCAAAGGAATGGAAGCGGAACACCGCCGGGATTTACACAACTACGTGATGACGCTCGACGCAGCGTAGCGAGACGATCCCTATTCTCACCGAAGAATACGGTCGAGGCTCCCACGCAGGGCCGGAAGCGTGACCGGCTTGGTAAGGACGGCATCCATCCCGGCATCCAAGCAGACTCGTTCGTCGTCTGCGGAGGCGTGACCGGTCAGGGCAATGACGGGAATATGTCTGTCCTGCCCCGTCTCCCGTTGCCGGATCGCACGGGTGGCGTCATAGCCATCCATCTCCGGCATCTCGCAGTCCATCAAGATCGCGTCGTAGGGAGTTCTCGATGCGGCCTCCACCGCTTCACGACCATTCCGGGCGATTTCCACTTCGAAGCCGAGCTTCTGGAGAAACTTGCACGCGACCACCTGGTTGATCTCGTTATCGTCGGCTACCAGAATGCGTTTCGGACCGCCGGATTTCGACTCCGGCTTGGACGCTTCAGTGATCGCGGGGCCGGCATGCTCTCGCTGAATCGTCGGCAACAGGAGCGTTGTGTAAGAAAACGTGGTTCCTGATCCGGCCCGGCTTTCGACAGCGATCTCGCCTCCCATCAGTTCGACAAGCTGGCGGCAGATCATCAACCCCAGACCCGTTCCCCCAAATTTCCTTGCGGTCGAAGTCTCTGCCTGCGAGTAGGCCTGAAACAATCTGGTCTGCTGTTCATCCGTCATGCCGATGCCGGTGTCCGCAATCCTCCACCCAAGCAGGATGCTGTCCGGCAGATGAGCGGGTGAGTGCTGCAACGTGACAGAGACCGCCACGCTTCCCACCTCTGTAAATTTAATCGCATTGCCGACGAGATTGAAGAGAATCTGGCGCAAGCGCACCGGATCCCCTCGCAGACTTTCCGGCACATCCGGCGCGACATCCACCGTCAATTCCAGCGCCTTCTTCTTCGCGAGTTCAGAGACGAGGGTCAGGACATCATCGATGAGCGAACGAAGATGCACGTTTGCTGTTTCCAGAGACATCTTGCCTGCTTCGATCTTTGAGAAATCCAAGATGTCATTCACCAGAGCCAAGAGCGCTTCTGCAGACCGATGCATGGTTTGAAGTAATTGTCGTTGCGCATCGGTCAGGGTCGTGTCCTGCAAGAGTTGGGTGCACCCGAGCACGCCGTTCATCGGTGTCCGGAGTTCGTGACTCATGGTAGCCAGGAAAATTCCCTTGGCACGAGCGGACTCTTCAGCCACTTCTTTCGCTCGACGCAACGCCACGTCGGCCGTGACATCAAGCCCATACGCTCGAATCTGATCCAGGTCGCCCAAGGGGAAAAACGACCAGGCAAGAATTCGATCGGCGATCACATGCTCGATGCGACAGGTGGGGGTGCGGGTGCGCAGACAGTCCTTCAGAATATCCTCAAGATTCGGGGGGAGCATCGCCTCGACGCCCTTCTCCAGCGCGCCGCATGCGGTCAGGAGCTCCACCATCGCCGTGTTGGCATAGAGCATCCCGCCGGCACCATCGAATTCGACAATCGGATTCGGTGAATCCTCGGCCAGTCGCGCCACTCGCTGCACATCTCGCTGCACTTCCATCTCGGAGGTCAAATCCCGCGTAACGATGACACCCCCCACTCGTTCGGTCAGCTGCACTCTTGGCCAGAATGTGGTCGAGAGTTCAAACCGGGTTCCATCCCCTCGCGCCCACTGATGGGAAGACACCATCGTGACTTCGCCGGTTTTTATCATCTGCTGGAATGGAGAGCCGCCCGCCCCATTGGGTTCCGGCAACCGGCAATCCATCAACTCCTGAAACGGCTGACCGATCACATCGCGCGTGCGCCCGACCAACTGTTGGGCCATCGGATTCAATGACAGAATACGCCCGCTCCGATCGGTGACGAACACCGCATCGCCCGACGATTCCATCAAGAGAAAGGCATCTTCTCGAGTCGGCAACCAGGACATCTGTCCCGGCCCGCGCGCGTTCGACTCCGGTTGGGGCTGGGCGCTCATGCAGCCACCTGTCTCAGAATCGATTCCACATCGATCCCTTCCCGTCGTGGGTCCCGGATATCATGAATGCTTCGTCCGCCTTCCGGTTCTTGGGCAAGATCTAACTCCAGAGGTGGCGCACAGGACACGCCCTTTGCATCCCGACAGAGATACAAGATAGGAAGGTGGGCCTTCCCGGGGGTAATAGCCCCCACGACACCAATCTCTCCCGATTTCAACGCCACGAGACTGTAGAGCGGAAACACGCCGATCGCTCTGATCAGATAGGACACCTGGTCGAGCAAATACGGCTGATCGCGATATCGTTGATACAATTGCGTCATCGCTTGGTTGGACGACATGGGAGGCCCGCCCGTTTGGCCGGTCAGCAACTCATCGTACTGGTCCACAATCCCTACAAGCGCGGCATATGCCCAATCTTGCCCCGGCTGCCCTTCAGTACTCATCAGAGTCGTCGGCGCGGCATGATGGTGCTTGACGATAGACAGCACCTCCGCATCGCGGACCCCGCTTTTCTCCAACACCGCAAGACCCAGCGCCGGATGGCTATCAAAGAGGGCTTGCTGGGCCGGCGGCATGAACTTGGTGCGTTTCAGAATGTTCTTGGGCAGGCGGACAAGGCCCACATCATGAAGCAGCGCGGCCACGCCCACATGCTGCAACACTGCTCGAGGATAGGACAACGCCTGCCCAATAATGACAGACAGCGTGCATACGGTGAGTCCATGCTCATGCAACGTCGGGTCTTGCTCCCGCAGGCCCATGACGGCGTAACAGGCCGCCTCGCGTTTGAAGATGAAACCGATCATCTCATCGACTAACTGGCTGGCTTCTGCGTAAGACACCTGCCCCGTCGCCCGCGCGCCGTCAAAGACGCGATTCAGCCGATTGATCCATTCCGTCCGCCGCTGTTTCGCCAGCCAAAGATTGTCCGCCAGCATCACGGCCGTACGTTCCTGAGGGACCGCGTTCGTGGCTGACAGATCGAGCGCCTCTGCCTGCCCCTCAAGCACAGGGGCAGGATCGGCCGGTTTTACCTTGGAACCAGCAACATCGAGCCCTCGATCCGTATCGATGGTCACCTGCGAAATACCCGATGCCCGCAACGTGTCGATTTCCGATTGAGTGCTGATTTCAAATTTATGCCGAAGAAATGGCGTGTGAAGCCAGGAGCGGTCCACCCCGATCAGATACATCCCGACCGTCAGGTCGGACAGCGGAATTGTACGATGCGCCATATCGTCACAGCCCCTTTGATCACACTAGGGACATTCAGCTCTATTAGCATCTAGCATCGGCAGATCCGCCTTCAAACTTGAGCGTCTTCCCTTCGGGTTCGTGTCCGTTTGTATCCGCCTTTGATGCGCCCTGTTCGTTCTGTTCAATTCAGGGATTTACGCCTTCCTAACAGACACGTATGATGCCAGACACACGTCCCACCAAACAGAGTTACGGACGCTCAGGAAGACGACGATGCATGGGAATAGACTTTCAGGTGACCGATTTTCCGTCGAGTACCGTCTCACGGGAGCTGAGTCGCAGGCGCGCAGTATGGCCGAGCGTCTGTGCGCCGATCAGACCATAGAAGCCCCGCTGTCGCTGCTGCGTACCTGCCAGATTCCGGAAGGACTCCTGGGTCAGGTCGAGGAGTTCGCGCCGGAGGAGGCATTGCGCCATCGTGCCCGAATCAGTTTTCCCGTTGAACTGTTCGGCCATTCATTCGCGCAACTTCTGCACACCCTGTTCGGCACGGCCAGCCTGATCCCTCAGATCCAAGTGGCTGACATTCATCTCCCCACGCAGTTGCCGGAAGGCTGGCCCGGCCCTCGCCATGGCATGACAGGCATCCGCAGAAAGGCTCACGTGACCAATCGTCCATTGGTCTGTGCAGTGTTAAAGCCGGTCGGGCTTTCGCCTGAAGCGCTGTCAGAGCTGGCCCACAGTTTCGCGCTCGGCGGCGTGGACATCATCAAGGATGATCAAGGTCTCGGCGATCAGGCCTTCTGCCCCTTCGAAGAGCGCGTCCAGCGTTGCGTCGCATCCATTCGTGACGCCAGCCGCTCCACTGGCCGCACCTGCCTCTACTTTCCCCATGTCGTCGGATCGCTCGAAGACATACGAAACCAAGCTCATTTCGCCAAACTGGCAGGCACAGATGGAATTCTCCTCTCACCAGGGCTTGTCGGGTACCAGGCGCTTCACGATCTGAGCCGTCACCCTACTGAGGCGCTGCCCATCATGTCTCATCCCGCATTCCTCGGCACCTACGCCATGACGCCAACACAGGGACTCGCTCCGAGCGTGCTCTACGGTCGTCTTCCGCGGCTAGCCGGTGCAGACATCACCATCTATCCAACCTACGGCCTCAATTTTCCGATCAGCCGTCGGGACTGTGCGCAGATCGCGTCTGCCTGCGCGGAGTCCTGGGGACCACTGCAGCCCATCTTCCCCACCGCAGCGGGTCGCATGGGAGAAGACCGCGCCAGAGAGATGTGCGAGCTCTACGGCCGTGACTGTGTCTTCATTTTGGGGAGCCAGATACGGGAATTATCGGAAGGCATCGCTGCATCCTGTGAGCGTTTCATGCGGAGTCTCTGCTAACATTTTCGTTGCTCATTGAGGCTGGTTGATGCGGCTTCCTCGCGGGTCGGCTGCACTGTGGTCCCGCAGAATCTGCTAGACTTAGACCGGTTCGATTAGCGGTTGGCTTGGTCAATCCCGATCGATGCCGACCATGTGACAAAGGCAAACCACCTGAGAGGGTGGGACGCAAAGCCAAGGGACCTAACGAGGGACGTATGTTCCAGGGTCAGCCTAGCCGCCACAACGCAGTCCTCTTCAAGCGTCACCGGCGTGCCGGGTATTTCCCAGAACTGCTACCCCCGAATGAACCCAAGGTTTGTCATCTCGGAACGGGACTGGGAGGTGCTTTATGATGTCCGCTATCGATACAGCCTTATCGGGCCTGGCAAACTTCGCCAAGAAGCTCGATGTTTCCGCCAATAATGTGGCCAATGTGCATACCGACGGGTTCCATAAATCGAGGGTTGAGTCCGTCGAAGTAGGAACGGGCGGCGTGTTGCCGGTGATACAAAAAGATGATTCTGCCGGACCGAGCGTCCTGAAGGACCGTGGCTACGGTGCGGCCCAGGTCGAGCTGTCCAACGTCGATCTCGGAGAAGAAATCGTGAGCCAGATCGTGGCCCAGCGCGGATTCGAAGCCAATCTTCGCACGCTGAAAACCGCCGACGACATGCTGGGCAGCATCATCGACACGAAGCGGTAAGCTCCAGAACCAGCCGGCCATCGGGCACAGCGACATAGCATTCCCGCCTGACAGTATGCTATGTCGAGGTCATGACAGCGCCCCGAGTCCTGTTACTGATTCCCCCACTCACCCAGCTCAATACGCCATACCCTTCCACGGCCTATCTCACCGGATTTTTGCAGTCTCGGGGGATCGCCTGTGAACAGGCCGATCTTGGGATTGAAATGGTGTTGCGTCTCTTCAGCCCTGACGGACTGAGGGAAGTCTTTCGCCTTGTGCGACAACAGCAAGACGATCTTCCCGAACAAGCCCTCGCCATGCTCGCGGACAAGGACGCCTACCTGAGCACGATCGAATCGGTGGTGACGTTCCTGCAGGGCAAGACTCCGGAGGCAGCCAGGCAGCTCATCCATCCTGGATTTCTTCCGCAGGGTCCGCGGTTCGACGGCAAAACGAGATTTCCGAAATCTGTTCCGATTGAAGATCGGGCGAAGCACTGGGGCACCCTCTATCTCGAAGACCTCGCCGACCTGGTCCAAGCCACGGTCAGCCCATCCTTCGCCCTCAGCCGGTACGCCGAACATCTGGCTCACTCCGCATCGTCGTTCGATCGATTGGCCTCGGCCCTCGCCGAGCCGCTCAGCCTGACGGATGAATTCCTACTGGATGCCCTGTGGCCACACCTCGACCGTGTGAATCCGACACTCGTGGGTCTGTCGGTCCCCTTTCCCGGCAATCTCTATGGCGCATTTCGGGTTGCCCAGGCGATGAAGCAGCGAAGGCCGAATCTCCCGATCGTGCTTGGCGGCGGCTATCCGAATACGGAATTGCGTCGTGTCAGCGATCCTCGGGTGTTCGACTACGTCGACTTCATCACCTTGGACGACGGTGAACGGCCGATCCTCTCGCTCCTCGAATATCTCACTCGCCGACGCCCGCGAACCGGACTCTGCCGCACGTTTTACAGAGAGGACCATCGCGTACGCTTTACCGACGATCGGTCCGTTCCGAATTTCAGCATGAATGACGTCGGATGTCCGACCTATCGGGGATTGCCGCTGGACCACTACCTGACGATCCTCGACAGCACGAATCCGATGCATCGCCTCTGGTCCGAAGGTCATTGGAACAAGCTGACCGTCGCGCACGGCTGCTATTGGAAACAGTGCACGTTTTGCGATGTCGGGCTCGACTACATCAGCCGGTACGAAATGACGCCGACCGAACGGTTGATCCAACAAATCGAGCAATTGATCGCCGAAACCGGTCAACGGGGATTCCACTTTGTGGATGAAGCCGCCCCGCCTGCGGCACTGAAGGCCCTTGCGCTTGGAATACTGGAACGGAAGCTCGCCATTACCTGGTGGAGCAACATCCGCTTCGAGGAGGCCTTTTCACCGGATCTCTGCAAGTTGTTAGCCGCGTCCGGTTGTATCGCCGCGACGGCAGGACTGGAAGCGGCCTCGGATCGCCTGCTCGAAAAGATGAAAAAAGGGATCACCGTCGATCGGACCGCGCTCGTCGCGGCCGCCTTCAAAGAAGCCGGCATTATGATTCATGCGTATCTCATGTACGGATTCCCCTCGGAAACAATCCAAGAGGCGGTGGATGCCCTCGAGCGCGTGCGGCAACTCTTCAAAGCAAACCTGATGCAGTCAGCCTTCTGGCATCGCTTCACCACGACGGCCCACAGCCCGGTCGGCCTCGATCCCAAAGCCAATGGACTGCGCATTCTCGGACCAGTATTTGAAGGCTTTGCCGACAATGATTTGATTCACCGCGACCCTGTTGGAAAGGCACCGGCCTGGCTTGGCGAAGGCTTGCGTCGTTCCATGCTGAACTTTCTGGAAGGGCGAGGATTGACAATGGATGTGCGGCAGTGGTTTGACCATGAGGTCCCTACCCCCAGCGTCCCTAAGAATTGGGTACGGACCGTTCTCCGCAAACGAATAGCGGCCGGTCATCTGCCGCTTGAACGCCGATTGGTATGGCTCGGCGCTCGGCCGGTCTCCGCGACACAAACCGAACAGGTCGCACTGACCGTGCACGGACGATTTGCCAATGCGGTCATCCAACTCCCCCACGCACAGGGGCAGTGGTTTCAAACCGTCATCGAGCACGCGACCCCGCGCAAGAACACCACAACACCCTATCCATGGATTCGAGACATAGAAACCAGTTTTCCAGGAACGGCCGAAGATTTCGTCGCGTTTTTACAAAGTCCCGCCTGGAAGAAAACCCGCACTGCTGGGTTGTTATTGGTCTAGCATCTCACGAGACCTGTTGCTCCAAACAAAAAAGGCGGGAGATGCTCAGCACCTCCCGCCCGCGGTATAGCGTGTGAATGCCTATTACTTATTCGGCTGCGGCGTATAACGCAGGTAGGGTTTCACGGTCTTGAACCCCTTCGGGAAGAGCGTCTTCGCTTCCGCGTCGTTCACGGCCGGAGTGATGATGCAATCTTCCCCGTCCTTCCAGTTCGCCGGTGTGGCGACTTTGAACTTTGAGGTCAACTGAAGCGAATCAATCACTCGCAATAATTCATCGAAATTCCGGCCACATGAAGCAGGATAAGTCAATGTAAGCTTGACCTTCTTGTCCGGCCCGACAATGAACACCGAGCGAACAGTCATGTTGTCGATCGCATTCGGATGGATCATGTCGTAGAGGGTCGCGACCTTCTTATCCGGATCGGCAATGATCGGATAGTTCATCGTGGTCTTCTGCGTCTCGTTGATATCGTTGATCCAGCCCTTGTGCGAATCCAACGGATCGACGCTGATCGCAATGACCTTTACCCCCCGCTTCTTGAACTCAGGAGTGATCTTGGCCACAGTTCCTAATTCGGTCGTACAGACCGGGGTATAGTCTTTCGGATGCGAGAACAGAATCCCCCATCCGCCGCCTAGCCATTCATAAAAGTTGATCGGGCCTTCGGTCGTATCGGCCGTAAAATTCGGGGCTTCATCTCCTAAACGGATTGCCATATGACACTCCTTTCATCAATTTGAGCGCGCGCGATAAGTTCGCACATTGAACACATTACCCGACATACTACATTACGAGGTTCAGGACAGAGAGATCAACCCCTCCCTGCAGACAGACGAACCTGCTTGCCCACTCAAGCATTCACCCTCTGCCTCCGATACAGACCAGAGCCCACCGGCATTGGAGGATATATGGATCAGGCAAAACCCAGTCCGCTCGCGCTCCGGATCTCGAACGATCCGATGTACAAATTGCTCCGCGAAGGCTGCATTAAGGAATTCAACATCAAGAAGGCCTCAGGCGATACGTGCGACTTGAAGAACTGCGATCTGAGGGGGCTGGATCTCCGCGGCCTGGACGCCATCGGACTGGATTTCAGCGATTGCTACTTCCGACAATCCGATCTTCGCGGGATCGACTTCAGCCGATCCAACTTGAGAGGCGCTTCCATCAACGCCTGCAAGATCTCCGGGGCTCTCTTTCCCCAAGAACTCTCCGCTTCAGAAATCGAACTTTCGCTCCTGCAGGGCACCCGCATGCGCTATGCGAAGTAGCACTGAGCCTTGATGTGGCTGCGCCAGCGGCTAACACAGAGCCGCCCCGCCTACGCTAATGCGCAGCCATAGCCAAGGCCGTCGGCACAGTGGCTCCGCTCCCGGCCTTGAACCCGGCCTCCAACATAAAGACTCGGGTCTCTTCTACCTGCCCCTGCTGCGTGAGCCACTCCCTGATCCGCTCTGCACGGCGTTGCGCCAGAAGACGGAGCGTCCCCGCCTCAATCGTGATCGTCTGGAGCAAGCGCGTCTTCATCTCAGCGACAGAAGGCGGCGGGACCTCCGGCTGACCCGCTACCGGAGGGAATTGCTTAGCATACCAGGCCGTCGTCAAGCGTGATTCATCCTCCGGTGAGAGGGCCGGCACCGGCTCTTTGCCTGACGGCTTGCCGGTCTCCTCGAGTGCGAGCCGGCGCAACCGCTCAAGGAACCGCTCTTCGGCCAGCGCCTGCGCATCCACCTGCTTATCGGCCATACCTGCCACGTCTAAGGACAGGGCCGGACGTTCCGTCAGCACAGTCACAAGCGTCGTCAGCTTCTTTGCCTCGCTTTCGGTCAAATCGCTCCGGCCGGGAGGAAACTCGATGGCGCGCAGCTCTTCCCCGCTGCCTCCGACGAGCGAACCAACCAGGGCAAACGGCGAAGTCACCGCTTTTCCCAAGAGTGTGAGCACGGTATTGAGCAGAGCCCGGCCATACTTAAAATCCGGATCGTTGAGATTCCCGCGCACCGGCAGATCGATCGCAATCTGTCCTTTTCGATCCTTGAGCAGCGCGACAACCAGAGGAACCGGCAGCGAGGTGGCATCGGGACTGTCGGTCTTCTCTCCGAAACCTAGCTGATCGATCAGGACCTTGTTTTCCGCTTCAAGCGCATGCTGCGATACTTTGTAGGCCAGATCCAGAAACAGTTTCCCCTTCCGGATAGGATAACCCACATACTTCCCGCTATAGGGACCAGCCGTAGTCAGATCGATGTTGTCGAACTTGACCGAGAGATCGGTAAATGCATTCTCACTGAGCGGATTGATCTTTCCCACGATCCGCAATGGCGCCACGCGACCGAGCTTGCCCGACAAGTCGACGTCCGCCTTCGCCATCTGCTTCGAGGACAACCCTTTTACCGTCCCCGTTAACTCTTCGAGCCCCGTCCGTACCGTCGGCGTGATGGAGTCGTCTTGAAAGATAATCACCCCCTTCATCAATTTCACCGTCTTCATGGTGATCTCCGGCGTCGGTTGTGACTTGCCTGCAAGCTGGCCTGGCTTTAGAGCCGGCTTCGCCTCGGTCTCCTTCTGGGCTTTGACAAGGTGCGCCAGATTCATGGTGCCGTCGGACTGCACCGTCAATTGAACACGGAGCTGGTCGAGGCCGACTTCCTCCAACGCCACCGTCGTAGGATCGACGGTCAGAGCGATCTGCTTCAGAAGAAGATGTTTCCAGGAGGCAACCGGCAGCCCTTCCTCCCGGTTCACCAGCGCCAGCGATTTCACGCCCAGGTTTCCCCGGAAGGTCATCAGCGGAGCGTTCGGGTGCTCGACCGCCAGGTGAAAGGATCCATCGATATCCAGCGAACCGTCATCAACGCCGATACTGGTCGCCTGCTCCAGATAGGGTTCGAACGGCGCCAATCCGAGGTTCTTCAAGGCTAGCGTACAGTCCGCCTGAAAGGGCGATACCACCATCTGACCGTCCAGCGTGAAGATGCCGGTATCATTGATAGTCTGATCGACGGTGAGCGGAATCGGTCCTTTGATCGGCCAGGCCAAGTCATGCGACCGCGCAGACTTGAGGACGACCTTCGCCTGCATAGTGGAGGGAAGAGACCGATCCTCAAACCGAATCGTATGGTTCTTGATCTGCACTTCTTTCACCGCCACCGACCAGGGAGCAGCGTCCTTAGCCGGCTCTTGAGCCGAGGCTGCAGAAGCAGGTTTCTCGCCTGCCGCCCCCCTCTCGACAGGTGCGAAGAGCGCTTGAAGATTCAGGCTCTTATCGGGATTCAGCCAGATCCGGTCCGATGCATTCGCCAGACTCACCGAGGCAATCGACACCTTGCGCTGCCGCAAATCGACCTGAATGCCGTCGATACCAAACGATGGGACGGAGATCACCGGATCCAGATCGCCTTTTTCAACCAGGCCGACATCCGCAAGGTGCAGAAAGGCATCTGAGACGGTGAAATCCATCGGAGCTGTTCCCATATCAAACCGGTACGGCACCTTCACATCGATAGTGCCACTGGGAATATCGAAATTGAATTGGCCCTGCCCATACTGAAAAATCGTGGGGATCTTGACTCCGCTCAAGGCCAAGGTGCCCTCAGAGCGAATCGGCTCCAATGCGATGGTGCCTTTCCAGTCCAGCACTTCCCCTTTGCCCAATTCCGCGGCAAAGGAATAGGTATTCTCTCCCCCCGGCTTAGTATGAAAATTCCTCAGCACGATTCCGATCGGCACAATATCGATGACCACCGGCCTGGATTTGGACTCGTCTCGAAACTCCACGATGCCCTGAGCAATCTCAAACACTCCGATCTGCACGGCAGGAATCCCTCCCGGCTGCTCCGGCGTCTTGGCAGGAGGCGGTTGGTCCCCCGGCGCATCAGGAGGAACCAGATCGAGCAAGTTCAGATGGCCGTTCGGCGCCACCTTCACCGCCACATAGGGCATCGTCAGACGGATGGCATCAAACACATATGCGAGACGGAACAGCGAGACAGCCTGGAAATTTACGAAAAATTCCTCAAACCCGACCATGGGCGTCTGATCGGTCTCACGAATTTCCAATCCGGCGATCCGCAAAGACAATTCAAAGGGATTGACCGCCGCCTCTCTCACCACCACCGGATGACGGATCGTCTCGGCGACTTTCGGCACCGCGTAGGTCGTGATGAGGTACGGAAGCAGAAAAAATCCGGCAAGGGTATACAACAGCAGCGCAGCACTACAAATGATGGCGAGAGGAAGAGGACGGAAGATTCTACCCATGGCTGGCTGACCAACGTGGTGCGCCCGGCTGGAATCGAACCAGCGACCCTCAGCTTAGAAGGCTGATGCTCTATCCAACTGAGCTACGGGCGCGAATACTGGAGGTGTGTATCCCGTCGCCACAACTATAAGGCTCCGGGTCGAGCAAGCTCTGTGTGGTCGGGGCGAGAGGATTTGAACCTCCGACATCCTGCTCCCAAAGCAGGCGCGCTACCGGGCTGCGCTACGCCCCGACGCTGGAATTACAATCACTTACACTTTGCCCCGCTGACGAAGAATCATCAAGTGTTATTACGGTGTTAGCCGCATACTTGTGCAACTTCGCGGCGGCTGCATGCAGGTCTTCGGGCTGGATCGTATTATACCGCCGGTGCATCTGTTCGCTCTTATGGCCGACGATTTTCATGGCCGTCATCGTATCCACCCCTGCACGCCTCAGATTCGTGCTCGCCGTATGCCGAAAATCATGAACTCGTAGGTTCACAATTCCAGCCCGCCGACAGGCCGCAGCAAAGCCCGTGCGGATGTTTTTCATCGGCCTCCCTTTATACAGGAAGACCTTGGGAGTGTCCAGGCGGCGCTCCTTCCATAACTCCCTAAAGACTTCATGGACTTCAGGAGTCATGGGAACTACCCTGGTCTCGCCATTCTTGGTCTTCCGCAACGTGAACTCCCTCCGCCGCAAGTCCACATCTGACCATTCCAGCTTCAGCAGCTCCCCTTTTCGAGGTCCTATCATATACGCGACTGTCATGAGACGACGAATGTGAGGCGCGGCTGCCGCCTTCCACCGCACCCATTCATCCACATTGGCAATTCGATCACGCTCATTCTTCGGGTCTGGCTTTGGGATATGGCTAGCCGGATTATCCACAATCAACTTGAATCGAGGACTCCTCGCAATGTTCAGCATGTGAGTCAATGCCGTGTGGTCATGGTTGATCGTCTGCATGGATACAGGAAGCGGCTTGTCTGCGCGTTGCCATCCACACCCACGACACATAGCCCGCAATACTGGTTTCTTACAAATGGAACAGGACATTCGCTTGTACTGGACCCTCTGTTCTCGATACATGGCCACATCCTCCGGGGTGATGGCGACAAGCGGTTTATCCCCGAAGAACTCGACCAAGTGACTCACCTTGAGTTTTCTATCCTCGTACGTCGTGATCTTCTTTACTTCCTCTATGTCGAGATAGATATTCGCCCACTGGCGGAACGTCACAGCCTGGGTCCTTGCTACGGATGGACTAGGCTCTCCCCCTGACAAAAGGCGCGTCTTAATCATCGCCTCCTGGTCTTTTGCATGCCCGCGATTACATGAGCCCACTTTCCATCGTTTGATTTTCCCTGTTCCAGACGGAGCTAAACGTAGCACCTTTCCATCATCCAAAACGGAAAACTCTACATAGTAGCTATCCTTTCTCTTCGTCAGTCCCATGGGGACCACCCTCCTTTCTATGCTTTACTCTCTAGCCC
>CAZWOX010000005.1:0-104886 GCA_964635345.1 uncultured Nitrospira sp.
CGGCCGACAAGGTTTTTTTCTGCCTCCCACCCAATTCCTATCTCTGTTTTAGGGGTCTGGTCTTGCAATCCCACATGGGACTCCTTCCGTCGGGTCACTCACGGGACCGTCTCTCGTGACGCCCGCTTCGCCAACGCAGCTCGCGTCGCCGACTTCGCGAGGTGTGCGAGGCGAGCGTCGCTCGCATCTCGCAAGCAACCCGTTGATTGACAGAGAATGTACACCGTTGTACATTGGCAACATTCGGTCGTGCAGAATCGGAGATCATCATGAAGCTCTCGATCAGCGAAGCGCGTAAACGGTTGCCGGCCTTGGTCCGACGGGTCCAGCGAGACGCGGGTACGAGCGTCCAGATCACGGTGCACGACCAGGTGGTAGCGGAGCTTCGGGCGGTCCAGCGAGAACCTGAGCCCGGGGCGGCCGCCACGGCGCTCTTGGGACTCATGGCCAAGCTGCCAAAGCAGCGCGGGCGGAAGACTCCGATCCCTTCCCGCGTGAAGACCCATCTCTACGGGCGGCGTGGCGCGATCCGCTGATGACCCTCCCCGCTCTGGTGTTTTGCGATACGTCATTCTTCTATGCCTGCCTCGATCCGAAGGATGTCAACCACGCGCGGGCACGCCTGCTGGTAGCGGAATCGGCTTCTGCCGGCACGACGTGGTGCACCACCTGGGACATTGTCAGCGAAACGGTGACGCTGCTGCGATACCGGCGTCATTTTCGGGCCGCGCTTGCATTTCTCAGCGAGGTCAAGCCCGGGCTTCAGATTGTCCCCTACGGCGACCGCGTGAGAGACGACGCCGAGCACATGTTTCGGACCTATGCCCGCGATCATCGTTTGTCGTTCTGCGATGCCATTTCGTTTGTCGTGGTGACCTCGCTGCTCGATCATGTTCCCTGCTTCACGTTCGATGAAGACTTCCGCCGCCTCGGCTTGACCGTTCTTCCTTGACCACTTCGCCTTCCATTCTCGCCTTCGCTTCCTCGATTCACCGATGGAAGTTCTGGGGCATGGTCTTGCAATCACACATGGGACTACTCTGGCCACCGCGCGCACATGCTTTTCGAGATCATGGGCGACAAAAGACCCCTCATCGTCCCGGCGCACATGGGCGAGATATCGTGGCGCGAACGACACGCTGGGGTTGTACTGGTTCGCCGAATGCAATGGATTGCACAACGCCGGTCTGCCGTGTGTCATCGTCGCCTCTCGGCCGGTTTCGACAGCTCCGCCTCGATCTGCTCGATCGTGGGAAGGCTAGTTTGAAGTTCTTCGGGCAGCGCGTGCGTGAGGCGGGTGTCCCATTCGGCCACGCTCATGGGCTTGGTGTTGCCGCCGAGGGCATACTCGACGAGGACACGGTTCTTCTCGCGCACCAGCAACAGGCCCAAGGTCGGTTTGTCATCAGGGTGGCAGAGCAATCGGTCCACGGCTGTCATGTACATGCCCAGTTGCGTGCCGTCACCGGGCTGGAACTTGCGGGCTTTGAGTTCGATCACCACATACCGGCGTAGTTTGAGGTGGTAGAAAAGCAGGTCGAGATAGAAGTCCTCTTCGCCGATTTCCAGGTGCACCTGCCTGCCGACGAACGCGAAGCCCTGGCCGAGTTCGAGCAGGAACTTCTGGATATGCGCGACCAGGCCTTGCTCCAGTTCGGCTTCGCGGCGAGGCGCATCGGTCCCCAAGAAGTCGAACAGATAGGGGTCTTTGAAGATCTGCCCAGCCATATCGGAGTCCGGCGGCGGCAGCGTGGCCGAGAAATTGGTCTGTGCCTTGCCGTGCCGACGATGGGCCAGGGATTCGATCTGGAGCGTGAGGATATTGCTGGACCAGCCATGCTCCAACGTCTTCGCGGCATACCAAAGACGATCGCGGAAGTTGGCGAGTTTTTCGATCAGTGTGAGATTCTGCCGCCAACTCAATTGTGCAACGGTGCGTTGCACAATTTCACGATCGGGCCAAGCCGCCGCAAAAGCGCGCATATACTTGAGATTGCGAGGCGAAAATCCCTTCATCTCCGGAAAGGCCTCACGCAGGTCGGCTGCTAAACGATCGATGACACGGCTGCCCCAGCCTTGGTTTGCCTGCTTCTCCAGAATGCTGCGCCCGATATCCCAGTACAGCAACACCATAACCGTGTTGCTGGCAAGAACCACGCGCAGACGTTCCCGGCGGATGCGCGCCTTGAGGTCCGCGAACCAGGCAGCGTAGTCCACCGGTAGGTCGCCGGCGGGCGGGGGCACAGGGAACATGACGCTGCGGTCGACGTGGCCACGCTGTTTGCGTTCCGATGTTGGACCCGTCTTGCTGACTGCACGTTCTTTCTTACCCGCCATGAGTTCGTCTCTTCAGATTGTCGCAGGCCGAATCACTTCTCGTAGACGAATGCGTCTTCCCTGCCCGCTTACCAACGTTCGGTCGACTTGATTTCTCTCAATACCTCCAAGCAAATCACCATAAACCGTATTCCAAACAATTTCCGAACGAGGCTACACTTTCCCTCACAGGAAATCACCCCGATTCTTGGGGAACAGACACCTGCAGGAGAAAGAGAGCTTCTCTCCTACAGCTGATGAAAACATCGCCGGTCTTTTGAAAACCTCTGCTTCCGACTATATTCCTGCGAGGCGTTTTCCTCTCCGTCCGTCAGAATGACGCAGAGTTTCTTGGCCTCGACCGGTGCTTCCTGCCTGGCCAATGACAAGGTGCGCCCGATGGCGTCATAGAGCGGCGTGCCGTCCTGCGGGCGATAGGTTTCCACATCCAGGTCTTGCACAGCTGACACCGGCACAGCCCGGTAGCGCACTTCTGTTTTTCGAGCGTTGAAGAACGTGAGCGTGAAGCGCGTCTCGACCGGTTCCCGCTTGAGGGTGGCGAGATACTGATTGAAACGCCGGCTATTCAGGGGGTTAGACGAAACCAGGTGGCAGGAAGGTCTGCCGTTCCGTGACATCCCGGGTCACAGCTGGGCGAGAAGTTTCTTCGCTTCCTCGCGAACGGCTTTTTGGAGCCGCTCAGGCTTGAGGACCTGCACGCCGCTGCCGAAACTGAGGGTCCAGCCGAGCAATTCGCGGGTGTCGGCCACCTGGAGCGTCATGAGGAGCTGACCGGTCTTGAGCGGCGTCACTTGCTGGCTGGGATGCCAGGTCCGGTCTTTCACCCAAGCCGAGGTGCTTTTGTCGAACTTCAGTTCGACCGTGATGCGTTCGCCACGCATGACGACGAGGGCGTCTTCCACATAGGCCTCAAGATCGAAATGCAGCGGCATTTGATAGGGATGGTCAGTGGGGGTGAGCGATTTGATGCGCTCCACGGCAAACATCCGCACGTCTTTCCGCCAGTGGCAATAGGCGATCAAATACAGCCCCCCATCGACATAGCGTAATCGGTAGGGATCGACTTCACGCCTGGTGGTCGCATTGCGACCAGCGGAGAAATACCGCATCTGGACGGTGTGCCGATGGGCGATGGCCTGCGACAAGATATCGATGGTCTCGCGATGGTGGCGATAGTTCTTATGCGGGCCCAGGCCGACCGAAAACCACTGATCCAGCCGTTGAAGATACTCGGTGGCTCCAGCCGGAATAGCCGCGGAGATCTTGGTCAACGCGGAGTGTAAGGAAGTCTGAATCAGGGTGCCTTGAAGCGGGGTCAACAGACGGCGGCTAAAGGCCAGTGCCATCAATTCCGTCGGCGAGAGACGAAGCGCCGGAATGTTCTTGAATCCGTCGAGAAGGCACCACCGGACCTCCCCATCGACCCGTTCGGTCAGCATAAGTTCCCTCAAATCTTTCTGGAACAATCCTCCGGCCCTTGTCACGGATGAGCGGCGCTAGAATGCCACAATTGCTTCCTGTGGGGAAATCCCGCGCTGTCAGGAATGAGCAGCGTGTCATCGTCGTCTTGCCTGATATGAACCTGCTTTCTCCCGTTCGCGTTTTCCGCTTCCTTCTGATCAAGTGACGCTTTAGGATAGGCCTATGGCAACCTCCACCGCGTTCGCGCAAGACGACCTGGAACGACTCATCTCCGGCGCGCACTGGAACCCGCGCGCGATTCTCGGCCCGCATCCGACCGCCCAAGGCCTGGCTGTCCGCGCCTGGCTTCCGTTTGCCGAATCCGTCGAGATGCTGCCTGCCGATCGCACCGCGCCGGTCCCGGCCAAGCGCATCCACGATGCCGGCCTCTTTGAAGCCATCCTCCCCAAACAGAGTCATGCGCTCCACTATAAGATCCGCGCTCGAGCTGCCGACGGCGCCATCACGGAAGGCCATGACCCCTATGCGCTGCCGCCGCTGCTCACCGATTTTGAGTTACACCTGTTTTCTGAAGGCACGTTTTATCGAGCCTACGAATCGCTGGGCGCACACGTTCGTACGACGGAAGGCATCACCGGCGCGCATTTCGTCGTCTGGGCGCCGAATGCCGCGCGCGTCAGCGTCGTGGGCGAATTCAATCGCTGGGATGGCCGTTGCCACCCGATGACCAATCGAGGATCGACAGGGCTCTGGGAACTCTTCCTCCCCGACCTTCCTGACGGAAGCCTCTACAAATATGAAATTCGACCGCGCAGCCAGGACATCGTGTTGGTAAAAGCGGATCCCTATGCGTATGCCGGCGAGCTTCGTCCCCGCACCGCTTCGATCGTGCGCGATCTGTCCGATTTCACCTGGCACGATGACGCCTGGATGACCGCCCGCGCGCAGTGGAATCCTCTGCGCGCCCCCATCTCCATCTATGAAGTCCATCTCGGTTCATGGATGCGGGTGCCGGAAGAGGGTAATCGCTGGCTCACCTACCACGAGTTGGCCGCCAAGCTCATTCCTTATGTGAGGGACCTCGGCTACACCCATATTGAACTCCTTCCTGTCACTGAACATCCCTTCGATGGATCCTGGGGCTATCAGGCCACCGGCTATTTTTCCGCGACCAGCCGCTACGGCACGCCGGAAGATTTTATGGCGTTTGTCGATGCCGCCCATGCAGCCGGTATCGGGGTCATCATGGACTGGGCTCCCGCGCATTTTCCTGACGATCCGCACGGCCTCGCGTTGTTCGACGGCACCCATCTCTACGACCATGCCGATCCGCGGCTCGGCTATCACCCGGATTGGCACAGCCGGATCTTCAATTATGACCGTCCGGAAGTGCGCAACTTTCTCCTGAACAGTGCGCTGTTTTGGCTCGACAGGTATCACATCGACGGAATACGCGTGGACGCCGTCGCCTCGATGCTGTATCTCGACTACGGGCGCAAGGCCGGCGAATGGATTCCCAATCAGTTCGGCGGCAACGAAAACCTCGGCGCCGTGACGCTGCTCAAGGAACTGAATGTCCTCGTGCATCGGGACTTTCCCGGCGCCATGACCATTGCGGAAGAGTCCACCTCCTGGCCGGGCGTCTCTCGCCCCACCTACACCGGCGGGCTCGGGTTTACGTTCAAATGGAACATGGGCTGGATGCACGACACGCTCGACTACTTCGCCCATGAGCCGGTGCATCGGAAGTTTCATCAAAACCAAATCACGTTCGGCCTGCTCTACGCGTTCACGGAAAACTTCGTCCTGGTCCTTTCCCATGACGAAGTGGTGCACGGCAAACGTTCGCTGATCGGAAAAATGCCCGGCGATCCCTGGCAGCAATTCGCCAACCTCCGCACCCTCTACGGCTATATGTACGGCCATCCGGGGAAGAAGATGTTGTACATGGGCAATGAGTTCGGACAGCGGCGGGAGTGGAACCACGACGCCAGTCTGGACTGGCATCTCTGCGAATATCCGCCCCATCACGGGTTACAGCGCTTTGTGCGAGATTTGAATCATCTCTACCGGCAAGAACCGGCGCTGCACAGGGTCGACTACGAATGGAATGGATTTCAGTGGATCGACTTCAACGACACGGAGAATTCGGTCATCGCCTTTCTTCGAAAGGGGGAGGATGGCTCGGAATCCATTCTCTGCGTGGGAAACTTTACACCGGTTCCCCGGCATCACTACCGCGTCGGCGTCCCGGCCGCGGGGCACTATCGAGAGCTGCTCAACAGCGACGCCGAACTGTATGGGGGCAGCAATATGGGGAACTCCGGCGGCGTGCGCGCCGAGGGCAGTCCCTGCCACGGCCGGCCCTATTCGCTGAGCCTCACGCTGCCGCCCCTCTCCATGCTCTTCTTCAAACGGCAGCCGGAATAGCGGCCTTCGCCTACTTGGTCTTGGCTTCTGCGCGGATCTCCAGAATTTTGACGTCGAAGTACAACGTCTTCCCGGCCAACGGGTGGTTGAAATCCAGCACCACGGAATCCTCTTTCACTTCCGTCACATGGGGAAACAGCGATTGCCCTTCAGGCCCCCGCGCTTCCAATTCGGCTCCGACCTTCCACGCATGCTCCGGCACCAGGGTCTTCTTCACTTCCTGAATGGCTTTCTGATCCACCTCTCCGTAGGCATCCGCGGGCTTGACGGCGATGTGCTTCTTCTCCCCGACCGCCATCCCCTCCAGCGCTTTCTCCAGTCCAGGGACAATTTCCTCCGCGCCGTGCAGATAGGTCATCGGTTCGCCGCCGACATTCGACTCCACGACATCTTTCTCACTCAGCTTCAGCGTATATTCCAGCGACACGTGCTTCCCCTTCGAGACCACGACCTTCGCACCCCCGTTCGTCGTCTCAGCGTAAATTACCGTCGCATCGACCATCGTACCCAACAGAGCAACCAAGCACACACATCTCAGAGTACAGAGACGAACGATCATACCATCCTCCTCAAGAATAATGAGTCACTACGGGCGGGAACAGGGCACGAGGATGCCGCGATGGGGGTGACAACAACTACCGGCTCTCACCAGGACCGGAATGCCCCGGAATCCAAATGTACGAATTTCGAACGGGGATAATAGCCGATGCCGCCATAGCCCAATTCGAGCGCAGCCTGTCGAATGACTTTGGGATGAATGCCCGGAATCTGTATATCGATCGCCTGGCCCTGCATGTGCAAGCTATTCTTTGCCGCGCGCCGGCCGGCGCGAACAAGTCGCGCGTTATACTCCGGAGAGCGATAGCCGGAGATGATATGAATCTCCCGATCGCCGCCTATCTTCTTTTGCACCAGATTGACATGCTCCAACACCCGCACATCGATCGCTGAGACTTCACCGGTCGCATGGCACCGCAGGATATGATTGACGTCGTCCAACGCTTCCAAATCATATTCGCCGGCATCATTGCGATACGTTACATCCAGCCGCTCATCGGTCCAGACATTCAAAAGGGTCAATCGCCCTTCCGGAAGCGCCTGCGCCGCGACACGCTGGGGCCGTAGCCCGGGCAATACAGCGAGCGCCACGGCCATAACGGCAGTTTGCAAAAACGTGCGTCGGGTCCAGGCCCGGTCCGAATCAGTTGTCACAAAAATACTCTCCGAAGAAGGTGCGTTGCAGAGAACCGGCAGCAGACGAAGCGAGTTTTACCAAAAAGCCTAGGATCGGTCAATGTATATTTGTTCGATCGGCTCTTCGCTCATATCCGTTCCATTTGAATACGATGCTTCGCGTGATAGGCGCGGGCGAGACAGTCCCCGCTTCAAGCCGATCGCAACCGTTTTCTTCCTAGACACACAACCGGCAGACGAGTAAGATCGCATTCAGAGATTAAGGAAAACCATGGCTACGATTTTGATCATCGACGACGAAGAATCCATCCGCCATCTCCTCCGCGAGGTGCTGGAAAAGGCCGGACATCAGGTGCTCGAAGCTTCCAATGGACGCGAAGGGCTTGAGAGCTATCAGAAGCACCCGGCCGACCTGGTAATCATGGATCTGCTGATGCCGGATACCGACGGCTTGGAAACCACGCTCCAGCTGACTCGTGAGTATGTGGACGCCAAGGTCATTGCGATCACCGGCGCGCAAGGCGATCGAAACTTTCTTGACGTGGCGAACCTGTTCGGCGCCCGGCGGACGTTCCAGAAACCGTTCGATCTCAACAAGCTCCTTCAGGCCGTGCAGGAAGAACTGGCGGCCAAGTAGCCCCCTTCCCCACGCCCGGATAATCCCGGTCCTGTCTCCGCCGGCGGCATTTCCCGATGACTGATTCATTCCACCTCAAGTCGACTGTCTATTGTGCCGATGAAGGAGGACGGAAGCCCCTCTTCGCGTATCGGCGTGCGTAGCGCATGGGACTAAACTCCAGCAGGTTTGTCAGCATGGGATACCATCGGAAGAGCCCGCGATTCGACGTGAATTTTGGGAGCGCCTTCGCCGGCGACACGCTCGCAGGCCAGGGCACGATCACCAATCTGTCCATGGGCGGCTGTAGTATCGAGTCGAAAATCACACCGCCGGCTCAGAGCGTCGTCGGTCTCCGGATCCAGCTCCCGGACTCCCAGTGGCCGCTGGAGGTCGAGGAGGCTGTCGTCCGCTGGGTGCGGGGGCATACTTTCGGCCTGGAGTTTCAAACGCTGTCGGATCCGGACACAACCCGCCTTCAACAACTTCTGCAGGACCTCGATCAGGGACCGCTGGTGGTCATGCAACGCGCCGCACACTGAGATGCACACCCGATTCCTTAAGTTACAATGAGCCCACCCTCGTCTACCGGATAGCAGACAGCTCCCTCTTGGGGCAGCGTAATACCATAAGCAGTATTTACTGGAAGTCTTCCGGCAGGATCTGAGAGGATCGCGGAAGCCGAGGGTGATGTGACGCGCGACCTTTTTGGGAAATGCTCGACGCTTATGTGGCTGACTTTCTGGATTCTATACAGCGTTCTTATCCTCGCCAGTGGCGTCTATGGGTCCGTCTTTGTCGCCCATTCTCATTGGGAATATGTCATTTGGGTTCCACCGCTCGACGAGATACGATCGCTTCAATTCTGGCTGGACATTATTGTGAACGTTGCCCTCTACGCCCCCTTTGCTTTTCTCTTCCTCCAATATCAGAATTCAAACAATCGGTCAGCCCTTGTCACGGCCGTACTTTTGGGCTTATTCCTCTCCTGTACGATCGAACTGTATCAGGTCTACTCCCACAATCGTCGCCCGTCGCCCTCGGATATTGTCTGCAACCTCAGCGGCACGATCATCGGAGTCCTCCTCTGGGAAGCCTGGCGAAAACATGCAGGGCACACCACTCAACCTAAAGCTCCTGCTATTCCCATCCCATAGGCTCATAGCCGCGCTCCCGCAGACAACGATTCACAAACTGCTTGAACGCCTGACTCGGCGGCGACTTCCGAAACAAGCCGCGGAGCAGTCCGCCGGTCGCGCCGCTAGCCGCTCCGACCATCGCACCACGCCCGGGATGTCCGACGACCGCGCCGCCTACAGCACCTGCAGCCGATCCGATAGCACCACCCGCCGTCGTACTCCCGGCCACTTGGCCGCTCTTCCCCTGGCTCGGCGTCGCTCCAGCCTCCTTTGCCATGGCAGAACAGTCCTCGATATCCTGCTCCGCAACAGACTCCCCGACCTGTCGAAAATGGGCATTGGGATAGAGAATCGGCTTGGGGGCCGCACAGCCGGAAGTCAGGAGGAGGCAGGAGAACAGCAACAAGAACTGGTGTGACAGTGATCTCATCTCATGAGCCTCAACAAAATGGCGCAGGCTGTTCAAAAAGGCCGTTCGGCAAGGCCGCAGTGAGTGAAGCGGCGAGGCGTACGCTTCGGTACGTTGAGCCGCTGAACGACGCGAGAACGCCGCTGGCGGACTTTTTCAACAGCCTGCTAACGTCCGCCCGATAGTTCTTTTCGTACCAGCCCGCGCATCATCACAGGATCGTTGTAGGCCACTTCACTCAAGGCATCCAGGATATGAATGCCCTTGGAAGCCGCCAACTCCTTCGCCTTCACGTAATTCTTGGCCCCGAACCGCGCGACCGACGACTGGCCGTTCACAATCTGGCAGGCCAGCACTTCCACGCCGACTTCCAACGTGCCGCCCTCTTCGATCAACTGCTTGGCTTGCGCCACCGTGATCCCGTGCAATTGTGCAAACTCCTCCAGCCCGCCCGTCTCGACGAGCCGGCCGTCCGGCATGATGCACAGCCGTTTGAAGTGCGGCGACCAGTCCTTGCGGAAGTCGATGTACTTGATATCGCCGCCCTTGGCCACGGCCCGATCGATTATGCGATAGTCCAACCCCAGATTCTTCTGCTCCAGCTTTTCCTTCAGCTCATCCGGCAACGTGCGATGAAAGATCTCATAAGCCGCCTCAGCCATCGGGAGCGATCGTGCCCGGGCCAGATGCTCCGTCTCGGCAAACTGCATCAGATCCAACACGAACGTTCGTTTCGGCAGCACGCCCGCCGGATCGATCACACAGGCAAAGAGCCCGCGCGTCAGAAGCCCGCCCTCCGCAGGATAGACGTAGACTCCACCCTGAGCCAACAACTCCGTCATGGTGGCCAACGGCACGCCATAGCTTTCAGACAGAATTTTGGCATGGCCGGGCAGATCTTCCGGAAACGTCATCGCACAGGCCGTGACATTTCCAGGCGCATCGAATTCCGAATAGTCCTCGATGACGTTATAGAGGACCGGCAGCTTCGGCTTCTCGACTTTTTTCTTAATCTTAAACATGAGTGACTTTCATCCAAGCTATTGGTTTTGCAGAATATCTATCACTATCTATTGAGATGGTGATAGGGCGGCAACGTCATCATCCGGCGATCCTCCACCGGCCCGCCGATCGTAAAGTGATAGAGCGACTGGAACGACAACCCCTGCACCCCCAGCATCTCATGAACCGGGTCATCGAAGAAACAGCCGATCCCCGTCCCTCGTACCCCGGCGGCTTCCGCCTCCAGATACAAGACCTGGCCAAGCAACCCGGACTCCCAGAACAGCCGAGGATAAAACCAGGAACCCGCCTGGCGCAAGCGTCCTTCGAACTCCGCCAACATGCCCAGCGAGAACGCGCTGTCCGCGGCAATCTCCTGATGACAACTCACCTGCGCCGCTGCACGCTTGGCATCGCCTTCCAGCAACCAATAGAGCGCCAGATCCTCCGGGCATTCCGGCGGCTGCGTCCAGACCAGTTCCGGATTGAGCGACTGCTGAACGAGCGAGAGTTTCGATCGATCCCGCACCAGGACATAGAGGCCGGGCGTGAGCCCCTCAACGCGATGCACAAAGATCATCAAATGAATCGCCGGAGCATGAGGCCACAGATCCCAGGGCATCGGTCGCTCTAACTGAGGACGTTCGGCACGCGGCATTACCCGTTGCAGCATGCGAAAGAAGACCGCCGACGAAATCGATGTCCGTCCATCAAACGACACTGCGCTGCGACGTTGACGAATGACTTTCCCGGCCGACAACCGTCCCTCACCCCCACCCTCTCCCCGCTGGGGAGAGGGAAGGGAGAGGGGGAGCGTGACAAATCGCTTCTCTGAACCAACCTTCCGACTCGCTTCCGCCACCTCATCAATGATGTCCCACTGTACGGCATGCTCACCGCTCAAACGATTGGCCTTGCCATGCCATATTCCCTTCGCCAGCTCGTGGATCACCGTAGGTTCAAAAAAGAGCGGGATCGTGCTCTCTCCCTTACCCACCTCTTGCCCCTCGCCCATTGCCCCTCCTAGCCAGATGACACAGAGGCAATCAGGATGCTCCGGCTCGACACCGGCAAAGTCTTCCACACGATGGGTACCCAACAGCATGGCCACCGTGTTCTGATCCACGCCGTCCAGCAACGCCATGTTCCAGCCCAGCGTCGCAGCCGCGACCCGCGCAGATCCGAGGGCATGCCCGATGTCGTGGCTGCAGTAGCGAAACGCCCGCTCGCCATACTTCCAGGCTTCCCGCCAATGCACCGACGAGAGACCGAAGAGAAACGACCCCGGTGGAAACGGAGCAAGCAGCCGCGCGATCAGCTCAGCCGGAAATGCCGCCCGCCGTTCCAGCCCATGCTCCCTCGGCGCGTAGTGATAGAGTCCCGGCCACAAGTCGAGTCCGTTTATCTGCGGCAGAACCACATAGCCTTCCGTCGGATGCAAATTGCCGGACGAGGGATTACTCCGCAACGCCCATTCCGTCTCCCCGCCTTTCTTCCAGGCGGACAGGGCCAGGGCAAATTCAAAGAACCGGGAAAGAGCACGTACGGTGACCGGCTGAGAGGGAACCTCCCCATGCCGATAGATTGCCTCATAGGTCGGCGAGATGGGCTCCTCATCCGGCTTCAATAAGGGCAGCGGGATCAGCTCTGCTCCCGCGAAACGCCGAAAGGGATCGGGCTGATTTGCCCAATCCAGATACCCCATCGACCGAGCATAGCGGTTGAAGTGATGTTTGGTCTGAATGTGATAGCGAATAACCTGATCGACAGGATCAGTTGAGGCAGAATCCGCAGTTGGGAGGGAAGATGGCTTCTCAGTACCCATGGTAATCGTGACGGCAGTCTACAGAGCGACAGGAGGGAAAGTAAACGCGCTCGGACACAAATAGCCTTACATTTCTTCTCGGTATATACTGCACGTCTTATGTCAAAGAATGAAGAATTCACGCTAGAAAAAACGCCTCTTCCGACTCCTGATCAGCTGGTGTCTCTTATTCAATTTGAGCTTGATCGAGCGGAGAAAGCTGCGTCGAGACCAGGTTGGACAACTTGGGCCTTGTGGGGAGCGTTAGCTACTGTTGCTTGGCTCGCTGGAGGAGAGATTAAGGACGCAACCATAGAATGGGGAATGGTCGAATTATGGTTCTTAGTCATCTCTATGCTTACAGATCTAATTATTATTACCTCTGAGCTACTAAACCATAAATCAAAGAAACAACCTCAGGAACATCGCTTCATCCTTGCAAACCGATCTTTTGGCTCCGCACGCCCACTACTCGCCCTGATTTTGATCCGATATTCCATCCTCACGTTCATATCAATACAGCAATTCGCGATATTTCCTGCCTGGAGCGCATACGCACTCGCTGGCTACACTTCTATCCTCTCTATTCTATTCGCAATTGGCTTAGGTATTAGCTTCGCAAGCTATCCCTTGCCATCTAGACAAGCGTCGACGGTAAACCAAAATATCTTTATTAGCCTACTCGTAGCAATTGCTATCCTAGCAACTGCAGGTTCCTTAGCCGCTTTGAGCCAACACGCTAATTCCAATGCATTCGAGGATGGGAAGATCGCAGGGCTTCTCTGGACCGCCACGATGCTAGTCATCCTTCTAGGCATGGCTCGCCCAAGAAGCCCCCTCATTGATTCACTGGTCGACATCCGACGAGATCTTGGGCTTAACAAAGTTGGGGTTTCCGATGCAAAACGCCAGCTAGAGTTAGCAATTCCGTTCATGGCCTTCAGATTACTGATGTACTGCAAGAAGAATTGACCGCCACTTTGACACCGCTTCGCTTGGCATCAAACACACAGGAGCAGATCATTCGAGAAATCGAAGCCTTATTAATTCAACTCCCCAGTGATCTAACGGTTACATTCACTAGCGATCAGAACAACCTTGTCTCCGCAGTAGTTAGATCCATCAAATCTTTACAGCAGGATGCTAGCAAGAGTCTAGCGATGGCCAAATCAGCCGCTACTCTTTTTTCAAGAAAGGCCGCTTTTGTCATTACGGCAAATCCAAACTCCGAACCTGAATTAGCCCAACTTCGATCAGCAATTGACTCCGCAATTGATGACGTTCATGAACGGACTAGCCGGAGTACCATCTCGATTGAAAAGTTGAATTTACGGATTTGTGGCGCTACGCAGGAACAGCAAGGTAACGTTGCGCCCTAACTACTGAGTTGAAAGAGCAACTCACTAAATCGGTCTACTCAGCAAATACATAGAAAGTTGAAGCCTCATGCAATTCGATGCAGCCCTTGCCGCGCAGGCGGCGTTTGAAGAAGCAAAACCTGAACTCGGGTCCGACTGGGAGACGGCCACTGAACTCGAAGAAACCTTTTCATCCAACGCCGGATCGACCGCGCGCGAAGCCTATGAGGGATTGCTCTCGCTGGCGACCCGCTATCCGCAGGCCCATGCCTTTCAAGCCTTCTGCATCTACATCACCTGGCAACAGGTGACGGAACAGACGATCGCACACCATTTCGAGGCAGGCATGCGGCTCTCCGAATCCTACCTGGCTTCGCGCGACGGGAAAGATCAGCAACACCTCGGTTACGTCACCGAACTCCTGGAATCGTTTCGCGCGGGACTGGGCCTAGATGAGGAAGACGACATTGTCGTCGAATTCAGAAAAGACACACCGAAAGGCGGCGACTAGCAGGAGAGTGCTGAGAAATAAGTCCTGAGTGCTGAGTAGGAGACCGAAGGCTGATCGTTGACGGCTGAACGCTCATGGCTGAGAACGATAAACACCGGGCCAGGATTTTTCTCCACCGCGGGCAGTTGGCTCAAGCCAAGGCAGCCTATGAGCAAGCCGTTGCAGACGATCGCCTTGCCGACAGTCCCCGCGAACTCTCTGCCTCGCTCGGCAATCTCGGCAATGTCTGCGCCTTGTCCGGGGACCTTGAACAGGCAGAGACCTGCTACCGCGAAGTATTGACGATCCAACGGACCGAGCGCGACCAACAGGCCATCGCTCACACGCTGGTGAATCTGGGCAATCTCCACATCGGCGCCGGCCGCCCTGAGAAAGCCCGCCCCTACTATCTTGAAGCCCTCGATCTACTGAAACCGCTTCGCGATGACCGTGCGCTCGGGATTCTGTATCACAACCTCGGCATGGAAGAGGCGCGGCAGACACACTGGGATCAGGCCATCGCCCACTTCGCTGAAGCGCTGGAATGCCACCGCCGCATCGGCAATGAAGAGGGCCTGGCGCTGACCTACAGCCAGCTCGGCAACACCTTCCTCGACTCCGGCGCTTTGCGTCAGGCGGAGAAATGCTTGAACAATGCCTCAGAGCATTTCATCAAACTCGGCAACGCACCTGGGGAAGCGGCCGTTTTCCGGTTGCTGGCCGCGCTCTATGTTCGTGAACGGAATTCCCCCTCAGCGATTCGCTGCCTCGAACGCGTCCTGTCGCTCGACCAGCACTACCAGCTCCCGGAACTCGCCGGGACACCGCATTGCTCACCGAGCTTCGTCAATCTATTTCGCATCCGTAGCCGCACCCTACGCTCCGCCTCCGCCGAGATTTCTCACATCTTTCTGGACAGATACAAATCCTCTGCTACCGTAGGATCGTGACAGCAATTGCATCAAGTTTCCCCTCCGCACAACCGACAAGACACTGACGTACACATATAGAAGAAGGTGAGATCTTGCTGCTTCGTGCCTTTTGGTTGCTCCTCACAGTCGGCGCCAGCGCCGCTCCGGCACAGGCAACGGAATCCATGGCTCCTCAGATCACGGTCGGCACCCAGGAAGTCGGACTCTCCGCGGGCTACCTCCTCCCGCACCGCCTCACGCAAGATCACACGACCAAGCAGCAGGGCGTTGCCTTGATGCCTTCCTGGACGATGACCGTGACCGATCCCATGGGCGGCAGCTGGTACCGCGGACAGATTTCTCTGGGCGCTGAGGTGGTGTACATCCAGTTTCAAGAACCCTTTCTCACGCACGGCATGGGCTTTACGCCCAAGATCAAATACACCATGGTCGCGCACGATCGCATTCGTCCCTATGCCGAATTTGCCGGCGGCCCGTTCTGGACCGACCTCGCCGGGAAAATTCCCGAAGAATCCTCGCGATTCAATTTCATTCTGACCGCGGGATTCGGCTGTTCGTTCTTTCTGACGCCTCAGACATCATTCAACATCGGCTATCGGTTCCACCATATTTCCAACGCCGGCACGCGTTACCCCAACTTGGGACTCAACTCCAGCTTGCCGTTCGGCGGATTTTCGTTTTACTTCTGACGAAGGGGAAGGGATGGACATGATGAGACAAACCACATCCTCACGCATCATGGCGGTGCTCGCGCTGAGCAGCGCCCTCTCCGGCGGCTGTACCAGGTCGATCGACGTCATGCCCTCCGCCGCCATGAGCACCGACACCGTCCCGGCCTCCATTGCGAGCGCTGAGCGCGTGCCGCTCATTCTCGACCAAGTCAAAGTCAGTCAGAATGGAGCCCCTCAAAATCCATCCGCTGAACTGGATCGCCGCCTACTCGGCTCCTTACAAAGCCTCAAGCTGTTCTCCCATCTCTCCCTTGCCGAGCAGGGATCGCTTGCCGACAACGAGAAAGCGATCGCCGCTCATCTGACCATCGACGACGCCATCGACTCCCATCCCGGCGAAGCCGCCTGGAAAGGTTTCGCGATCGGCACATCCATGTTCCTTCTCGCTCCGGTGATGGACTTCCATTACGACTACGGAACCCGCCTCACCTTAGAACTCGAGCGCTGGGACGGAACCGTCAAGACGTATCAGGCCGAGTCATCCGGCACGGCGCGATATAACCTCTTCAGTGCCAGCCCCTCCATGATCGCGGAACTGAAGGGTCATGTGCTGGAAGCCGGCATCACCGACCTCCTGCACCAACTCGTCAAAGATGCGACTTTCTACAATGCCAGCAGCGCCCCCGTCACCGAACGGACCATCCATAGCGTCAGCGTCAAGGCGAAGCGCCGGGGGACGGCCGCCCTCTCCGTCTCCACCTCTGCCCCGGTCAAATCGCGCTAGCGCCTAGCAGGCACGCCTGCGGCGACGCCTGGCGGCACGCTCCCCCTCGCCCGCCCCTACCAGACGAGTCCTTGCCGCACGATGGCCTGGTCTCCCGCCGGTTGCTAATGCTATGATGCGCCTCTCACAGCGGCAGCACGCATGGGCATTGACGTCTTTCGTCAAGTGGTCGTCAAAACCCCAAGGGGTTCCTCGGGCGCGACCTCGTCCCTGAAATGCAGATGATCCTCCAAGGGCTGCGCTAACCACGGAGACCTCGTATGACGTTGGATACAGCCAAACAGCGCATCGAATCGGCCATCGCGCAATTCGGACCGCGCGCGGCGCCGATGATCGATCTGGTGATGAATGCCGTGCGATCCGATATGGGCGCACGCGCCTTCAATGAGCTTGTCGACGAGTTCGATCTGGAATTGGAATACAACATCGCGCCGCTCGAGTCCGATTACTCCAACAGTTAACGATTCACGAGCCACCACTCTGTGCCACTGATCTGGTCCGCCATTTCCGCCCACGGCTACGGACACGCCGCCCAGGCCGTCCCCGCGTTGAACGAACTGGGCCGGTGGATTCCCTCGCTCCGTATCATTCTCCGCACGAACGTTCCCCGGCATTTTTTTGAATCGCGTATGACCGTGCCCTGGGAACTGCGCCCGGCCCAGATGGATATCGGCTGCCTGCAGTATGGTCCCCTCACGATGGATTGGGACGCGACCTGGCAGGCTCATCGAGTGTTTCACGCAAACTGGGAAGCCCGGCTCAAGGAAGAAACCCTCGCCATTCGCGAGGCTCGCCCGGATCTCGTCATCGGCAATACGCCCTACCTGGCCATGGCGGCCGGGGCCGCCGCCGGCGTACCGACGGTGGCGATCGCCAGTCTGAGCTGGGATGAGATCCTGCGAAACCATGTCGATTCGGCGCAGCCTTGGCATACGGCCATTCTTGAGGACATCCGCCGCGCCTATGGACAAGCGGATCTCCTCCTACGCCTCACACCAGGACTGCCGATGCAGGCCTTTCCTCGCGCCCACGACATCGGCCCGATAGCCCATCCGTTGCCTCCTGCACGAGCTCATCTGCGCGCGCAGTTGAATATCTCGAACGAGGACGCCCTCGTGCTTGTGGCCTTTGGCGGGATCCGTTTCGAAGCTCTCCCGTTTGACCGCATGGAGTCGATGCCGGGTATGCAATTCTTAATCGACGGTCCCGTTCCTTCCCATAATCGTCGGGTCCATTCCCTCGCGGCAGTCTCAGAGCGGTTTAGCACCATCCTGTCTTCCGTCGATGTCATCATGACCAAACCGGGCTATGGGACCACGATCGAAGCAGTTGAGGTCCGGACTCCCGTTGTCTACGTCCGCCGATATAACTTTGCCGACGAGGACTCTCTCGTCGCCTATCTGCATCGATATGGTCGCGGCGTGGAGCTCTCCCGTGCCGACTTCCAGGAAGCCCGCTGGGAACCGGCCATTCGACAGGCGCTGGCGTTGCCGATACCAACATCCCCGCCGCCTGCCTGCACAGGCGCCGCCGAAGCAGCCAAAATTCTGGCGCCCTACCTTCAAAACGGCAGGCTTTCCCCCACGAAGAACAGCATTCCAATATCTTGACAACCTTCCCTGCCGCGGATATTGTCTCACCACAATTTCACAGAGCTGCCGGATACGTCATGCCTATACACATTCCGAGCGACATTGCCTTCCGCGACATAGCCGGCGAAGCGGTTGTACTCAACCTGTCCACCGGAATTTACTTCGGCCTCGACGGCGTCGGCACTCGGATCTGGCACCTCTTGGCAGAACACGGTTCCAGCGAACCAGTGGTCAACGCTCTGCTGGCTGAATACGATGTCGAGGAGGGAAGACTTCGACGCGATGTTGAAGCCTTGATCCAACAATTACTGGACAAGGGACTCGTGGCTCGCGATGCAGAACATACTCCATCGGCTCGCTGAACTCTCCAGGATCGACTGGGTCCTTCTCCCACAACTTGCTCTTGCCTCCTATGCGCTCCGTGTCGCGGCGAGAATCATGTCCTTGCCGCAGTTTGAGAGCCATGCCTGGATCACGCACGACGGAGAAGCTGTTCCGGACGCACCGGACCTGCTCCGACGCTTCACCTCCCTTCAGCGTTTCTAACAATCACGATGAGCGGAATCACCGGATGTTACAACCTCGACGGCAAACCGGCGGATCGTACGCTGGTCCGGCGAATGACGCACCGTCTGGCGCACCGGGGACCGGACGATTCAGCGATATGGATGGACGGACCTGCCGGCCTCGCGCATCTGGCTTTTCACACGACGCCGGAATCTCTCCGAGAGACGCAGCCGCTATGCAACGAGGCACGCACGATCGGCCTGACGCTCGACGGACGAGTGGACAATCGAACGGAGCTTCAGGCCGCGCTTGAGGCGCGCGCGGTACGGCTCCGATCGGATTCCGACGCTGAATTGGTCCTGCGGGCGTATGAATGCTGGGGCATCGATTGCCCGCATCGCATCATCGGCGATTTTGCCTTTGTGGTATGGGATCGACCGAATCAGCAGCTATTCTGCGCCAGGGATATTCTTGGGACCAGACCGTTCTATTACTGTAGAAACGACCGCCGATTGCTCTGGGCCTCTGAACTCCGAGCGCTCTTTGAAGATGATACCGTCCGCACGGTTCCACACGAAGGGATGATCGGTGAATACCTCGCCAATGCGATCATGCATAATGAGGAAACGCTGTTCCGCGATATCGTTCGCCTGCCTCCTGCCCATTGTCTTCTCGTCGGCCCCGACCATGTGCGCGTCCATCGTTACTGGGATATTGATCCGCTGCGGGAGATTCGATACCGACGCGACGAGGACTACGCCGAACACTTCCTCAACATCTTCAAAGAGGCGGTTCGCTCGAGATTACGAAGCCATCGCCCCATCGGAGCCGACCTCAGCGGCGGACTGGATTCATCATCGGTCGTCAGCATGGCACAGTCGCTCTACCAGGAAGGAGCCGTGCCAAATCAGGGTCTTGAAACTTTCTCGCTTGTGTTCCCCGGCCTCGCCTGCGACGAAAGTTCCTATATTCAGGACGTCGCGCAACGATGGGAGGCGCCGTCCAATAGGCTTGTGCCGGACACGCAACCGCTGGCCTACTATGTGGCTCAAGTCGAGCGCGACTTCGATTTTCCCGAGTATCCGAATAGCGCGATGTCCGCCCCTCTCAGGATGCAAGCCCGGGCAAAAGGAATCACCGTCATTCTCGACGGAAGCGGTGGAGACGAATGGCTGAGCGGCAGTGACTGTCACTATGCCGATCTTGTGCGCGCGCGACGGTTTCTGAGATTGTTCCGGCAGGTTTGCCATGATCGCCGAGCTGCGGGCGGCGTCTTTCCTTCGTGGCCGCTCCTGCGCCTCGGGTTATGGCCGCTCATGCCGCCGGCGATGCGCACAACGATCAGACGCCTTTCGGGACGAGACGGTGTTCCGCGCTGGATGACGCCCACATTTGCCCGCCATATCCATCTGACTGAACGACTTCGCCTTGAAACGGCGCGGCGCTCCGGGTCCAGCTTCGCGCAGGAGGATATCTACCGAACGCTCCTGAGCGGTTGGCAATCACACGGGAATGAAATGGGCGACCGGCTCTCTGCGCGGTCGTCGATGGAAGAGAGATCCCCCTTGAACGATCGACGGATCATCGAATTCGCATGCGCCATACCGGTGGAACAGCACTGGAGGCACGAGTCATCGAAATTTCTTCTTCGCGAAGCCATGAAGGGGCTCCTGCCGGAATCAGTCCGCAGCCGCCGCACGAAGGCGGAATTCTCCCACACGTTTGCGGAAACGCTCCGGACCCAAGGCGGGTCCATATTGCTCGACTCCCTGCTCACCGAAGAGTTGGGGTGGGTACGGGGAGAACGGGTCCGGAGCATGTACCGAGCCATGATCGACTTGTATGGCAGCGGAGACAGCCGGTATACCCAGTACATCTGGCCCTTATGGATGATCTTTGGAATCGAGCTATGGTTGAGTACGGTGATGGAGAAAAAAGGAGAACGAGAATATGGAGCAGAACAAACCCCCGATCGCTCTCGGCATGACGGCGAAGAAGCCGTATGTCACGCCCTGTTTAGTGGAGTACGGTAGCGTCGCCAAACTCACACAAGGCGGTCTCGGCAGTGTCACTGACGGTGGAATGATGGGAGCAGGGATGCGGTCTGGCACGGGCATGGGCATGATGTGCTTGTAAGATTCCGGTGGTCTGAAAGGAGTTGTCCGTGTCACTTGAAGTCGATGAACATCGCGAATATCTGAGCGACCACCCTCGCCTGTCCGCCTTTCGCTCGGCGATTGAGGAAATCGTCAAGCCGGACCATGTCGTGCTCGATCTCGGCTGTGGAACCGGCATTTTGGGGCTGCTGGCCTGCAGGGCCGGAGCCAAGCGGGTCTATGCGATCGATGAGGGAGGCATGATCGAGTTAGCGCGCGCCATCTGCGGGGCTAATGGCTTTCAGGATCGCGTGCGGTTTATCAAGGACGTGTCCTCCCGCGTGGAACTGCCGGAACGGGTTGATGTGGTCCTCGCGGACCAAATCGGACAGTTCGGATTTGAAGCCGGATTGTTCGAGTACTTTGGCGATGCGCGGCGGCGTTTTCTGAAACCCGACGGAGTGACCATTCCTCGCCGTCTTGATCTCTATGTCTGCCCCATCGAATTCGAGGACATGTGGAAGCAAGTGGACTTCTGGAGCAGCGCGCCCGCCGGATTCGACTTTCGTCCGGCTCGCTCGCTCGCCGCCAATACAGGCTACCCGGTCAAATTCAACCCCGAGCACCTGCTCGGCGCGCCTGAAGCGGCATGGTCCGTTGACCCATCGAGCTGTGACGGCGTATCGCTCAGTATGCGCGCTCAGCTCAACGTGACACGACCGGGAATACTGCACGGGATCGGCGGTTGGTTCGTCGCGCAACTGTCCCCCCACGTCACCATGTCCAACTCCCCCTTGGTCGCTCAGCGCATCAATAGAAGAAATGTGTTGTTCCCGCTTGACCGGCCCATTGCGGTGCAAAAGGACGACCGCATATTCGTCTCCATGCGCATTCTTCCGACTCAAGTCGTCGTGTCTTGGAACGTGGAGGTGTGGAGAACCGACCCGCATGATCCGACACCCACCAAGAAGACCCAGTTGGCCCGGTTCTCCCATTCGACGTTGAACGGGATGCTGATCAGCCGGGAAGACCTCCAGCGGACCAAGCCGGCCTCGCTCCCAACGCTGAACCCGTGGGGTCAAGCCCGCCTGACCGTATTGACGCTGTGCGATGGGCTGCGCCCCTTGGCCGACATTGAGCAGGAAGTCCTGCGCCGGCATCCGAACCTGTTTCCCTCACTGAACGAGGCTGCAACCTTCGTCGCGGAAGTGGTCACGAGGTATGCCCGGTGACGACGTCCGTCACGCTGAACGCTTCTGCCGCCGGCTACCGTGTCTATGGCCATCTCCTCTCCTGTACGGAAGCATTGCCGGAGCTAGAAGCGGTCAGCGCCCACGAGGCCATCGCACATCCCGATATTGAAGTTCGCTGGGTTGATGGGCCAGACCAGTTTGAATTGCCTCCCTCCTGGTTCTTGACTATCCCCTCTACAGACGACACACCATGGATGCTCTGTGGCAAGTGTTCAGACGGGTACGTACTTCGATTCCCGGACCTGGCGGACTTCTGCGTCGATCGCTCCGGACAGCGCATCCTCTGTGTCTCGACCGCCACGACCCCACGCTCTACAGTCAGACATCTACTGTTAGATCAGGTCCTGCCCCTTGTTCTAAATCAACGTGGCCGCGAGGTTCTTCACGCCACCGCCGTCGTCACGGCCCATGGCGCCTGTGCCTTCGTCGGCCCGTCCGGTTCCGGCAAGTCCACCCTTGCCGCTGGTTTTGCGCTGATCGGCGCGCCGGTCCTCAGCGACGATTGCCTGTTGATCGAGGAACAGCCGTCGGGCATCGTGGCCTTCCCTGGCTACCCGGGTGTTCGACTCTGGAACGACACCGTTGAGGCGCTGTTCAACGGACAGAACCGATCTGTTTCCGTGGCCCATTACACCACCAAACAGCGCATGGCCTTCGATGCCGAGTCCGGACAGTTCTCGTCCGCTCCGACCCCCCTTTCCAGAATCTACATCCTGCTTCCCGACAACCCAAGCCGTCTTTGCGACGATTCCTTTCCCTCTCTCATCACCCCTCTGGCGCCACGCGATGCCTTGATGGCCCTGATCGGTTCGGCATTTCGGCTCGACATTACCGATCATCAAAGGATGGTCGGACAACTGCACTTTTTTGCGCGTGCGCACGCGCGGATTCCCGTCCGCGGACTGACGCTTCCGGACTCCTATGCGGCGCTCCCGGCCGTGCGCGCTGCGATCGTGCAGGATCTTCGTTCGTGACCGCGCGCGGCTCCGCCGACCACGCCGCCCTCGTTGACCTCCTGCGCATGGCGTCCGGCGCATTGATCTCGCCGCCGGCATACCCGGACCACATCTGGGACTCGCTCCTCGACTCGGCTACCACCCACCGGGTGCTTCCCTTCTTGTACCCATGGCTCACAGACGCCTCCCGTATCCACACGCTCGCACCCCTTCTTCACGATCGGCTCAAACAGACCATGAGGGAGACGATGGCTCGCAATCTGCTTCTGACAAGCGAGTTGTGCGCCATCGTGAAGGGGCTCGATTGCCACGGCATACCCAGCATCCCGATTCGCGGTCCGGCGCTGGCTCAACAGCTCTATGACGATCCCTTCCTCCGCTCCGCAGAAGACCTCGATCTGCTTGTCCACCGGCGCGATCTTCCGGTAGTGGCGGCCTTTCTGACGCAACGGGGGTATCGTTCGGTCGAACACCGGCAGGGATTTCTTGAGACGTTTTCGTATTCTCTGGAGTTTGTCCATCCGGCCTCCGGTCTCTATGTCGAACCGCACTGGAGCCTGGTGTATCCCCCCTACGTTGGAACCGTCGATATGGCGCCCGTCTGGGCTCGTGCCGTGCGACAGCAAGTCGCAGGTGTCCACATGTTAGGGCTGGGGCTGATCGATCTGGTGATTCATCTCTGCGTCCACCTCCTTCATCGAGGCAATCAAGTTCCCTTCCTTTGGTTCTATGAACTGGACCGTTTGCTCCGAGAGAAGGAGGCTGACATTGATTGGGGTCAGTTCGTACGTGTGGCTCACAGCATGGGGCAGGGACTGCTCGTGGCTCAAGCGCTTGCCAAAGTGATCGAGCATTGCGATACGCCCCTCCCTCCCTCGGTTTCGGCACAGCTGTTTTCCTCACCTCACCCCTCATCGCTCCCGACTATCGGCTTGTTGTTGACGAGGGGGCAGGTGAACGGCCGCGAGGAGTTTGCCGCGCTATGGGCCCTCCGAGGCCTTCATTCAAAGCTTCGGTATGTTCTAGGACTGCTCTTTCCCTCGCCGAAATTCATGCTCAGACGCTATCAGCTCTCCAGCCGCCTCATGCTCATGCTGTACTATCCCCTTCGATTTGTGTCTCTGCTGTGGGAAGGGGCGTTGTGGGTTTCCACCTGGCTGCGCGCGGTCGTTTTCTCACAACATCCCCAGTCCAGATGACATCGCCGTCTCCTTGCGGACAGGCGCCCCGAAACACACATCCTTTTGCCCGATCGATCCGTAGAGTGTTATAGTTGGGGCGTGTTTCAGACCGAAGTCAGAATATCGTTATCCAGCTGACCCACTATGGACGCCTCGTCGCAACACGCCGCCTCACACATCGACCCAAAGTTGCTGGCCCGGGTGGTCAAGGGAGACCACCAGGCATTCAGCCAGCTCTACGACCAATCCAGCACGCTCTTGTATACGATGGCACTGCGCATTCTCGGCAATCGCGATGAAGCGGCTGAACTCCTCCAGGATGTCTATCTGGAGGTCTGGCGCAAGGTCTCCCGCTATGATGTCGGACGGGGTACCCCTGTGGCGTGGCTGGTCACGCTGACGCGCAGCCGGGCCATCGATCGACTCCGAGCCCGGGCCTCCCGGGGCCTGAATAAGTCGACAGAATCCCTGGACAGCTCACCGGCCTCCCAGATCGCCGATCGAGGGCCCAACCCTTTTGACGCGCAAGCCGATCAGGAAATGAGAACCTTGGTGGGAGGCGCCCTGGCGGCGCTCCCGCAAGCCCAGCAACATGCGCTGGAATTGGCCTACTACGAAGGGCTGTCCCACGCAGAAATCGCAGCCCGGCTGAATCAGCCGCTCGGAACCGTTAAAACACGGATCAAGCTCGGCATGTCCAAGTTGCGTGAATCGCTCCGGCGCTGTTGGGAACAGGGTGAACACGTATGACCCACGAAGAACTCGAAGAAGCCGTCCCGCTGTATGCCGCAGGCGCGCTCGAACGCTCCGAACGGCAGGCCCTTGAAGCCCACCTGCTCTCCGGTTGCGTCTCCTGCCACACGGCGCTCAAGGAGTTCCAGTCGGTGGCGGCCATTCTGCCCTTCGGATTGAGTTCGACGCCGGCTCCCCGCGCGCTGAAAGCGAAAATCATGGCCGCGCGGACGCCGACCGCCATCGCCGAGGACGCTCAAGACAAAGTAGACTCGAAACCAAGTCTGGAACCGGGCGAATGGATGAACCATCTCTTTCCTCCGGAGTCCGCGGCCTCGCCAGGGTCCTTTGGGTGGGCGTTAGGTTTCGCCGCATTGGCCATTCTCTCCATCGGAGGCTATCTCGCCTGGACATCCTACAGTCAGAACGTCACCGGTACCGCCGTTGTCCAGCAACTCCAAGCCGCTTCGGATGACCAGACGAAGAAAGTCGCCGCTCTGCAGCAGCAGCTGGACGATCGGGAACGCGCGATCGCCCAAATGAAGGAGGAGTTGCAGCAACGTACGACCGACTCAACTGAGCTGAAGGATCAGCTCATTCAACGCGAGACAGAACTTGAAGATCTGAAGTTCCAATTCGCTGCGCGCGGAGGAGTGCCGGCCACCCGTGAACCGGAAGATGAGCTCGCCGCTCTGCTCCGCGTTCCGAACGCGAAAGCCGTCTCACTCAATGGCTCAGACATGGCCAAACAAGCGTCCGGCATGCTCGTCTACGATGCCCGGACCAAGAAGGCTTGGCTCTATGCGATGAATCTTCCGGAATGCCCCAACGGCACCACCTATCAACTCTGGGCGATCAACGACAAGCCGGTCAGCATGGGAACCTTCCATATGGACAGCGGCGAAACCGCGCATCTCCTTGTCAGCCGGGTGCCGGAATTCTCCAGGGCCAAAAAGTTTGCCGTCAGTCTTGAGCCTTCAGGGGGACGCCCAACGCCGACTGGTCCAATCTATCTGGTCAGCCAATCGTAACGACGCCCGTCACACGACCCGACCGGCTTCACCACCCATGCCTTGAGCTTCAATGAACGGCTGCATAGATGGAATCCTCGCACCCATGACCATAGACCCCGCACAGGACGAAACATTCATGCGAATAGCGCTGGAGCAGGCGGCGCTGGCTCCTGCACTAGGAGAAGTGCCCATTGCCGCGCTGCTGGTCCATGATGGACAGGTGCTGGCGCTGGCCCATAATCTCCGTGAAACACGGCAGGACCCGACGGCGCACGCGGAAATCTTGGCCATTCAGGAAGCGGCGAACAAGCTGGGAACCTGGCGCCTGATCGACTGTACGCTCTATGTCACCCTGGAGCCCTGTCCGATGTGCGCCGGCGCCATTGTTCAATCACGCATCGCCAGGACCGTGTTCGGCGCCTGGGACCCCAAGGCCGGCGCCTGCGGCTCACTGATGGACATTCCTGCAGAACCCCGGCTGAATCACCGGGTGACGGTGACGGGAGGGCTGTGCGAAATTGAAAGCCAGGCCCTGCTGCGAGAGTTTTTTCGTCAACGGCGCCGCGAGACTCCATGACACATCTGATCAGGCTATCCGGAAGTCTCTTGCCATGAAGCACTTGCGCAGGGGTTGATCGCCCAATCTGATCCTTGCGCCGCAACCGCACCGACCCATCCTGGTCCGCAATCCATGGTCCTGACGACCCAGGGTCGTGGGGAATGTCCCCCAAGCCGAACCGGCACCCCGTCTCGATCCGATCCGCTCGACCAATCGATTTCACAGGCCTGCAGCGAGGCCAATCCCACCCCTTCGGCTTTCAACACCGCTTCTTTCGCAACCCAGTAGTGAAAAAACTCCGCACTTCGCGATCCGGGCGCAATGGATCGCAAATGCAGCTGCTCGCGGTCAGAGAAGAATCGTTCAGCCAGCTTCAGAACCTCCACGTCCTCCCTGATCAGCTCCAGATCTATCCCGACCTCTCTGCCCTGCGTGATCGCCACAATCGCTTTGCCATGCGCATGTGAAAGATTGAAGGTCAGCGGCACGCCCCCTGGACGGAGATCCGCCAATTTCGGCTTTCCGGTAGCAGTCGAACTCAACTCGATGCGGTCCGGGTCGAGGCCGAGATAGAGACTCAGGATGAACCGCAACCCTCCATGGGCCAGCACATACCGTTCGCGATCCTGCCGCCGAAGAAATCTGGCAGCCCGTTCACGTTCCTGTTGATTGAGCCAGTCCAGACACCGACCGCATTCAGCATCTTCACCGGTGAGGGCCAACGGCCAGATATCGATCGTCGAGGCAGGAAGAGACCGGCGGCGTACGACAGGCGCCTTGAATAGCTCACGAATCGGGAAGAACTCCACCCTGACACTCGACGGCATTCGAACCGATCGTGGACTCATCTTGCTTCCCATCATGCACTCGACAGGTGTCAGGAGGACACGACTTTTCCGTTCTCCAGTTTGATGACCCGATCGCCGAGATGGAAATACCGGTCATCATGCGTAATGACTACCACGCTCTTCCCTCTCGCGCGAAGTTCCGGCAGTAACTTCATATAGAAGACGTCCTTGTACTGCGGATCCTGATCGGCCGCCCACTCATCGAACACATACACGGGCCTGTCCTCCAGATAGGCGGTCAACAGGGCCAGGCGTTTTCGCTGCCCTTGAGATAAATCGACCGTTGAGAATTTACGCTGCCTCACCTCCACCTTGTGATCCAGCTGTAAGCTGGAAAGGTACGCAGCCGCCGATGTCCGAATCCGCTCGTCCTCAATGCCCAAGAGTTTCTCAAATAAGTAAAAATCAGAAAACACCACCGAGAAATGCTCGCGGTACCAGTCGCGGTTGGCATCCGAGATCAGGGTCCCGTTTAACGACACCCCGCCCGAGTGCGGAACATACAGGCCGGCGAGAAGCTTGACGAACGTCGATTTCCCGCTTCCGTTTCCTCCGATCACAAACGACAATTCCCCTGGGCCCAGCTTCAGGCTGATCGGACCGAGTGAAAACGGGTCGTTCCCCCGACCGTCTGTGGCATATTGAAACGTGACTGACTCCAATGTGAGGGATTCCAGTTGTCCTGCATGCGCCGGCGAAACGACACTGTGGCGGCTCTCAGCGGAATTGTCCAAGGACACACCGAGCCTTTGTATATTTTCAAACGCGACCTGCCCCCGTTCAACGGTAGGCAAGGTGCCGATGATCCCCCAAATGGGAGACATCATATAGAGCAATACCACGACATACCCGATCAATGACTCCGTCGAAAGTGGAAACATCAGGGGAAACACAAAAAGAATGACGCCGATCATGGAATAAAATGCGAAATGGGACCAGGCCTCGGCGATCGCATATTGTCTAGAGGCATCAATACTGGTTCGCCGGTACAAATCGGCTGCTCCATGGAGTTCTTGATCGATAAATTCTGTTCGCCTTTGCCTGTGAAGGGTCAACTCCTTGAGCCCTTCCGTTAGAGACCGGAAATGCCTGAAGAGCTGCGCCCTGGCCTCACGGGATGAGTAGATGGTCGAAAACGCCCTGGTATGCAGCCAGTGATATCCCCACGCGCCCAGCAGCGTGGCCGTCACGACGAGCAGAAACGTCGGCCAAGACAGCCACAGAAGATAGATCCCGCATCCGAGGACAATGGCCACATTCATCGCCAATTGCGGCAAACATTGGATCGACCACGCCAGCATACTGACATCATCGGTCAGGGTGACCAAGATGTTTGCATGCCCGTACGCCTCCGTGCGTCGATACGGAGATGTGAGGATCTTCTCACAGAGCGTCAGGGAAAGGTCGAGCGTCGTCTTTTGAGCAAAGCGCGTCAGGGTCAATTGCGAGACGATCTGGGTGGCAAGCTTCCCCGCCACCGCTGCCACAAAACCAAATGCCAGGATGCCTTCCTGATCGTGCCGCTGTTGCAGAACTCGATTGATCAGCGCCAGCACGCCCGCGCTACAGAGCCCGGACAACACGCCCACACTGACCATAGCGGCCATCACGGAACGTGAACGCTGAAAAAGAAACGAGACGAACCCTGGAAGGCGGATGTTCATGCGGACTGATTGTTGCGAGCCGGCATTCCAACCCCGGCAGCAAGATCCGGACTCTTCTGGAGGTAATTCTGCAAATGGCCGGCAAGTTCTTCAACAAACGGCGACACAAACAGGCGACCGGAGTCCTCTGCTGGAATGTGCAAGGTGCAACTCGATCCCGCGCCTAATTCCTGCCATCGATGCCGAGTGTCCGGAATGACATCATCGACATGCCGATTGGACGCCACCACATTCACGACCTGTGCAGAAGTCGGCTCCACATGATACCGGGCCACTGCGAGGAGCGTGGCCTCCGTCAATCGCTGCACTTGAAAATCCCGATCCTGGATATGATCAGTGAGGGACTGTGAAAATAATGACAGCGCGACCTGCGTCTTGCGTACAAGTGTTACCCACCACTCCTTCATCGGTAACCGCGAGATGCTTCGGATATCTCCGACAATCTTGCCCAGCACGATTATGGACATGAAAGCTTTCGCCACCAGACGGTTCTTATATCTGCTGTAAGAGTCAGGATGCCACGTGTCCATCATAAAGAGGGTGACCCGGTAACCCAGCGCTGCGAGCTGCCTGGCCATTTCATACCCGATAAGTCCTCCGGTACAGACTCCCCCGATCAGATACGGTCCATCGGGATGCATGCGCCGCACTTCCTGCACATAGTGGGATGCCATCTCCGGCACCGAAGTGAAAGGCGTTTCCTTCCCATCGAGCCCTCTCGCCTGCAATCCGTAGAGCGGCTGTTCCGTCCCGAAAATACGCGTCAGCTTGGCAAAGACAAGCACGTTTCCCCCGACACCCGGCACCATAAACAACGGCACCCCGGTTCCGCTGGGCTGTATCGCAACCAGAGACTGCCACGGGGGAACCCAACTCGCTTTGGTCAACACAGAGGCAAGCGCGGCTATCGTGGGGGCTTGAAACAACGTGGCCAAGGGAAGTTGTTTCCCGAACACGAGTTCCAGCTGATAAAACAGCTGCGCCGCCTTGAGTGAATGTCCGCCCAGATCAAAAAAGTTGTCGTGAATCCCGATCTCCTGCATCCCAAGCACCTGTTGCCACAATGCCGTCAGCTGGACCTCCATCGCATTTCGAGGCCCGGCATACGGCTGACCCGCGGGATGACTCGACAGCTCCGGCTGAGGCAACGCTCGCACGTCAATTTTTTTATTAGCGGTCAAGGGGAAGGCTTCGAGGAACACAAAGAAGGAGGGCACCATGTACTCCGGCAGCACCGCCCGCAGGAAGGACCGAAGTTCTTCCGCTCCCGCATCCTGTCCTTCCTGCAAAACCAGGTACGCCGCCAACTGCTTCAGGCCATGCTGATCATCGCGCGCGGTCACGACCGTTTGTTTGATTTTGGGGTGGCGACTGAGGATGGCTTCGATTTCGCCGAGCTCGATACGGAATCCCCGAATCTTGACCTGATGATCGATCCGCCCTAAATGGACGATTCTCCCGTCGGTTCGATAGCGTCCGAGATCACCGGTCCGGTAGAGCCTGGCCTCTGGATGAGGTGAGAACGGATGAGGAATAAATCTATCCGCCGTGAGGTCCGCGCGGCCATGATATCCCCGCGCCACCCCATCCCCTCCGATATAGATTTCTCCGGCCACACCGACCGGAACCGGCTGTAAATACGGATCCAGCACATACACATCCGTATTCGCGATAGGGCGGCCGATGGTGATTTCAGGAGAATCCGAGCTGATTCGCTCGACGGTCGACCAGATCGTCGTTTCTGTCGGACCGTACATGTTCCAGAGCGCCTTGGTTCTGTCACGTAACGCGATCGCAAGATCCTGAGGGAGCGCTTCACCTCCACAGAAAGCGGTCAACGACGGACTCCCGGACCATCCCGCCTCAAGAAGCAGCCGCCAGGTTGCGGGGGTCGCCTGCATGATGGTCGGCTGCACTCGCTCAAGAGTGCCTCGAAGCCGATGTCCGTCGGTTGCGACCGCTCGACCGACAATCTCAACCCGTCCTCCGACAAGGAGAGGCAGATAGAGTTCGAGCCCCGCAATGTCGAACGACAGTGTCGTGACGGAGAGCACGGTGTCACCTCGAGTACAGCCCGGCCGGCGCTTCATGGACCAGAGAAAATTCATCAGTGAACGATGCTGAATTTCCACACCCTTCGGTTGCCCGGTCGATCCCGATGTATAGAGTATGTAGGCCAGATCATGACCGGAGACTGAGGACGGGAGATTGTGCTCATCGTCTGCGGAGAAGACGCCCCCCTCGCGATCGAGACACCAGACACGACACGACTGGCCGCTGAAACGATCGGACAACACCGTGGTCGTGATGACGAGCGGGGCTCCGGAGTCTTCCGCCATAAACCGGACGCGATCGCGCGGATAATCGGGATCGAGCGGCGCATAACATCCCCCGGCCTTCATCACCGCGAGCAACACCGGGACCATCTCCACCGACCGCTCCAGACAGACGCCGACGGCCACCCCTGGAGAGACACCCATTTCCCGCAAGGCTCGCGCCAGCCGGTTTGCCTTCCCGTTCAACTCGCGATACGTGAGCGTGCGATTGTCCATTGAAACAGCAATGGCTTCAGGAATTTCTTCGGCCTGTGCTTCAATGTGCTCCGGCAGACAGTCCGTGTGAGGATAATCAGCCGCCGTCCTATTCCATTCGTACAGAATGCGTGACCGCTCCGCCTCCCCCAGCATCTTCAGCTCGGACACTCGAGCCTGCGGATTCGACAGCGCACTCTCGATCAACGCCAGATAATGTCCGGCAAACCGCTCGATGGTCTCGCGCACGAATAGAGCCGAATTGAAGGTGAAGTAGGCCTTCTTGGCGACTTCCAATTCGATGGACAGACTCAAATCGAATTGGGCGGATCCGGGCTCGACCTCGAAAGGTTCCCACTCCAACCCATAGAGCTGAATATCTCCAATCGGAGCATTGGCCATGTTGAACAACACCTGGACCAACGGCGCCATACTCGCATCGCGTTCGACCTGAAGACTTTCCACCAGTTTGTCGAAAGGATAGTCCTGGTTGGCAAAAGCGCCCAGCGCGGCGTTCTTCACACGCCCGAGTATCTCCGCAAACGAAGGATTGCCGCCGACATCTACGCGAAGCGCCAGGGTATTGACGAACGTTCCGATCAACTGCTCCATCAGCATATGCGTCCGGTTCGCAATGGGACAGCCGACGGCCAAATCCACCTGTCCCGTATAACGGCTCAAGAGCAGCTGGAAGCACGCCAACATCGTCATAAAAGGAGTCACGTGTTGGTCGGCGCTGAACCGTTTGAGCCGCTGGATCAGGGAATCAGGAATATTTACCGCACACAACCCCCCTTCGAACGTTTGGACGGCCGGCCGCGGGAAGTCCGTTGGAAGGTGCAGGAGGGGAAGATGCTCCAGCGTTTTCGTCCAGTACTGTTCTTGAGCTGTTAAAACAGCTTCCGTCATACACCGGCGCTGCCACACCGCGTAGTCCGCGTATTGAATGGGCAAGGTCATTTCAGGCAACGGTTGCCCCTGACATAGCGCATTATAGTACGCGGCAAAATCGCGCCCGAGAATTCCGAAGGACCATTGATCCCCGACAATATGATGAAGATTGAGGACTATCAGATGATCTTCTTGATCGAGAGTAATCAGCGAGATTCTCGCGAGCGGTCCTTTCTCAAGATCAAACGGGCGAGCCCCTTCCTGTTCGGCAAGCCGTCGCGCTTCTCCCTCTCGTTGATCCGCCGGAATTCGGCGAAGGTCGATCTCAATCAGGTGAGGAGCCTCCCACGACGCGATACGTTGCTCCAGCCCGGCCCCGGTCATCGCAAAGGTTGTTCGAAACGCTTCGTGGCGTTGAGAGAGCAACCTCACGACCTTCCGGACCACAGGAACGCTCATCCCTCCCTTATGTCGCGACACGAAGAGGAGATTGTACGCCGTGGCCTCCGGCGCCAGTTGCTGGACAAACCACATACGCTGCTGCGAGAACGACAGAGGCAGCGACGCGTCACGCGAGACCGGTACGATGGGCGGCAAGGGCGACGGCGCATTCCCCCGATGCTGTTCCACGCGAATGAGCTCAGCGATTCCGGCAATCGTCGGCGACTCGAACATTGCCCGCAGCGGCAGCTCCACGCGAAACACTTCGCGAATGCGCGAGATCACCTGCGTGGCCAAGAGAGAATGGCCGCCCATGGCAAAGAAGTTTCGATGAATATCGATTATCTGCTCTCCCAGCACATCGCGCCAAATCTCAAGAAGACTCTGTTCAATCGGATCGCGAGCTCGAACGGATGCCGTTTCGCTCCCGTTATCGCCAAGCCTATGTTGTTGAAGCGCCAGACGATCGACTTTGCCGTTGGAAAGGCACGGAATAGCATCGACCACAAACACGGCGGCAGGAACCATGTAGGAAGGAAGTGTCCGCTTGAGAAGCTCATGGAGATAGGGACTGATTGATCCCGGCGCCTGATCGGACGTCACAAAGGCGATGAGGCTTGGCCCGGTTGTGACATCCTCTCGCACAACTACGGCGGCGGCGCGGACACCGGGCAACGCCCTCAGGGCTGATTCGATTTCCCCAAGCTCGATGCGATACCCCCGCACTTTCACTTGGCTGTCCGCGCGCCCGATATATTCGATATTCCCGTCCTGACGCATCAGGCCAAGATCGCCCGTCTTGTAGAGGCGGGTTCCCGGCACAAAAGGATTCTGAATAAACTTGGCACTCGTCAGTTCCGGCAGGTTCAGATACCCTCGCGCCAAACTAACCCCGCCGATCACAATCTCTCCCACCACCCCGACAGGAACCGGAGACAACTCTTCATCGAGCAAATAGACGGCGGCGCCGGCGATAGGTCTTCCTATTGGAATGCGCCCTCCCGACTCGGTTCCAGTCGTCTGGTAGACAGTTGACCACACCGTCGCTTCCGTCGGCCCGTACTCGTTATACAGCTCCGCCTCCTGAAGCCGTTCATAGTGGCGCCGCACCAGCGAGACCGGAAGACTTTCTCCGGCAGACACCACCACCCGGAGCGACTGGAGCGCGGCTGCCGCATCACGCAGCATCGCCTCGTATAGCGACGGCACGAGCACAATGTGGGACACCTGATGTCGGGAGATCAACGTTCCGAGCTGATGCGGATCTCGATAATTGTCTTCCGTTGGAATGACGAGAGTCCCGGCATGGAGCAGCGTCCAGAAGATGCTCGTCACAGACCCGTCGAACGCAATAGGAAAGGTCAGGAGGCAACACTCGACTGGATCTTTGTAATACTGCAGGCGCGCCAGAAGGGAATGCAGGAGCGCCCCATGGGTAATTTCCACGCCCTTGGGCCGACCCGTCGACCCGGAGGTATAGATCACATAGGCGGCATGGTCGATCCCCAATCGCGGCCATGCCACGTGTGCATCGTGTCGCTGAACTTCTCCTGCAAGCGACTCCAATTCAATAACTGGCCCGCCACCGTATGGAAGCGTAGCCCGCAGATGCCGCTGCGTCACCAGGAGCGCGACACCGGCATCCTCGAGAATCAATCTCTGCCGCTGCTCCGGCGCACCGGCATCCAAGGGCACATAGGATGCGCCGGCCTTCAGAATGCCGAGAATCCCGATGAGACTTGTGATCGATCGATCGACACACAACCCTACTCGAACATTTCTTCCCCCAGTGGCTTCATGAACCGCCCCGGCAAGCCGGTCGACGCGCTCGACGAGATCACGATAGGACAGCCGGTCTTCCCCGCACACCACCGCCGCCTTCTCGGGAGATTGTGTGAGACGAGCCTCGATCATCGGCAGGATTGACGTGGCCTGCTGCACGTCGACAGGACTCCGGCTCCACTCAACCAAGAGCTGCCGTCGTTCGTCTTGCGTCAGCAGCGGGAGATCGAGAAGACGCGAACCGGGGTTTGCTATCAGGCCTTTCAGGATAATTTCGATTTGGGCAAGCATGCGATCGACCATTCCACCGTCGAACAACGCCCGGTCGTAGAGCATCACCAGCTCAAGCCCTTCGGCGCCGTTGACGACCAACAGCGTGAGATCAAGTTCCACGGCCACATCGTCAATCGGGAATGGTCCGACCGACAGCCCTTCAAGACGCAGCTCGCTGAGCGGATCGTCTTCCCACACGATCATGACATTGAACACATGCGGTGAGCCAGCGGCTCTTCGCCCCTTGAGCGCTCCGATCACCCGCTCGAAAGGAACATCTTGATGGTCATAGGCGTCGCACACGGTCCGGCGAGCGCGATGGAGGAGTTGCTCTCCCGTATCGACATCGGAAAGGTCCATGCGCAAGGCCACGGTATTGGCAAAATACCCCGCCACATCCTGCCACTGCGATTGGCGGCGATTCGCCACGACCGTCCCGACGACGATGTCTGTCGTTCGGGTCGCGCGTTGCAACCAGGCGCACAACGCGGAATAGATCACCATGAACTTGGTCGTGCCCTGCCGGCTGCAGAGCGCTCCCAGGTCTGTCACCATCGATCCGGGAAGAGCGCGGATTCTCGATCCGCCCTGGAACAACGGCACGCGCGGGCGCGGCCGGTCGGATGGCAGGGCAAGCAGGGCCGGCATGCGATCCAAATGTCGCTGCCAATACTCCAACTGAGCGACGCATCGCTCACTCTCCAACCGGTCTCTCTGCCAGTGGCTGAATTCGAGATACGATCTCTGCGAACGCGCAGGGACCACCCCACGACCGTTGACTCTCGACGTGTACTGTTCTGTGAGTTCCCGACAGAGCAACCGTAATGACCATCCGTCCGAAACAAGACGGTGCACAGTTAGAATGCAGAGATGCTCCTCATCACTCGTCTCAAGAAGAAGCACCCTGAGCAAGGGAGGGTTTCCCAAGTCAAATGGAACAAGCACTTCCTCCCGAATCCTCCGTCGGATTTCTGCATCAAGATTCGACGGAGAGATCTCGCGCAAGGAGGCCCAAGTGACCCTCGCGACCACCTCGGTCGAAATCGCTTGATAAGGAAGCTCGCCAACCGACGCAAACCCCATCCTCAAAATGTCATACCGCTGCACAAGCTCCTGGATGCCGGCATTGAAAGCAGGAAGATCCAACCGTCCGGACAGCCTCATGCCGATGGAAATGTGATTCAACGCGCTGCCAGGCTGTACTTGCTCCAAGAACCATAACCGCTCTTGACTGCAGGAAAGCGGATACCGCCCCACTTCCCCGTCCTCTGCCGGCAGACCTCGCTCGTCCAATCCTGGCTCGCCGGCCTCCCGACGCGAGCTTCTTTCTGTTCCGAAAGAAGCCTCTGCGCGAGACGTCAGGAGATACGCCCCGAGATCCCGCACCGTCCCCTGCCCAAATAACTGGCCGAATGAAAGGTCAACCCCGAACTCCTGCTCAAGCCGATTCTTGACCAGGCTGGTCCCAAGAGAATCCAACCCGATATTGGCCAAGGGCATTCCCGCCTCGATTTTTGAGACCGGGAGGCCTGATTGCTCGGCAAAGACGCTTTTCAAATATGCTTCTATCTTTCCACTGCTCGTAAATTGATCTTGCACCTTTCGGGAGCCATCAGATCCTGAGCTGGAACCAGCCGCTGCTTCATCAGGAAGGAGCATCTGGGTAGCAACGACGGCCAGCGACTGTTCCAGATAGGCTTTTCGACAGGCTTGCCGTTGCACTTTTCCGCTTGACGTCTTTGGAATTGCCCCGCGACGTACCAGCACAACCCCCCACACCGGGACCTCAAATCGCTCCGCCAAAGTGACGCGAACGGCCGTCGCCACCTCTTCGGCCCGCAGATCTTGTTGCCGATCGACTTCAAGCACCATGATCAGGCGCTCGACTTCGTCCACTTCGACCGAGAAAGCCACGCACCCACCATTCCGTGAATCAGGGTGACAGGCGTCAACGGCCGCCTCCAAATCCTGTGGATAGATGTTTCTACCGTTCAGGATGATCAAATCTTTCAGGCGACCGGTAATGACAACCTGCCCCTCGCTTAAGAATCCCAAGTCTCCCGTCCGGAGGAAATGCTCGGCGGGCCGACCGGAAACATGAGCGTTGAATGCCTCAGCGGTCGTCTCCGCCCTCCGCCAATACCCTGATGCCACGCTGGGACCGGACACCCAGATCTCACCGACTTGGCCGGCAGTACATTCCACACCGTTTCCCGGTTCGACGATAATGACCTGAGAACCCGGGAGCGGACGACCACACCCTACAAGCTCACGGACACCCGCCTTATCCGGGCTTCGAGGTTCGACCCGATGGGACTCAAGCGCAGCCGAATCCACCGTGATCATATGGGGCGATTCAGACCGCGAAGTACTGGACACGACCAGGGTGGCCTCGGCCAACCCATACGCCGGCATGAATGCATTCCTCTTGAATCCGTGCGGAGCAAACACCTGGGTAAACGTATTGATCGTCCGGTGGTGAATGGGCTCGGCTCCACAACTGGCCACCGCCCAGCGCGCAAGATCGCCGGACCAGCCCGGGAGTTTCTGATAAGCCTTCACACACGCATCGTAGGCAAAGCTCGGAGCGCCGCTATGCGTGATATCCCACCGATCGATGGCTTCAAGCCAGCGGAGCGGCCGCCGAAGGAATGTAAGCGGTGATAAGAGGAACGCCGGAATGCCCGCATATAAAGGGGCAAGAATCCCGTGCACCAATCCGTAGTCGTGAAAATACGGGAGCCAGCACAACGAGCGGCTCTCAGTATCGACTCCCGCTGTCTGCCGGATGGCTTCACATTGCGCCAGGACGTTGCGGTGACTGATCATCACGCCACGTGGCGTCGCTGTTGAACCTGACGTATATTGCAAATAAGCCAGGTCCGAGATCGGCGAACGGTTTTCCAGGCTCCGCCCCCCCTCACCCGTCGGTTGATCGGTGGCCAGCCAGTGAACCTGACGATCCGTGGCCACAAGCGATTGCTCCGCACACGAGGCCTGGATGCCGGCTGTCGTCAGAACGAGTGTGGCTTGAGCATCATCCAGAATGGCCTGTAGGCGCGAGAGGCTGTGCTTGCGTCTGATGGGATCCGGCGCAGGGGCCGGAGCCGGAACAAGGCCGGCTTGGATACAAGCCCAGAAGGCCACCACCACTTCGAGTCCAGAGGGATACATCAGAAGAACGCGAGTGCCCGGCTCAACACGCGCCCCTAGAGCCGTTGCAAGAACGTTCACTTCGCCCGCGAGTTCAACCCACGTGAGCTGACGGTCTATCGCAGCAGTATCTTTGAGAGAAGCATAGGCCAATCCTCCGCCGGCCTGCTCACAGCGGTAGGTAAATAATTCGGCAAGGGTGCGGACTGAAATAGGTACTGATTCGTTCATGCACGCAAATGAAATATCAGGAAACAATGAATCCAAACAGCGAATCCAAACAACCAGATAATAGATAAACCCTATGCCGGATCAGAAGGAATTTCTACCGATACCGCAAGGATAGTACGGACCACTGCATTCTAGAAGAGATTTCCTGTTCTGCGCACAAAACAGACCAGCGCGACTTCACACAGCGTCACGATTCAATGGAATAATTTATCCTACTCGGAGATTCGCAATGCACCGGGATTCCTTCTTCGATGAATTCGCGGTTGGATCACTCCCCCGACGAGAGAAAACTCATTGAAATATCACGCCTCTCACTGTAAGCTCACCCCCACAATTTGATCGGTCAGGGGCGCGCATCTTTCAGTGCCTCCTAATTCAGCAAGTTGCCAGGAGAGGTGCCAGAGTGGCCGAATGGACTCGCCTCGAAAGCGGGCGTCCTCGCAAGGGGACCGTGGGTTCAAATCCCACCCTCTCCGCCAAACCGCACTTCGTGCGGCCCGCCCGCTCTTTATCGTCTTATCGCTATTGACGCGGGCGGATAAACACCTTCATGATTTTTTCGCCTTTTCCCCCAGCACCCGTCGGAGTTCCACCATCGCCAGTGTGTCGCGCTCGCAATAGGCCAGCAGAGCTTCCTGAATCCTTACCCGTTCGATCCAGTCGGTCTCGACGAACACCATCTTGTAGTATTCAGACGCCGCCTGGCCGCCTTCTCTGATGTTGAGATCGTCGTATCGCAACGAGGGCACCAGTGCCGGCAACACTTCTTTGAGGGAATACGACCCGCCGAACTCCGGATGGTAGTAATGTTCTTTGACCACCGGGTGCAAATCCCAAATCCGTTTTACCAGTGCCTTCAAGGCTGTTCTATGTTCAGGCAGAAACTCCGCCAGTTGTTCGATCACAGATTTTTCATACGGGGAATAGACACAAATACTCCCTTTGCTGCCCAGCGAATCCAGGAGGGATTCGGCCAATGATTTTCGAGGATCCGCCACCTCTGTGTGCAGAAATTCGTGATGGACCAGTGCGCCGGAATCCTGCTCGATATGATTCGACCATTGCACGGGCAGCGCTTGATAGGGGCGAGTCCCGGGAAACCGAGGCACAGCCAGCATGACGGTTTCAAAATCCAGATGATGCACGGGAAACCGCACGGTCTTGAGCGCAGCCTCCAGCTTCCCGGATACCCACTCCACATTGTCTTTCACCTTGCGTTGGACGGCAGACAGTTTCGTGCCCTCCGGAATCTCATCGATGGTCACCACACCCAGCTCAGCCAGCTGACCGGCGATCTGCTTGGCGCCGGGCAGGTGAAAGATCCACCGTTCCGGTTTTTGACTTGTGCAATGAGCCCAGAAGGGACATTCGTACGGCGTAAAACAGTGCCGGTCCGGTTCGATCATCGGGGGAGCCGGCAGAAGCAGCATGGCCTTCATCGCGGCAATCCGGTCCGGCACAGTCACCTGCCGTTCCAGCACAATTGAAGAGATCTCCTCGATTGCGAACAGCCCGTTCAGATCAACTTCACCACCGGCATAGGCATAGGCGGTATTGATCCGCATGAGATGACAACTGACGATGTTCAGGCCAGCACCAACGAGCACGTAGCGCTGCAGCGCCAGATCGTCGAGATGCACATCCTTCACTTTGGTGGACGATTTCACCTCGATGAGCCGCCACCCTGCCGTGGCTCCGTCTTCTGCTCGCAGCCGTTCGAGAATATCCACACGGACGAGCACGCCATCGACCATGATCGCCGCTTCATAAATCGACAGGACGGACTCATCGGCCATCAGTGCCGCAGTCTGCGCAAGCGCCGCCTTGGTCTGTCGATACCCGGCTGTTACGAGACGGCCACCGGGGAACCGGCGGCGTGCCAGCTCACCGACTTCCGTCCCCATGTCCAGAATCGCCTGCGTCCCCGCATCAGGCGGCGTCGCAAGATAGGGCTGGTGGATATCCAGATACAGGCGCTTATGACACTGGAGACCGGAGATATATTTGGACTTCGACAAGCGGGGCGTTCTCTGCACATCGCCTTGCGGAAGGTCTGTCGTTTTTTCGATCATAACCCGACCCTAACGAACGATTCCGCATTTGTCTAGCTGGTCATCGCCTCAGTTCTGTAGGATAGGCGCCCATGGCTTCCCGTGTGGCAGACATCCGCAAATCCGTGCTCACTTTGGCCCTGCCGGTCACTGTCAGCAGCCTCCTCCAACGAGCCGAAGGCATCGTCGCAGTCTTTTTAGTAGGGGGACTGGGCGTCATTCCCATTGCCGCCGTCGGCCTGGGGCAACTCCTGGCGTTCATCGCCACGACATTGGTCTCAGGTCTCTCGGTGGGCTCGAACGTGATCATTGCCCAGCTGTGGGGCGCTAAACGGCATCGTGACGCCGGAGAAGCCGCACGCCACTTTCTCGGACTGTCCATTGCGGTCTCGCTGGTGCTGGCGGTACTAGGCATGACGCTGAATCGATTTGCAATGGGCTTGCTGGGAGCTGAATCCGGTGTCATTGCACTTGCGATCCCCTACTCGACGATCATCTTTCTGGTGATCCCCTTCACCGTGCTGCTGCAGGTCTTGTCCTCCATCCTACAGGGCACCGGCGACACTCGCACGCCGATGTATGCCATGATCCTGGTCAATCTGCTGCACATCGGCATCGCCTACCCCCTCGTCTATGGATACTGGAACCTGCCCGCACTGGGCGTCAAAGGAGCCGCGATTGCCGTGGGCATTGCCGAAGCCATCGGCGTGACCTTTCTCTGGTGGCGCAGCCGTCCCGTATTGCACTCGTCCACGCACATCCGGCTGGATCTCATTCGAACCATGTGGCATGTCGGTGCGCCGGTCTCAGGCGAGCGTATCGTGCAACAGGCGGGCATCCTCATCTATACGAAGCTCGTGCTCCTCTATGGCACCGTCTCCTATGCGGCCCATCAGGTGGGCCTCTCGATCGAGTCACTCTCTTTTTTACCTGGCTACGGATTTGCCATTGCCGCCGCCACGATGGTGGGACAAAGCATCGGGGCTGGGAAATATACCCGCGCCAAACTGGAGAACTGGGAAGCCAACCGGCTGGCGATTCTCATCATGGCCGGCATGGGCATCGTGTTTTTCTTTTTCCCATACGTGCTCCTGCGCGCGTTTACCACCGACGAAGCCGTCATCGAACTGGGCACCGTGTTTCTGAAGATCGTCGCGCTGCTGCAAATTCCCCTGGCCCTCACTATGGTCTTAGCCGGCTCACTGCGCGGCGCCGGCGATACGCGGTTCATCATGGGCGCAACGATGGCGGGCATGTGGGGCGTGCGCGTGCCGATGGCGCTGATCGTCGCCCTTGGGTTGCACCTGTCGGTTTTCTACGTGTGGAGCGCGATGATCGCTGACTGGACGGTGAGAATGGGGCTCCTACTCTGGCGGTATCAATCGGAGCGGTGGCGAGCGATCCGGGTGATCAAAAAGGCCTCACGCGCATGAGCGAATCCTGGAAGATTCTCGTGGCTCAGGCAGCAGTCCCAACAAGGCTTTCAAGCGGGATTCGCAGTGTTCTATGAAGCCGCCGAATCATCTCTAGCGAGAGACTGCGCTTTCCCGTTAACAGCTCAGAAACACGTCCGCGCCCACCCAGTATCGCCTCTAGGTCTTTCCGTGTCATGCCCAGTTGTTCCATCCGAAACTTGATCGCGTCAATAGGATCCGGCGGGCAGATCGGACAATGCTTCTCTTCATAGACCTCGACCAGCGTGGTGAGCACGTCCAATTCATCCCCATTCTTCGTCCGAGGCTTGGCATCCATCAGCTGCTCGATGCGCCGCAAAGCAACCTCATAATCCTTTTTGGTCTTCACCGGGGCGATCGTCATATGATCTCCTTCTATCTATATCGTCGTGGCGTCGATGGCATCATACTCACCGTGGGTCCCTATAAAACGGATGTAGACAACGCGATAAGGATAATTGATCTTCACCACCAGGCGGTAGTGGTTCCCCGCCAGATTGAACACGACTCGGTTGTCCGACAGCACACTTGCAGATCGAAAGTGCGTCTTAACCGCCGATGGAGTCGCCCAATCAGCATGGGCCACTTCCTGATGCCACGCCTTCAATGGACCCTTTGCGTTGGGATGCCGCTTCCAGAAAACCTGTAACGTTCGCTTTGCAATGATACGCACCACACAATCTAGCACGATCCCAATATGGGATCAACCGGTCATAACACCTCGCAACTGGCCTCACAAGAAAGTCCAGACCCGCCTCTCGGTGTTCTATGCGTGGATAGCCATGAGACTGGCGCTCTTGGTGTGGCGCTATCAATCAGAGCGCTGGAAGGCGATTCAGGTAATCCAGGCACGTACCGCGTTGCGGCCGTGTGTCAAACGGAGCACCAGGACCGGCTCAATTGAGCCGGTCCTGGCTTGCCCGGCAAGAACCGTTAGGGTCCGAAGAAGTTGTAAAGCTGCGCGCCTTCGCCCGCCGGGTCCTTCTTGCTGTGCGGCACGCTCACCTTGAGACGGCCTTCTTTGATTGCAAGACCCGATCCCCTACTTCTGATCACAATTGGAGTGCCAGCCGGTCGAGCCACACCGATACATCGGGCAGGGGCCGGGCATGCCCGATCAGCGTGATGCCGAGAAAAAAGGCCGGAAGTAGGCGGATAATGAACGTCCGTACCGGAAAGAGCCATGCCCATTTACGCTTTGCCGGCGTCACACCCATCCCGACAGGAAGTTCATCATCGTATCCAGGCTTGCAGCCAGCGCCTCGCGCGCCGTCAACCCCTTGCGCAGGTGATGCACGAATACCGGCACACCTATGAGAACCATGGAGACCGCTTCCACAAGCAGAAAAACGATGCCCTGGCCCTTCCAATCCTCGAACCAGGGATTGAAAACGCAAAAGAGCGCGACAACATTGGCAAGGATCACGGCGAGAAAAATACCCTTGATCATTTGCGTGGCCCCTCCGTCATCTCGCGCCATAGCCCTGTTTGCGCTTTGCGGCCCTCCACGCGGTGAAAAGCGCCGCCGTCGGCGAAAGCGCCGCAGCGTACAGAAAACCGCCTGCCCACACCCAGATATGAAACTGACCTTGCGGGTCCGTCGCCGGATCATAGAAGAGATATAGGACAAGAACCGCGCCAACGGTGACGACCACAAACAGGCCGGCGCCGTGTGTGACGAGATGGAACACCGTGACGAACAATGGCGCCGACTCGGGCAACTGCAGAAAACCGGGCCATCGGCGCAACAAGCGATAGTGCAACCCGACGATCGCGGCGAGAATGACCACGGCCGCAAGCGGCTCTACCCAGTCTTCGAAAAGTCGATGTGGCATGCCGCCTTCCGGGAAGGGGCTCATACGACGCAGGCCTTCGGTTTCAATCATCAAAACGAGAAAAAGCAACCAGGTCATCGTCAAGGGAAACACCCATTGCAGCAGGCGTTGCCGCAACAGACCGCGCCATGCCGTCAACCGCGCCTCGATTATGCCGCTCATGCTGGAACACCAAAGATCAGCAACCCGGCGCCAACTGCGGTGAAAACCACTCCCAGCCCGCCGAACAACAAGGGCACGAACCAGAGATCGTAGAACGAGCGAATCCGCGCCTGATCGGGACGATTCGCCTCATAGAGCACCGGAACGAAATCGCCGACCGCGTAGCGGGACGGGTAGCTGCTCGCCGGTGAGGTGAACCGAGTTTTTTGGCCGCTGTGCGTTGTAAACACGATCACTGGCGCATAGGTCTCCAGTTCATCCGCCCCGGGTTGTTGCGGCGGCGCCTCTTCCAGCGCAATCACCTTGCCCGTTGCCTCGCGCGCCTTGGACAGGAACGCGATGGTTCGCGCCCTGTGCCGCCACGCGCCGGCAAGAAGCATGATTCCCGACACCAGGAAAATCAGTGGTGCGACGAAGGAAAGGAAGAACTCATCGGACATGGTTGCAATCTTCTTTTATGTGCCTCACATGCCCTTGGGAAGCGCTCAACTATTAAAAATATACCGGCATAGTACGCCCAGGCAGACTGCAAGCCGGCGCGTGATTCTTGCGCGTGTTCAATCACTTGTCAACGCTATCCATGCGGTCTCATCGGCGTGCGATACAGACCGGCATCATTCCATTATCGCTGCAAGGACCTCAGCCCTTGTGTCGGCTAATCCGCTGGGTTTCGCATTCCCCTTCCGCTCCGATTTAGCATGTGAGCCTAGCCCGCATTATCCATGACTGCTCACGCGGGGACGCTGCCGCGGCCGGCGTCATCGCAGGTCCCTGGTTGCACCTGTCGGTTTTCTACGTGTGGACGGCGATGATCGCTGACTGGACGGTGAGAATGGGGCTCCTACTCTGGCGGTATCAATCGGAGCGGTGGCGAGCAATCCGGGTGATCGGAGAAACAGGGAGAGCGTGAAAACTCCCACTGCTTCTTCGCTCAACTAACAGTGGGTCCGTTCTTCCACCGGCGGCCGCGTATCTTTTCCTGATCCGACTCGCACTTCGATTCGCCCGACGCTCTTCACATTTGCACAGAGGTCGCCAAGCCCCGGAGTGATCAGACGATAGGGCCCACCCCTTCCATCGGGCAGCGGCTCACCGTTGAGTTCATAGAGCAGGAGGCCGAAATCCCTCGCCTGCTGCAGCGTGAGCGTGGCCGCATATTTTCCGTCGAGCGAATGAAACGTCACATGATCGGCATCGATCGCCAGTGCCGGCACATCGAGCAACCCCTTCACCTTGATCGCCTTCCCTGTCATTCCCGGCATGACGGTACTGACGTCTGCCACATGATGCTCCGCCGGAAGCTGCCGGAAGGCTGCGTTATCAAGTGAAACCGGCTGCACCACAGCCCCGTCGATTCGCACGACTCCAGCACCCTTCTTGTCCTGCCCGGTGATTGTCTTAATCATCGCCGTCATCACCTCATTCACGGGAGTCGGAATGCCCAACTCACGCCCTTTCCGAACAATGTACCCGTTCAAATACGCAATCTCCGTCTGCCTTCCGGCTTTCCAATCGTCATACATCGACGTGTGAATGTCCCGGATCTCCTGCGTCGCCTTGACGACCCGTTCCGCCATATCTGCCGGCAACGGCACCTTGACCGCCGCCGACACCGCCGCGACTTCATCGACGATCTGATGGATCACTCGCATCATTTCCGGATGATCCAACGCCTTGGCCACCTTGTCGTCGATCAAGACAGTGATCGGGTTGAAGACGCAATTCCAACACATCTTCTCCCACTTGCTCCGGCGGATATCTTTCGAGAGATGACAGGGGATACCGGCAGCTGTGAAGATCTCCTTGATCTTGAGCACACGATCGCTCTCATGCCCCATTAATTCGCCGATCGCCACCGCGCCCTTTTTATAGTGATCGATCACCCCGGGCGCGGCAATTTTCGAATAGATGAACGCGACCCCGCCGACCACACAGTCGCGCTGGATGCGGGCGATAATCCGGTCTTCGGTGTCAATGCCGTTCTGCAAGGTCAGGATGACCGTCTTATCCGTGAGCACCGGCTCAAGCTGCGTCATGACCTCATCGAGATCGAACGCCTTCACACCGAGGATAATCAAATCGGGTTTGGGCAATTCTCCGGGATCTCCCGCGACCTGCGGACGTACTGTGAACGTCCCGCTCGCACTGCGAATCGTCAACCCGTTCTGTTTCACCGCTGCCAGCGTCTTCGGCCTGAGCAGAAACGACACGTTAGAATTGTTCTTGGCGAGATGCGCGCCGAAAAACCCGCCCACCGACCCGGCACCAACCATCAGAATGTTCTTCATGATCACTCCCCTATTTACGGAGGCCGTACTATAGCAGGCCGCCGAAGTAGGATAAAATACCTCGCCATGAGTCAACACCTTTTGCATGATGCACGTTCTCGCATAGCTTCAGCCCGAGCCATCACCATCCTGACCGGTGCCGGGATCTCCGCCGACAGCGGCGTGCCGACATTTCGCGGGGCCGATGGGTTATGGCGCAATTTTCGAGCGGAAGAATTAGCGACACCGGAAGCGTTTGAGCGAGCCCCCGGGCTCGTATGGGAATGGTACAGTTGGCGGCGGGAATTGATTGCCACGAAACAACCCAACGACGCTCACCTTGCCATCGCATCATTGGAATCGCGCCGCCACGATTTCTGGCTCATCACACAAAATGTAGATGGCCTCCACAGACAGGCCGGATCCACCAAGCTCTCGGAAATTCACGGCAACATCTGGATGGTGCGCTGCACGGCATGCGGCTCTATTGAAGAGAACCGTGACGTGCCTATTGCCATTCTTCCGACGTGCCGACGCTGCAACGGACTGCTGCGCCCGCATATCGTCTGGTTCGGCGAGTCTTTGTTTCCGGACGATCTGACGCGATGCGCTTCGGCTCTTCAGGCGTGCGATGTGCTGCTCGTGATCGGCACATCCGGCGTGGTGTATCCCGCAGCCGGGTTCGCCTCAATCGCGAAAGAGGCCGGCGCCTATGTGATTGAAGTGAATCTCGATCCGACGCCGCAATCGGATCTCGTCGATATCGCCCTGCGCGGACGCGCGAAAGACGTCGTACCTCTGTTGCTACAGGCGAGCGAGTAATGGCTGGAGTTGATCAAGAGACCGGATGCGATGAATCCCCGGCGTGACCTCACCCTCTGACCGGTCGATCAGCACGCTCGTGAGCCCGGCTTTCGTCGCGCCTTCCACATCTTCTTTCAAGCTGTCCCCGACATGCACCGCGTCTTCAGGATCGACTGCATGCTTCTCCAAGGCGAGGTGGAAGATTTTCGGAGCGGGCTTCGCCGCCTGAGACAGGCTTGAAATCGTGATGGTATCGAAAAACTGCTCGATACCCAACCCCCGCAACACAGGAAACAGCCGGGAATCGAAGTTTGAGATGATCCCCAGTTCCAATCCCTGTGCCTTGAGCTGACGCAGCACCGCTTCTGTCTCCGGGTAAAGCTTCCAAGTCTTCGGATCTTCGAAAACCTGAAAGACTTCCTCGAAGAATTCGTCGAACCCTTCAAACATTCCCACGCGATAAAACACATTGTGGACTATATCGAACCACCACAGCCGTTCGCTTTGCTTCAACGCGGCCGGCTCCGTCAGCGCAAACACAGGAGGCGACGCATCCTTGAAAGCCCGGCTGAAGGCCTGCGTGATAGACACGAGCGATGTCGGTGTCTGCCGAAACCCATGGCGCACGGCATACTGCAAATAGATCTCTGCGACCGATCCATTGACATGAAACAATGTCTGGGCTGCGTCGAAGAAAATGACTTGATACGAGGCCATCACAACTATCTCCCCTCAATGCCATCACGCCTCAGAAAACGTGCCGAATTGTAAGGCGCTGATAACGCAGAGTCAAAACAAGACACTATATCTACCGTTTTCTTGACAAAGAATACCCCCCCTGCTAGCTTCGTAATACTTCAATACAATTGGAGATTTAGGTGCCCTCTTCTATTTTCATCGTCGATAGCAGTCCGGCCGTCAGGCGAATGGTTGAGCAGATCTCAACGCCTGAAGGGTTTGATGTCGTGGGATTTCAGGACGGCCCTGCCGCCCTCGAAGCAGCCCGGCGCATCAGTCCGGCACTGATCATCGCCGACTACCATCTCGACAACATCACGTTCTCCGGCTTCTGCAAAGAAGTGAACAAACTCGACAACTTGAGCGAAACCTATCTGATCTCGCTGGTCAATCCGGCCGATCGCCCGGACGAAAGTCTCCTCAAAACTCTGGGTGTGAAAGCCTTCTTGAATAAGCCGTTTCAATCGGAAGATCTTCTCGAGGTCATCAAGAGCCTACAGCAAAAAACACAACCACAGCAGAATGGCAATCGCCTCAAGCGTCGAGTCTGGCCGCCGGACTCCACATCGACCGACACAGGCGATGATGACGCGGTGATGGACCAGTTGGACGTCTCCGATGAGCAGGAGGATCTCACCATGGACCATCCGCCGGAATCTACGACCGCCACGAAAGCCGCGCCGGCCGCCGCCGGCCCCGAAGAAGCGATGAAAGGCCTCTTCGGACAGCTGTTGGAGTCGATGACTGAACGGACGGAAAAGCGGATTGCCGATTTGCTTCCGCAAGCCATCGAGAAGGAACTCACAACCCGTATTCACTCGGCCGTGAAAAAGGAACTGGACGGACAACTGGGTGAAATTCTCTCAGAGGAACAGCTGACGACGATTATCCACCCGCTGCTGGTGCAGGAGCTTCCCTCGTTGATTAAGCAGGAAATGGCCGCGAACGAAGCGCTGATCCGTCAGGCCGTCTCCGATATCGCGAGCCCCGCCATCAAGGGTGTACTCGACCAATCAGTTCGCGAACTGGCCGAAACCAGTGTGCGCAAGCAACTCCCTGAGGTGGTGCGGGAACACCTGGGATCGATCGATCTGCTGGTCAAAGAGGAAATCAGGCAGGCGACGCTCAAACAGGCACCGCTCATCGCCGACGATATTGTCCGGGCGACCGCGGAACAGACCGTCGAACAGGCAGTGCAACGAATCGTTCCTGAACTCGCGGAACAACACATTAAGGCCGAACTCACCCGCCTGACGGCAGCGGAGTAGGCCCAGGACCACCTCGCCTTAGCTCTTCTTTCCGGTCCGCTTTCCCTTCTGGCGCGCTTTCACCAGCGCTTTCACCCGCTTCACATTCTTCCGGTGCTTCTTGCGGGTCTTCCGATCTTTCTCGCGTCCTCGCGGCATGATGACTCCCTTAATGCTGAAAATGAATCGTTGGCTGCGGGCGATTGTATAACACAAGGCAGGCGCAGCCACAAGCCAAACCGCCCGCCCGTTCCCCGCCATCGGCAGACATGCTAAGATGCGCGCTCATTTTTTGACGAAGGACGGGCCATGGCATCGCAACTCGACAAGACCTACGAACCCAAAGCCGTCGAAGACCGCTGGTACCAGGAATGGGTCCACCGCGGCTACTTCACCGCTTCACCCCAAAACCCCGGCGCGCCCTATTGCATCGTCATTCCCCCGCCGAACGTGACCGGCTCCTTGCACGTCGGCCATGCACTGAACAACTCGCTTCAAGACATCCTGATTCGCTGGCGCCGCATGCAGGGCCGCAATGTGCTCTGGATGCCGGGCACCGACCATGCCGGTATCGCCACGCAAAATGTCGTCGAGAAACAGCTCATGCAGGAAGGCTCCTCCCGGGAGGCCTTGGGGCGCGAGGCCTTTCTCGAACGGGTCTGGCAATGGAAAGCGACTTCCGGCGGCACCATCATTCAACAGTTGAAACGCCTCGGCGCCTCCTGCGACTGGAGCCGGGAACGTTTTACGATGGACGAAGGATTATCGAAAGCCGTTCTGGAAGTCTTCGTCCGGCTCTACGAAGACAAGCTGATCTATCGGGGCGAGCGGTTGATCAACTGGTGCCCCCGCTGCCTGACCGCCCTCTCCGACATCGAAGTGGAGCACGAAGACCTCAAGGGCAAGCTCTACTCCATCGAGTATGCGCTCGCCGACAATCCGGACATCCGTCTGACGGTCGCCACCACCAGACCGGAAACGCTCCTCGGCGATACCGCTGTAGCCGTACACCCCGAAGACGAACGCTTTCGCCACTTGATCGGCAAGCAACTCCGCCTGCCGCTCACGACGCGCACCATCCCCATCGTCGGCGATGCGATTCTTGTCGATCGCGAGTTTGGAACCGGCGCGGTCAAGATTACCCCGGCGCATGACTTCAACGACTACGAAGCCGGAGAGCGCCATAAACTGCCACGGCTCGCCATTCTGGATCTTGAAGCGCTGCTCGATCCCGCCGGCATGCGGAAAGCCGGAGTCGAACCTGCCGTGATCGAAATGCTGCAAGGGCTTCCCGTTTCCAAAGCCCGGCCGAAAGTGGAAGCGCTCCTGCGCGAGCGCGGCATCCTCGCCAAAGTCGAGGATCACAAGATGGCTGTGGGGAAATGTTATCGGTGCAAAACCGTCGTCGAACCGTACCTGTCGCCCCAGTGGTTCGTCGATATCAAGCCGCTGGCGGAGCCTGCCATCAAAGCCGTCGAAGACGGGCGCATCCGCATCATCCCCGAAGGCTGGACGAACAATTATCTCGGCTGGATGCGGGACATTAAAGACTGGTGCATTTCACGGCAAATCTGGTGGGGCCATCAGATTCCCGCCTGGTACTGTAGACCATGCAATTCTGAAATATTTACAGTGAAAGGATCATCTGGCCATAGACACGAGCGCCTTTATATATCCCCTAATGCGATCCCCATTGTACAAAGAGAAAAGCCTGAAACCTGTAAGAAGTGTGGGAGTAAAGACCTAGTCCGCGATCCCGATGTCCTCGACACCTGGTTTTCATCCGGACTCTGGCCGTTCTCCACGCTGGGGTGGCCGGACCAGACGCCGGATCTCAAAGCCTACTATCCGACGGCCACCCTGGTGACCGGTCTGGATATTCTGTTCTTTTGGGTCGCGCGCATGATCATGCTCGGCTTGAAATTCATGGGCGAGGTTCCCTTCCGCGACGTCTATATCCATGCGCTCGTCCGCGATGCCGAAGGACAGAAGATGAGCAAGTCCAAAGGCAACGTGATCGATCCGCTTCACGTCATGGAGCAGTTCGGGACCGACGCCTTGCGCTTCACCCTCGCATCCATGGCCTCGCCCGGTCGCGACATCAAGCTGGCAGAGGAGCGGATCGAAGGCTACCGCAACTTTGCCAACAAGATTTGGAACGCCGCCCGCTTCGCCCACATGTATCTCGACGGAGCGAAAGAAGCGCGACAGCCGAAAGACCGCTCCTTCCCGGACAGATGGATCCTCAGCCGTTTGAACGACACCATCCGTGTCGTTGATCAGGAATTGGAGGCCTATCGATTCGATCGAGCCGCCAGTGCGCTCTATCAATTCTTCTGGCATGAATACTGTGACTGGTATCTCGAGCTGATCAAACCGGTCCTTCAGGATCCCGCTCACCCGGAGGGACCCTCCACCCGTCACACCCTATCGGAAACACTGGAAGTCTGGCTGCGACTTCTGCATCCCTTCATGCCGTTCCTCTCGGAAGAAATCTGGCAAACGCTGCCCCACCGGGGAGAGACGATCGTGCTGCAACCTTATCCGACGCCGCGGGACGAGTGGCATGATGGAGCGGCCGATGACGCCTTCCGTCTCCTCGAACGCAGCATCGGCCTCCTAAGAACCGCGCGCGTCTTGCTCAACTACCAACCCGGCAAACAGATCAGCTTCTTTACCACTCATGACGACCAGAAGACCGCCGCCACTCTGCAAACACTCAAGACCGACCTCGCCCATCTCGGAAAAGGGTCTCTGACTCTGGCGCCGATAACTGAATGGCCGACGACCCAAATTCTTCGACTGGTGACCGAAGGGCTGACCATGGGTATCGCCGTCGAGGGTGATGTCGATCTCAAGAAAGCGCTCGATCGACTTCTCAAGCAGATCGCCGAGGCTGAAAAAGAATCGCAACGAATCGAAAGTAAATTGAAAAGCGCGGACTTCGTGGCCAATGCCCCACCCGCAGTCATTACGGAACATCAAGAGCGGGTGCGCAGTCTCACCCGCGACAGCGCCATGTTGGCGAGCAGCGAGCAGCAACTCCGTGCCATGCTGGGAGCCTGATCGATGGTCCGACTCCCTGCCGCCGATATTCGCCGGGCCGTGCGCGCCGGACTAGCAGAAGACCTCGGCGAGGGCGACCTCACCACGACCGCCCTCTTTTCCAAACCGGTCCCGGCTCAAGCCTCGATCATTGCCCAGCAGCCGATGGTGGTCGCCGGACTCGCGGCAGCCGTGCAGACCTTCCTGATGGTCGATCCCTCGCTCCGGCTCACGACGCATACCCATGACGGGGACCGTATCCCCGCCGGTGCGGTACTTCTGGATATTGAGGGAGACGGCCGCTCGATCCTTCAGGCAGAACGAGTCGCGTTGAACTTCCTCCAGCATCTATCCGGAATCGCGACACTGACTGATAAGTTTTGTCAGGCCGTTCGCCATACTCCCGCACGGATTCTCGATACGAGGAAAACTCTGCCGGGCTGGAGAGCGCTACAAAAATGGGCGGTCGCGTTGGGTGGCGGCACCAACCATCGGTTCTCCCTCGGCGACGGTCTGCTGATTAAGGATAACCATCTTGCCCTGCTGCAGAAAGGCCGGCAGGCGATCCGCGCCGCCTGCCGACTCGCCCATCGGGACACCTCCCGCGCAGTCCCGCTGATTGTCGAGGTGGAATCGCTGGCAGAAGTTCGCCAAGCGCTTGCGGGTAAAGCCGACATCATTCTGCTCGACAACATGACTCCGGCGATGGTCAAACAGGCTGTTGCGCTGATCCGGCGGCGGGCCATCGTGGAAGTGTCCGGCGGCATTACGCTCAAGACCGTTCGAGCCATGGCGCAGGCCGGCGCGGATCGTCTTTCAATCGGCGCACTCACCCATTCGGCGCCAGCCGCCACCATGAGTCTGGAACTGACGCCGGTCCGCCGTCCACGGCGGCCGCGCAGATAGGCCGTGTCCTCCTCTTTGCCTCTCACACCGGACGACATTCGCAGCACCCTTGCGACCGAACGCCTGGGCCGGCGCCTGCACCTCCACCAAAGCCTCGCCTCGACCAATTCAGAAGCGATGACGCTGGCGCAGAACGGCGCGGAGGACGGGACGGTCGTGGCGGCGGAGAGCCAGTCAGCCGGACGAGGCCGTCATGCGCGAATCTGGTTCTCGCCGCCCGGCGTAAATCTCTATTGCTCGATCATCGTCCGAGGTCTCGGCCAGGGACTCTCCCTGGGGGACTGGCTCTCATGGGTACCCTTGACGACGGCGCTGGCGGTGGCCGAAGCCGTGCACACCATCGCCGCCACATCGCTCGCACTGAAATGGCCGAACGACCTCTTGCTGGACGAACGAAAAGTCGGCGGCATTCTCTGTGAAAGTTCACTGACCATCCCCGACAACCCTGTCGTAGTCATCGGAATCGGGCTGAATGTGAATGTCCCCCGTGAATTATTCCCCGACGAATTACGTCCGATCGCCACGTCGCTCTTCGAATCCTCGCACCGGCTCATTGATCGAAACCGGCTCCTTGCCCAGCTCCTCCTGGAATTGGAACAGAGCCTCGATGAATTGCGTGACCATGGCCCATCCCGGTTGTTGCAGGCCTACCAGCGCCGTTGTACCACCCTGGGTCGGCAGGTTCGCGTGATCCTTGGGGCCGATGAGGAGCTCCTCGGCACCGCCATTGCCGTCACTGCCGACGGCACACTGCAAGTCAGGCCCTCCACAGGGGTTCCCGGTACGGACAAGGCATCCCTCGTCGACGTGCGGGCAGGCGATGTGATTCACGTCCGAAGCTAGCGAAACCGTCGATACACGAAGTACAATGGCCACTATGTTACTGGTCATCGACATCGGCAATACCAACGTCGTGTGGGGCATCTTTGAAGGCTCGACGCTGGTGGCTCATTGGCGTTTGGCGACGGATCCGAAGACTACGGCCGATGAATATGGGGTGCTCTGCCTGAACCTCCTGGCCCGAAGCGGCCGCACTCCGCAGCAGGTCACGGACGCCATCATCTCCAGTGTCGTACCGGCCCTTACCGGCACCTTCGACACCATGGTCGAAACGTACTTTCACCGCACACCCTTAGTCGTGTCGTCGGATATGGATGCCGGTCTCACGCTCAAATATGCCAACCCCAAAGAAATCGGCAGCGACCGCATCGTGAATGCCGCCGCGGCTTATCATAAATACAAAACCGACCTCATCATCGTGGATTTCGGCACTGCCACGACCTTCTGCGCCGTGACAGCAACGGGAGACTACCTCGGCGGCGTGATCGCGCCGGGAATCGGCATCTCGGCCGAAGCCCTCTTTGCCCGTGCCGCAAAACTCAGCAAGGTCGAGCTGGCCCGTCCGAAAACCGTCATCGGCACCGATACCGCCGGCAGCATTCAGGCCGGCCTGCTCTTCGGATACGCCGGACTCGTCGATGCGCTCGTCCGGCGCATGGAACAGGAACTCGGACGAACCTGCCTGGTCATCGCGACAGGAGGGCTGGCCTCCGTCATCGCTCCCGAAACGACCTCCATTAAACGGATCGAACCCCTCTTGACCCTTGAAGGGCTGGAACTCCTCTACCGCCGGGCTCGCGGAACCTCATCCTCAAATTGGACCTAGCCTTCACGTTATCCCCATCATTTTTCTCAGAAATTTCTTTTCTCCCCCGTTGACTTCCATTTCCTTATGGATATCTGCCCCCCTGTAGGGGAAGAAGAATAATGAACGATGATCTAGACAACACCAATACAATTGACAACTTAGAGAATGGAAGCACCACTGACCCAGCTCAGGATGCCGGAATGCAGGCCGCCCTTGCCGCCAAGGAAGACGAGTGTAAAGCGCTCAACGAAAAATACCTGCGGCTGGCGGCAGAGTTCGAAAACTTTAAGCGCCTGGCCCAGCGGGACCAGCGCGAGCAGATCAAGTTCGGAAACGAACAGCTGTTGAAAGAATTCCTCCCGGTCGTCGACAACCTGGAACGAGCCATTAAAGCGGCGCATGACAAAGGAAGCAGTGCGGCACTGGTCCAGGGTGTGGATCTCACGTTGAAACAGTTGACCGGCTCTCTCGGCAAATTCGGCGTGCAGGCCGTTGAGAGCGTGGGCAAACCGTTTGACCCTGGATCCCATCAGGCGGTCTCTCAAGTGCCATCGGACCTGGTTCCCAGCGATCACGTCCTTGACGAGTTTCAAAAAGGCTATCGCTTGCACGACAGGATCCTCCGCGCAGCGATGGTCAGTGTCTCATCGGGTCCGGCACAAGCCGGTGGCGGGTCTTCGGAAACGAACTAAGACATCGGTTACTTTTAGTCGCTGATATCGGAAGGAGTTTACTCATGGGCAAAGTCATCGGCATCGACCTCGGCACCACCAACTCATGCGTCGCGATTATGAGCGGCGGCGATCCGGTCGTCATCGCCAACGCGGAAGGCGCTCGCACCACCCCGTCTATCGTCGGCATCACCGAAAAAACGGAGCGGCTCGTCGGCCAGATCGCGAAACGTCAGGCCATCACCAACCCGGAAAATACGATTTTCTCCGTCAAACGACTCATGGGCCGCAAGTTCAAGAGCCGCGAAGTGCAGGAAGCGATAAAGCGGCTCCCCTACAAAGTCGTGGAAGCCGATAACGGCGACGCCCACGTCGTCATTCGCGGGAAAACCTACAGTCCGCCGGAAGTCTCCGCCATGATCCTGCAGAAGATGCGGCAGACGGCGGAAGACTATCTCGGAGAAAAAGTCACGGAAGCGGTCGTCACCGTCCCGGCCTACTTCGACGACAGCCAGCGCCAGGCGACCAAGGATGCCGGCCAGATCGCGGGATTGAACGTCCTGCGCATCATCAACGAACCGACGGCCGCATCGCTGGCCTACGGCCTCGACAAGAAGAAAGACGAGCGGATCGCCGTCTACGATCTCGGCGGCGGAACCTTCGACGTCTCCGTCCTTGAAATCGGCGAAGGCGTCTTCGAAGTGAAATCCACCAACGGCGATACCTATCTCGGCGGCGACGACTTCGACCAGCGCATCATGGATTGGCTCGTCGATGAGTTTAAGAAAGATCAGGGCATCGACCTCAAGAAAGACCGGATGGCCTTACAGCGGCTGAAGGAAGCCGCAGAGCGCGCCAAGATCGAGCTGTCGTCTTCGCCGGAAACGGAAATCAATCTGCCGTTCATCACGGCGGATGCCGGCGGCCCCAAGCACATGGTCATCAAGCTGTCCCGGGCGAAACTGGAGCAACTGGTCGACGACCTGATCCAGCGCACCATCGAGCCCTGCCGCAAGGCCTTGTCCGATGCCGGCGTGACGGCCAAGGATATCCAGGAAGTCGTGCTGGTCGGCGGAATGACCCGCATGCCGAAGGTCATTCAAGTCGTGAAGGAGTTCTTCGGAAAAGAACCCCATCGCGGCGTCAACCCTGACGAAGTCGTCGCCATCGGCGCCGGCGTGCAGGGCGGCGTGCTCAAGGGTGAAGTGAAGGACGTGCTGTTGCTCGACGTCACGCCCCTCTCTCTGGGCATTGAAACGTTGGGCGGCGTCTTCACGAAGCTCATTGAACGCAACACCACCGTTCCGACCAAGAAGAGCCAGGTCTTCTCGACCGCGGCCGACAACCAGACCGCCGTCACCATCCGCGTGTTCCAGGGCGAACGCGAAATGGCGAACGACAACAAGCTGCTCGGCCAGTTCGACCTTGTCGGCATCCCTCCGGCGCCTCGCGGCATGCCGCAGGTCGAAGTGACCTTCGATATCGATGCCAACGGCATCGTGCACGTGTCGGCGAAAGATCTGGCGACGCAGAAAGAGCAGTCGATCAAGATCACGGCCTCCAGCGGCCTCAGCAAAGAAGAAGTCGAGAAGCTCGTCAAGGATGCGGCCTCGCATACCGAAGACGACAAGAAGCGGCGCAAGCTGGCGGAAGCCAAGAACCAGGCCGATAACCTGATCTATCAGACCGAAAAGAATCTGACGGAGTACGGCGATAAGGTCGATGCGGAAGAAAAAACCAAGATTCAGGATGCCGTGGCGGCGTTGAAAACGGCTCTCGAAGGGACCGAAGCGGACGCCATCGAATCGGCCACCCAGACCCTCATGACCGCCTCGCATAAGCTGGCGGAGGAGATGTATAAGAAAGCTGCGGCGACCGCCGCACCGGGAGCGGGAGCGGACGCGTCGGCCTCGGCTGAGGCCAAGACCGATGAAAAAGTCGTGGATGCGGAATTCGAAGAAGTAGACAAAGAAAAGAAGTAGTTTAGTATAACCATGGGAAGTGACCGGGTTTCCTGGGACAGGGCACCCGGTCTTTCTCGCTGTTCACCCGGTGATGACTCCTGTGTCGAAACGCGATTATTACGATATTCTTGGCGTTGAGAAAACCTCTTCCGACGAAGAGCTGAAGAAGGCCTATCGCAAGATGGCCCGTCAGCACCACCCCGACCTGCACCCAGGCGACGCCCAGAAGAAAGACGCCGAAGCCAAATTTAAAGAAATCAACGAAGCCTACGAAACGTTGAGCGACCAGGAGAAACGCAAACGCTACGATATGTTCGGACATGCCGGCGCGCAGCAGGGACAGGGCTTCAACGGAGGCGGCGGATTCGGCGACGTCTTCAACGATATTTTTGAGGACTTCTTCGGAGGACAGCGCGGCGGCGGTCGCGCCGAACGCGGGAACGACCTGCAATACAACCTCGAACTCAGCTTCGAAGAAGCCGTCTACGGCAAAGAAGCCAAACTCAAGATTCCTCGTTGGGAAACCTGCGGCGACTGCAAAGGCACCGGCGCGAAATCGGCGGCCTCGATTAAAACCTGTCCCAGCTGCAAAGGGGCCGGCCAGCTCCGGTTCCAGCAAGGATTCTTCAGCGTCAGCCGCCCCTGCGGCCAGTGCGAAGGAGCCGGACAAATTATCACAGAGCCCTGCGGGACCTGCCAAGGCCGCCAGCGGGTCTATCGAGAGCGCACCATCGCCGTCCATATTCCAGCCGGCATTGAAACCGGTATGCGCTTACGCCTGACCAATGAGGGTGAGCACGGCGCGAACAGCGGCCCCCCCGGCGACCTCTATGTCGCCGTCACCGTCAAACCCCATCCGATCTTCCAGCGCAAAGGCGTCGATATCCTCTGCGATGTGCCGATCAACTTCATCACGGCAACCCTCGGCGGAAAAATCGAAGTCCCGACATTGAAGGGCAATACCGTCATCAAGATTCCCGCCGGCACGCAATACGATAAGGTGATGCGCCTTAAGGGACTGGGAGTGCCCAGCCTCAAGGGCGGACAAACCGGAGATCAGCTCTACGCCATCAAAGTCCAAATTCCCACGAAACTCACGGCTCGACAGAAAGAACTGCTGACCGAATTTGCCAAAGAGAGCGGCATGGTCATGGAAGCCGACGGCGACGGCTTCTTCGACAAGATGAAGACCTTCTTCGAATAGCGCCGACGCATTCGGTTCGTTCGACCGACTGAGCCTTCCATGCCCGTCTTCTTTCTTCCTCCCGTCGCCATCACACCTCCGACTATTACCGTGCCTCCGTCGCTCCAACCGCATTTGCGCGATAGCCTTCGGCTGGAACTCGGCGAACAGATCTGGGTCTGCGACGGACAGGGCACCCGCTACCTGATGGAACTCACGCGCGTCGCCAGGCAGGAACTGACCGGACGCATTCTCAGCACCGGCCGGGAACCGCTACGTACCGCTCCCCGCCTGCGCCTCGCACAAGCGTTGCTCAAGGGCGAGAAGATGGATTGGGTGATTCAGAAAGCGACGGAGCTGGGCGTGAGCGAGATCGTGCCGCTGCAAAGCCGGCACACCATCGTGCAACTCAGGCCCGAGCGCCTCGACGCGCAGCTGGCCCGGTGGCAGCGCATTGCGCTGGAAGCCGCTCAGCAATCCGAACAGTGGCACCTGCCTGTCATCGCCCAACCCCAGACTCTGACAGCATGCCTGGCCGGCCACTCTGCTCCGGCACTCTCGCTCATCCTGACCGAGCGGCGGGAAGGACAGAACTTACACGGTGTCACCCTTCCAGAGGGCGGCAATGCGTCTGTATTGGTACTGATCGGACCTGAAGGCGGATGGTCGAAGGAAGAGACCGCGCAGGCTGAACAGGCCGGCTCCACGCCGATGACGCTCGGGCCGCATATTCTGCGGGCCGAGACCGCTGCCATTGTGGCCGTAGGGATTTTGCAGAGCCGCCTGGGAGCCTTGGGCTAGAAGCAGGGTCTACTTACCGGCCTGCAAATGCACCACTGTTCCGTTCTCCCCGCTCGCCCAGCCGTGGGAAGCATCGGAGAAAGTCAATCCGAACAACGACACCGGCGCAATCGGACTTCCGTCGCTCCAGGAATAGCCCGCGTCCGTTGTGCGGTACATCATGCCACGCTCGCCGACGATCCAGCCGTCTTGCGGACTTGTGAAACGCACCTTCAACAAGTCGATCACCTTCGTACATGTTTTTCCACAAGGCAATGTACGGTCTACCCACTTGGCGCCGCCGTCGTTCGTTTGAAAGAGCGCGCCGGCATTGCCGACCACCCAGCCGATCGACTCATCGGTAAAGAACACATCAAACAATGTCACGGAGCCTTGCGAGACTTGCGGCACCCAGGTGCGGCCGCCATCCCGCGTCGCTAACACGGTACCGAGCGCACCTACCGCGGTGCCGCGGTGCGCATCGAGAAACTGCACGGCGTACAGTGCCGCGCTCGTCCCGCTCGCCTGCTCGGCCCAATGCGCTCCGCCATCGGTCGTATGCAAGATCGTGCCGCCGCCGCCGACCACCCATCCGTCGGTCGCCGAAGGAAAATGAATCCCGTACAGCGGTTGTTGCGTCTCAAGCGGATGTCCCGTCCAGCTCTCTCCGCCGTTCAGCGATTGCCTGAGCGTGCCGGCCGCTCCGGTGACCCAACCGGTTTTCTGATCGATAAAGTAGATGCCGGTCAGCAACGCCGACGTCCCGCTCGCCTGCTTCTTCCATTTCTTCCCGCCATCGACTGTGTTGAAGAGGGCTCCGCCGGAACCGACTGCCCAGCCGATCTTCGCATCCTTGAACTGGACCGCCATCAGCGTCATCGGCGTGTTGGTCTTCTGAAGCGTGGCGAGCACGGAGGGCTCTGCGCTCAAGCCTACACCCGGCATGAACAGAACAGCAGATAGGCAGGCACAGAGGACGGTCTTTGTCACACTTCGATAACTTCCTACACCCATTCCCCGGTTCTCCATCTATTGGCTGGTGCTGGCGTCAGGCCGATTGTTGTTCCAATACCCGGCATCAGGCAGCCCCTTGGCCTCGATCGTAAACTGGCCCGCTTCAATGGTCAGCCATTGCTTCTGCGTGCAGCAGGTCCCGTCCGGCAACACATCCCACGATCCTCTCCGGACGACTAACGGGCCGGTTGAGAGATCATCGAAGAACGCGCCACGCTTCCCGATCCCATACAAATTGCGATGGGGTACTTTCACGACAATCTCGGTATCAGTCCAGGATTGCACCAGAGCGGCCGCGCCATTGAAGAGCACTTCCGTTCGTGACACGTTGGAGATGACCGTGCTGCCGGAATCCGGCTCATTAATCTCTACATCCAGCCGCCGCTTATAGGCCTTCTGACTCAATTCGAGTCCGGTATGTTCCGCCGTCTTCAAAAACGTGCCAAACCCTTTGCCCTTGATCGTCACCAGATCGTCTAACCCGGCTGACTTCGGCTCATAGGATTCGACCACCGGCGACACCAGCGTAAAATTGCCTGCTTCGGTGACAAGTTCACCGCGTTCCTGGCAGCAGGACCCATCCGGCTTCGGCTTGGTCGCACTGCGGTAGATCCGCACCGGGCCGCTCTTTACACTGAACGGCACCCACACGTCGATGCGGTCGTCGTTCCACCGGTAGATCACCGCCGGAACGCCGCCGATCTCGACACGATTCTCGCCTTTATTAAAATCCATGAAGCTGTAGGGAGTGGAGCCGCTTTCGGAATAGAATCCGAAATGCTCGCCATTGATCCGGAGAAGCGTCCCGATCGGGGCGCTTGCCGGCGCGACAGGCATGGCCTTGGGCACATGCACAGTGAAGGTCCCAAGTGTCCGCTCACGCCCCTGCCGCTTCAGCACCAATAATCCGGTTTCCGCTCCGAGCGGCACGTGCGCCACAATCACATCATTTTTCCACTGGGCGATCGTCGCGCGGTTGTTCCCGATCAAGACGGCATCATCCGCGCCCTTGGCGCCGAAATCCTGGCCGAACAACACTACCTTCGTCCCGACCGGCCCGGTCATCGGATCGACCCGCACGCTGGGCACCAGCGCGAGCGACACCGCATTGCTCGTCACATATTCCACCGGCGCGCAACAGGAGCCATCGGCCAATGGATCGGACGAGGCCAACCGCACGACGACATCCCCGGGCGCCGCATTCGTCGGAATCTCAACCTCGATCTTGTCGTCTTTCCATCGGCGAGGCCGCACCACGACACCACCGATCACCACATCGTTGACGCCGAACATCGTATTCGGATCGCGCGCGCCGGCCGTCGCGCCGAAATGCTCGCCGGTAATCGTCACCATCGTGCCCCGCTCCGCCTCTGTGGGCGTGATGGACTCGATGCGCGGTTTCACCACCGTGAAGATGCCGGCTGACAGCTTCTTCTTCCCGATGATCATCTCAACCGGACCGGTCATGGCCTTGAACGGCACCTTCACCTCGACCAGATCGGATTCCCAACGCTGAATCAGCGCCGGCATCCCGGCAAATGTCACTTTGTTGAACTGGACGGATTTGAATTGACCCAGCCCTTTGCCGCTCAAGACCACCGTCGCCCCGGGGGTCGAGGTTCGCGGAGAAATCTCAATCGCGGCCTGTCCGGCATAGGAGGCCCAGGGCGCCATTGTCTCAAGAATAATGAATGCGAAAAAGACTTGGCGAAATATCATGACATCTCCCCTCAAGACTAAGACCTGGACTCCACAAGCCCGTGGGTTTGAGTCAGCCCGGAATAATTCGAAGGAACTTCCCCGCACGTGGCACGAGAACCCCACGCACCGGAGTCAGGAGAGAGCAACCGGGGTACAACGTGAAGCGAGGGACGAGAGGACTATAGCAAGCGATTTTTTCGAGTGTCAAGGCGGAGATTGGCTACGCCGTCACCTGCACGATCAATTCGATTTCGACGGGGGCTCGGCGGGGGAGTTCGGCGGCGCCGACGGCGACGCGGGCGTGTTTGCCGGCTTCGCCGAAGATCTGCACGAGGAGATCGGAGGCCCCGTTGAGAACCTGGGGTTGATCGGTGAAGCCTGGAGCTGAGGCGATATGGCCGACCATTTTCACAATGCGTTTCACGTTATCGAGGGACCCGACTTCACTGCGCACGATGGCCAAGGCGTTCAGTGCCGCCACTTTGGCCGCTTCCATCCCCTGCTCGATCGTGATGCCCTGCCCGAGCTTGCCCGTGCAGATGAGTTGTCCGTCACGCGACGGCAGCACACCTGAAAGGAACAGGAGATCGCCCGCCCGCACCACAGGCACATAATTCGCCACCGGCTTCGGAGCCATAGGCAATTCAATGTTAAGGACTTTCAGCTTGGCATCGAACGACAATGTATAGGTCCTTATCCTGCTCGAAGGGCTTCGAAGAAACTTTCTCCGTCAGGCAACCGTTCTGCCCGCAACGCTTCGACGATAGTCTGCCCGAGATCGGCAGCTGAGGTTCTCACTCCGAGATTTACCCCTTGAGACAGCTTGGGTCCTGTCACTAACAATGGAACATACTCGCGTGTAGGAACCTTGGCCGGTCTGGTGAGATCCCGGCCATGATCGCCGGTGATCACCACGACATCGCCCACACGCAACTTTTCAAACAAATCCGGCAACCGGCGGTCGAAATCTTCCAGCGCCGTTGCCGCCGTCGCCGGCTCATCCGTCAACAGATCGAGGCTCGCGTAAAGCAGCCCGCGCGGCATCTTGGCGATCAATTTGGTAGTTTCCTCCAGCGCGGCTATCGCATTCGCGGCGGGAAATGCGCGGGTCAATCCGCGTCCTGCAAAGAGGTCATGCACCTTGCCGATGCCCATGACGATCTGGCCCGAGCGGTTCAACACATCCAGCATGCTCACGGCAGGCGGCTCAGCCACATAGTCTTTGCGGCCGCCGCTGAGTTGAAATGCCCCCGCCTTGCCTGAAAATGAATGGGCGACGATTCGCTGCGGTCCCAACACTCCCTTGAAGGCTTTGCGAATATCACGGCAACACCGGTAGAAGTCCGCAGCCGGCATGGCCGAGGTATGCATTGCCGCATGGCACGTCCAGCCCCCGTCGGTCCAGACGATCGGCGCGCCGCTGGAGAGATGCTTCGCGCCATATTCATCGATGAGCGATTGGGCATAGCCGAGACGATTGCCGATGACTTTCCGTCCGAAGCTTTGCTCGAGTTGTTGAATGACATCGAACGGAAAGGCCGAGCGGAAGGGAGAGGCCTGCCGCGCTTGGATGACCCCGCCGGTTTCCCAGTAGCCGACGACCGAATCGGCCCCCTGCGAGACGAAGCCCATCTTCCCGAACGAGCCGTTCGGCTGCGCCATGGCTCGCACGCCGGGGATCTTCGCGAGATGGCCGAAGCCCAACGTCTCGAGATTCGGCAAGTTCAGGCCGCCGACCGCCTCCGCCACACGGACAACCGTATTGGTATCGGCATCACCATAGTCCGCCGCATCGGGCAATGCCCCGACTCCAAACCCGTCGACGACCAGGAGAATCACTCGATTTATCATGTGCGCAATATAGCAGAAGCCGGCGTGGTCGAACAGCGAAGGCGTGGATTACACCGCTGCGGCAGGAGGCGGCCGGGATGGATGCCTCGAAGAGACCGCTGTCATCAGAACACGTTCCGGACGGACGGGCTATTTCTGAGAGGCTCTCCACTCCTCCAGAATTTTCAGACTCGCACTGGTCCCGATCCGGTCGGCGCCTGCTTCCAGCATCGCCGACGTCGTCTTCCAGTCTCTGATCCCACCCGAAGCCTTCACCTTCGCCTTGCCGGCCACCGTCTGTTTCATCAACCGGACATCTTCGACCGTAGCCCCGGCAGTCGAAAATCCCGTCGAGGTCTTCACATAATCGGCCCCGGCTTCGACCACCAGATGACAGGCCGTGATTTTCTCCTGCTGCGTCAACAGGCAGGTCTCCAGAATCACTTTATGCTCAACCGACGGAGTGGCCCTCACCACTTCTGCAATGTCCTGCCGCACATAGGTCTGATCGCCGGATTTCAAACGGCTGATGTTGATCACCATATCCAGGATCTGCGCACCACGCGCCACGGCTTCTGTCGCCTCCGCCATCTTCGACTTCGTGGTATGGCCCCCGAGCGGAAAACCGATCGGAATGCCGACTCGCACCGTTGATCCCACCGTGGCCGCCACCGCCTCATCGACATAGCAGGGCGGCACAAAGATGGCGACGAAGCCCAGGTCTTTGGCCTCCTGACAGAGCCGCAAGACATCGGCCTTGGTGGCTTCCGGTCGCAACACCGTATGGTCGAGTAACGCGGGCAGATTCCATGGCGTCATGACGGAACGGACTCCTTCTACGTTTTGCCGCGATGAGCGCGGGAGAAATACTTCTTTTGGTACTTTTCGACGGCTTTATTGTGCTCCACCAGTGTGGCGGAAAATTGATGAGTCCCATCATTCTTCGACACAAAATACAGGTACGGCGACACGGCCGGATAGAGCGTCGCCCGGATTGCCTGCGCCCCCGGACTGGCAATCGGCCCAGGCGGCAAACCGGCCCACCGATAGGTGTTATACGGGCTGGGGTTCGAGAGATCCTTCTTATGAAGGTTGCCGTCGAAGTCCGGCAATCCGTAAATCACGGTCGGATCGCTCTGGAGGGGAATCTTCTTCTGCAACCGGTTGTGAAACACCGACGAGATTTGCGGCCGCTCCTCGCCCGATCCTGTTTCTTTTTCAATGACCGACGCCAGGGTCAACACCTGATGGAGTGTGAGATGAATATCCTTTGCCCGGGCCTGCCATTCCGGTGTGACGACCTGATTCAGCTGCTCCACCATCGTTCTGATGGCCTCCCTGGCCGGCACCGGCTTGGGGAACCGATAGGTATCGGGGCAGAGATAGCCTTCCAGCGTCTCGGCTGAAATCCCGAGCGTCTCGATGAAGCTCTTATCCTTGACGAGACGCAGAAACTCGGCGCGATCCGTGATCTGGTGCTGCGCCAGGACATCGGCGATCTGCACCATGGTATAGCCCTCGGGAATCGTAACCGGATGCAAGACCACCCTCCCGGCCATGAGCTTGGAGAGAATGTCCGCCGGAGCCATCGCCGGATTCAGTTCGTATTCGCCGGGGCGGATCTTCCGATCCGCTTCGAGGGCCTTGCCGAGCAGGACGAACGCCGAGCGACTCTTGACGAGCCGTTCGCGCTCGAGCAGACCCGCGACATGCTGAAACGTGGAGCCTTCTGGAATGACGACGATTTTGGAAGGAGGATGTTCGGCTTCCGTGGCGACCGGGGCCTCAGCCCATTTCATCATCTGATAGGCGGCCGCCCCGGCGAGGATGACGGCGAGGACGAGCACGATGAGAATCACGCGCAGTTTCATAGGGGCGTCCGGCTATTGGGTGGTGCCTGTCGTCCGGCTCCAACCCTTCTTCGGTTTCCGTCGAATGACCCTGAACCGGAGGGGGTGATTGAGCCTCCAAATAACTCTGTAAGAGGATGGCGGCGGCGATCCGATCGACCATCCCTTTGCGTTTCTTCCAACCGACGTCGGCAGCGATAAGCAGCTCTTCCGCATCCTTTGTGGTCAGCCGCTCATCCCAGGTCACCACCGGAACCGGCAAGGCTTCGGCAAGCCGTTCGAGAAACTGATGCACCGCCTGCACCGCCAGGCCTTCTTCGCCGTTCAGCCGCAACGGCAATCCCAATAATACCTTCCCCACTTCGTGAGTCTTGACCAGATCCAGAATGTGAGCGATGTCCAGATCCAGCGTCTGCCGTTCGTAGGTTTCCAGCGGCTGCGCGGTCCAGCCCAGCTCATCGCTCAAGGCGACGCCGATCCGCTTGGTGCCGTGATCCAGAGCAAGAATACGGCTAGGCATGAGTTTACCGCTGCAAAGCGGATTCGACCAGACCAAAGACCTTTTCCAGCGCAGCGTCGAGACGAGACACATCCTTGCCACCGGCCTGGGCCATCTCGGGGCGCCCGCCACCCGTACCCCCGACTTCCGCGGCCAGGACCTTAATCAAATCTCCGGCCTTGATCTTGCCGGTCAGATCTTTCGTCACCACCACTAAGAGCGCGACTTTGCCGTCGTCGGTCGCGGCGCCGAGCGCCACGACGCCGCTCTTCATCTTGTCCCGCAATTGATCGGCCAATGCCCGCATTCCGTTCACATCCAACCCATCGGTCCGCTGCGCATGCACCGGCACGCCGGCCACGGTCTTGACGCTCGAGGCGACCGCCGACCCGCCGGCCATCTTCAATTTCAACTCTTCCAGCTCACGCTCTTTGTCCTTCAGTTGCGTCAACATCTTGCGGGTCTTGTTCACCAGTTCGAACGGGCCGACCTTGAGAAGATCGGACAATTCCCGCATCTCTCCTTCGGCCTTCTTCAACAGCGCAAACGCCCCGCTGCCGGTCTGGGCTTCGATGCGTCGCACGCCGGCCGCGACACCGGTCTCCGACGCGATGCGGAACAGCCCGATCTCGCCGGTATGCCGGCAGTGCGTTCCGCCGCAGAGCTCTTTGCTGAAGGATTCGACCGTGACCACCCGCACCTGCTCACCATACTTATCGCCGAAGAATGCCAGCGCGCCCTTGGCGACCGCGTCCTGAATGCTCATCACTTCGGTCGAGACCGTTTCATTCTTGCGAATCTCATTGTTCACCACCGTCTCGATTTCGTCGATATCCCGAGTCGAGAGCGGGCGGAAATGCGCGAAGTCGAACCGCAGCCGGTTCGGCCCGACCAGCGATCCGTACTGCTTCACATGAGGCCCCAGCATGTCCCGCAAGGCCGCGTGCACCAGGTGCGTCGCCGTGTGGTTCCGCGCCGCATCCTGGCGGGTCGTCGCATTGACCGACAACCGCAGTTGCTCGCCTTCCCGGATCCGTCCCTTGGTCACAATCCCCTTATGCAGAATCAGCGCCGGGGTAGGTCTGGTCGTCTCCTTGATCTCCAGCCGGCCTTCCGGACCGACCAAAAGACCTTGATCGCCCGTCTGGCCGCCGCCCTCGGCATAGAACGGCGTCACATCGAGCGCCACTTCCACTTCATCGCCTTCGGCCGCTTCCTTCACCATCCGGTCCGACTTGAGAATCGCTTGCAGCACCGCATCGGTGTCCAGCCGGTCATAGCCGACGAACTTCGTCGCGCCCAGACGCCCGGCCAGCTCCGACACCGCCGGCCTGGCCGTTTCCTGCTCGAACCCGCCGGTCTTCCGCGCGCGGTTCCGCTGCTCCTCGATCGATTGATCGAAGCCTTTCTCATCGACCGTCATGTCCTGTTCGCGACAGGCCTCCTGAATGAGGTCCATCGGGAACCCATAGGTGTCATAGAGTTTGAAGATATCTGTTCCGGACAATACCGTCCTGCCGGCTGAGCGGGCCTTCTCAATCATGTCAGTGAGAATCGGCAGGCCCTGATCGAGGGTGGCGATGAATCGTTCTTCTTCACCTCGCGTGGCTTCCGCGATCGTCCCGGCCGCCGCCTTCACTTCGGAATAGGCCTCGGCCATTTGATCGACCACCGTGGCGGTCAACTCATGCAGAAACGGCTCTACAATCCCCAGCAAGCGCCCATGACGGGCCGCGCGACGAAGGATACGCCGGAGCACGTACCCGCGCCCTTCGTTTGAAGGGAGCACTCCGTCGGTCATCAGGAAACTGATCGCGCGCAAATGATCGGCAATCACGCGCATCGAGCGATCGGCCTGCTCCTTCTTGCCGTACTGCATTCCGGCGCGCGCGCCGATAGCTCCCAGCAGCGGCGTAAACAGATCGCTGTCGTAGTTGCTCAAGACGCCCTGCGCGACTGCGGTCAGCCGCTCCAGCCCCATCCCGGTATCGATACTGGGCTTCGGCAATGGATTGAGTTTGCCGGAAGCATCCCGGTTGTACTGCATGAAGACGAGGTTCCAGATCTCGATGACCCGATCGCCCTCGCCGTTCGGCGTATCGTCGCCCGGCACCGACGGCCCTTGATCGAAATGGAGTTCCGAGCAGGGTCCGCAGGGACCCGTATCGGCCATCTGCCAAAAGTTGTCTTTTTCACCGCACCGGACGATGCGGGAGGGGGACACGCCGATCTTCTTCCAGAGCTGATCGGCTTCATCGTCCTCGCGAAAAATCGTCACCCACATCCGGCTTTTGTCGAGTCCGACCGTCTTCGTCAGAAACTCCCAACCGAAGATGACGGCGTCTTCTTTGAAATAGTCCCCGAACGAGAAATTCCCCAGCATCTCGAAGAAGGTATGATGCCGCCTGGTGTAGCCGACATTTTCGAGATCGTTGTGCTTCCCCCCGGCCCGCAGACACTTTTGCACCGTCACGGCGCGCTTGTAGGCCCGCGACTCCTCGCCCAGAAACACCCGTTTGAATTGATTCATCCCGGCGTTCGTAAACAGCAGCGTCGGATCGGCCTGGGGAATCAAGGCCGAGCTCGGCACCGCCTGGTGCCCCTGCTGTTCGAAGTACCGGATAAATGCCTGGCGAAGCTCGCGCGCACTATTCTTCATGGATCAAGTCCTTCATGTCCAAAGCGAGCTCGTATCGTACGCTCGATCGTCTCTTCTTCGAAACCCCACTGACGTAGGAGGCGGATTGCCTGCAAGGCGGTCACGCGCCGCCCCTTGCGCTGCCAGGATGTCAGCGCCTGTTTGGCAAGAGTATCGTCATCTATCTCATGAAGGGCCTCCTGGACGGCCCTTTCAGCGACGGCTTCCTGAATCCCCTTGGCTTGCAGCTCGGCCAACAGCCACTCACGCCCCATCGGCTGTCGCGCCATCCGGCTCTCGATCCACCGCTCGGCATAGGCCTGATCGTCGAGATACCGGAGGCCGGATAACCGGCTGATCGTCTGTTTCGCCTGAGCAGCTGACGCCCCCTTGCTCAGCAAAAACTGCTCAACCTGGGCCACGGTCCGATCCCAGCGAGCCAGATACCGCACGGCCAGGTGCATCCACTCTTCCTGGCATGATGGCGCCGGCCGTTTTTTCGCACCCACAGGTCTGTCGCCTACTTGTGCGCCCGCTTCTCCTCACCTTTGTCGGCTTTCGAAGAGGGCTTCTCTTCTTTGATCTCGGCTTTTTTTTCATGGCGAGCAGGCACCCCGGCCAATTCGCGAAGCTTGGCTTCAATTTCATTGGCTACAGCCGCATTATTCTTGAGAAAGTCTCGCGCCGCATCGCGGCCCTGGCCGACCCGTTCACCTTTATAAGAGTACCAGGCTCCGGATTTATCGATGACCTTCTTTTCCACGCCGATATCGACCAGTTCACCGGTCTTCGAAATGCCCTCGGCAAACATGATGTCGAACTCCGCCTGGCGGAACGGCGGCGCCATTTTATTCTTCACGACCTTCACCCGCACCCGGTTCCCCATCACATCCTGGCCTTCTTTCACGGACTCGATGCGACGGATATCCAGGCGAACCGAGGAATAGAACTTCAACGCATTGCCGCCGGTCGTCGTTTCCGGATTGCCGAACATCACCCCGATCTTCATCCGGATCTGGTTGATGAAAATCAACGTCGTCTGAGACTTAGAAATGGCCGCCGTCAGCTTGCGCAGTGCTTGCGACATGAGCCGGGCCTGCAAGCCCATGTGGGCATCGCCCATCTCGCCTTCAATCTCAGCCCGCGGCGTGAGCGCCGCCACCGAGTCCACGACGATGAGATCGATCGCTCCGCTGCGAACCAGCGTCTCGGCGATTTCCAGCGCCTGCTCGCCGGTATCCGGCTGAGATACCAGCAATTCATCCGCCTGCACACCGAGCTTTTGGGCATAGGTCAAATCCAGGGCATGTTCCGCGTCGATAAACGCCGCCACACCACCGGTCTTCTGGACTTCAGCGATACAATGGAGCGTCATTGTCGTCTTCCCGGACGACTCCGGGCCGAAAATCTCAATGACCCGTCCGCGCGGCAAGCCTCCGACCCCCAGGGCGATATCGAGCCCCAACGACCCGGTCGAGATGGCCGGGACATCGGCGGGACGTTCATCCGTCCCGAGCTTCATGATGGCGCCCTTCCCATACTGCTTCTCGATCTGCGAGAGGGCCAGCTCCAACGCGCGCTTTTTGTCGTCTTTCTCTGACATGAGTTTCTCCTACAGGATTAGAAGGAATCAGGACGGAGGGATTATACCCAAGCGGGAAAAGGAAACCTAGTCCACTCTTGGTGATTTTAAAACTCCCGGCATAACGTATCATTGCAGACTACCAGTCAAGTCCGGCATCCTCAGACATTCAAGCAAGCGAATCCAATGAAGGTGGATACTCACTCGTCTTTGCAGTAGACTTGACAACAGCAGGCATAATCGGCAGTCATGCTAAGACTTGACTAGTCATTCAGATGCCACATGAAATTCTCTTGGGACCCGAAGAAGGTCACTGCCAACCTGAAAAAACACGGGGTCTCATTTGAAGAGGCTTCCACCGTCTTCCACGATGCACTGTCAGCCACCGGCTCCGATCCGGACCATTCCGAGAGGGAACACCGGTTCGTGACTTTTGGCTACTCAAATCAGGATCGCCCTTCTCGTCATGGCACACACTGATGAAGGCGAACATATTCGCATTATTAGCGCTCGTCTGGTAACGAGACAGGAACGGAGGATCTATGAAGAGAGGGAGTCGTAAAGCAGCGGACGATCTACGGCGGGAATATACGCGTTCGGACTTCGGCAAGCTCGTGCGCGGGAAATATGCCGCTCGCCTCGCAACAGAGACAAACGTCATCGTCCTCGAACCTGATCTCGCCAAGGCGTTCCCGAATGCAAAGGCGGTCAATGATGCATTACGAGGCCTTCTCAGCGTGGCGGCGACCACAGCACTACTCACAGGCCGCTCAACCAGACGCGCTAAACGGCAACGCACTGAGTAGCAAATACATGACAGAAAGCGTGGACCAGGTTCTCGACAGTTTTTATTCTCTGTTGAGGCTGCCTTTCAAAGCAGGAAAGACAGATCACAGGGATCTTACTGATTATTTGTTGGGCTCTTCGTCTCATGGATGTTTGGCAATCAGTTCTTCTAGCCATTGGAGGAAATGCGGCGCTTCTTGCCGTACTGGGGCTTCTAAGCAAATCCCTTTTGGAGAAGGTTTTAGCCCGTGACTCTGCAAGATTTGAGTCAGAGATCAAGGCTAAAGCGGATGCAACGATCGAGCACCTGAAGACCGAGCTTCAACTCAAGACAATCGAACATCAGGTCCGCTTCTCTAAACTTCACGAACGGCGAGCCACCGTCATCGCCGAACTGAATGGCCATCTCGTAGAAGCACTGTGGGAGGCCGAGAGCTTCCTGTCGCCGATGGAGTGGGCCGGAGAACCAGACAAGAAAGAAAAGCACATTACTGCGATGAACAAGCTCGCAGAGCTATATCGCTACTTTGACAAGCACCGCATCTACCTACCAGTCGAACTTGCGCGTCGCTGGAGCAGCTCATCAAAGAAGTTCGGAGTCTCGTCATAGACTTAGGCGTCTACACGCGACTCTCCGATGACTTGCTAAACAAATCTACCTATCAAGAGAGAAGGAAAAAGCGTGGACTAACGGCTGGACAGCAATTAAAAACCAAGTACCTCTTGCCCGTCAGCAACTCGAAAACGAGTTTCGCAAGCTGCTCGGCGTAGCTGATCCCTCAATCGAACGGACAGCCACTGGGTTCCAGGCTTGATACCCGGCCTGAGCGACATGCCCTTGTATCAGCATCGCCACGAACAAGCCGCGCTGGTTCGGTGGAAGCCTGACACCTATTTCCAGCCGCATGCGCATGTCGGCGGCGAAGAAATTCTGGTTCTGTCAGGGGTATTCGAGGATGAGCATGGCCGCTATCCGGCAGGAACATGGATCCGCAGCCCGCACCTGAGCCGCCACACCCCCTTCAGCCGTGAGGGCTGCACGATCTACGTCAAAACAGGGCATCTGGCCTAACGGATGGAAGCCTTGTACGCACACCATTACGGCTGTTTCAGCGCGACATCCCACAGCTTCGTATAAACCGAGCCGGTTGGCTTCAATTCACTCTTCATCAGTGCGACCGACTCCACCGCCAGGGAACCCAGCGACAGTGGCTGATCCAGCACCGCACTCCTGGCTAATGCCTGTCCACACTGCCGCTCTCCGGCCTTAACCCGAGCCACTGTGAGATGAGGTTTTAACGGTCTGCTATCCGACGAAAAACCTAAACGGTCGCAACAGCTTTCGACCGTTTCATGCAACTCAGCCAGCCGCTTGGCCTCGTCGCCCTGCTCCCACCGTTCCGAAGGACCGACCCAGAGAACACGCGGAGCCTGGAAAGAAGGAAAAGCACCCAACCGTTCGAGCGGAATTGGAATCGCACGATGATTCTTGAAGACCCCAGCAAGCGCCTCGCGCAGCGGTTCAATGACTTGCTCATCCATGTCGCCGAGAAATTTGATCGTGAGATGAATCGAAGCCGGCTGCGCCCACGAGAGACGGACCGCTCTCGGCAGCTCGCAAGTGAGAGATGCTTTCAGATCCTGCTGAATCCGCGCGATCTGGGCTCGAATGTCCTCGGACAACTCGACAGCCAGAAAGGCGCGAATCATGTCAGGCCCCGGTCGATCAGCCAGAGACGCAGGAGATTGAGGGCGGCCTGGGACGAGCGCTGCTTAATGACCGAACGGTCGCCGTGAAAGCGAAACTCTGTTGTAAGGGCTCCTCCTGCCCCGCCGTTGAGTCCGACATAGACCAATCCGACCGGCTTCGTCTCGGTCGCGCCGCCCGGTCCGGCAATGCCGGTGACGCTCAGACCGACGGACACGCCGGCCCTCTCACGAATCCCCTTGGCCATCGCTGCCGCCACTTCCCGGCTGACCGCGCCATGTTTCGCAACCAGATCCGCCGGCACATCCAACATGTCGATCTTCGACTGATTGCTGTAACAAACCACTCCCCGATCGACGTAGGCCGACGATCCCGGCACCTGCGTGAGGCGATGTCCGATCAATCCGCCGGTGCAGGACTCGGCCAACGCGACTGTCCGCTTCTGACCGGCCAACAAACGCCCGACCACTTCCTCCATCGTCTCGCGCCCTTCGGCAAAGAGACAGTCACTCAACCTGACACGCACCTCCTGCGCCAGAGAGGACAGCAGATCGTCCGAGACCGGCCGCGTGCCGCCGGACTTCGTCGTCAACGACACAAGCACACCCATGGGCGACGCCAGTAAACCCAAGTCGACCGGCGCACTCTTCGGGATCAGTCCCTGCAACTGGGCATCGACATCCGCTTCCGGCACACCCCAGGTGTGAAAGATGTGTCGAATGATCGGTTGCGGAGGAATTTTTGTGGAACGGGCGAGTTGCTCTGCCAGGAACGGAATGACCGACTCCGTCACCATCGCTTCCATCTCGCGCGGCACACCGGGAAGCGACACAAGCGTCGCCCCTTTCCAATCCAGCAGAAACCCCGGCGCAGAGCCGACGGGATTCGCAATCACCGTCGCACCGGTCGGGATCATCGCCTGCCGCAACTGCCCTTTGTTCGGCGTTCGTCCCCATTGAGCCAAACGCGCGGTCATCCCGTCGAGCGCCGCTTTTCGGCGAGCCAACCGCCGCCCGGCCGCCTTCGCCACGGCTTCTCTTGTGCAATCGTCCACCGTCGGCCCGAGCCCGCCGGTCATAATAACCACCCCGGCGCGACTCACGGCAGTCTTGAGCACCTGCACCATATCGGCCTCATCGTCACCGACGATCGACTTAAACCGGACCTCGATCCCGAGCCGCCCCAGCGCCTCCGTAATAAAGATCGAATTGCTGTCGGACCGTCCGCCGACCAACAGTTCAGACCCGATGGCAATCGTTTCAGCAGTGACCAAGCGATGGGCGGACCGAGCAACATTCATACGGCAGCACTTTCTATTATTGGATTCCGGCAAAGTCGAGGACGAAACTCTCCGCGCCGCCGGACGCGGGAAACACCGTGATGGTCGTCTTCGCCTGCGGATCGAAATCGCCGTAGTTGAACGAGGCGATCACTTTGGCCTTGAAGCGAGGGCGCTCCGGCCAGGCGGCGCTGCGATTCGCCTGACCATCGAATCGCACCGTCACCGGCTTAATCGTACGACCTGCCTGGTCGAACACCATATAGCTCTCCTGCGCAAAGGCAGGCACATCTCCGAAGATCACGGTACCGACCAGCATCGTTTTTGTCTCCAGCACCTGGGCCACATCGGCCTCGCCGGGCTGCAGCCCCCGAAGCGCCATATGTGTCGCCATCACGGAAAGCGCCCCGAGCTTAGTGATGAGAAATCCGCCCGGGTGCAGCTCATCCGAAGCGCCGAACCGCATATAAAACGAATCCGGCGCCCGCCCCTCCTTTGCCGCTGCCTTCCCTGCGTCGAGCGCGGTCTGAACCTGTTCGGGACTCGGTTGACTCTCGATCGCCATGACGGGGATCGCGCCGGAGAAAGCCAACACTGTCATACAAATGATCATCCGCATCATGGCGCCGCCCCCCTGCAATGAAGCCGTACCAGATCGTTTTTCCACTGTCAACGAACCGCGCGACGCGTTCACGCCCGTTGACAAAACGAAAGATGAAGTGCTAAAGAAATTGCTCTTTACATACCTGCTTTATCAAGATGTTACACGGAGGAGTTCCGATGTCGAGTCCCGAACAAACCGCACCAGCTCAGCCACCGAAGCGACAATACGTCAATTTCGTGTTCTATAAAATCGATCCGGCCTGGCGCCGCCTTCCGGAAGCCGAACGCACCAAAGGGAAAGCCGAATTTCTCCGTGCCGTCGAAGAGTATGCCGGGCGCGTGCTCGTCATCGCCTACTCGGCGGTCGGTATCCGCGGCGATTGCGACATCATGCTCTGGCGCATCAGCTACGAGTTGGAACTCTTCCAGGAAATGACCACGAAGATTCTCGCGTCGGGCCTGGGCCAGTACATCACGACCCCCTACTCCTACCTGTCCATGACCAAGCGATCGATCTACGTGGATCATCACACCCATGAAGGTCAGGAGAGCAAGCGCCTGACGGTCGTCCCCGGGAAAGGCAAATACATTTTCGTATATCCGTTCCTCAAGACCCGCGAGTGGTTCCTGCTGACCAAGGCGGCCCGCCAGGGCATGATGGACGAACACATTGAAGTCGGCCATCGCTTCCCGTCCGTAAAATTGAACACCACCTACTCGTTCGGTCTCGACGACCAGGAATGGGTCGTGGCATTTGAAAGCGATAAGCCGGAAGATTTCCTCGATCTCGTGATGGCCCTGCGCGAGACCGAAGGGTCTCGCTACACGTTACGCGATACGCCGATCTTTACCTGTGTCCGTAAAACCGTAAAAGAGACGCTCGATACACTCGGCGGCTGAGAGCCCCCTGAGAGGATTCCCGACGGCCTTCGATCCTCCGATCGAAGGCCGTTCTTTTTTCTCGTCTCGGCTGCCGGAATCCCGCTATTCATAATGGGTGGCCCCTCCCCCTTCGAGACTCTGGCAAAGAAGCCCCCTGGAATGAAACCTGGCCGCTGGAGCAGGGATGCCTCTTTGACAGCCAAATCGCGCATATGTTACCTGTATGAGGTCTTCTTTCATCATCCAAATCAGGTAGGATCATGGCTGATACCACCGCCCTCTATGCGCTCAGATTCCCCGACGGATCCGTCAGCCTGTACATCGACGAGCACTACGCCAAAGATCGCGGCATCGATCCGTCCAAACTGGTCCGCATCGAGATTCCGCGGGAGATGTTCATTAACGGCAGCGTGCAGGAAGTCCGCGAATACGTTGCGCTCTATTTGGAGACACACCAACAGCAAGCCGGGAACGCCTAACCTCCGCAGACAGGACGCACCATCGCTATGCCTTCAACTATGGCCTCTCCCCTCACCGCTGAGCTGATCCAGGACGCCATCGCGAACCTGCCGATCCAGGGTCGCATCATGCTCAAGCTGCTTCTGATTCAGCACCTGGACGTGACGCACGAAGAAATCCTGTTCATGGTTTCAGACCGCCCCGATCCCCGTTGCGTCTCCGGCAAGAAGCCCATCACGACGATGACAGAAGAATCGATCTCGGCCATGATCAGCCGGCGGGATGAATATCGCCGGCGCGCCAGGCTCCGTCGCGAACGCACCGGACTGCAATGCACCGCCCTGACGGCGCTGGCCGCGACCGCTGAGAAACTGGTTGACCGAACCGCGGCGCTCCTGGCCGCCCGTGGCGTGTCCGCCGAGGCCGTCGCGAATCTAAGAACGCAAGCCCGCGTGGCCGTTCCGCGCCCCGCGCTGCGCGTGCTCGAAGAACGCTGGGACAAGAACGATATCACTGCAGAGGAATATCAAACCTATCGGCTGGCCATTGAACTGCAACTGCACATTCGCATGGCCGAACGTTTTAAGACCAGACTCGCCCTGGCGGAGCGCGAGCGACAGACCTCCGATCAGACCACGTTGCAGGACCATGAGATCGGCCATATCTGGGGAATTCCTGCGGGCACCTTGGCCGCCAGGAAAGTAAAATTCCTCTCGCAATATCTCATGGCGCTCCAAGCGGCGCTGTCGGGGACGCCATCCGTTCCGAACAGCATCCCCCCCTTGGATCTCTGGAAAGATACCTTGGCGACCCTTGCTCGCACCCCGATCCAACGCTCCATCGCCACCTACGACGGCCTGGAGCAAACCGAGTCCGCTTTGATCGAAAAGCTCTCGGCCTACGTCGTCGGCGCGGTGCCTGAACCGATTGAAGTCAAGTTCTGGAATTCGCTGGTCTACGGAGCCAGCTCCAATGCGATGCACAGCGAAAATACCCGGACGTTATTCGGATTGCAGCGGCTCGTCTCCATTCAGCAGGACACCGACACCGGTCCCGTAGCGCTCGACGAAGAACTGCTGAAACGAACGGCCCCGCGCCCGAAAGCAGAAAACGCCGCACTGGACGGCTCATCTGAGCCGAAGATGGAGATTACCGATCTCCAGAAACAGATTTTGCATAACTTTATCGGAGAAGACGTCAGCGGCAAAGCCTCGGATAAGTGGTAGCGACAGGCGATTTTGCGAATTGCGTTCCCTCAGGTATAATCAGGCTCAACGATGCTGAAACAATCCGTCAGACGACTCGGTTTCTTCATGCTGCTTGCGGTGCTGCTGCCGATAACCGTTTCGGTCGGCACCATCAGCGCGCCTCCGGTCACATCGGCGGCGGGCCTCCTTGAAATCGCCGAGTTGCTGGCACATCCTGAGCAATACGACCATCAAGACGTTGTGGTGAGCGGGGCCGTGACCAACGTGCAGCTCGCCACTAACCGCCAGGGGCAACCGGCTTACGGGTTTCTGTTGAAAGACCAGGCCGGGACGCTCAAAGTGATCAGCCTGGGACAAGCAGAAATCCATGAAGGCGACCAGGTCATCGTTGAAGGCATCTTCAGTCGTCTGCGCCAAGTCGGCCGCTCAATCGTCTACAATGAAATCAAAGCGCTGTCGGTGAAACCGCTCAACCGCTTGAATCCCGACCTCGTCGGATAGTTGATCGATACCCCACGCATAGAAATTCTTACCGATTCACAATCGATGTTACACACACCATCCTCCCAAACATCCGCCTCCCGGCGAAACCTGCGCCAGACCGAGTCCAGCAGAGTCCGTCTCCTGGCGACCGCCTGCGGTCTGCTGGGACTGACGGCCGTCGCCGGTTGCGCAACCGCGGCCACCGTCGGGGAATACCCGAATCAACAGAAAGTCATCGGCAAGTCGAAAGCCGACGTCCTGGCCTGCGCGGGCAAACCGGTGAAGGAACAGACCCGCAACGACGTGGTTCTCCTCCAATACTACCGGGAAGCGCCGGTGCTCGAAGAATCCCAGCCGGTCGGAAAAGGCAGCATGTCGACGATCCGGCATGGCTGCTGGGCCACCGTGGTTCTGACTGATGATCGCGTCACCGACGTGCGCTATCGGTTCGCGCCTCCAAGCATGGACGCCTCCAACGATTGCGAAGCCATCTTCGATCCCTGCGCCCAATAGGCCCGCTCTCCTCTCGTCTTCAGCATGATTCCGGTTTCCGCCTAGCCGCACGCGGCAAATCATGGTACTCCTACCGGTCATGGCACTCCGGCGATGCATCTCAACCGTGCTCATAGGCTGGCTTCTCACCTGGAGCCTCCCCGTCAGCGCTCTGGCCCTGGAGAAGTACGGACGTCCGTTGCCAGCAATGGAAGATCCCAACGACCTGGACCGCGATTCCGAAGAAAGCCTCTTCGCGGGATATCTGCTGACCGGCGCGTTTGCGAAAAATCCTTCGTTTGCCGCCCGACCGGACAACAGCGGCCTGGTGGGCCTGCGGCATATGCTCCATCTTGAAACAGACCTGTACAAACAATATCTGACATTTTATACCGATCAGAATTTCTTCTCCGACCGGACAAACGGCTGGATCGAACTCAGCGAGTGGGACAGCACCTACGCCTTCACCGGCATCATCGATCATTTCGCCTGGCGTCTCCAATATGAACGTGATGCGCCGTTAGACCGCAGCGGCATCAAACAGACCTACGCCGACGGGTTGATCACGGCCAAACTGCAATCGGCTCAAGACTTGGCCTGGTGGCGCAAGCTGTTTCCCAATCAAAGCCTGACGATGTACGGCGGCGCCGGCTGGCTGTTTCACAACAGCCACTATTTCGCGCGGCCCGACAATACCGGACGCGCTCTTTTCCGCTACGTCGCCCACGCCGATCTCGATCTCTACAAGAATAAAGTCGTGCTGTACGGAGACGTGAACTTCTTTACCGACCGGGAAGGCAGCAATCAGGCTAGACCGACGGAAATGGATTGGATCGTGGGACTCGCCCTGCGCTGGCGGGAGATGGAACTCGCGGTGTATCATGAACAAGATCAGCCCCTCGACAAGCCCGGGCTCGTCCAGAAATACCTGGCCGTACAGCTGCGCTTTTCGTTCGATGTCTCGAAGGGAAATGTAGGATTGAGCCGGACGAAACCGGACACCGGCATTCAGTGAGGCAGTTTCAGAATCCACGTCATCAGCCGGTCCGACCAGCGGTCCGGAAGCAGTTTGATCATCAGCGCACGGACCTTCGCATCTCTTCCGACAAGATACCGGGTTTTCGGACGGGAGGCCGTCAAGGCATGGACCACGGCATCCGAGACCGCATCGGGGGGAATCGCCATTGCCGCCGCCTCGGCCACGCGCGCCCTGACCCCCGCGATCACTCCGGCGTACAGAATTTTCAATTCCTGCGACGTCGCCGTTTCCAATTCTTCGGCCTTCGCGCCGGACTTCGTCCAGATCGGCGTGGCGATCGCGCCCGGCTCCACAATGGAGACCTGGATTCCCCACTGTTGCACTTCGAGGCGCAAGGCGTCCGTCAGCGCTTCCAATGCAAACTTCGACGCCGAGTACGGCCCCATCACCGGCATCGCGGCGCGTCCGGCGATCGATCCCATGTTCACGATACGCCCGCGCCCTGTGCGGAGCAGCGGAAGAAAGGCTTGAGTCACCGCGACCTGTCCGATCACATTCACCTCAAACTGCCGGCGCAGATCGGCAATCGGCACGGCCTCCAACGGACCGACCACGGCAATGCCCGCGTTATTCACCAATCCGGTCAACCCTCGTGGCCCGACCTGCTCGGCGACCACCTGACACGCCCGCTCAATCGACCCGGCATCCGTCACATCTAGAATGACTGGTTGCAGTCTCGCTGAGGCCTTCGCCTTCAGCGCCTCGCCATCTTCCATTCGACGCACCCCAGCCAACACGGTAAAACCGAGCCGGTCGAGATGCCACGCGCAAGCCGCGCCGATCCCGGTCGACGCCCCGGTGACCACCACTGCCTGACCATTGCCGTTCAACATCCCGCGGTCCTTTCAGTGAGCGACGCGACCATAGCAGCTTTGCAGAGCAGGGTCATCTCTTGCGTACCACGCTGTCACGGTGGATCACTCTTGATTCAAGGGGGGATTATATTGGGTTCCATCCACCCCGCCTCACGCGCCGACAGTGGCAGCATGATGCCGACGCGACAAGGTCACAAACGCCTTACCAGCATTGATGTTCGTTCACTTCCGTAGTGATGGCGCGAACCCGGCATCCGCTTGGCCCGCACATTGCACATGGTGCATAGCATCACTTTAAGAAAAAGGAGAACGCCATGGACTTCGGACTCATCTTAATCGCCACAAACACTCTCATGGCTATCCTTATCTTTTTTGCTCTGAACCTGATCTGGAAGCAATAGTGGAATCAGAACTTACGAGCACGGTTGGGAGGAAAACAATCGCCCCATGAACAAGACGCCGGACAAACCGGCGCGGTGTGAAACCGACCGGCAGCCATCCGGCTGACACACTCAAAGGAAGGAGGAATGGCAACATGACACAGGGAACAATCCTGGTCGTCGACGACAATCCCGACATTCGAGAAGCCACCCGTATGACGCTCAGCCGGCAAGGCTATGAAGTCTGGCTGGCTCCGGACGGCAACAGCGCAAAACAGTTGATGAACCAGCCGGTGCTGGCGAGTGAAGTCTGCGCCGTGATTTGCGACCTGGCCATGCCCAACGGCAACGGAATGTATCTCATCGCCTACCTCCAGAAACATCACCCGGTCATCCCGATTATCGTGTGCAGTGGAGCCGACGACACAGAGTTCCTTGAAGGAATTATCCAGCAAGGAGTGGGCGATTGGATGCGGAAACCCGTGTCGCGGGACGTCCTTGTGCAAAAAGTCAGAACCGCCGTCCATCTCTTCACGCTCAGAACCAGGCAGAACTCGGAGAACAGACCTTCGCATGCTTCAGTCGCAAGTCCAAGAGCGGCTTCCCCCTCAGAGCTTGAAACAGTACAGGACTATCACGACAAGACCACCGACCGGTAGCATCAAACCTTCGCCCAAGTCCTTCTCGCGCACCAAGCCTCAATGAACCGGCTAGTGCCGTTGGCACTGAATTGAAAGTGATTCAGCCTGAATTATTTTGGGTTCAATGACGCATCGCTTATCAGTGAAGCAGCAAACGTCTGAGCAAATCATTGCCCTCAAATTCCGCGCCAATCTGGCAATCGACTCTTGTTCAGACAGAAACGACATTCCATCACTGATGGTTCACCCCTTGCACAATGTCTCAGTCATCAGTGACGCAAAGGAAATAGAAAGAAGTCACGCGACCGTGAAGGGATAGAGATAGAAAGGAGCACATCATGGATTTCACACTCCTCATCCTACTTTCCAATATCTTCATGGCCTGCTTCATCTATCTCGTCGTGCGGCTGATTTGGCAGGAGTAACGCGATCGGATCGGGACAGCCTAAACGCTGTGCGCAATGCCGCACCGTAAACGACAAGGGGGAATCAGCGAAACATGACTCCGTTTGGAACAACCCCTCGCCTCAGCATGGAGCCGACCACGTGTCATTCGACTCATACGCAGAGTCGAATCGCTCCGCGCAGCCCGGATCCAACCCACTCCTGGCTGCAGCCGTCGCCTCCACGCCGAGGACACAGGAGCCGCCTCTTCGCTTCATACCCGGAGAGACGGCTCCTTCAAACCGGATTACGGCAAGACAGAGATGTCGCAGGAAGGAAAGAGGAATGGACGAACGGCAGGATGAACAAGCGAAGGGTCGAGCCCCTGAAGCAGAGACTCGGAACGGCGGTCTGAGTGGAGCAGGATGGAACCACCGTCATCTTGGACCAGACGAAGCGACGACACGTGCCAGGCGGTCCCGGCTAGGGAACGAAGGAGACTTATCGACTCCCCTTCATCTTCCGTGAGCGGCTTTGATGACACAGGGATCACGACGGGCAAGGAGACGAAGCCCAGAGCCGTGGCAGGCAACACATCACGCCGGTCCAGCTGGAGGCAGCCGGTCAGTAAAGAGAGGCTGAGGAGGACCACGCTCGATCGATGAAGAGCCCGAAGACACACACGCTCAATAATAGACATAGCTTCCATATCGGAAGCCTGAGGGAGATCTGAAGCGGATGGTGAGGGTCAGGATTTTCCTGATGCCACCCGAGGGAAACATGTTGAAACGCAGTCTTATAAGAGCATTTCTAGCCAGGGCCTATCGGCCCCATTCTAAAGGGGCATTGCACAAGTTATGTGGGAAGCCTAGTTAGAAGGCACCAGCAACCGAACGGTACGAAAGTCCTCGGTCGGTTTGGTCGAATGCGAGACAAGGAGATGCCACGGATGGCGTTCCAGATTCGCAGGGCACATCGGTTCCTTTCCTCCCCTCAAGACCTCATCGCACTCCGTATATCTAACCGCACAAGCAGTGGAAAGGTTCCCGGCACCTTACCCATGTCCGTTCTGCTAGGAATTGCATTAACTTTCCTCCTATCTGCCTGTATTCATGTCCGAGTATCTTTAGACCGCAATCGGGAACAAGCGGCTTCGGATGCCCATCAGAGTGGCCAGCCAGAAAACAGCCAGACTGAAGAAATAGTTGGCCCGGTCATTATTCAGAGCCCGGCAAGCACGGGTGGGCAATGCAATCTCGAATCTCAGATCAATAGCGCAACACAAGAAACAGGTTCGTGGTGCTGGGCAGCGAGCTCACAATTAGTTGTCGAATATCTAACCCAAATAGCAGCGCCCCAATGTGAATTGGTCAGTCAATTCTTCGAGGATCGACTGAGAGGACGCACAAGCCAACCAACGGGGGTCTTCCTGGACTGTTGTGAATATCTGAAGGGAAATCCTGATGCGAGGAACCTAGTGGACATTTGCGAGCAAGGGGGCTGGCCTGAATGGATCTTAGACAAATGGACCAAAGACAGCAAACGTATTACCTTTCAAAAGAACGATTGGTCGAGCGGGCAAGTCTTGGACTGGAAAGGGCTTACGGATCAGATATGCCTAGATCGTCCATTCATTTTTGTCGTTCGATGGAGTAGAGGGGGACGGCACACGGCAGTGGGAGGAGGCTACCACACTTCACAAAATTACGGGAATTTTGTCGAGGTGTACGACCATTCACCGGATGGATTCTACGTTATGCCATTCCAGGAGTTTCAAGGAGGAAGAAGGTTTACCCATGAATACGACTATGTCGACATCCAGGTCCAATAGCCAACACATCGGTCAGAGACACCAACCTTGCCTAAGTCTCTTGTTTCTCCTCATGTTGTGCTGCGCGTCCAAGGCCGAAGCCGTTGTCGACATCAGCCTTATCGCCGACATATTCGATAGCCATACACCTCTGGTGTCTGCCGCCAATCAAAAGGCTGAACTTGTGATAACAGCGGTGCTCCCTGAGTTAATTAGAAACGACGATGCCTTTGCCGCACGATTGGGTTTTGCAAATTCGAACGATGTTATTCCAGGGGCGCATTCTGTTACTCTTGCCACTCCCTACCCCGTAGTGATTGTGGACCTCGATCAGTTGCAAGCGTTGCCGGTTTCGGTTATTGGCGCGGGAATTGCGCTGATCGCGCAGGATACCAATTGGTTGATCAGAACAAATCCTGATTCATCCATTAGCCTCGCCCCCGCGCAGTACCTCTATCCCATTCAAGTCGATCATGAAGTCGCCTCGTCCGTCATGCTCGCCGCAGACCACAATCAATCAACACAATGGAATATCCAAAAAATCGGATCCTCCAAGTTGATTAGGCACGTCTATGCGCTCCAACATCCGGGGGGGCATTTCCTAGTTCAGGTACCGGCATTGAATCGGTACTATCTCGGGTCGATCGCGAAAGGCCCTCCTGTCACGTTCACCATTACAGCGATCTTCGATGACCCAACCACAAGCATGCGCAGAGGAGACTCGTTGTCCGCGGTGACGGTGTTTAAGCGCCTGAAGCTCGAGGCTGTCAAAATCAATCTGACCGACCCAAACTATCCGCCGCGATAGAGAGAACGAAGCAGCTAGGCCCCTCACTCAGTACAGGAGGATTTTATGAGACGATCGAGTCCGAAGCTATCGGTCCATATGGCGCGCCTGCTCTGCGGGCTTTTTGTCTTCGCCCTATTCCAAGGATGCGTGACCGTAGAAATTGGGAAGGAGGCCTGTAAGACGAGCGGACCGGGAGGGGACCCGACGGGATGCTTCAGCCAGCCGTGGCAAGGTCAATCTGCCCTCGGATTCATCGATGTTGTAACCGGGCAACCAGTTACAGATACTACGGCAAAATGCATAGGGGCAAACTCTAGAAAATGCCAAAACAACCCCGGGGCTTGCGGCTTTGGAGGAGGAGCGGCTTGCGTGACCAAATACTATTCAAATACGACCAAGTCTTGCAAATGCGAATGCCCGTAAACGAAAACATCTACATGTGCATGGTCGGATATTGAACGTGTTTAATGACCGCTTCTCATAACTGGAATGCTGGGTGAGCGGTAATGATTTTTCGGAGCGCAGTACCAAGGAGACGCACATGAACGCCGCGAACTTTTCCAAGTTGCCCCCTCCTGACAGCCGTCATGTGGCGATCTCTTCTCTGATTGTAATCTTGACCAGCCTTACGTTCATCATCCCACTGCATGTTCGCGCCCAAGCAGGCCCGCTTTCTTCATCAGGATTGAATACCCACATGAGCGCACCATCCACACTGCCGAATGGGCAGGTCCGATACACCATCACAGGTGGCACCAGACCAGGGAATGGACTCAATTTGTTTCACAGCTTCGGTGAGTTTGGCGTCCCAACCAACAACATCGCGAACTTTCTGAATGAGACGGCGCTCCCAACAAGCAACATTCTCGCTCGTGTGACCGGCGGCAATCCCTCGAACATTTTCGGCACCGTTCAAACCACTGGCTTTGGGGATGCCAACCTTTTCCTCATGAATCCAGCCGGGATCGTGTTTGGACCGAATACCACATTGAATGTCGGTGGATCGGTCACATTCACCACAGCCAACAATCTTCGACTGAACGACGGTGTTCTATTTAACGCAGTGGCTGGACCGGCGGGTGTTCTTCTGAGTGCAGCCCCTGTGGCGGCGTTCGGGTTTCTGGGTTCCAATCCAGAATCTATCATCGTTCAAGGCAGCAACCTCTCGGTCCAAGCTGGTCACGCCATTAATCTCGTTGGTGGAGATATCACCATTACGCCAGCCGAGACAGCACCGGGCACGATGCAGCCTGCTCGCATTGCGGCCCCGGAAGGACAAATCAACCTGACGAGCATCGCATCAGCCGGGGAAGTCATTGCCTCATCATTCCAGCCGGCATCTGGAATAACGCTCGGTTCGATCAGCCTCGGCCCCGGCACATTGATCGACGTGAGCGGAGATGGCGCTGGCACCGTTCGAATCCGAAGCGGGCAACTCGTGATGGACGATGCCACGATTTCGGCTAACACCGCCGAGACGACCGGAGCACCTGTTGCGATTGATGTAGCAGTTAGTAATGACTTGGTTATCACGAGCAACAGTGCGCCTGCGTTCACCGCAAGGACGACCGGAGCCGGAGACGCAGGAGACATCCAGGTCGCCTCGGGAAGCCTGACTGCAACCTCGCTTCCAGACGGCTCATCCTTCTCGTTTATTGAATCCTATACGGTCGGCATCGGAAAGGCGGGAAACATTCGCCTGACTACGGGAGATTTGAATGTATCGACCGATCCATTCTCCATTCCGACTTTCTTCATTGACAGCGGAACGGGAGCAGAAAGCAAAGGAGGAAACGTTACAATCGAAGCAGAACAAGCTCAATTCTCGAACACCGGGATCAATACGGGAGATAGTCTCTTAGGAGGATCGGGATCGGCCGGAAATATTTCCATCAAGTCCGACGCGCTGAGTATTGCGGCAAGTACGTTTGCGGCCGATTCTTTCAGCGCACGGGGGGGAGACCTCACCCTTGAAGCGCGAGAAATCACGCTATCCAACAACAGCTTTCTCGACGTACTCAGCCTAGAGGGAGGCAGCGTAGTAAATATTGCCGCAGACCGCTTGACGGTAAGCGATGCCTCCGCCATTTTGAATCAGACTGCGCTGGGGCCAGGCGGAGGCATCACGATTACGGCTAAAGAGGTTGATCTCAGGAATGAGAGCTTGGTTCTGAGCCAGACTTTTGGCGATGGAGATGCAGGGAATATACGTGTCACAGCAACTGATTACGTCACGATCGCCGATGATCCCCTGAGCGGTTCGAATCCTAGCGGCTTCTACACCAACGCCTTCGGCAACGCGGGTCTTGGATCTAACGGCAATGCAGGCGCCATTGAAATCACCACTCCAAAATTGACGTTGTCGGGTGGAGCCCGCATCAACAGTACCACGCAGAGCAGCGGTCGTGGCGGCGATATGACCATTGCGGCTCAGGATGTTACCCTATCCGGGCAGCGGGCATTAGAAGTGGATTCAGAATTCTTCGGACTCGGCGGGACGAAGGCGACTGGAATCTATACACGCACAGTCGGCAGCGAATTCTGCACAGGCCCTTGTGGCAACGCAGGCCATGTGCGCATCAACGCAAGAACACTTACTGCGAGTGATGGAGCCGTCATCGATAGCGGCGCCACGAACAACGGTCGGGGAGAAAGCATTTCCGTCAATGCCACTGACCGTATCGTGCTTTCAGGAACCATGAATGATGGAACAGCCGGTGGGGTGTTTAGCCGCACAGTAGGGACAAGTCCAGACTCGGGAAACGGCGGAAATGTTGCCCTTACTGCCGGTCAATCCGTGAGCATTTCGGACGGCGCGTCGGTTTCTGCCAGCAGCACGGGGCCGGGCAACGCTGGCAACATTGCGATCAATGCCGGCCAGCAATTTGAGATGCGCAACAGTTCGGTGAAGACGGAAGCGGCGCAGGCCAGTGGCGGGAATATCGACATTCAGGCCATTGACCGTATCCGTCTCGTGAATAGCGCCATCAGCACGTCCGTCCTTGGCGGGGCAGGCAGCGGCGGGAATATCACCATCGATCCGAATGTCGTCATCTTGCAGAACAGCCAGGTGATCGCGCAGGCCGTCCAGGGCGCCGGGGGCAATATTTCCATCACGACTCCCCTCTTCCTCGCCGACGCCGGCAGCCTGGTGGATGCCTCGTCACAATTCGGGTTGAACGGCACGGTGAATATCCAGAGTCCGACCTCAAACCTGGCAGGAACGGTCTCCTCACTCCCCTCTTCGCTTCGCCAGGCGCAGTCACTCCAGACCGGTCGTTGCGCCGCACTGGCCGATAGCCGATCCAGCAGCCTGATCGTCGCCGGGCGCGATATTCTTCCGGCAGAACCGGGCGGCTGGTCGCCCAGTCCTTTCGCACTCATCATGGAACAGACCGAACCGCTGGCCCTCGCCGGTAGAGAGAGCAGCCCGATGGCCCTCAGTTCGCCGCCGGTCGCCGCCATGGCCGCATCGGCCGATGCCCCGGTTTCGTTGCGTCGGTTGACCCCCGCAGGCTTTCTGACACAGAGCTTTGCGGAGAATGGATTGACTGGATGCCGCGCGTAGGGTCGAGGCTTGGATGAGGATTCGCATATCGTTTGCGCGGCAGAGCGCAGGTATCGCCCTTTCTGCGGGGTTCATCATGCTGCTCACACTGGCCCCTGCATCACTCCTGGCTCAAGCCCTCCCGCCGGTCTTCGATCCGACCGGCCGATCCGGCGAACCGCCCGGTCCGCTCAAGAAGGAGTTCAAGCCGCCGGCTCCCCCACCGGGCATGGTCCTGCCGCCGGTGCCACAAGCGCCTGATGGCGACCTTCAGCGGCAGTTAGGACAGATCCGCGTCTTCGTGCACGACATTCATGTGACCGGCAATACCGTCTTCACGGAGGCGGAGATCGACCAGGTCACGAAGCCGTTCAAAGGCCGCACGCTCACGACAGACGACCTGGAGCGGCTGCGGCTGGCGCTGACCCTGCTCTACGTCAATCGCGGCTATATCACGTCGGGCGCGATCATTCCCGATCAGGACGTGACGCTCGGAGTCATCACCTATCACATCGTCGAAGGCACGGTCGCGCGGATCGATGTAGAGGGGACCGACTGGTTCCGTGACGGCTATCTGCGCGACCGGGTGGCGCTGGGCGTCAAAACGCCCTTTGCCATCGCGCCCCTGCAAGAACGGCTGCAACTGCTCCAGCAGGACCAGCGCCTGGAACGCATCAACGCGGAACTCCGCCCCGGCGATCGCCGCGGGGAGAGCCTGCTGAGTCTGCGGGTAAAGGAAGCCTCTCCTTGGAAAGCCTGGCTGGATTTCAATAACCATCAGACACCGGTCGTGGGCGCCGAACGGGGATTGGCGACCGTCGCACACCAGAATGTCACCGGCCACGGCGATGTCTTCAGCTTCACCTACGGCCGGTCGCGCGGCGTGAATCCGATCATCGACACCTCCTACACCGTTCCAGTAAATCGCTACGATACGACTCTGTCGGCCTACTACCGGCGCAACGATTTCCTCGTGGTCGATCAGAGCTTCCGTTTTCTCGACTTGAAAGCCGATGCTGAGATCTTCGGCATCACGCTCCGCCAGCCGCTCTACAAGACGCTCACCGATGAGTTTGCCGTCGCGATCACCGGGGAACGGCTCTACAACAAGGTGACCTCCGCGTTCGACCAGGCCGGACTCCCTTCGCTGTTCATTCCCGGCTCATCGGATACCGGCGTCAACACGGTCAGTGCGCTCCGCTTCATTCAAGAATATGTTCACCGCACGTCGAACTCGGTCATCGCGGTCCGCTCCCGCTTCTCCGTCGGGCTCGACGTGATCGGCGCGACCAACAACTCCGGTCCGCTCCCGGATACGCAATTCTTCTCGTGGTTAGGCCAAGTTCAAGGCCTGCGACGGCTCGATGACTGGTGGGGCGTCCAACTGCTGGGACAGATGAGCCTGCAGCTCGCCAACGATCGCCTCTTCCCATTGGAACAGGTGCCGGTCGGCGGACGCTTCACGGTCCGCGGCTATCGAGAGAACACGCTCATTCGCGACAATGCGTTTCTCGCCTCCATTGAATCCCGCATCCCTCTACTCACGTTTCCCTCCGGCGAGCCCCGCCTCCAATTTGCGCAATTCGCCGATGTCGGCCGCGCCTGGAATGCGAAAGGCGGCACACCCGATCCACAGACGCTGGCGAGCGTGGGACTCGGCGTTCGCTGGAGCCTGCTGCCGCAGGAACGCGCGCGGTTTGAACTCTACTGGGGACAACCGCTCAATCACGTGCCGCATCCGCCGGGCAATCTGCAGGATCACGGCATCCATCTGCAGTTTGTCGTGCAAGTCTTATAAGGACGAGGCCGATGAATCCTCGACGCATGCTCACCCTCCCCCTCACGGCATCAGCGTCCGGCCCTAGACATGCCGCACGAGGGATCTGCCGCTGGATCGGCCGGGCGCTCGTTGGACTCTTGGGACTCCTGCTCACGACCGCGGTGCAGGGGGCGACCACCCCGGACAATCTCGACGCCCTGCTGGCGCAGGGCACCGACGCGTTTCGCCGCGGTGCGTTTGAACAAGCCCTCACCATCTGGAAGGAGGCCGCCGGGCTTGCCGGCGAACGCGGCGCGACCCGCGAACACATCCAGGCCCTCCTCGGCACCGCACAAGCGGCGCAGGCTCTCGGTCAGTCCAAGCAGGCGCTGCTCCAGCTTGATCTTGCGCTGGTGCTCTCACAGAACAGCGGCGATCCCTCGATCCAGGCGGAGGCGCTCGCCCAGCTCGGTCGCACGTATCTCGCGGTCGGGCAACTCGATGAAGCCGAGGAACGCCTGACCGACGCGTTGACGCTCGCCCGTCGAGAAGCGTCACCGGCGCTCACGGCCGCCACGTTAAACGATCTGGGCATCCTCCACGCCCTCAGACACGAAGACGCCGAGGCGCTGGCTGCATTTCATGAAAGTACGACGATTGCGCAGGACGCCGGGCTTCCCATGGTCGCGATTACCAGCAGAATCAACGCCGCGCGCGCGGCGTTACGGCTCGGCCAACCACAGGACAGCCGGCTCTGGCTCGATCAATCACTCGACCAGGCCCGTGAACTGTCTCCGTCTTACAACAAGGCCGTCGGCTTGATTAATATCGGGCTGGGCTACGGGCACCTACGGCCGCTCCTGCCCGCCATCGGCGATGCGCTGCTCATACGAGCCGCCGGCGTGCTGCAAGAGGCGGTGGCCCTATCCGAACGATTGGGAGATGCGCGCACCTTGTCCTATGCGCTGGGCTATCTCGGGCATCTCTACGAAACAGAACGCCGCACCGAGGAAGCGCTGCAGTTGTCCCGACGTGCGGCCTTCTCAGCGCAATCCGCAGGCGTACCGGAAGCGCTCTACCGTTGGCAGTGGCAAGTGGGCCGGCTGCTGGCATCGAACGGCCGGCTCGACGACGCCATCGCCTCCTACCGGCAGCCGCCACCTTGCTGCCCATCCGACCGGAAGTGGCCCGCGCCTCCTATGAGGCGTCGACGCCGGACCAGGAATCGGTGCGCCCCTTGTTTTTTGAACTGGCCGACCTCCTGCTCCAACGCGCCGGGTTGACGGACGACACTCCCACCGCACAGACCTATCTCCTGACTGCGCGCGACGCGATCGAAGCCTTCAAAGCGGCTGAGCTGCGGGAATACTTCAAGGACGAATGCGTCGATGCCCTGCAGTCCCGCATCACAAAACCCGACCAGCTCTCTCCGACCACGGCAGTCATCTATCCGATCATGTTTGCAGACCGATTGGACATGCTCGTCAGCCTCCCGACCGGGATGACAAGAATCTCTGTGCCGGTCCCTGCCGTGACATTGGCGCAGGAAGTGCGCGCCTTCCGCCGCACGGTCGAGAAGCGGACGACCAGGGAATATCTCCCCCATGCCCAACAGCTCTATGACTGGCTGGTTCGACCGATCGAGGCAGACCTGACCCGCCTGCACATTAATACGCTGGTCTTTGTCCCAGACGGAGCACTCCGCACCATTCCCCTGGCAGCCTTACACGATGGGACCGGCTTCCTCATTCAGAAATTTGCCGTCGCGCTGACCCCCGGGCTCAATCTCACGGACCCCCACCCGATTAACCGCGAAACCGTCCGGTTCCTGTCCATCGGACTGACACATGCCGTCCAGGGGTTCCCGGCGCTCCCGTACGTGGCCGAAGAAATGGGAGCGATCCACGATCTCTATCGAGGCGATCAACTGCTCAACAGCGAGTTTCAGACAACCCGGCTGGAGCGGGAATTGCGGGACGGTCAGTTCGGCGTGCTGCACATTGCCACTCACGGAAAGTTTTCGACGGATGCGAACGAGAGTTTTCTGCTCACGTTCGACGGCAAACTCACCGTGAATCAGCTGGACCGGCTGATCGGCTTGTACCGGTTCCGACAGAAGCCGCTCGAACTCCTGACCCTCAGCGCCTGCCAGACGGGTGTCGGCGATGATCGCGCCGCCCTCGGCCTCGCAGGCATCGCCATCAAGGCCGGCGCGAGAAGCGCGATCGCCACGCTGTGGTTCATCAATGATGAAGCGTCCGCCGCGCTGATTTCAGAATTCTACCGGCAGCTCAGCAATACAACGATTTCCAAAGCGGTCGCGTTGCAACAGGCTCAGGCAAAGCTGTTGGCTGATCGGGTCTATGAGCATCCGGCTTACTGGTCGCCCTTCTTGTTGCTCAATAACTGGCTATAAAAGGATCGCGACCCTATGCTACAGTATGATTTATGCATGGATATTCACCACAGAGCCTCAGCAAGAGGGGGTGCATGGTGAAACCCACATCGGTTTTTTGCATCATCTGTACAATGTCCCTGGGCTTGACACTGTTAGAACCGGCGCAGGCCACGGCGGGATCCGGACCATCCGACGCCCCTCAAGTCGCCGCCCCTGAAGACCTGTCGCTGCCGGTCTATACCCCACCCTGGAAATTGTTCCCGCGCGCGCGGGTCGGTGGGGAAATGCGCGGGACCGGCGGCAGCGACCCGGAAATTCAAGCCCTTGTCCCCGATCATGTCGGCCTGACGATCAACCAGACACCGGCGCTGAATTGGTTTCTTTCCAAACCCACGGCCTATACCGTTCGTTTCACCCTGATCGACAATCGCTCGATCAAGCCGGTGCATGAAGCACCCATCCCTTCCCCTACAAAGGCAGGAATTCAGACGATTAATCTGAAAGAGATGGGACTGACGCTCGAGCCGGACGTGCAGTATCGATGGTACGTCTCTGTGATTCGTAACCCCGACTCGCCATCGCAGGATATCGTGGCGGGGGGAGTCATCGAGCGCTGTGAGTTCAATGCCTGTCTTGTCGAAGCAGGCCCGCACCTCACCTGCAGCACGCAGAGCGTGCAGGACAACGCCCGCCAGGGATTCTGGTACGACGCGATGGCCTGTCTCTGTGCGCTCATCGATGCCCGCCCCACCGATGCCCCGCTCCGCCGCATGCGCGCCGCGCTGCTGAAACAAGTCGGTCTGCACGGAGTGGCCGAGTGGGATCTTCGTTCCCTCACGACGCCGACCCGATAGCGCTTCCTCACTGCAGGTTGAGGTCAAGGTTGAAGTTGAGCGGCAAAGCGTGTGAGGTTGGAGGTAGTTACCTCAGACCTCTCACAATTTCCGCACGCCAACCGGCGAATCCTTTCTGATTCGCCTTCGGATCATATCTGATCCACCCTCATCGACTCTCGCAGTGACACATCGCGATAAGAGACATCTCAGATGCGCTTTTTCCACCATTCTCCGACCAAATTTCCCCACTCAATCAGAGAGGGCCAATGGCATACGGCTTGCGAACTCTTCCAGAAGGAACAGGATGCGACACCCTCAGGAGTCCGCACCATGACACAGGAATTGATCATCTGGGTGTTGTCGGCGGGGCTGGTAGGACTCTCGTGGCTCATGGTCTTCGCGATCACCGTCGGCGACCCTCGCACCGACCAAGGGGGGTCATCCTCGTGACTCAGCACATTTCGAAGAAAACGGGACACCATCGCGCCGAGGAATGGCGGCCTGACCTGGTTCCGGACAATCGTCCTCTGCCTCTCTCGCATCAGACTCCAGCCGGTTCTCTTCACGCCACGCCATTCAACCGAGCGACCGCACCCGCAGACTCGCGCAATCAGCGCGTGACCATCTTCCTGCAGACCACCCTGATCGAGCGTCTCCGCAACGCCATTTACTGGACAGAACAATGCACCATGACCCGGGTCATCGCCGATGCCATCCATGATGCAGTGGCAGAGATGGAACACGCCAACGGCGGCACATTTCCTCCTCGCCTCACTCCGCTGAAACGAGGACGCCCCCGCCGTGGGCCCCTTCCACAACGCCTTCCCCCTGCCAAGCCGTTCCTGTAGGCGTCGCGTGTGGACTCGCCCGCCAGCGCTCGATGCCGAAGTGAGGACGTGCAATGACCGCAGAGCTGAGACGATCGGCAGCCGGGTGACGGGCCGGGTGACGGTACAGTTCTGAGTTCTGAGTTGTGAGTGCTGCGTGCCGGAGTCAAACGGTAATCAGATGTGCGTCTACTTCCAGCAGAGGAGCGGAAACGAGAGATGACGCCGGATAGCCTGAAAATCCGTTTCGTTACAGGTAATGACCGTTGCGCCGATGCTGCGCGCAGTCAAGGCGATCAAGACATCGAAGGCGATCTCACGGACTTTGGTCGCGTCATAATGTTCACGCTTCCTCATACCGTTCAAAATCCCCGCCGCCGCCATCCAATGAGCCTCCGTCGGGGTCAGCACTCGGCAGCACTTCGCCAGGTCCGCCACAAATCGACGCTCAATTCCCGGCCTGGCGCCTCGCAGGAGTTCATGCAGCACCACGGAAGAACAGCGGATGATAAAGGGAGTATGGAGGAGACGAAACGCGAAGCGGCCCGTTCGGAAATTCTCGATGTAGACGGAGGTGTCAAGAACGGCATACCTACTCGCCTTCAAAGGCATCTTGCTTCCCGACACCGCTATACCGCTGAATCACCCGATCGTGCGCGGCCTTTTCCGTCACCAAGTCCAACGCCTTTTGAATCGCTTCACTGGTGGTCTTCGCGCCCAATGCCTTCTTCGCTCGCTTCAACTTGTCGGAATTCAACCTGGCGGAAACCTGAACAAGAGCCATGGCGCACCTCCTGTCGGACAGCATATAGGCAATTGTATGACAGGATCAAGCTGCATGACCAAAGAATTGATGACTGCCGGGAATATCCCTCAGGCAAAACGATCGGCAGCCGGGTGATGGGCCGGCTGACGGTGAGGTTCTCAATGGTTTCCTTAAGTGGTATATCTCTACTATTCTTGCGCAATTCTCGTTATGGTGCGGCGCAACACAGCGACACTCCGCCTTGGGCAGCGGTGAATCAGGCCGTTTCCTATCCAGAAGGCTTTACTGACTGAGGGCGCTATGGCCGGCGAAGCCCCTTCATATACCGTGCTCGTCGTCGAAGACAATCCGGATATTGTCGTAGGTCTGCAGGACCTGCTCACCCACGACGGCTATACCGTCCATACCGCCGACTCTTGCGCCGGCGCGCTCGCCCGGCTTCATGCCCGTCACTTCAATGCGGTCTTGCTCGATCTAACCCTGCCGGACGGCGATGGCCTTGAAGTGCTCGCCACGATCCAACAGTTGGACCCGCATTTACCCGTGATCATCGTCACAGCCAGCACGGCGACGGAGAAAACTGTGGGGTCGCTGACGCTGGGAGCCTTCGCCTACTTGACCAAACCCTACCATCGCGAAGAGCTCCGGCAGACGCTCCGCCGCGCGATCGGCGTCAAGGAGCTGGCGGTGAAAGCCCAGCGCGCCGAACATCTCCTGACGGAAAGCGAGGACCGCTTCCGCTCACTGGTGGAGTCGGCCAGCGACGCCATCGTGGTCGCCGATGGTCGTGGGTTCATCGTCTCGCATAACCGGTCAGCGGCGACCATGTTCGGCTATTCGAACCATGATCTGATCGGGCAACCGCTCACCGTTCTGATGCCCTCTCGCTATCGCGACCGCCACAACGCCGGCATCGCCCGCATGGAAGCGGGCGGACCAAGCCGTCTCATCGGGTCGGCCGTCGAACTGCAAGGACTCAAGCAAGACGGCGCCGAATTTCCAATCGAGCTCTCGCTGGCGACATGGAAAACTGCGACCGGCAATTTCTATAGCGGCATCATTCGCGACATTTCCAGACGCAAACAGGCGGAGCGGGCGCTGGACGAACTGCGTCGTCGCCATACGCTGATACTGACGCAAGCCGGCGAGGGCATTTATGGCATCGATCGCCATGGGCTCGCCACGTTCGTGAATCCGCGCGCGGCTGCGATGCTCGGATATTCGGTGGAAGACTTGATCGGACGCCCCATGCATGCGCTCCTGCACCACACCAGAATCGATGGGACTCCGTACCCCGACGACTCCTGTCCGATCTATGCCGCCCTGCGCGACGGCGAGATTCACCGCGTCACACATGAAGTATTTTGGAAGCGTAACGGCGCCAGCTTCCCGGTCGAATACATCAGCACGCCGCTCTGGGAAAACAGCGAGGTCACCGGCGCCGTCGTGGTGTTCCGCGATGTGACAGAACAGCGGCTGGTTGAATCGGGATTGCGGAAACGGGAAGACCGTTTGGAATATGTGATCCGCGGATCCAGCGACGGGTTTTGGGATGGACAGGTCCTGCCCGGCCAGCCGTGGCATCATCCTCACACTCCGGTCTGGTGGTCTCCGCGGGTGCGCGAGTTGTTAGGATACGACCGGGAGGAGTTTCCGGACATCCTGGAGAGCTGGACATCCCGCTTGCATCCTGAAGACAGGGAGCGAGTCCTGGCCGCGTTGCGCGCGCACCTGGAACAGCGCGAGCCCTACGACGTGGAGTACCGGCTCCTCACGAAACACGGCGAATACCGCTGGTTCCGCGCGCGCGGCCTGGCCGTGTGGGACGGCAATGGACGTCCCCTCCGCATGGCGGGCTCCTTACAGTGCATCACCGACCGCAGACGGATCGAAGAAGCCCTCCGGCGCAGCGAACGGCTCCTGAAAGATGTGATCGATCATACCACCGCCGTCATTTACGTGAAGGGGACGGACGGCCGGTTCATGCTGACGAATCGCCGGTTCGAGCAGCTGTTCGATCTGACCGCCGATCAGATCGTCGGGCGCACCAACCACGATCTCTTTCCCCGCGAGATTGCCGACGCGTTCAGCGCCAACGATCGCCAGGTACTGGAGCGCAAGGCTCCGGTGGAGTACGACGAAACCGCTCCTCACCGGGATGGGCTTCACCACTACATCTCGATCAAATTTCCGCTCTGCGACGAAACCGGCGCGCCCTACGCCGTATGCGGCATCTCCACCGACATCACCGAACGCAAACGTCTGGGAGATTCCCTCCGTGTCAACGAAGAGCGGGTTCAGCGCGCGCTCATGAGCGCGCGCATCGGCATCTGGGACTGGAACCTGCAAACGGACCGCTGCTACGGGTCGCCGATCGTCAACGATCTGCTCGGCCTGCCGGCCGGTATCGGCCCTTTCTCCAGACAGGATTTTCTGGCCAGAGTCTACGCAGACGATCAGCCCTCCGTTCTGGCGGCGTTGCTGGCGGCGCAACATTCCTCACAGCCTGAGCTCGCCTTTGCTCACCGCGCGTGCGGAGCCGACGGCACGCTTCAGTGGCTTTCATGGTCGGGCCATGTCGTTCGGAGTGTGACCGGCGCGGCGACCCGCATCCTGGGGACGGTCCAAACGACAACACCCGGACAGAACAGATGACGCTGTCAGAGACCACGCAGGCAGGTCGCAAAGCCATCGAGAAACCGGGGCACGATCATACGTGACCATGATATGATGAAGTCCCTGAAACGACACTCGGAGCGCCCCCCTCTCACCAGGCGCCTCACGCCCGGCAGGAGCCTGGGGGGAAGCGCTCTGCTCTTCATATTCTGTCTCCTCGGATCAGCCGACGCCCTCGCCGGAGAAATTGCCATACTGCAATCCTCCGACTTGCCGGCCTATGCCCAGGCGATCGAAGGATTCAAAGTCACGGCCCCTGCCTCCATGACCTATGTCGAATACGATTTGCGCGGTGATCCGGAGCTCGGGGAAAAACTGGCCAGGAAAATCAGGGCCTCCGACGCGTCCCTCGTGCTGGCCGTCGGTCTCAAAGCTGCGCTGGCCGCCCAGGTAGAGATCGTGGATATTCCCATCGTGTATATGATGATTCTCGATCCTGCAAAGCATCGTCTCTCCGCGCCGAATATGACCGGCACGTTGCTGGACATACCCGCCGAACGTCAATTTAAGATTCTTCGCTCGTTTCTGCCGACGCTCCGTCACCTCGGAGTCCTGTTCGATCCCGCCAAGACCGGATCCCGCATCAAAGAAACAACTTCCTACGCTGCTGCCAGCGGGTTCAAGCTGGCGGAATTCACGGTCGGCAGTGAAAAAGACGTGCCGCAACAGTTGCGCGCGCTCCTCACCACCGTCGATGGGCTGTGGCTAGTGCCGGACTCAACGGTCTTGACCGCGGAGTCCGTTGGTTTCATCCTCGAATCAGCCATGGCACGACATGTCCCTGTCATCGGCTTCTCGCCGGAGATGACCAGGCTCGGAGCGCTCCTCAGCATTTCCGTTTCCTACAGAGATGTCGGCCGGGAAACCGGCCTGCTTGCCAGACGGCTCCTCGACGGAGACAGGAAACTCCCGATGAAACCGATACCCATCGAACGCCTCAGCATCACGGCAAATCAAAAGACCGCAAACTTCCTGGAGATCACCTTTCCCAACGACATCGAGCGTCTGATCGATGAGAAATATTAGGATCTGACTCCTATGGCGACCGAACCGAACTCACTTCAGAATCCGACATCGCCTCCCGGCGAACCGACGAAGGCGTTCATCAGCTTGCGTACGAAATTTGTCGTGTTCTTCAGCCTGATTCTGGTCCTGACCTGTTCAACATTGAGCTGGTATTTCGTTGAAATACGACGCGACGCCATGCTGCAGAATCTCCATCGCCTCGGCACGATCCTCCTGACCAATATCGCGCACAACAACCATTTCCGGTTTGCCGGCCTGGTCGCGGAAGATCAGACGACGCTTCAACAGCACATCGAAGGCCTCCTCGCTATCGATGAAGTCGTCTATGTGGTCGTCACGGGCTCAAATGACCAGGTTCTCGCCCGGTACAGCAAGGGAGCGCGCCAGTCGTTGACAGATCCACGACGGTCCCTCTCCCATCCGATCTACCCCCCCGCAGACATCGCTCAGAGACTGGCGCAAACGCCGGCGATGGTTCCGCAGATTACCCCCCTTGTGGTCTCGGATCAGCTCACGCTCGGCCCTCAGCATCAAGGCTCCTTCACGTCTCAGTTGTTCCCCACTCTGTCCGAGACGCTCTATGACTTTGCCTTGCCGGTTCTTCGGGCATCGCCCGCCCCCACGATCACCTTTACGCTCGACCCCGAAGCCTCTGCCGCCGACGGGACGATGATGAAACGACCGCCCGTGTACGGCGCAATTCAAATCGGCCTCACCGACGAGAACGTGCGCCAGGCCGTGCTGACCATGATACAGAATGTCTTTGTCCTGACTGCGCTCATTATCGGGGCCGGCATACTCGGCGCTCACCTGCTGACCTCGCGCATTACGACTCCGTTGCGACGCCTGGCCGGTGTGGCTCGCCAGGTGACTGAGGGAACCGCGCCGGTTCAACTGTCCCCGTCCACGAACGATGAGGTCGGCCAATTGACCGGGCACTTCAATGTCATGGTCCGCTCGGTTCAAGAGCGGAATCAGGCCATCAACGCCAACCTCGAGACGATCAAACAGCAATTCAGGCAGCTGACCACCCTGCATCAAGCCAGCGCCGCCATTGCGAGCACCCTGGATATGAACCACCTCCTCGACACAGTGCTCCAACTCCTGGTCGGCAATCTCGGGTTCCTGCGCATGGTGCTGGTCCTGCGGCTCGAGGAGCGGGACGTGTCGTACATCGCCCGCGTCACGGGGATCCCGCCCGAGATCGCTGAGCTCGCCTATAATCTGGAGATCCCCATACGCGACGATGGCAGCATCACCGCCGATCTGTTTCTTCGCCGCGAACCGGTGCTCATCCAGGCGCTCGAAGCCGCAGCCGACCGGATTTATCCGCCGGTGATGGAATTACTGCGGCGCGCCGGCATCTCGTCGTTTATTGCCGTTCCTCTTCAGAGCCATCACGGGACCTTGGGATACATAGCCGGCGATCGGGGCGCCCAGATATGCGCCGAAGAAGACCTTCATATTCTTCTGACGATCGCCAGCCATGTGGCCGCCGCGATCGACAACGCCCGCGCCTATGCCCACCTCTCCGAGCTGACCCAGCATCTGGAAGAGCGCATCCACGAGCGCACGGAGGAACTGTCGCGCGCCAATGACCAACTCCAAGCCCACGATCGACGGCGCACGACCTTCCTCTCGGTCGTGTCCCATGAGTTGCGCACGCCCATGACCGCCATTCGAAGTTTTGCCGAAAACATGCTGGACGGTGTCACCGGTCCATTGACAAGCCAGCAGACGACCTACCTCACGCGGATCGAACACAACGTGGCGCGGCTGGCCCGCATCATCAATCAGCTGTTGGATTGGTCGCGGTTGGATACCCGCAAAGATGTGCTCCGGCCTGAACCGGTCTGTATTGCGGAGATCGCGGCCACTGCCGCAGAAGGCTTGCAGACGGTCGCCGCAGAGAAACAGATTGCCCTTCGGATCGAACCGGAACGCCCCCTCCCCAGGATTTTCGGCGATCGCGACAAGCTGGAACAAATCCTCTGGAATCTGATCGGCAACGCCATCAAGTTTACCCCTCCCGGCGGAACTGTTACCGTGACGTTCTCCTCTGATGCTGCCGGGATGGTCAAGACCCGCGTGACCGATACCGGATGCGGGATCGATCCCCTCCACTTGCCGAGCGTCTTCAACGAATTTTCAAAAGTGCCGTCGCCGATGCCGGCCTCGCAAGGGGCTCAATTGGGCCTGTTCATTACCAAGACCTTGATCACGATGCACCGGGGAGAAATCTGGGCGGAGAGCACGCCCGGTCGCGGAACCTGCATCTGCTTTACGCTGCCGCTCGCGCCGGTCCTGGAGACGGAACGGCGCTGCAATGAGGCGGCACAGCCCGGCCCAACGTAAGTCTCCTTGCCCGGATAGACCGTCGATCGACCATGTATTTCTCTCTATGAAGTCACTACACTTCCGAAGCATGAATACGGAGCTTACACGCGATGCGCGCCAAAATTCTCCTCGTCGATGATGACCGGGATATCCTGCTCGGTCTGGAAAACCGCATCACATGGATGGGGCATGAACCCCTGACCGCGAGCGACGGGGCAGAGGCCCTGCGGCTCATTCAACAGGAGGCGCCGGACCTCGTCCTCCTCGATCTGGAACTCCCTCATCGCTCCGGGTTGGAAGTGTTACAACAGGTTCGGGAAGCCGCCGCCGCTGCATCAGTGCCCGACTCGGAGACTCCCTTGCCCGCCTATACCACACCGTTGATTATTATTCTGACCGCCTTCGGCACGATCGAGCGCGCCGTGCAAGCCATGCACTTAGGCGCCTTCGACTTCCTGACCAAACCCTTCACGGCAGACCACCTCACGGTCGTGATCAAGAAAGCGCTTGAGACCCTCGCGCTGGATCGCCATGTCGAGGTCCTCCGCAAGGAAGTCGAGGGGCAATACGATCCTATCGTCGGAACCAATCGGAAAATGGCGGCACAACTCGCCATCGCCAAGCAAGCAGCGGCCGCCCCGGTCACCGTCCTGCTGCTCGGCGAGACCGGCACCGGAAAAGAAGTGATTGCGCGCGCCATTCACCGCTGGAGCCCGCGACGGGACAAGCCGTTCGTCGCGGTGAACTGCGCGGCCTTACCGGAGACCCTCCTGGAGAACGAGCTGTTTGGACATGAACGCGGAGCCTACACCGGCGCGCTGAAGCGGGAACCCGGCAAAATCGAAATCGCCGAAGGAGGCACTATCTTCCTGGACGAGATCGGCGATATGCCGATGCTCATGCAGAGCCATCTGTTGCGCGTGCTTCAGGATCAGACCTTCTATCGGGTGGGCGGCACACAGCTGATCCGGACCAATGTCCGGTTTATCGCCGCGACGAACAAAGATTTGCGGCAGGCCATCCGCCACGGTACTTTTCGGGAAGACCTGTACTACCGGCTCGCTGTGATCACCAGCACTCTGCCGCCGTTGCGGGAACGCCTGGATGACCTGGCGACCCTATCCGAGCATTTCCTCCGCCGTTCGGCCGCGCTCGGCGACCACCGCCGGTACGCGCTGAGCGACCGGGCGCTCGATCTCATGCGCCAGTACCACTGGCCAGGCAATGTCCGCGAGCTGGAGAACGTGCTGACCCGCGCCGTCATCCTCTCCACAAGCGCGACGATTGAACCGGCGCAGCTGTCGCTCATGGTGCTCTCGCCCACACCCGATCAGGAGGCTGGACTCGACCAAGCGTCGCGCAGCTACCATGAGATGATGGACGCGCACAGCAAGAAAGTGCTGGAGACGGCCCTCCAGCAGAACGGATGGAACCAAACGAGAGCCGCTGAAGCGTTGAAACTCCAGCGCACCTATTTCACGAAACTGCTTCGCCAGAAACAGATCTCCGGGCGTCCTCCCCACACCCATCCTGCCGATGGGACAGAATAACGGCAGCACTTACCGTGGAAGTCCTCAGTAGATACCTCGACCACGCAGCATCAAGATCTTACAGCCCAACGCCGCATCGGGTCCTGGAGGCATGTGGATAGTGGCTTCGGCGGACTAAGCGGCCCGCTTGAACGGCACTCCTGCCTCAGGTGCGACGGACGGCCCGGACGGGCCCTTCACCTCAGCCATATGCCGATGCTCCGCGTCGCTTTCTCCCGTCAGCGACCAAACCAGCAGGCCCACGAGCGCGCTCATCGTCACCAGACCAATCAGGACAACCATGATCCCCTCACAATCTGCCGGCGGGCGCATCCCGTTTTGACGCCAACCGGCGGTCAACGGATGGCTGACACAGGCTTGCCGGCATCAGCCATCCTGCCAGGCCGACGTCTTATGCCGCCGGCCGATATACCCAGCGATCATGCTCGCGCCGCAAATCGGCCAAGGCCTTTGCTTCACGGCTCATGGCGGACAGCCTCAACCCACTGAAAAATACCAGGGCCATCCCGATCATCGCGGCAACGAGATACCCGAGCGGGACCCCGGGCCAGGCCATCGCCGGTTCCGGCACCATCGTGGCGGCCGTCGGCGTCGCGCTTGCCACCATGATCTGATCGGCCGGTTCCGTCATCGTCGCCACGCGGTCCACCGCCGCCAGCAGCGATCCCAGCTGATATTGATTCGCTGCCCAGGCCTCTTCCAACCCGGTCCTGGCCTGAGCCACATGAACAATCGCCATCCCCAACTGCTCCTGAACTCCGGCCGCCCGAACGGCATAGTCCCGACCGGCATCCATAATCCATCGACCGAGCAACGGCTGCCATGCCGCCTCGAAGGCCCCCTGCATGCGCCCGCCCCATTGCTCCGCGGCGCCGATCACGTCGCGATTGTAATCGGAGAGATAGTGATCCGCCGACAGGATCCCACTGTGCACGCCGCGCCTGGTGGCATTCACAATGGAACGCCCCATGACGGCCTGCACGCGAGCCGCGTGGTCATCAGGCATCGTCGCCGCACGGTCCATGATAAATCCGAAAGGACCGCCGGGAAGGGACTGCAGGCTATGGTGCGCGAGCAACGCCTGATCCCATTCCAATGCCGCCTGGGCCGTGATGCGATCGCTCTGCCGTTGCAGCTGCGCGCGCTCGACAATGGCATGCCCCAGCGCAGGCTGTAACCACACCATCCCGTTCGCTGAACCGGGGAATTGATCAACCATCGCCGGCGGCGTGGCGACGAGAAATGTGCCGGTCGCGGCCATGAAGAAGAGCAGTGCGCCGAAAACAATGGCACACATGCCAAATCCGACAATGATGTCGATACTGCTATAGCGATAGGTCATGACAACCTCCTCTCCTCCTCAGGCAATCCGGCAAACGGCAGATGCGCCGCAGGCCCACGTACCCGATTCGGATCGCGCGATGTGAAGACTCGGCACCCGAAATGGCGCCCGACACGAGAGTCGCTGAACGACCGGTCGTTCGCCCCTTTGAAGTATAGTCGACTGCCCGTCTGGTGAAAGGGAAACACCCGGCAGGTCCGAACCGCTGGATTGAGGCTCCACGGAGGACCATAGCACCACCTACAGAATGAGGCGGCTGCGAGAAGATGCTATTAATTTACGCCCCGGCGCTGCCTGACGCAAGAGCCGGTAGTATCCCGCCGGTAGCCGATTTGCGCGAAGGCCACTGCCCGTTGATTTCTACGCAGCGCCACTGTCCATGCGAACGCAGTCATGTCGGCGAGAAATCGAAACGCGACCGGACCATGCGCCGGCAATGAAGTCGAACACGAAGACGGATCTTCCGTCGTCGGCTGAGTCATCGCATCCTGAACCAGGACTCCGTCGAACACCTCTATTCGTGGTGGAGAGGCTCTCTCTAAAAAAATAATTTCCTGAGCCCAACTCATCGGATCGCGCGCGCAACCCGGACCGTACGACCACCCCACTCTCCCCGGCAGCCCTTCGAGAGAGATTCGGCAACACCGAATTGCCGGATCAACGACGGTCATCGACGGGCCGCGCCGCGCGGCAGGAACAATAGAAGAGCTGGAAACCAGCTCCAGCAAACGATCAGCGCCGATCATGTTGCACGTCACGTGCGCGAGACGATCATCGGCAGCCCGACTCCCAACGGCCCGACGCGGATCCGCCCCCTTGCTCCGGCCAACCTTCGCCCCTCACAAGGGAGCGGATCACGGGATACGGGAGCCCCGTCCATTTTCTGGCCGACCGACAAAATCCGCGCAGAAGTAATTTACTCGCCGCGCAATCTCTGCTATACCTGTCACATCGACTCACGAATTTTTATACCGAAGGGGGGTGAAGTACTCATGGCCACGAAGAAAGCAGCAGCGAAGAAGCCTGTAAAAAAGGCTGCCGCGAAAAAGAAGAAGTAGTCGCACCATGAGGAGGCGACGGTCACGTCGCCTCCTCGCCTCTTTCTCCCACTCCCACTCACATACGACTCCCGCAATTCCGACTCGCTGGACGAATGAAATTTCTCAATTCATTGTTTTCATCGTCGTGCTTCCGCCGACTCGATCACCGCCCGCACCATCCGATGACACGACCGCCATCGTTGACTCCCCCCACACTCCGTCCAGCTTACACCGAAAAATCCCGGCCGACTCAGAATCGAAATCTCTCGACCGTGCCTCATCGCTCTCGTCAGAAAATCACGATGCAGTAGAAGAATACAGAGAGGAACGGACCGGTTCAAAAATCAGATGGACAAACTCACCGTTTGGAGAGGAGCAGCAACTCGCGGGAGAACTGCAGGGTCCTGAGGGCTCTGAGGCAAGAATGCCACAAGGCAAAAAAAAGGGGAGGTGATGGCCACATCACCTCCCCCGACTTCCGACCGCCTGGTGAAGACCCATGGCGACCAAGAAAGCAGCAAGGGAATCTTAGCACGAACCGGCTATAGAAAACACGACAGAAAACTACTTAATTTTCTTGCGCATTATCAATGTGTTGCGTTCAACTTTCCATAAATAATCCTCCCTGGATCACGGGAAAACACCAGGGATGACTCCCTGATTCAATCCACCCCATGCAGCGCATAAGCCGCGCGAAACGCCTTCACCACATCCAGAACACAGCGGGCCGTCTGCTCATATGACGGTTCGGCCGAGGCGACAGAAGCCGCAAGAATCATGAAGCGCCCGGCCAAGCCCGCTGCCAGGCCGACACGGTAAATTTGTTCTCACGCTGCTCGTCCCCAGCTGACTGAGTTCTTGGT